>NZ_JAFCUQ010000001.1:0-714209 GCF_049896625.1 Pseudomonas sp. TWP3-1
GCCCTGGTGATCCTGGCCCGCAAGCTTGCCCGAGTGGTATTTGCACTGTTGAAGGGGGAGGACGAATACCAACCGAAAGTCGGTTGAGGGCTTCCCCTCAACCATAGAATCTCCCACATTTGAAATGCGTTCCCCCTGTGGGAGCTAGCCTGCTAGCGATAGCGCCGGTCCAGGCGATACATCACCTGAACCTTGGCCAAACCAGTCATCCACTTTGATGGCTTTGACCATTGCCGCCACCGCTGCGCGGCGCGACTATCTCTCTGCTGTTCAAGGTTCCCCAACCTAATAAAAACACAGAGGGATTCTGGCAATGCGCGATCACTTGTCTGCTACCACACAGTTCAACTACCAGCACACCGTCGACGCCGCGCTCAGCGGTACGCTCGAGGCGCTGAACGCCTGCGTCGAATGTTGTGACCGTCACGCATTGCCGGGGCGCATTGCGCTGTTCTGGGAGGGGCGCGACGGCGCCAGTGCGACGTACACCTTCAGCGATCTGCAAGAGCAAGCCGCGCGTTTCGCCAATTTCCTCCTCGCGCAAGGCGTGCAGAAGGGCGACAAGGTTGCCGGTCTGCTGCCGCGCAATGTCGAATTACTCATCACCGTGCTCGCCACTTGGCGCATCGGCGCGGTGTATCAGCCGCTGTTCACGGCGTTCGGCCCGAAAGCGCTGGAACATCGGCTGAACAGTTCCGGCGCCAAAGTTGTAGTCAGCGATGCAGTCAACCGGCCGAAACTCACCGAGGTCGCCGATTGCCCGACCGTGGTCACCGTCGGCGGTCCAAAGGGCCAGGGCATCGTGCGTGGCGATTTCAGTTTCTGGGCCGAGCTGGCCAATCATTCCAACGTCTGTGAACCGCTCATGCTCACGGGCGAAGACCCGTTTCTGCTGATGTTCACCTCGGGCACCACCGGCCCGTCGAAAGCGTTGTCGGTGCCGCTCAAGGCCATCGTCGCGTTCCAGAGCTACACCCGCGACGCCGTGGATCTGCGCCCCGAAGATGCGTTCTGGAACGTCGCTGATCCGGGCTGGGCTTATGGCATCTATTTCGGCGTCACCGGGCCGTTGGCGATGGGGCATCCGATCACGTTTTACGATGGCCCGTTTACCCTCGAAAGCACCTGCCGGGTGATCAACAAATACAACATCAGCAACCTCACCGGGTCCCCGACCGCCTACCGTTTGCTGATTGCCGGCGGCGATCAATTCGCCCGTTCGATCAAAGGCAAACTGCGCATTGTCAGCAGCGCCGGCGAGCCGCTGAATCCGGAAGTGATTCGCTGGTTCGCCGACAACCTCGGCGTGGTCATCCATGATCACTACGGCCAGACCGAACTGGGCATGGTGCTGTGCAACCACCACGGCCTCGAACACCCGATCCATGTGGGGGCAGCCGGTTTCGCCTCGCCGGGCCATCGCATCGTGGTGCTTGATGAACAGAACAACGAACTCGGCGTCGGTCAGCCGGGGATTCTCGCCATCGACCGAACGCAATCGCCGATGTGCTGGTTCGCCGGTTATGCCGGCGCGCCGACCAAAGCCTTCGTCGGCAACTATTACCTGAGCGGCGACACCGTGGAATGGAACCCGGACGGCAGCATCAGCTTCGTCGGGCGTAGCGATGACGTGATCACCACCTCGGGCTATCGCGTCGGCCCGTTCGATGTCGAAAGCGCGCTGATCGAACACCCGGCAGTAATCGAAGCCGCCGTGGTCGGCAAGCCCGATCCGGAGCGCACCGAACTGGTCAAAGCCTTCGTCGTGCTCAACCCGCAATATCGCGCCGAACCCGCGCTGGCCGAGGAGCTGCGCCAACACGTGCGCAAGCGTCTGGCCGCGCATTCGTACCCGCGTGAAATCGAATTTGTCAGCGAGTTGCCGAAAACCCCAAGCGGCAAATTGCAGCGCTTTATCTTGCGCAACCAGGAAATCGCCAAGGCTCAAGAGGCCGCGGCGCACAACGTTTCAGCTTGAATCGAAGGAAACACTCATGCAGATCGAGAACAAGGTTTTTATCGTCACTGGCGGCGCGTCCGGCCTCGGTGCGGCCACCGCTGAATTGCTGGTGAATGCCGGCGCCAAAGTCATGCTGGTGGACATGAATGCCGAAGCGGTTGCCGCGCAAGCCGAACGCCTCGGCGCGCACAGCGTCGTCGCCGACATCAGCAACGAAGTCGCCGCCGAAGCCGCCGTGCAGGCGACCGTCAAAGCCTTTGGCAGCCTCAACGGGCTGGTCAATTGCGCCGGCATCGTGCGTGGCGAGAAGATTCTCGGCAAAACCGGCCCGCATGCGCTGGCGAGCTTCGCGCAGGTGATCAACGTCAACCTGATCGGCAGCTTCAACATGCTGCGTCTGGCGGCTGCGGCGATTGCCGAAAGCGAAGCCAATGCCGACGGCGAGCGCGGCGTGATCATCAACACCGCTTCGGTGGCAGCGTTCGACGGCCAGATCGGTCAGGCTGCGTATGCCGCGTCGAAAGGCGCCATCGCCAGCCTGACCTTGCCCGCCGCCCGTGAACTGGCGCGCTTCGGCATCCGCGTGATGACCATCGCGCCGGGCATTTTCGAAACACCGATGATGGCCGGCATGACCCCGGAAGTCCGCGATTCGCTGGCCGCCGGCGTGCCGTTCCCGCCGCGTCTGGGCAAACCTGCCGAGTACGCCGCGCTGGTGCGGCATATCATTGAAAACAGCATGCTCAACGGCGAGGTGATCCGTCTCGACGGCGCCTTGCGCATGGCCGCGAAATAAGGAGGATTTGTCATGACCATTTCCCAAGATCCGATTGTCATCGTCAGCGCCGTCCGCACCCCGATGGGCGGTTTTCAGGGCGAACTGAAAAGCCTCACCGCGCCGCAACTCGGTGCAGCGGCTATCAAGGCAGCGGTTGAACGCGCCGGTGTTTCGTCAGATGCAGTCGATGAGGTGATGTTCGGTTGCGTGCTGCCCGCCGGCCTTGGCCAGGCACCTGCGCGCCAGGCCGCACTGGGCGCCGGGCTGGATAAATCCACCCGTTGCACCACCCTGAACAAGATGTGCGGCTCGGGCATGGAAGCAACCATTCTGGCCCACGACATGCTGCTCGCCGGAAGCGCCGATGTGGTGATCGCGGGCGGCATGGAAAGCATGTCCAACGCGCCGTATCTGCTGGATCGCGCACGCAGCGGTTATCGCATGGGCCACGGCAAGGTGCTGGATTCGATGTTTCACGACGGCCTCGAAGACGCCTACGACGAGGGCCGTCTGATGGGCACCTTTGCCGAGGAATGCGCCGACAGCAACGAGTTCAGCCGCGAGGCCCAGGACGCGTTTGCCATCGCCTCGACCACCCGCGCGCAGCAAGCGATCAAGGACGGCAGCTTCAAGGACGAAATCGTCCCGTTGACCGTCACCGTCGGCAAGGAACAAGTGCTGATCAGCAACGACGAACAACCGCCGAAAGCCAAACTGGACAAGGTCGCCTCGCTGAAACCCGCGTTCCGCGATGGCGGTACGGTGACAGCAGCGAACTCCAGCTCGATCTCCGACGGCGCGGCGGCGCTGGTGCTGATGCGCCAGTCGCAAACACAGAAACTCGGTTTGAAAGCGCTGGCGGTGATTCACGGCCACGCGGCGTTTGCTGACACGCCGGGGCTGTTCCCGGTGGCGCCGATTGGCGCCATCAACAAACTGGTGAAGAAAACCGGCTGGTCGCTGGACGAGGTTGATCTGTTCGAGGTCAACGAGGCGTTTGCTGTGGTCGCGATGGCGGCGATGAAGCATCTGGACATTCCGCACGAGAAGCTCAATGTACACGGCGGTGCCTGTGCGCTCGGCCATCCGATCGGCGCATCCGGTGCGCGGATTCTGGTGACCTTGCTTTCGGCGCTGCGCCAGAAAGGCCTGAAACGCGGGATCGCGGCGATCTGCATCGGCGGCGGCGAAGCCACGGCCATGGCCGTCGAGTGTGTCTGAACCTGGATTAAGGATTCACCATGATTGCCAATGAAGACCAACAACAAATCCGCGACATGGCCCGGCAGTTTGCCGAGGAGCGGCTGAAACCGTTCGCCGCCGAGTGGGATCGCGAACACCGCTTCCCCAAGGAAGCCATCGGCGAAATGGCCGAGCTGGGCTTCTTCGGCATGCTGGTGCCGGAGCAGTGGGGCGGTTGTGACACCGGTTACCTGGCTTACGCCATGGCCCTGGAAGAAATCGCTGCCGGCGACGGCGCGTGCTCGACGATCATGAGCGTGCACAACTCGGTGGGTTGCGTGCCGATCCTCAAGTTCGGCAATGACGATCAGCGCGAACGTTTCCTCAAACCGCTGGCCAGCGGCAAGATGCTCGGCGCCTTCGCCCTGACCGAACCGCAGGCCGGTTCCGATGCCAGCAGCCTGAAAACCCGCGCACGGCTGGAGGGCGATCACTACGTGCTGAACGGCTGTAAACAGTTCATCACATCCGGGCAGAATGCCGGGATCGTGATCGTGTTTGCGGTGACCGATCCGAGCGCTGGCAAACGCGGGATCACAGCATTCATCGTGCCGACCGATTCACCGGGCTACAAAGTCGCGCGCGTTGAAGACAAGCTCGGCCAGCACGCCTCGGACACTTGCCGGATCCTGTTCGAAGACATCAAAGTGCCGGTCGCCAACCGTTTGGGCGAGGAGGGTGAAGGCTACAAAATCGCTTTGGCCAACCTTGAAGGCGGACGCGTCGGCATCGCTGCGCAATCGGTGGGCATGGCCCGCGCCGCTTTCGAAGCAGCGCGTGATTACGCCCGCGAGCGTGACACCTTCGGCAAGCCGATCATCGAACATCAGGCCGTGGCGTTTCGCCTGGCGGACATGGCCACGCAGATCGCCGTCGCCCGGCAAATGGTGCATTACGCCGCTGCTCTGCGCGACAGCGGACAACCGGCGTTGGTCGAAGCCTCGATGGCGAAACTGTTCGCCTCGGAAATGGCCGAAAAGGTCTGCTCGATGGCATTGCAGACGCTGGGCGGTTACGGTTACCTCAACGACTTCCCGCTGGAACGCATCTACCGCGACGTGCGCGTCTGCCAGATATATGAAGGCACCAGCGACATTCAGCGCATGGTTATTTCGCGCAATCTCTGACAAGGAATTTTGCTCATGACTTACGAAACGATTTTGCTGGAGATCCATGGCCGGGTTGGCCTGATTACCTTGAACCGCCCGCAGGCGCTGAACGCCTTGAACGCGCAATTGGTCAGCGAAGTGAATCACGCGTTGGACGGACTGGAAGCTGATTCGAACATCGGTTGCATCGTCATCACCGGCTCGAAAAAAGCCTTCGCCGCTGGCGCCGACATCAAGGAAATGGCCGACCTGACTTATCCGCAGATCTACATGGACGATCTGTTCAGCGACAGCGACCGCGTGGCCAACCGGCGTAAGCCGATCATTGCGGCGGTCAACGGCTTCGCTCTTGGCGGTGGTTGTGAACTGGCGTTGATGTGCGACTTCATTCTGGCTGGCGATAATGCCAAATTCGGTCAGCCGGAAATCAACCTCGGCGTGCTGCCGGGCATGGGCGGCACCCAGCGCCTGACCCGCGCGGTGGGCAAGGCCAAGGCCATGGAAATGTGCCTGAGCGGACGTTTGATCGACGCAGTGGAAGCCGAGCGCTGCGGCATCGTCGCGCGGATTGTGCCGAGCGATGAATTGCTGGATGAGGCGCTCAAAGTCGCGGCGTTGATTGCCAGCAAGTCGTTGCCGATTGCGATGATGGTCAAGGAGAGCGTGAATCGTGCGTTCGAAGTGAACCTGGCTGAAGGCGTGCGCTTTGAGCGCCGGGTATTCCATGCGGCGTTTGCGACGCAGGATCAGAAGGAAGGAATGGCGGCATTTGTCGCCAAGCGTCCTGCGGAGTTCCAAGGCAAGTAATGCTGCGCGCCGACTGACGCCATCGCTGGCTTGCCAGCGATGCTTTTGCTTTTTACAGTTGGTAGTTCTTCAGTTCGCGAGCAATCACCATCCGCTGTATCTCGCTCGACCCTTCATAAATCTGGGTAATCCGCGCATCCCGGTAGTATTTCTCCACCGGGTAATCCTCCAGATACCCATACCCGCCATGAATCTGGATCGCCGAAGAACAGACCTTCTCGGCCATTTCCGAAGCAAACAACTTCGCTTGCGAAGCCTCCGACAGACACGGTTTGCCAGCCGTGCGCAAACGCGCCGCATGCAGGATCAACAAGCGCGCCGCGTTGATCTGCATTTGCATGTCCGCCAGCAGGTTGGCGATGCTTTGATGCTCAATGATCGCCTTGCCGAATTGCACCCGATCCCGCGCATACACCAGCGCCGCTTCAAATGCCGCACGCGCAATGCCCAATGCCTGCGCGGCAATACCGATGCGTCCACCTTCGAGATTGGATAGCGCGATGGCCAGCCCCTTGCCGCGCTCGCCGAGTAGATTCGCCTCGGGAATGCTGCAATTGTTCAGCGTCACCGCGCAGGTGTCAGACGCGCGAATGCCCATCTTGTGTTCCGTCCGGTCAACGATGAACCCCGGTGTATCGGTCGGCACCAGAAACGCCGAAATACCTTTCTTGCCCAGATCCGGATCGGTCACCGCAAACACAATTGCCAGTTTCGCCCGTTTGCCATTGCTGACAAATTGCTTGGCGCCGTTGATCACCCACTGACCGTCGCGCAGTTCGGCGCGGGTGCGCAGGTTGTGCGCTTCGGAACCGGCTTGCGGTTCGGTCAGGCAGAAGCAACCGATCACCGCGCCGCTGGCCAGATCCGCCAGCCAGGTCTGTTTCTGTTCCTCGCTGCCGTAGTTCATCACCGGGCCGCAGCCCACCGAGTTGTGAATGCTCATGAACGCGCCAGTGGCACCGTCGCCGGCAGAAATCTCTTCCACCGCCAACGCGTAGGCCACGTAGTCGACGTAAGTGCCGCCCCATTCCTCGGGCACCACCATGCCGAGCAAACCGAGTTCGCCCATCTTCGCGACCAGGGCGTCGTCGATCCAGCCAGCCTTTTCCCAGGCCTGCGCGTGCGGTGCGATTTCGCCCCGGGCAAAGTCCCGGGCCATGTCGCGGATCATCACTTGTTCTTCAGTCAGTTCGAGATCGTGCATGGCTCAGCTCCCGCTCTCAGCGAAACCGTGGAAGAAACTCTCAACGTGCTCGGCGTGCAGCGCCTGCAAGGTCGGCGGGTTCCAGCGTGGGGTCTTGTCTTTGTCGATGATCAGGGCGCGTACGCCTTCGATCAGGTCGCCGCGGTCGAACCACTGGCGATCCAGATGCAGTTCGAGGGCGAAGCAGTTTTCCAGGCTCAGGTGCCGGCCGCGACGGAGCATTTCCAGAGTCACGCCCATCGCCAGCGGCGAGCGGGTTTCCAGCAAATTGGCAGTGCTGATCGCCCAGTCATGGCTGTCGGCGACGGTCACCGCGCGCAACTGCTCGACCATGCTCGGCACGTCTGGCAGGGCGAAGAAGTGGTCGATGGCCGGGCGCAGCGCTTCGAGCGGCGGGTCCGCCAAGGTTTGCACGGCGGTTTTGGCGAGCAGACTCTGCAGATCCTTGAGCGGCGTGTCATGCCATTCCAGCTGATCGAGTTGTTCGTCGAGGCTGGCGAGTTTGCTGCTGTCCAGATACCAGTCGGCCAGACCGCAATACAACGCATCGGCAGCGCGGATCTGCACGCCACTGACGCCTAGATAAATTCCCAGTTCGCCGGGAATGCGTGACAGGAAATAGCTGCCGCCGACATCCGGGAAGTACCCGATGGCCACTTCCGGCATTGCCAGACGGCTCTTCTCGGTGACCACCCGCAGGTCAGCGCCTTGCACCAGGCCCATGCCGCCGCCGAGGACAAAACCGTCCATCAGCGCCAGCACCGGTTTGCGGTAGTGGTGGATCGTCAGGTCGAGGGCATATTCCTCGACGAAGAAATCTTCATGCAGCGTGTCGCCGCTTTTGTAGCTGTCGTACAGCGAACGAATGTCGCCGCCAGCGCAGAAGGCTTTTTCGCCAGCACCGCGCAGCACCACGGCATGCACATTGGCGTCAGTCGCCCAGGCATCCAGTTGCTTTTGCAGCAAGCGAACCATGTCGAGGGTGATGGCGTTGAGGCCGGCGGGGCGGTTCAAGGTCAGGTGACCGATGTGATTGCGAACCTCGGCCAGCACTTCGTGTTGCGTGGCATCCATGGACGATGTCCGCGGGGATGAAGCCTGAGCAGTCATCAGTAACTCCCTGCTTTTATTGTTTTTTATGCAAATGCTCGCGCGCGAGCGTTGCCGGATCGTACCAGTGCAAATTTGCCGTGTACAACCGGGATATGTGCAGGTGCAGTGTGCATTTTTGCAGCGTTGCGAAAGTGGGGCCGGACTGCCCGCACGGGCCTCTGAGTCTTCAGGAGATTTGCAAATGCTCTTGGAGAGATCTGGCGCAAAGCAGCAATGCCTGTCTGGCTTCATCATGTTGCGCAGGATAGTTGATGAAGCCGTGCGGCATGTTGTCGTACTCGAGGTGTCGCACATCAACACCGGCCTCTTTGAGTCGCTGAACGTAATTGCGGCCTTCGTCCCGCAGAACATCCTGTCCCGACGTCAGAATCAGCGCCGGCGCTAAGCCGCGAAGATTTTTGCAGCGCACTGGCGACACCCTTGGATCATCACGCGCAATGCTTCGCGGCACATAGTGCGCGATATACCACTCAAGCATCTGGGCAGTCAGTCCAGGGCCTGAAGCAAAGTGTTCATGGCTGGGATTGTTGGTGATGCAATCGAGCAAGGGATACAGGAGTAGTTGAAAGGCAATCGGGACCTTTCTCTTTTTCCGTGCCCATTGGCAGACAACAGCGGCAAGTCCCCCACCCGAGCCGCCACCACCCACTGCCAGACGCGAGGCATCCAGACCGATGGCTGCGGCGTGTTCGACCACCCATTGCGTTGCACAGCAACAATCCTCCAGAGCTGCGGGGAACACGTACTCCGGAGGGCGTGCATAGTCCACCGCGACCACCGCGCATCCGGCCCATCCACACAGCAGTCGGCAAAAACCGTCGTGGGTATCCAGATCGCCGGTGACCCAACCGCCGCCATGAAAAAACATCAGCACTGCATGCGGTGCCGGGCCGGGCGGCAGATAAATCCGCAAGGGCAGGGGCCGTCCGTGATTGTCGATCGTCAGATCGGTCACACGCAGCACCATGGTGGTGCGCAGTGCCATTCGAGTGCTTTCGACTGTCGGGTGGGCAGGTGAGGACGGACTCATGACTTCACTTTCCGCGCGATTGCTTCAGTGGTGAGTTCAACCACGTATTCTTTGGTGATCAGTTGCTTCACCGCCAGGCACATGAGTGTGGGTGGATGTCCCTCGAAGAACTTTTTGTGGGCCCTGGCGATCTCTGGCCAGTGTTTCATGCTGGTGGTGTAGATACGGATGCCGATGATGCTGCGCCGATCTACGCCCAGCTGTTGAATTGACCTTTCGATAATCTTCAGACAATGCAGTGTCTGCTTGTAAGCGTTCCCCGGCTTATAAGGGCTACCGTCCTTTTTGAAGGCAACCGTGCCGCCCATCAGGATTCTTTTCCCGGCGCGTATCGCTCGGCAATAACCCGCCATGGATTCCCAGGGGGCTTCGGAAAAAACTCGTTGGATTTTCATTGCGCCACTCCTTGGCCCAAGTCGATGGGCAGTGATTTCAAACCGCGAAATTGCAGGTTGTTGGTGCGCCATTCAGGGGGCTTTTGCGCAATCAGGCTCAACTGCGGAAAGCGTTTGAACAGGGAGGTGAAGACGATTTTCGCTTCCAGGCGAAACAGCGCAGTGCCCATGCAAAAGTGTCCACCAAGACCGAAGGCCAAGTGAGCGTTATGCGAGCGCCTGATATCGAAGCGGTCGGGGTCGGGGAATTTTAACCGGTCACGATTGGCAGAACCGCGCATGAGGTACACCAGTTCACCTCTGCGCATCGTCACGCCGTGCATGGCCACGTCTTCCTTGAGCACTCGATGGCTGAAAGATCCTGCCGAGTCGAAGCGCAGCATTTCTTCGATGGCAGGTTTAATCAGATCAGGATCTGCCAACAGCGCAGCTACTTGTTCGGGATGCTCAAGCAAGTGCAGCAAACCGATACACAACTGATCGGCACTGGTGGTGTAGCCCGCGACCAGGATGAAAACAATTTGCGCCAGCACTTGGTCAGTACTGGAGTTGCTGCCTGCGCTGGCCTCCAGAACGTGGCTGACCAGATCATCTTTGGGGCATTTGCGCCGCCGGGCGATGACCTCTGCGAAATAGGCATACATTTCCTCCACCCCTTTGAGCGCTTGCTCGGGACCGTAGTCGGGGTCGAGACTTCCCACCAGAAAAATCAGAATGTCGTCGGTCCAGTTCCTGAGCTTCAACGCGTCTTTGAGTGGGATCCCATAAAGTTTGGCGAGAATCAGCGCCGGTACTCGGTTGAGCAGCCTCGCCATCAGGTCGGTTCGTCCTTTGAGTTTGGCAATTTCCTTGTCGGTGATCGCCTGAATGGTCTGATGCAAGGATTCGATAACGCGAGGTGTGAAGGCTTTGCCGAGCAGCTGCCGGCTGGCCTTGTGGGCGGCGCCATCCTGCGAATACATCCATTCGGAAGCGAGTTTGACGAACGGCGCCATTTTCTCGCGCTTGTCGGGTGACAGTTGGGCATCGACCAATTGCTGCATGCGATCGGAGGAGTAGCGTTGCGAATCGCCCTGGGCTGCGGATACGTCGCTGTAGCGGGTCATGAACCAGGCGTTGAATTGCTCGCTCCAGTAGATTGGCTCGTGTTTACGCAGGTGCGCATAAGCAGGATAGGGATTGCGCACCGTGTCGCGATGGGTGAAATCGAGCAGCGCCTGCTCTTTCGCGTCGAACGCGTACAACGGGGAGGTAAGTTGTTCGATGTAGTCCGCATCAGCGATGGGCGCTGTCACCAGTTCTTTTGGCGGTTTGAGCCATTCCGCCAGCAATGCAATTCGCGTTTCTGTGGCGCGATTTACATCCACATTGGCGATAGCCAGACCGCTTTCGCGCAGCTGCGTCGCGAACACGGCGATCAGGTCTTCCAGCAGTTGCGACGACACGCGTTTATCGCGTCCAGCCTCTTCGATCACCAGGTCCAGTGCTCGCGCATAAGCCAGTGCAACAGCCTGACGGTGCGAAACCTCCCCAGGATTGCTGAGCAGCTCGGCAATCGATTTCTCGCTCCGTTGAGCAATGTTGGTCACAGGACGAGAGGCAAACCGAGGTCGGGTCACGGCATCTCTGGCTACCTGATAAGCCAGCACTGAATTGTCCCCGGCGAAGGTGATGCTGATCTCGCAATCGATGCATTGCGTGATGATCTGGTTGTGATGGTGGAAACCTTGTGAGCCGCATATCTCCCGGCATTTAACCATCACGTCGTGGCCCATCCATGTCCCGACGCTTTTCGCGACAGCCGCGAGGATATGCAGCTCCTTGCGTTTTTCCGGTTGATGCCACAGCGTTTCGAAGCGCCGCAGGACCGCCTGCTCCAGAAGCTTGAGCGCCAGCGCCTTGAGCTGTTCTTCGTACAGACGCTGGCGGACCAGCGGGTTATTCATCAAGGTCTGGCGGGCGGTTGCATTTTTTCTATGAGTGACGAAACGGTAGGCCAGCCAACTGCACAACCCCGCACTGCCACGCGCTGCCGCCAATAGAAGAACACGTTCCTGGATGAAGGTTTCCATGGCGGCTGTAGCGCGTCGCTCGCGGGGTACTTCACTGCTGAATTGCCCTTCAGGCGAGAATCGGGAATGTTTTTGCATCAGCGCGTCGAGCGGGATATTCATCCCGGTAAAGCGTATGCCCGCCACTTGGTTGGCGTGAATTCCGCCCTTGGGGTCGCAAGCCATGACCTTGACGCCGGCTGACAACGGGCCGTTTTCCTTGTCGCGGATGCGCACGCGGAACCAGTGCAAGCCTTCGTCTTTATCGTCAACGATCAGCCGTGCCAACACCATCATCACTTGCGCCGCGTGCAAGGCATTACCGATCCAGAACTTGCAGGCAGAAGGTGTCGGAGTATTGAGAACCAGACATTGCGCCACCGGGTCATGCGTCACCGTGGTCTGCAGATTGAAGCATTTGCAGGAGTGATTCGGTCATGGTGATTCCCTCGTAGATTCGAATTGGGTTCGAAACCACCAGAGACGGAGGACTGAAAACCACAGCGCCCGCAGGCGTGCCTGAATCGGGCAACCTGCGTGCGCTGAATACTGAGGGGAGGACGGTGCTGTCAAAGCGAGAAGCCAGCCTTGCCACTCACTTAAAGTGAGTTTTCTCCATAGTCAGACATCCTGTGTCATCGCTACTGGGCAATACGGCGGGCCAGACTTCTAAGTGAAAGGCAGACAACTCTGTGCGGTACAAAGGTGAAATCTAGTTGCTGGTCGGCGGTTGGCAAGGTGAGCGACCCGCCATTGGTCTGAAGCTTGAATTACAGGCGAGGCACGCTGCCAAGCACTGGACCGAGTGCGTGCGCCACCACGTCGATACCGAACAACTGACTGCCGGCCCACGGACCAATGTGCCCATATCCATGCTGCAAATTTACTTTGAAGAAAGGCCAATATAGCCGCTGTCTCGTGCAACGAGGCTGCAATCTGTTGATCTCGAAAAATCAAAGTCAAAAAATCGCAGCCCATTCCACTCTCTATCTCAGACCAGCTTTTGAATCTGGCGTCCCAGAACGTCCATCACATCACACGCATCACGTAGCAGGATCGCCGCCGCATGGGCTAGTTGTTGTAAATCGGCGCCCTTGGCAGACGAAATATCCAGACTGGCCAGACTTTCCATCATCTGCGTCGCGGCCAGAAAGCGACTGGCTGCGCTAGTGTGCAGTACATCCAGTGGCGCTTCAGTAGAAACGAGCAATACCGGAATGCTGTCTTCGTTGTGTGTCATCGATATCTGCGAGCTCATGCTTCACCTCCAGCTTGAGTCGCGTGACTGTATTCAAGGGTGTCTAGCAGAGGGATCTCAGTCTGCACCGCGAGGAGATAATGGTCGACGTGATCGCAGCGAGCGAAAGGAGTGGATCGTGTGGTTGTACCGGTCATCGGTGTAGCCTCTTGGAAGTCAGAGAACTACCACTTCATCGCCGTCAAACGAATAGGTGGCAACTGTGTGCAGGTTGACGGACCGGTCCAAGAACACCCGGCGCACCCGAAGGTGCCCCGCACACAGTCACCATTAAGCGGTGTTTCGCACACACGAGTGTACGAACACATTGAAGGGCAATGCGCATCTTGGAATTCCGAGCCGTCAAACCCGTTCACGAATGAGTCGTGACAGGCGCGAGGATAGGGAGTGAGGACGGGGCAGTCAACCAAAGCAGAGCCGGAAACCCCCGCTTATTGTGTAGGCCGATTCCGGTTCGAGTTTCGCTCGTTCAGCATCAGTCGAAGATCGGGTACCATCCGCAGTTCTTGATGTTTAAAGGAGTAGGACGATGGCAGGTAAGCCAGTTGCGCGACTTGGAGATCCAGGCAGTCACGGCGGAAACATCAGCACTGGATCAAGTCCCATTTTCGTCAATTCATTGCCCATTGCTTTGGTGGGCGATATCTATTCATGCCCTATCCATGGCGCAAATCCGATCACGACGGGGGCACCTCACGTTTTCGGACTCGGGAAAGATGTTGCACATGTCGGTTCGCAGACGGCTTGCGGGGCTACGATCACGGCCGGTTCTCCCGACACTTTCGTAGGTGATTCTGGCGGCGGGCCTGCCAGCAACTTTTTTTCGCAGTTTTTGAAAGAAAAAACTTTCGTCGAGTTTCAGTTACTGAATGAGCGAGACGAGCCTATTGCCAACGAGGCATATGAACTGACACTTCCTGATGGAAGGTTGATCACTGGTGTTCTCGACGCAAACGGACTGGTGCACGTGGCAAATATTCCGCGGGGAAGTTGCAGCATAAAATTTCCGAAACTTGAAGATATGGAACGTCTTTAATGGTTCAGCCTACGAAAATGGCGGGTACAAGGCAGGCAGCGAAAACTACGGGTGCATCAGGAAAGACTACTAAAACTAATCAGTTGGTAGTGTCAGGTGCATATATGGAAATTCTGATCGGCGGCCCCTACACGCTGAAAGGAGAAGACCATACATATGGTCATGCAGCTTTGCGTATTGTTGTGGGTGGTAAAGATATTACGTATGACTTCGGGCGGTACGGGCTGGTGTGGGGAACGTTCAAGAGTGAAGGGGAAGGTATATTTAACGTGTGGACTTCTTTTAGTGCATATATAGCTAACGAAAACCGTTATGGCAGAACGACCACGGGCTTTGTTTATTACCTTGACAATAAAAAGGCAGAGGCGGTGAATGAGCACTTCGCTGGAGTCATTGCGAGAAAAAAAGAGGTGAGGATGAAATTCCCAACCTCTACCCGGTATCTTTTGCCGGAAAGTTACCAGCCAACCACTAACAATTGCACGACCATGACCATTGAGGGCGCAAAAGCCTCAGGAAAAATGATCGTACAAAATCCGGAGCTGTATGCAGAATTGAGAGGGCTTTCGTGGGTGGAAAGGCAGGCAACGCATACTCAGAGCTCGCCTAGGGATGGAATATTCATGCCGGCAGATTTTCAGGCCATGCTCGAAGGCAATACTGAGGCACGCTATGACAAGAAAAATGTTTACAAGAAATAGATTGTTTGTTTTTTTGCTGATAGTGACGCTGATCAACGTTGGCACGCTAATATTTGTGGTTTCTAATGGTTTGATGAGGACTCATAGTATGGACATGGTTAAGATTAGAGAGCCTTTACTGATTGCCGGACGCAGTGGCGACGAAAATTATTATGTGTTGCCCCGGGGAACTACGCTTTACTATGATCAAAGCTACCCCGAGGGATTTAGCCGCTATATGGTTTACTTTAATCACCAAGGTATTATTGCGGGTGATGAGGTCCCAATGAAACCGGAGTATGGCGGCACTCTAATTGACCCTCTATGGTTGACGAACGTAGATGCAGACACGTTGAAAGAGATTTTCAAACGTTTTCCACTATCAAAAAAAGACATTGCTGAAGCTATCAAGGCCAATGAAATTACTAAGGATGATTTGGCCGATATTATCCGCTCGATGCCGGACTGAGTTTGCTCCAGATAATTGCCGAAGGCTGCGAATTTTCAGATCAAAAGATCGCAGCCTCGTAGTACGAGACAGCTCCTACAGGGTTTTTGTGTATGGGTCAGGAGAAGACTGCTTTGATGCTCCGCCGTTTGGCATGCAATTCACTGGCGTGGATCAGCTGTTCCAGATCCTCGGGGGTGATATCGATGAAGGCTTCCATGTCAGCCAATGCCAGTTTCAGGTCGTCGGCGGTGATGGCTTGAATGTCGACCTGCGTGACAGAGGGCACCGGTTCGGCAGGGCGTTTCGGATAGCGGATCCGAGTCAGGTTGTTGTAGGCGAGGGCGCTCAGGAGCATGCATGCCGCGCCGAGCATTACCGGCTCCATGGCTTTCCAGTCGAGGGCGATGGTTGCCGGATCGGCCAGTACCAGCGTCAGCGCCAGCGCACCGGCCGGAGGATGTAAACAGCGCAGCCAGCACATCAGGATCAGCGCCATGCCCGCCGCCAGGCACGCGCTGCCCAAGGTGCGGCCGAGTACGTGCGCCACTAGCAATGCGACTACACCCGCACACAAATAGCCGCCGATGATCGACCACGGCTGCGCCAACGCGCCAGACGACACGGCGAACAACAACACCGCCGACGCGCCCAGCGGGCCGATCAGGTGGTACGCGACTTCGAGGCCGAACACCTGACTGCACGCCCACACGCTGAACAATGTCCCCAACGCCATGCCGATGGCGGCGCGGCTCCATTCGGTGGGGCGGGTGTTGATGGTGGCGGGCAACCAGCGAGCGAGCATGAAAACGCAATCCTCAAGAAAATCCGGGCAAAAAAAAGGACTTGTCCGGCATGCGGAAAGCCCTCGAAGTTGTTCCAACTATTGGGGGAGGAACGCGCACAGTGTGCCAAGCAAACTGGATGCTGACAAATTCATATTAATGCTGCTTTAGTGCATTTATTTTGTATTCAACTGATTTTTCTCGCAACGCGGCGACCGCTGACAAAACACAAATACCCACCCAGTGCCGCCAGTGCACTCAAGGCGTAGAACATCGTCGGTGGCGGCGAGTGCATCAGCAGAAATCCGCAGATCACGGGACTGATCGCACCACCGACGGCTGCCAGATTCTGCGCGCCGTAATAGCTGCCGCGCAGTTCCTCCGGCGCCAGCGTGTCGACGAACAGGAATTCTGCCGGGTAAATGATCATTTCGCCCAAGGTGAAGATGAACATCGCGACGCACCAGCCAATCAGCCCGTTGGCCAGGCTGAAACCGATCAGCCCGACCACGAACAGCGCGGTCCCGCCAACGATCCACCAGCGCAGGTGCTCACGCTTGAGGAAGCGGCCGATCTGGTATTGCAACAGGATCACTGTCAGCGCGTTGCAGGCGAGCAGGGCGGCCATGGTGTCCAGCGTGCCTTGCTGGGTTTGCGTGACCAGCAGGTACTGCGACAGGTACAGGGTGAAACGTCCGTGCACCACGGTGCTGAGCAGACAACCAAGAGTGAAGAGGATCATCGTGCGATCGTTCTTCAGGATGATCAGGGTTTTGAGGAAGCTTTGCGGCTGGCTGACCGAGGCAACCGGACTGGCCTCGCGTTTGACGCCGGTCAGCAAAAAGATGCTGGCGCAGGCGCCGAGGCCGGCAACGATAAACGGCGCTGTCGGTTGAATCCCGGCAATCACCACGCCGATCATCGGCCCGATGGCATAGCCGATGTTGGTCAGGGTGTAGGTCAGTGAAAAGGCTTTGACCCGTTGGCCGATGGACAGATTTTCGCTGAGGATCGCTTTCGAACCGATCAGGAACAGCGCTGAAGCGGTTTCGCTGATGATCAGGATCAGCGTCACCAGATACAGGTTTTGCGCAAAGGTCAGCAGGATCCAGCCGATGCCGCTGGAGAGCATGGTCAGGATCAGCAACTGGCGCTTGTCCAGCCGATCGATGATGTAGCCGCCGTACAGCGACAGCAGCGTGGCGCTGAACACGGCGATACCGAGCAGTAGCCCGACGTCCTGTGGATTGAGGCCGAGTTTATTACTGAGGAACAGTGTGAGCAGCGGGCTGATCAACGCACGGCTCATGACGATGCTCAGCGAACTGAGCATCAACCGGCGAATCAGGGGTGAGTAAGTAGCCACGGAAGTGCAATGTCCTTATCGAAGTCCGTTGCAGTGTCATGCCACGTCCGACGCCGCCGGCCACTGCTGTAGAGGAATCGGCAGCGTACGCGATTCACCCCGGCCCATCGGGAAATATTTGAAGCCATTGCGCGCCAGGCGTTCAGCGTCGTACAGGTTGCGCCCGTCGAAGATCACCGGGGCTTTCAGGCGTTGTTGAATCAGGCTGAAATCCGGCGCCTTGAACTGTTGCCATTCGGTGCAGATGATCAAGGCGTCGGCGCCGGGCAACACCGATTCCGGGGTGCCCATCAGCATCAGTTTCGCTTCGTTAGGGTACAGATGCTGGGTTTCCTGCATGGCTTCCGGATCGAACGCGCGCACGCTGGCGCCGGCGGCGAACAGCGATTCCAGAAGCACTCGGCTCGGTGCGTCGCGCATGTCGTCGGTGTTCGGTTTGAAGGCCAGGCCCCACAGCGCAAAAGTCTTGCCGCGCAATTCGCCCTTGTAGAACGCGTTGATGCGTTCGAACAGTTTGTGTTTCTGCCGCTGGTTGATCGCTTCCACCGCTTGCAGCAAATCGCTGGAGCAGTGCGCCTCTTCCGCGCTGTGGATCAGCGCGCGCATGTCTTTGGGGAAACACGAACCGCCGTAGCCGCAACCCGGATAGATGAAGTGGTAACCGATGCGTGAATCGGCGCCGATGCCCTGGCGTACTGACTCAATGTCGGCGCCCAGGTGCTCGGCTAACTCGGCAATCTGATTGATGAAGCTGATCTTGGTCGCGAGCATGCAGTTGGCGGCGTACTTGGTCAGCTCGGCGCTGCGCAGATCCATGAACATGATGCGGTCGTGATTGCGATTGAAAGGCGAGTACAGATCGCGCATCACGTCGCGCACGTCTTCGCGCTCGCAACCGATGACGATGCGATCCGGGCGGCGGCAATCGGCGACCGCCGAGCCTTCCTTGAGGAATTCCGGGTTGGAGACGATATCGAACTGCAACAGCCGCCCGACCTTGAGCAAGGCTTTGTCGATGTGCGCACGCAAGGTGTCGCCAGTGCCCACCGGCACAGTAGATTTCTCAACCAGAATCAGTGGCTGCTGACGATGCCGAGCGATGGCGTCACCGACCGACAACACGTAGCGCAGATCCGCCGAACCGTCATCACGCGATGGCGTACCGACTGCAATGAATGCGACCTGCCCGTGCTGCACCGCGAATTGTTCGTCGGTGGTGAATTGCAGGCGTCCGCCCTCCAGACCTTCGCGCACCAGACTGGCCAGCCCCGGTTCGAAAATGCTCACGTGGCCCTGACGCAGCAGCTCGACTTTTTTCTCGTCGATGTCCATGCACACCACGTCATGCCCGACCTCGGCGAGCACAGCGGCCTGCACCAGACCGACATAACCGCTACCAAACACTGTGATTTTCATGGCGAACTCCTGAGTCGGGACGTACGAGCCGGACGGGTGTTGATCGTGATGACCCCGAGGATGACCAGCGCCACGCCCAAGGATCGGGAAAAACTGAAGGTTTCGTTGAACAGCGGCAGACTCGCCGCCAGCAGGTACACCAGCGCATAGCTGATGCTCAGCAGCGAATAGGCGCGGCCCAGCGGCAGATCGCGCAAGGCGAGCAGCCAGCAGAGCATCGACAGGGCGTAGGCGAAAATTGCCGCCATCACTACCGTCAGCGCAGTCACATCGAGGTTGCTCAACGGCAGCCAGTCTTGCGGCGCAGGCAGGCGCGTCATGCTCCAGCGCATGCCCAGTTGCGCGGCGCTGACCAGCAACACGCTGCCCAGCGCGAACGTCATGCCGCGACGCGGGTTCATGTGTGTTGCCCCAGCAGCGCCACGCCGCCGAGCACCAACGCCACACCGAACCAATGCTGGCGGTCGATGTGTTCGCGGAACACGAAACGCGCGATCAAAGTGATGAACACAAAGTTCAGACTGAGCATCGGGTAGGCGATGCCGACCGGCAGGCGCTGCAACACCAGCAGCCACACCAGCAGCCCGGCGGCGAGAGTGAGGAGGGCGAGCCACAGCCGCGGCGAACGCAGCTTGGCGCTCAGCGGCAATTCAACCCCGCGCCAGCTCTCCACGGCGTATTTCTGCGCGACCTGACCGAGGCACGTCAGCAGGCACGCGGCCAACAGCAGCCACAGGCTCATGACGCATCCTTGGGCAGAATCATGATCACCAGATTGCCCTGTTCATAACGGGTGCCGTCCTTCGGCAGTTTGTCGAGTTCGTCCAGTTCGCCTTGCCCCTTGATCCGCATCACCACGCCGACCGATCCAGTCTTGCGCGCATCGCGCATCCACTGTTGCACCTGTTCGGGGTCGACCCGTTGTTGAATGCCGTCAGGATAGGCAAGGCCATATTTCAGTTCGCCTATCGTGTTGTACAACGCGACTCGCGGGCGTTTGATGCGCCAGGCCAACGCCGAAGCGGCGCCCGGATCGTTGCTCAACAGGTGCGTGGTGGCGGCGAGTTCGGCGCTGTGAGTCAGGACAAACTGGTCGGGCATCTTGTTCGCCACCACCGATTTTGGCAGCGCCGCCGGCAGCACAGCGATCAGCAACAAGCTGCCCAGCGCTGGCGCCGCCCAGCATTGCAACGGCCGGAACGCTTGCAGCAGGTTGCTGATGATCCAGCCGATCAGACCGATGAACAGCAGCACCAGGCTGTGCAGTTCGTGGTCGTACAGTGGGCGCTTCAGTTGCACGTAGACCAGCGCGATCAGGGTGAGCACGCCCAGCGAGAGGTTGAGCAGACCATTCAGGCCCAAGGCCCGGCCTTGTTTCAGATGCAAACGGTCGGCCAGCGTATGCCCGAGCAGCAGCGCCAAAGGCAACAGGCACGGCAGGATGTAGGTCGGGAGCTTGCCGTTACTCAGACTGAAAAAAACCAGCGGCATCAGCAGCCACAAACCAAGAAACGCGATGCTCGCGTCACGCCGGGTGTGCCACGCTTGCTTCAACGCAACCGGCAACAGGCCGACCCACGGCAGACTGAACGCCACCAGCAACGGCAGATAAAACCACCACGGCGCGTCATGCTGGGCATCGTCACCGGCGAAGCGGCGGATGTGTTCGTGCCAGAAGAAGAAGCGCCAGTAATCCGGTTCCTGAGCGTGCACCGCCAAGGCCCACGGCAGGCTCACGAGAATCGCCACGGCAATCGCCACCGGGCCGTAGATCAGCAACTCCTTCCAGCGCTTTTGCCAGAGCATCCACGGCACGGCGATCAACACCGGCAGCAGCCAGGCGAGGAAACCCTTGGTCATGAAGCCCATGCCACAGGCCAGACCCACCAGCGCCCACGCGGCCATGCGTTTGCCACCGCTGTGGCTGTCGAGCGCGAACCACAGCGCCACCAGACTCAGGTTGACCCAGAAGGTGAATTGCGGGTCGAGATTGGCGTAACCGGCCTGACCGGCAACGATGGTGAAACTCATGTAGAGCAACGCGCAGACGAAGCTTTTGCGCGGGTCATTCCACAAGCGCCGGGCGATCACAAAGCACAGCAACACGCTGAGCCCGGTACTCAGGGCCGAGGCGAAGCGCACGCCGAACAGGTTCTGCCCGAACAGCCATTGGCCGATGGCGATCATCCAGTAACCGGCCACCGGTTTTTCGAAGTAGCGCAGGCTCATGAAATGCGGCGCCACCCAATTGCCGCTGAGCAGCATGTCCTGGCTGATCTGCGCGTAACGGGTTTCGTCGGGAATCCACAAACCATGGGTGCCCAGCGGCAGCAGACAGGCCAGCAGAAAAACCCCCAGCAACAGCGGCAATGCCCAGCGTTGACTCATGCGCCTTGCACTCCCAGCCAGCCTTCCCGGCCTTCGAGAGCACCACGCTGCACGCGGCCTACAGGCAAGCTGTTGAGGAACGCCGGGAGCAAATCACCCAGCGGTTGGAACTGGATGTCGCGCTGGCGTGCAGCCGCCAGCAACTGGCGAAAATCTTCGGCCATCAGAATCCCTTCGACCTCGGCATGAATGGTGTAAACGTTGAGCTGTTGCGCGCGGAACCGCTCAAGGATGAAGGCGTTGAAATCCTGCGCTGCCAGGTGCGGCCCGACCACTTCGTCGAAGGTCGGCAGATCCACCGGAATCTGCGGCGTACCCGCCGAACCATCCGCGAGCAACGGCCGGAACAGACGCGTGCCGCGGCAATCGCTGTTGTAGCGAAAGCCGAACGCCTGTTTCGCTTCGATCACACGCTCATCGGCACGCCAACCGGCCGCCGCCGAGCACTGGATCTTCTCGCCAAGGATCTCGCCGAGGGTGTCGACGCCCTGACGGATCTGCTCGATCAATTGCGCATCGCTCCAGCGGCCGGCGTTGGTCTGCCAGCCGTGGTGATCCCAGGCGTGCAGACCAACCTCATGCCCGGCATCCCGCGCCCGGCGCATCAAATGCCCGAGTTCGCGGCCGATCGGCTTGCCCGGCCATGCAGTGCCGGCCAGCAGAATGTCCCAGCCGTACAGACCGGGAGCGTTGGAACGCAGCATCTTCCAGAGGAACTGCGGACGGATCAGGCGCCACAGATGCCGGCCCATGTTGTCCGGGCCGACACTGCAGAAAAACGTCGCCTTGATCTGCGCTTCATCGAGCAGGTCGAGCAATCGCGGCACGCCTTCACGGGTGCCACGAAAGGTGTCGACGTCAATGCGCAAACCGGCCTGCATCAATATGCTTCTTCGGTGGAGTGTTCGGCGATTTCGAGCATGGCCTCGCGCAGGAAGAAATCCAGCGTATTGCCGATGGTCTCGCGCATTTCCACGGTCGGCGTCCAGTCCAGCAGGCGCTTGGCGTTGGCGATGCTCGGTTTGCGGTGCGACACGTCCTGATAACCGCTGCCATAGAACGCCTTGCTCTCGACGTCGCGGAAACCGGCGAACGGCGGGAAGTTGTGGCGCAGCGGATGCGCTTCGAACTGACGCAGCAGCTCTTCGCCCAACTGACGAATACTCGCTTCGTTGTCCGGGTTGCCGATGTTGATGATCTGACCGTTGCAGGCGTCATGGTCGTTATCAATGATGCGCGCCAGTGCTTCAACGCCATCGGCGATGTCGGTGAAGCAGCGTTTCTGCTCGCCGCCGTCGAACAGCCGGATCGGCGTGCCTTCCACCAGATTGAGGATCAACTGGGTGATGGCGCGGGAGCTGCCGATACGTGCCGAATCCAGACGATCGAGACGCGGGCCCATCCAGTTGAACGGGCGGAACAGGGTGAAGTTCAGGCCTTTCTGGCCATACGCCCAGATCACGCGGTCGAGCAGTTGCTTGGAGATCGAGTAGATCCAGCGCTGTTTGTTGATCGGGCCCACCACCAGATTCGAAGTGTCTTCGTCGAAATTGGCGTCCTCGCACATGCCATACACTTCCGAGGTCGAGGGGAAGATCACGCGTTTGTTGTACTTGACGCAGTAACGCACCAGTTTCAGGTTTTCTTCGAAATCCAGTTCGAACACCCGCAGCGGATTGCGCGTGTACTCGATTGGTGTGGCGATGGCCACCAGCGGCAGGACCACGTCGCACTTCTTGATGTGGTACTCGATCCACTCGGAGTGAATGCTGATGTCGCCTTCGACGAAGTGGAAATTCGGGTGATTGCGCAGGCGTTCGATGGCGTCGGAACCGATGTCGAGGCCATAAACCTCGTAGCGCTCATCGCGCAGCAGGCGTTCGGACAGGTGATTGCCGATAAAGCCGTTGACGCCGAGGATCAGCACCCGCGTGCGGCGTGGCGCACGCGCGGATTCAGCACCGCGCAACAACGAACCGTCGACCAGCCCCAGCTCATTGGCCAGTTGCGGGCCGCTCAGGTACAGGCCGTTGTCGTTGCGCTGGCCGGCGTTGATCACCAGCGAATCCTCGCCGCAGGCAATGCGCAGCGGATTGACGCTGATCACCCGGCCCGGCGTCTGACCTTGGTTGCCGTGGATGACTTGTGCGCTCCACACGATCAGTTTGTGTTCGCCCACAGCACAGAACGCGCCGGGGTAGGGCTGGGTGACGGCACGCACCAGGTTGAACAGTTGTTCAGCCGGTTTGGCCCACACCAGGTTGCCGTCCGCCGGGGTGCGGCGACCGAACACCGTGGCTTGCGATTCGTCCTGCGCGGTTTCACGGAGTTTGCCGTGGAGCATCGCTGGCAACGCATCCCGCAGCAGGTCAATCGCGGCGATGCGCAGTTTGCCGTGCAGGCTCAGCGCGGTGTCAGCGCGCTCGATGGCCACCCGTTGCTGGGCGATGATCGCGCCGGCATCCGCGCGTTTGACCATACGGTGCAGGGTGACGCCGGTTTCTGTCTCGCCGTTGACCAGCACCCAGTTGGCCGGCGCGCGGCCACGGTAGCGCGGCAGCAGCGAGCCGTGCAGGTTGAACGCACCTTTCTTCGCGGTGGCTAGCAGCGGCTCGCTCAACAGGTTGCGGTAGTAGAACGAGAAAATGTACTCCGGGTCGAGCCTGGCGATGCGCTCGATCCACAGCGGATGGTTGACGTCTTCCGGCGCATGCACCGGGATGCCTTGGTTGGCGCACAGTTGCGCGACCGAAGCGTAGAAGGCGTTTTCCTGCGGATCATCAGCGTGAGTGAACACAGCGGCGATGTCGTAGCCGCTGGCGAGCAGCGCTTCGATGCCGGCGCAGCCAATGTCGTGGTAGGCGAAGACAACTGTTTTTGCACTCATGAGAGAACCTGATCGGCAGAAGTGGAAGAGAGACCGTCAACGGTGATTGCGCGCGCCGGGGGCGCCGGCTGGCCACGCAAGACTTTTTCAATGAAGAAGCGCGGGCGCGCACGCACGTCGCTGTACATCCGGCCGAGGTATTCGCCGAGCAGGCCCATGCCGATGAACTGGCCACCGGTGAACACGAACAGCACGGCGAACAGCACGAACAAACCGTCGCCAGCCCAGCCGGCGCCGAATGCCAGACGCATCACGATCAGCGCGGCGGCAAACAGCACGCCAAGCCCGGCCATGGCAAAACCGACGATGCTCAGCAGGCGTAGCGGGGTGGTGGTCATGCAGGTGATCAGGTCAAACATCAGATTGATCAGGCGCATCGGGCTGTATTTCGAATCGCCGTGTTCGCGCTCGGCGTGGGCCACGGTGATTTCGCTGGTGTGGCGGGCGAAGCTGTTGGCCAGAATCGGAATGAATGTGCTGCGCTCACGGCAGGCGAGCATCGCGTCGATGATCGTGCGCCGGTAAGCACGCAGCATGCAGCCGTAATCGCTCATGGCCACGCCGGTCGAGCGCTGCACGGCGAGGTTGATCAGTTTCGATGGATAGCGGCGCAGTGCCGAATCCTGGCGATTGCCACGCACCGTGCCGACCACATCAAAGCCCTTTTCAGCCTCGGCAACCAGGCGCGGAATCTCTTCCGGCGGGTTTTGCAGGTCGGCGTCGAGGGTGATGACTACGTCGCCCCTGGATTGCTCGAAACCGGCCATGATCGCCGCGTGCTGGCCGTAGTTGCGGTTGAGGATCACCGCCACGAACGGGCTGTCTTCGCGGCTGGCGGCTTCTTCGAGCAATTGCGCCGAGTTGTCGCGGCTGCCGTCGTCAACCAGGACGATTTCGTAGTCGTGACGCAATTGCTGACAAGCCGCCGCCGTGCGCCGCAGCAGCTCGGGCAGGCTTTGCTCTTCGTTGTAGACCGGAATGACGATCGACACGCAATGGATCGGATAAGGTCTCACGGGCGTTTTCCTACGAGGTGTTGAATGGCAGCGACGACCCGGTCGAGGTCGTGGTCGGTCATGTCGGGAAACAGTGGAATCGAGCACAGACGCGCCGAGTTCCATTCGGTATTGGGCAGGTACAGATCCGGGGCACGCTGGCGATACCAGGTGTGTAAATGAGTGGCGATAAAGTGGATACCGGTGCCGATGCCTTGCGCCTGCAAACCTTGCATGAAGGCTTCGCGATCCATGCCGCAGCGCTCGCTGTCGATACGCAGGATGAACAGGTGCCAGGCGTGCTGTTGCGCGTAATCCGGGACGGTGAGCGGTTGCACCGGCAGGCCTTGGAGTTTTTGCCGGTACTGCGCGGCCAGTTCGCTGCGGCGCGCGTTGATCGCGTCCAGACGTTGGAGTTGCACCAAGGCAATCGCGGCGTTGATGTCGGCCAGGTTGTATTTGAAGCCCGGCTCCATCACTTGCGCCTGCGGCTTGCGGCCGTGGGTCATGCGGTCGTAGGCATCGACGCCCAGACCGTGGAATTTGAGCATGCGCACGCGATTGGCCAGCGCTTGGTCGTCAGTGACGAACATTGCGCCCTCGGCGCAGGTCATGTTCTTGATCGCGTGAAACGAGAAAATCGCGGTGCCGTGCGCACCGACGTGGCGGCCCTTGTAGCGGGTGCCGGCAGCATGCGCGGCGTCTTCGATTACCGCGATGCCGTGTTTGTCGGCCAAGGCGTACAGCGGATCCAGATCAAACGCGGCCCCGGCGTAATGCACCGGGATAATCGCTTTGGTGCGCGGGGTGATGGCCGCTTCAATGCGCGCGGCGTCGGTCATCAGGCTGTCGCGGTCGACGTCGACGAACACCGGGGTGGCGCCGATCAGCGAGATCATATTGGCGGTCGAAACCCAGGTTTGCGAAGGGGTGATCACTTCATCGCCGGGGCCAATGCCAAGCGCCAGCAAAGTTACATGCATAGCACCGGTGGCCGATGACAATGCCACTGCATGCCGACACCCCACATAGTTCGAAAACTGTTCTTCCAGTGCCTGACTTTTTGGCCCCGTAGTGATCCAGCCCGAGCGCAATACTTGCTCGACCGCTGCTATTTCTTCTTCGCCGATACTCGGGCGGGAAAACGCGAGAAACGCCTGACTCATATGAACCTCGGGGCGACAGCCATCCTTCAGCCGATTGTCTGAAAAACACGTATTTTCAAGGGTTTGGAATACCGGCCGGGGAATGCCTGATTGACTTTTGCGCCCCCGGGCGGCACGTTGTGAGCCGTTCGGGGCCCACTGGATGTAATCAAGGTTAGGCGCGTTTTTGTCAAAGGAACATGAAAAACCGGTGGGCAAATCGTGTTTCTGTAACTTCTACAGCCAGCGTTCAGACTTCTTCCGCTCATCGGCGTTTTTCGCGGAAAAGTCCTACAGAAGTGCCCGGACTTATTTAAGTTTTATTGCCATTTTTAGTTGTTTTGTTGAACTGTTTATTATTCAAGGCCGTTTCGTTTGATTGACTTACCCGTGGTACCCGCAGATTCCCTCAAGAGCAATCCGATGACGGTTTATCTGGCACGTCTGGCGCCTTCGAGCCAACTGACCATGCGTTACGTATTGCAGGACGCCGCCGACCGTCTCGGCTTTGAAGACATGAATGTCGAGGACATTCCGTGGCACGCGCTGCAACCGGAAGATGTGGTGGCGCTGGTCGCCGCATTGCGCGAAGACAACTACGCCCCGAATACTTCTTCGCTGTATGTGAACGCGGTACGCGGGGTGATGAACGAAGCCTGGCGCATGAGTTTGATCAGCCAGGATCATCTGTTGAAGATGCGTTCGGTCAAAGGCATCGCCGGCACGCGCCTGTCGCAGGGCCGCAACTTGAAGCGCACCTTGATTCACGAATTGATGGAAGTCTGTGCCGCCGATCCGCGTCCGCAAGGGCTGCGCGATGCGGCGGTGATTGCCTTGCTGTACGGCACCGGCATGCGTAAATCGGAGTCGGTGGATCTGGACTTGAATCAGGTCGATTTCACCGAGCGCAGTTTGTGCGTGACCGGCAAGGGCAACAAACAGCTGATCAAGTACGCGCCGTCCTGGGCGTTTGCCAAGCTCAATGACTGGCTGGAACTGCGTCGTTCGCAACTCAAGGAAGGCGAGAGCGACGATCCATTCCTGTTCAACCGCATCCGCCGGGGCAGCCACATCACTCGCGAGCGCATCACCAAACACGCGATTTACTACATCGCCCGCCAGCGTGGCACGCAAGTCGGGGTGAAGATCATGCCGCACGATTTTCGCCGCTCGTTTATCACGCGGGTGATCGAGGAACATGATCTGTCGATTGCGCAGAAACTCGCGCATCACGCGAATATTCAGACTACCGCCAACTACGATGTGCGCGACGACAATGAGCGGCGCCGCGCGGTAGATCGTTTCGACCTGTGAAGGTCAATGCGCGGCAGGGCAGTTGCGGGAGTTGCTGGCGGCTGCCTGACTGATCAGCGCGGCCAGACGTTTGACGTTGTTCTGCTGAGCGGCCACCAGTTCATCGATGCTCGGGCCGGACGGGGTTTGCAAGGTTGAACGGCAGGCATTTTCGGCCGCGCCGGCCTCGCGCAGACGCCATTTGACGTCGATCAAACCGTACTGGCCGGGCACCGAGTCGAAGCGTTGCACATCGATGCGCACCGACACTTTGCGCTGGCCGCCGGCGTTGCCCAGTTGATCGGCCAGCGCGCTGCGCAATTCATCAACGAGGCTGGCGCCCCACCATTCGGTCTCGAGAATCGCCAGACCGCTGTTGCCCTCACGAATGACAATCTGCGGCCGGTCGACTTGCGGCGGCACGCTGATGGCTTCGATGGCGATTTCCGAACCGCCGCGGCCAGCCATCGGTTGCGCCGGGGTCAGCGTATGAAAGCTGATCGGGGCGCTGCTACAGGCGCCAAGCAACAGGCACGCCGCGAGCGCGGTGATCTTCAGCGGTAAAGCCATGGGTCAGCTCCTGTGCTCAATTGCGTGGCGGGCCTTTGAGATCCAACGGCGCAGCGTTGTCCGGACGCCCGCGAATCAGCGATTCCGGATGCCGGCCCAGATAGTCCGAGAGCTCACGCAGCGAGCGTGACATGCGGCCGAGTTCGTCGAGGGTCTGGGTCAGTTGTTCACGTTGCGGTGAGTCTTCGGCCAGCGTCGAACTGGCCGATTGTAGGGTTTTGCTCACCTCGCCCAGTGTGCTCTGTACGCCGGGCAGGGTCTTGGCATTGAACTGGGTCAGGCCTTTGCGCAACTCAACCAGGTTGCCGTCAAGGTTGCTGGCGATGCGCTCAACCGGCAGTTTGTTGATCTTGTTGACCATCGCTTCGAGTTTTTCCTGCAACTGTTCGAGACTGCCGGGAATGGTCGGGATGCTGATCGGCCGGGCCGTCGGATCAAACGCGACTTTCTCGGCTTTCGGGTAGAAATCCAGACCTATGTAAAGCTGACCGGTCAGCAGGTTGCCGCTGCGCGCCTGAGCGCGCAGGCCGTTGTCGATGAAGGTGCCGATCAGGCGCACGCCAGCCGCTTCGTCGTCCGGATTGTGATTGAGCACCTTAAGCATCTTCACATGGGCCTGCCCCAACCGCTGCGGGTAAATCACGATGCCGACGTTGACCGGGAAGCTGCGTTTATTCGCGTCGAAATCAAGGTTGATGCTCACGACTCGGCCGATTTCCATGCCGAGGAATTCGACCGGAGCATCGACTTTCAGCCCGCGCAATGACTGATCGAAACGCAGGCTCAGGTATTGCGCCTTGCCATTGGGCGGGGCGAGTGCGACTTGCTGGTCATCGAACAGTTCGAAGGTTTTTTCTTCCGCAGCGGCGACGTCGTTGGGGCTGTAGTCCGGGGCGCGAAAGGCGATGCCGCCGACCAGCAGCGTCGACAGCGATTCGGTTTTTACTGCGAGGCCGTTGGCGCCGAAGTTGACGTCGATGCCGCTGGCGTTCCAGAACCGGGTGTTTTCGGTGACGTAGGCGTCGTTCGGCGAGTGGATGAAGATTTCGATGGTCACGCCTTTGCCGTCGGCATCCAGCGCGTAGGCCACCACTTGGCCTACCGGGATCTTGCGGTAATAAACCGGGGAGCCGATGTCCAGCGAGCCCAGATCCTGAGTGTGCAGGTTGAAGCGCTTGCCCGGTTCGCCGTAAGTGATCGGCGGCGGGTTTTCCAGGCCTTTGAAGTGTTTCGCGCGGGTGTTGGACTGACCGATGTCGGCGCCGATGTAGTCGCCGGAGAGCAGGGTGTCTATGCCCGAAACGCCGCCCGCACCAATGCGTGGGCGCACCACCCAGAACTGCGAGTCTTCGCGGGTGAAGGTTTCCGCTTGCTTGGACAGTTTGATCGTGGCGTCGACGCTTTTCTGATCATTGCTCAGCTCGACGTCGGTAACCTGGCCGATCACCACGTTGCGGTATTTGACTTCGGTTTTGTTGGCGGTCAGGCCGCTGCCGGTCTTGAAGGTCAGGACGATGGTCGGGCCTTCCTGCATGAGGTTGTGCACCACCAGCGAAATGCCCACCAGCACCGCGACGATCGGCACGATCCACACCAGCGAAATGCTCAACCGCCGGGTTTTGATTGGCGCCTGGCCGGGTGTTCGCGGGTTATCCGTGGCTGACGACTGCATCCATGATCTCCAGGGTGAGTTAGGCACTGAGCGTCAGGAACGCAAAAGCACCTCATTAATATAGAAGTGCTTCGCGATAGAGCAAATGTGAAGGTGTCTTCAGCCGAGGATTTCGCGCAATCGATACCAGAACATACCGAGAGCCAGCAGCGGCGAGCGCAACGCCGGGCCACCGGGGAAGGTCATGTGCGGCACACCGCTGAACACGTCCATGCCCTGGCTGTGACCGGCGTGAATCGCTTCACCGAGCAACTTGGCGCACCAGTGGGTGACGTTCAGCCCGTGGCCGGAATAGCCTTGGGCGTAGAACACATTCGGATGCTGTTTCAGCCGACCGACCTGCGGGAAACGATTGGCGGTGATGCCGATCTTGCCGCCCCACTGATAGTCGATTTTCACGTCTGCCAGTTGCGGGAACAACTTGAGCATCTTCGGCCGCATGTAGGCTGCGATATCCGCCGGATCGCGTCCGGAATAGTGGCAGGCACCGCCGAACAACAGGCGTCGATCCGCCGAGAGTCGGTAATAATCGAGGCCGACTTTCTGGTCGCACAGAGCGAGGTTTTGTGGAATCAACTGTGCGGCGCGTTCTTCCGGCAGCGGTTCAGTGGCGATGATGTAACTGCCGGCCGGCAGCACTTTGCCGGTCAGTTGCTGTTCGAGTTCATCCAGATGCGCGTTGCAACCCAGCACCAGACTGCCGGCGCGCACCGTCCCGGCGGCGCAACGCACCTGCACGGTCGGGCCATGGATGATTTCCAGCACCGGACTCTGTTCGAAGATGCGCACGCCAAGTGACGCCGCCAGCCGCGCTTCGCCCTGTACCAGATCCAGCGGATGCAGGTGCCCGGAACCCATGTCGATCAGCCCACCTTTGTAGACGCTGGCATCCACCACTTGCTGGCGAATCTGCTCGGGGTCGACCAGCCGCGTTTCATGTGTATAGCCGAGCTGCGCGAGGCTGACTTGCTCGTCCTTGAACGCGGCGAATTGGGCCTCGGTGTTGGCCAGTTCGCAGAAGCCCCAACGCAGATCGCACTCGATGCCGTTGTCATTGATACGCTGGCGCACCAGATCCACCGAATCGATTCCCGCACGGTGCAGATAGCGCACGCCTTCTTCGCCCACATAGCGCGTGAAGCCCTCGACTTCATGGCCAATGCCGCGAATCAACTGCCCGCCATTGCGCCCGCTGGCGCCCCAACCGATGCGCCGGCCTTCGAGCAACACCACGCTGAGGCCGCGCTGAGCCAGTTCGATGGCGGTGTTAACGCCGGTGAAACCACCGCCGATCACGCAGACATCGGCGATCAAGTCGCCATCCAGCACCGGATAGGGCGTGCTGGCGCGGGCGGACGCGGCGTAATAGGAGCGAGCGTGTTCTTGGGTGTGCTGATTCATTGGTTGGACTTCACTTTGCTCCAGGAACGGGTCATCAGACGCATGATCGGCTGGGGCGGGGTAGAGGAGATGTAGAGCTTGTCGAGGACTTCTTGCGGCGGATAGACCTCGGGATTGTTCACCAGCGCCGCGTCCATGTATTGCTTGGCTGCGGGGTTGGGGTTGGCATAACCGACCGAGGCGCTGACCTTGGCGATCACTTGCGGATCGAGCAGGTAATTGATGAATTCGTGGGCTTGTTTGACGTTGCCGGCATCGGCGGGAATCGCCAGCAAGTCGAACCACAGGTTGGCGCCTTCCTTGGGAATCGCGTAGGCGATGTTCACGCCGTTGTTGGCTTCCTTGGCTCGGTTGGCGGCCTGGAACACGTCCCCGGAATAACCGAAAGCCACGCAGATGTCGCCGTTGGCCAGATCCGAAACGTATTTCGAGGAATGGAAATAGGTGATGTACGGGCGGATGCTCAGCAGTTTGGCTTCAGCCTTTTTGAAGTCTTCCGGATTTTCGCTGCGCGGGTCCATGCCCATGTAGTTGAGGATTGCCGGGAACACTTCGTCGGCCGAGTCCATCATCGACACGCCGCACTGGCTGAGTTTCTTCAGGTTTTCCGGTTCGAACAGCACCGCCCAGGAATCGATGTGATCGATGCCGAGCACCTGCTTGACCTTGTCGACGTTGTAGCCGATGCCGTTGGTACCCCACAGATAGGGCACAGAGTGCTGGTTGCCCGGATCGTTTTTCTCAAGGAGCGCGAGCAGTTTCGGATCGAGGTTTTTCCAGTTCGGCAACTGTGCGCGATCCAGTTTGAGGAACGCGCCGGCCTTGATCTGACGCGCGAGGAAGTGGTTGGACGGCACCACTACGTCATAACCGGTACGCCCGGCGAGCAGTTTACCCTCGAGGGTTTCGTTGGAGTCGAAAACGTCATAGATGACCTTGATCCCGGATTTGGCCTGGAAGTCGGCGAGGGTGGTTTCGCCGATGTAGTCGGTCCAGTTGTAGACGCTGACTTGCGGTTGGGCGTGGGCGGCAGCGCTGCACGCCAACGCCAGGGCGGCGGGGATCAGGGATTTCAACAGACGCATAACGACACCTCTTCTTGGAATTATTGGATTATTCAGGTGGCACTTTCTCCTGTGGGAGCTGCGGTTCGACGATTCGACTTGCCAGCTCCCACAGGGTTGGGTGGTGTTGCTCAGACGCTCAGCAACAGGAACTCGCGTTCCCACGAACTGATTACGCGCTTGAAGTTTTCATGCTCGGCACGCTTTACCGCGACATAGCCGCGGACGAATTTATCGCCCAGATAACGCGCCACGGTCGGGCACTCTTCCATCTGCGTCAGCGCTTCTTCAATGGTGATCGGCAGACGCAGGTTGCGCCGTTCATAAGCCCGGCCTTCAACCGCCGCGCTCGGCTCGATACCCTCGACCATGCCGATGTAACCGCACAGCAGACTCGCGGCGATCGCCAGATACGGGTTGGCATCAGCGCCGGGCAAGCGGTTTTCCACGCGCATGGCTTCCGGACCAGAGGTTGGCACGCGCAGGCCGACGGTGCGGTTTTCTTCGCCCCATTCGACGTTCACCGGTGCCGAGGTGTCCGGCAGGAAGCGGCGGAACGAATTGACGTTCGGCGCGAACATCGGCAGCAGTTTCGGGATGTACTTTTGCAGGCCGCCGATATGGTGCAGGAACAACTCGCTCATGCTGCCGTCAGCGTTGGCGAAGATCGGTTTGCCAGTGACGCTATCGACCACGCTCTGGTGCAAATGCATGGCGCTGCCGGGCTCGTCGCCAATCGGCTTGGCCATGAAGGTTGCGGTGACGTTGTGCTTGAGCGCCGCTTCACGCAGGGTGCGTTTGAACACGGTGATCTGGTCGGCCAGATCGAGTGCATCGCCGTGCCGGAAGTTGATTTCCATCTGCGCCGGGCCGTCTTCGTGGATCAGCGTGTCGAGATCCAGACCTTGCAGTTCGCACCAGTCGTAGACGTCTTCGAACAGCGGATCGAATTCGTTGGCCGCGTCGATAGAGAACGACTGACGGCCACTTTCAGCACGACCGGAGCGGCCGAGTGGTGCCTTGAGTGGCAAGTCCGGGTCTTCGCAACGCTGGGTCAGGTAGAACTCCATTTCCGGCGCAACGATCGGCTTCCAGCCTTTGTCGGTGTACAGCTGCAAGACTTTCTTCAGCACGTTGCGCGGCGACAGTTCGATCGGGTTGCCAAACTTGTCGAAGGTGTCGTGGATGACGATGGCAGTCGGCTCGATCGCCCATGGAATCACGTACACGGCGTCGGACACCGGCTTGCAGATCATGTCGATATCGGCCGGGTCGAGCAGGTCGTAGTAGATGTCGTCGTCGACAAAATCCCCGGTTACCGTTTGCAGCAGCACACTTTCCGGCAGGCGCATGCCTCGTTCATTGAGGAACTTGTTGGTCGGTGCAATCTTGCCGCGGGCAATGCCGGTCAGGTCGCTGACCACGCATTCGACCTCGGTAATCTTGTGATCTTTCAGCCAAGTGAACAGCTGATCGAAAGGGGCATTCATAGAGACCTCGTTATTGGTTTTGTTTAACGCCGGGGAGGGTGGTTTCATCCGCCTGCACTTCCCCTGAGACGCGTTGACGACTATCTTGGGTGTGCCTTGCAGTTCCATCTATCCACTTTCAGCAGCACCAAAGCGCACCAAAAGAGTGCGCAAGGTCACCCATGACGACGTGTAATCCGATACAGGTTCAAGCCTTCAACACCGCCGATGTCGCCGAGCAAATCCGCGTCACACCGGGTTGGGTCCAGCAGTACCAGCAGATGTCGCCGGGGCATTTCGCCGGGCAAATCCGCTATCTGGACTTGCAGGGCGTGGAGGTTTACGAAGAGCAGATGAACACCCGCGTCGAGCAGAATTTCAGCGCGCCGGAAGGTTCATTGGCGTTCTGTTTTGATCGCAGTGACAACGCGCTGTATCTGCTCAACGAAGACAGCCGCAACATCTGGATCACCCCCGAGAATTATCAGGAAATCGCCGTGGTGTTCGGCCCGGAGTTCGTCCGTCAGCACGGTCTGGATGTGGCGCGGCTCGAAGGTTTGTTCATGGCGCCGCTGAATGGCGGGCAGAACGCGTTGTTCAGTCGCTGGCTCAGTTCGACCCTGACCCGACTCACGCAAAATCTCGATCCGCCGACCCGCGAAGCCCTGACTCAACAGTTGCTCGAAGACTGTCTGTTTATCCTCGATAACGCCTGTATATGCCTGGATCGTGGTGCGATGCAGCGCCGTGCAGAGGAACGCCTGATCATGAAACGCGTGGGGGACTGGGCGGCGGATTCGCCGGAAGAAACCTTCAATCTGCTTGAGCTTTCGCAAGTTGCCGGCGGTTCACTGCGCCAGTTGCAACAGACGTTCAAGGCTTACACGGGGATGTCGCCGACCCAGTGGCTGCGCCTGCGCCGCCTAAACAGCGCGCGGCGCGAATTGCTCGCGCGTAGCGCTGCGGAAACCACGGTGGCCGAGGTGGCGATGAACTGGTCGTTCTGGCATCTGGGGCGGTTTTCCAGCAGTTATCGCGCGCTGTTCAAAGAATTGCCGAGTGAGACGCTGAAGCGCGGCTGATGGTAATCGTCAGAAATGAGCATGGTTTTGCGCTGAAACATTAATTAGAATCAGTCTCATTTAAGCCTTCGCGCAGGGTCTCTTGAGATGATTGAAGCAGCGACGCCGCCGGATCACAGTCTGGACACCTTGTACCGTGACCATCGCGGCTGGCTGGAAAACTGGCTGCGCCGGCGCATGGGCAACGCGTGGGATGCGGCGGATCTGAGTCAGGACACCTTTTTGCGTGTACTTGGCAGTTCGCATTCAATCGTCGACATGCGTGAACCGCGCGCGTATTTGCTGACTATCGGCAAACGCCTGCTGAGCAATTTCTACAGTCGCCGCAGCCTGGAGCAGGCGTACCTCGATGCGTTGACCAATCTTCCCGAAGCCTGCGTGCCATCCCCGGAACAGCGCTGGATTTTGCTGCAAACCCTGCAAGCGCTGGATGAGTTGCTCGACGGATTGCCAGCGCCGGTGCGCCGGGCGTTTCTGTTGAGTCAGCTCGAAGGTCTGGGTTACCGCGAGATTTCCGAGCGGCTGAAAGTCTCCGAGCGCACGATCAAACGTTATATGGCGCAAGCCTACGAACACTGTCTATTGGTGGATTTGTAATGCGCGCGGCGCCATCCGCCGAATCCCGTGAAGTCGCACGCGCGGCGGCGCAGTGGCTGGCGCTACTGGAATCCGGGGACGCGCGCGATGACGATCTTGTGCGTCTGCACACCTGGCGCAGCAGCGATAGCCGCCATGAAAGTGCCTGGCAGAAAGTCCAGACGTTGCGTCAGCGCTTTTCCGGCTTGCCGGCGCAGTTGGCGATGGCCACGCTGGATCGTCCGGATCTGGCTCGCCGAGCGGCGATCAAACGTGCACTTGGCGTTGCTGCATTGGTACCGGCGGCGTGGTTGATCGGCCGGCAACTGCCGCTGGATGTGTGGCGCGCCGATCTACAAACCAGTACCGGCGAGCGCAAGCAATTGCCGTTGGCCGATGGCAGTGCGTTGCAGCTCAATACCGACAGCGCGGTGAATGTCGATCTCGCTACGCGCGTGTTGACGCTGGTGCGTGGAGAGATGGCACTGAATGTTCCGGGCACTGCAGCGCTGACGATTCGTTCGCCTTATGGGAGCGTTATCGCCAGTCGCAGTGAAGTTTGTGTGCGCCTGAATGAGCGCGATTGTCAGGTGTCGGTGGTCAGTGGTTCGGTGCAGCTACAACCTCTGCATGGGCCGTTGATGGTGCTCACCGGCGGGCAACAGGTCAGCCTGCAAGCCAGTGGGGCCGGTGCAATTGGCACGTACGACAGAATGCTGGCGGACTGGCGCAGCGGCGTGCTCACTGCGCAAAACCAGCCGCTGGGGGATTTCCTGCGCGAACTGAGCCGTTATCGGCCGGGGCTGCTGCGTTGGGATCCGGCGTTGGAGGCCTTGCGCATCACCGGCAGTTTCCGCCTCGACAACACTGATCGCGTGCTCGCGTTGCTGGCTGCCAGTCTGCCGCTGGAGGTGCAATCGCGCACGCGTTTTTGGGTAACGTTGGTCCCTCGAAAAAATATTGCGTGAAGCCTGTCCCTTTTTTTCGCCTCACCGGTCATTCCAGGTAATGTTGAGCCTGAGTGCCAGTCCGTTATTGATTCCAGTGAGCTGGGCCGATGACGCCGCCGCGCGCCGCAGTTATCAGGTGCCGGCCGGCAGTTTGAGCACAGCGTTGACGCGGTTTGCCGGACTGGCCGGGGTCAATCTGTCGGTGGATCCGGCGCTGGTCAGTGGGCGTAACAGCAACGGTTTGACCGGCGAGTGTGGGGTGGAGGAGGGCTTCGCCCGGCTTCTGCTGGGCTCCGGATTGCAGCTGCAAGCGGTGGGGGAGCAAGCGTACATTCTGCTGCCGGCGCCCGAGGGCGGCAGTCTGCAATTGGCGCCGACCTCGATCCTCGGCGCCAACGACGCGGGCAGTGGCGACGTGTATGCCGGTGGCCAGGTTGCGCGGCGCGGTTCGCAAGGCTTGCTCGGCTCGCGCGACTTCATGGAAACGCCGTTCAGCATGACCACCTACACCAGCGAAGCGGTGAAGAATCAGCAGGCGCGCACGCTGGGTGATCTGATTGCCAGTGATCCTTCGGTGCGCGCGACCAATCCGGCCGGCGGGCGTTACGAGCAATTCACCATTCGCGGCTTCAGCCTGTTCAACAGTGACGTGGCTTACAACGGTCTCTACGGGATGTTGCCGACTTACACCATCGACATGGAAATGGCTGATCGCGTCGATATCCTCAAAGGCCCGAGCCAACTGATCAACGGCATCTCACCGCGCGGCAGTGTGGGTGGCGGCATCAATGTGGTGCCCAAACGCGCGAGCGATAAGCCGATCACCTCGTTCACCGGCAGTTATGCGTCGAACAATCAGTTGGGCGGCGCGGTGGATATCGGCCGACGTTTCGGTGAAGACGACAAGTTCGGCATCCGTTTCAACGGCGTCAAGCAATCTGGCGATACCGAATGGGATCAGCAGAGTGTCGACCGCGACATGGCGGTGCTGGGCCTGGATTTTCGCGGTGAGCGCCTGCGCTTATCGACTGATGTCGGCCACACCGAACGCGCTACCGATGCGCCGCAGGAGCGCGTGCAAGTCGGCGCGAATGCCCGGGTTCCGAATGCCAGCGACGTGCGGCACAACTATGCGCAAGCCTGGAGCAAGGCGCGCACCAAGGACACCTTCGGCATGCTCAACGCCGAGTTCGACGTGAACGATTCGACGATGCTGTATGGCGGCGTCGGTGCGCGCAAAAGTAATCACGAATTCTTGCGCCATGCGGTTTCAGTCACCAACAACGCAGGCGATTTCAGCGTGCAGCCGCGTGACTTCACCCGCGACGAAAACGTGCGCACGGCCACCGCTGGTGTGCGCAACTGGTTCCACACCGGGCCGGTCAGTCATGAGATCAACCTGGCGGCCAGCTACTTCTATATGGACTTCGAAAACGGCGGCGCGCGATATGCCGCTTCGCCGAGCAACCTCTATAACTCGGTGGACACACCGACACCGGTGCGAGCAACCCGTCAAGACGCCGAGGTCTATACCGAAAATCGTTTCAGCGGCGTGGCACTGGCCGACACCATGGGCTTCTTCGACGACCGTTTGCTACTGACACTCGGCGCGCGCTGGCAGCGGGTCAAGGTGGATGACTGGAGCGACAACATCAAAGGCGCCACGGCTTACGATGAAGAAAAGGTCTCGCCATCGGCTGGCATTCTGTTCAAAGCCACCGATCGATTCTCGCTGTACGCCAACTATATGGAAGGCCTGAGTCAGGGCAAGATTGCGCCGTCGACTTCAATCAATGAGGACGAGATTTTCCCGCCGTTTATCAGTCGTCAGGTTGAGGTCGGGGCCAAGTACGATGCTGGAACATTTGGTCTGACGGCTGCGGTGTTCCGGATCAAGCAACCGGCCTATGAAACCAACGCCGTCACGCGGGTCTTCGGCCCGAATGGCAAACGCCAGAACAACGGTGTGGAAGTGACGGTGTTCGGCGAGCCGCTGCAAGGTTTTCGCCTACTCGGCGGCGTGATGTACATCGACAGCGAGCTGACCAACACCAGAAACGGTACGTTCGACGGAAATCGTGCGCCGGCGACGCCCAAGTACAACGTCAATCTGGGTGCCGAGTGGGATGTGCCGAACGTGCAGGGTTTGACGCTGACCGGGCGCGGGATCTATTCCAGCTCGCAGTATCTGGATCAGTCGAACAACAAGGAAATCGACGCCTGGGAGCGGCTTGATGTCGGGGCGCGGTATGCGTTCAAGGTTGACGAGAAAAACATCACCTTGCGCGCGAATGTCGAGAACGTGGCGGATAAACGCTACTGGAGTTCTGCCGGGGCTTCGGATGACAGTGAGCCGGGGTTGACGCTGTCTACGCCGAGGACCTATCTGCTTTCGGCTACGGTTGATTTTTGATCGAGCGCTCAAGCGCGGCTGCGGCACTGAGCATTCGCATCGCCGATGCGCTGGTGGCCAAGATATAAACGCTGCAGGGTTTTACCGCGTTAATGGGAATACGTTTTAATTGCGAATGGTTTTGTATAGCATGCACGGGTATTTGTTGGCGTATTTACCTCCTGTATTGGCCTATTCGTAAAGGTTGTCTCTTTCATGCGTCGAACCCTGCTTTCCTTTTGCATGCTGCAAGCGTTTTCGTCTTCCTCATGGGCTGAACAAACGGACGTGGCCCCCGCAACCCTTGAGTTGGACGCAACCGATATTGTCGGCGCCGCGAATTATGAAAGGGCCGATGGCCCGGTGCAGGGTTATCGCGCGACGCGCTCGGCCAGCGCCACGCGCACCGACACCTCGATCCATGAAACTGCGCAATCGATCAGCGTGGTCCCGAAGGATGTGGTCGAGGATCTGGGTGCCACCCGCTTGCAGGACGCGCTGGATTACGCCGGGGGAGTAGGGCGGGCAAACAACTTCGGTGGGCAGGGCCTGACCACGTTTACCGTTCGCGGTTTCACCACCGGCGAGTTTTACCGCAACGGCTTTCCGATCAACCGCGGTTACCCGAACATGCCAGATGCCAACTCGATCGAGCGACTCGAAGTGCTGCGCGGTCCGGCGACCATGCTCTATGGCCGCGGCGATCCGGGTGGAACGTTCAACGTGGTGTCCAAGCAGCCGCTGCCCGAGCGTACCGTCACGCTGGGCAGCCAGTTGAATGATCAAGGGATGCAGCGCGGCACGCTCGACGCCTCTGGCCCGCTCGACGAAGACGGTCGCCTGGCTTATCGACTGAACGTGATCGGCGAGGGCGGCGACACCTTCCGCGATCATGTTGAAACCGAACGTTACGGCATCACGCCGGTACTCACGTGGCAGGCCACCGACGCGACCAAGCTGATTTTCGAAGGCGATTTCATGCGCAACAACGCGCCGCTGGATCGTGGCGTGACGCGCTATCCGCGACAGATCGGCACGGCCTCGCGCGACACGTTTTTCGGCGAGAAAGATGTCGGCAAACTGCACAATGACAACAACATGGCGCAGCTGCGTTTCGAGCATATGCTCAATGACGACTGGACGCTGGGCGGCGGCTTCCAGTGGCTCGACGGTTCGCTCAAGGGCGACGCAATCGAGGCCAACGGCATCGCTGCTGATGGGCGGACCCTGGGACGCAACTTCAACTATCGCAAGCTGGAGTGGACCGACAAGGACACGCAGCTCAACCTGACCGGCCATTTCACTACCGGCGGTTTGCAGCACACTTTGCTCACCGGCATCGAGTACGAAGATTACGACTACAAGTCGATCATTCAACGTTCCAGCGGTGCGGTCGGTGCCTACCCGATCGACATCTTCAATCCGGTCTACGGCCAGCCGCGCCCGGCATTGACCCGCACGCCAACGCACGACAAGGAAAACCTCAAGACATACGCCGCGTTCGTGCAGGATCAAGTGGCCCTGACCGACAAGCTGAAAGTGCTCGCCGGCGCACGTTTCGAACGCTTCGAACATGACTACGAAACTTACGTGCCGACCGGTAAGAGCTGGCAGGCCAGTGATAATGCAGTCACTCCGCGCATCGGCGTGACCTACGACTTGACCGAGACGCTGGCGGTGTACGCCGACACGGCGCGCTCGTTCAAACCGAACACCGGTGCCAGTCGCGTTGGCGGTGGTTTCGCGCCGGAAAAGGGTAAGTCATACGAGATGGGCATCAAGTGGGAAGCGCTGGATCAGCAGTTAAGCGTTGACGCGGCGATCTACCAGATCGAGAAGCGCAATGTGCTGACCACCGATCCTGTGGACTCGACCTTCAATGTCGCCGCCGGTGAAGTGCGCAGCCGTGGTTTTGACGTCAACGTCGCCGGCAATCTCACCCCCGAATGGCGGGTGATCGGCGGCTATGCCTACGTCGACGCTGAAGTCACCAAAGACAACGTGCTGCGCTCTGGCACGCGGCTGTTGAACATCCCGAAGAACAGCTTCAGCCTGCTCAACATGTATGAATTCCAGGATGGCACGCTCAAAGGCCTCGGTCTCGGCACCGGTCTGAAGTACATCGATGAACGCGCAGGGCAGACGGCCAACACTGCATTCTCGATGGGCAGTTATACGGTCGTGGACTTGCTGGGCTTCTACAAAGTCAACGATAAGGTTCGGCTCAACCTGGACCTCAAAAACGTATTCGACCGCGATTATGAAGAAGGCGCGTTCGGTAACGTTTATGCCTATCCGGGGGCGCCAAGAACGGTTCAGGTCGGGATTTCTTACACGTTGTGACCCTCGAACATGGCCTGCGTTACGCGTCTTGTGGTGATATAACTAATAGCTATACTAAATGGCGATTTAGTGTAGTTAATGCATATGCAGCAGAATTGGAGGGGGAACTCATGAGTCAGCAAGCAAGCGCTGGAGATGTCATCAAAGCGCTGGAATTACAGCCTCACGTTGAAGGCGGCTATTTCCGCAGAACCTTTCAGGCTGATCAGCGCGCCACGCTCGAAACCGCTGGCGGACCACGTTATCTGATGACGTCGATTTACTATCTGCTGACCGAGCAATCGCCGGTTGGTCAGTTTCATTTCAACCAGTCAGACATCCTGCATTTTTTCCACCTGGGCGATCCTGTCGAATACAGCCTGATCTTCGCCGACGGTTCATTGCAGACGTTGATCATGGGCAGTGACATTCTGGCTGGCCAGCAATTACAACTGCACGTGCCTGGCGGAATCTGGAAAGCTTCACGGTTGCTAGACGGACCGGATGGTTTTGGCTTGATCAGCGAAGCGGTGTCACCGGGATTTGATTTTGGGGATATGCAGATGGGTGATCGGCGGAAATTGATTGCGCAGTATCCACAGCATCAGGCGGTGATTGAACAGCTGACACGTGCGGATGGTTGAACAGGAAAAGCTGTGAGGCTGGGACAGAAGTCGTTTCGCAGATTCAAATCTGCTGTGCAACTGGGCTAATCCTGTAATACGTTGTTACGTGTAATGTATATTATGTTAAATAATGTGTCTGCGTGGAACTTTCAATGCTTGTGTTTGAGGTGATGTTTCAACATCGATACGAGCGTTTAACTGATGTCATTCATTTGCGGCGGTAACAACCAATGTCGTTCGGTGGTCCATCCGAGAAAAACCTGAACCCCCTCACTTTTCTGGCGGCTCAGGGTCAACGGGAGTCCAGAAACTGCCAAACGCAAACCCATAATTGCCGGTAAAAATCTCTCCCTGAATGCAATGGGTTGAGCCGCGAAATGAGCTTCGATGCTAGCGATTGTGCAGCGCCTCTCGGCGTCATCCTGCATGGATAAATAAAACACCATCTGGCGCCAGGCATAAGCGGTGTTTTTGAGCATCACCAAGCTTGAGTGATAGAACTTGATTTTCATCTGCTGCCGCATGCATATCCATTGGAAGCACTCCTGAGCAAGCGAACCCAGGCGATGATGTAGTAGCGCTTTCAAACCGAGATCACCAAATAGAAGCGAAAGATTTTGCGTCGTCAAAATCTGTTGTTGCTCGATGATCTTGCCGTTGGTTGCTGAATGCCATCCACTCATGGGTGCATCAGCACGCTGTGCGCACAGGTTCGCCAATGCATCACTGATATTTAAGTTACGCTGGAAATAGTTTCTGCTCTTTGATTTCGGTTTATCGGGGAGGTTCGCCAGTTGGTTCGTGTCAATGTCGTAATAATGGGCGTAAAGGGTGCCATCTATCAACGAGGCAGCTCGCCTGGCTGCTTCCGCGAATTTATTCGAAAAGGTTCCCATGAAAATGTCCGCCGCGACCTCCTCCACAAAAGGAAGATCCAGATTCGCCGTGACAGCAAGCGAACTAAACTCCTGAAGTAGCTTGTTCGGAAGGATTGCCTGAGGGAACGCAGCGAGGGTTGTTGCCGAGGATTCGATCAAGGCATGTCGGGCTCCCTCAACGGCGACAGTGTGTGCCTCTCGTTCACATTCAACGGCCGCCACCCAAGGTAGCTGAGTGATTTTGACTTGGCTCTGTAGGTTGAGCAGCAGCAATGAACGGCGTCGCCGAAAAGAACGATACGTTGCGATGGACAACGTGCGCAGTGTCGTATCGCGAAATCCAGCATTGCAGATTTCGGCCGTTATGGCTGGCAGTACTCGCGCCACGGTATCCCCAGATGTGATCAATCCCTTGTCAATCAACTGAGTGATGGTTCCCTTTCGACAGCGCTCGAGGCGTCGGCGAACTGCTGATGGAATGGCGACACCTGTTTTCAGCGAATATGCCTTCGCCTCCTCACTGGTAATCGGCTCCAACAGGGACGAAAAATCAGAGATACCTTCCGAGCTCGTATAGCTGGTCAGACGCTCAGAAACCGCCTTGGCGATCAGGTGATGCTCGGGCCCGACCACCTGATGGCGCTGCATGGCTCGGCTCTGTAGATGATTTTCGGATTCGGGATGACCATGTTTGCACACGAAATCATTGACGATACGCCGAATACGTCCGACTTGACGCCCTGTCAGCGAGGCTGGGTCACGGGAGCAGAGCCTTAGCAACGCGTATAACTCCCCTACCCGGCCCCTGAAAGTTTCAACGTTGAGGATGTCATTGCTACCGGTGGCATCGAACTGACTACTTAGCGCATTCGCCCGCTCAAGCCAGCCTTCAGGATACTGCCGACAAGGCCAATCATCCTGGTACGTTGAGAGGAAGAGCGAAATAGCTGCATCGTAGAAAGGCAACCGAGTCACGACCACATGTTTTTGCACCGCCAGACGCTGCTGCGCAGGGAGTTTTGAAAGCAGCTCTTTGGTCTCGCCGACATCGAAGATCTGCACTTCCACCGCCGCGAGCGGTATCCCGTCAGAAGCCATTGGAAAGAAACGCAGTTGCTCAAAAAAAGGGGCGATCGATTCAATCAGTCTGCGTGCTTCCTCCGCGCGCTGCTGTCCCAACAGCCAAGCCACGTACAGTAGCGCTGCCTCTTCTGGTACATCAATCCGATAGTCGCTGTTCACCAGTTGCTTTTGCAGTGCTTCGATCCCCTCATCCGTAAGGTGCCAGGTGTTGAGATCAAGTCGTTCAAAACCAGGGCGGATGCCTGGGATTGAGGCGGCCAGCCGCCGCTCGTACTCGGTCAGTGCACCACCGGCCAGATACTGTCCAGTGGCAAAGCCACCCGTGACTACCTCCAGTGTGACCCATTCAGGCACATCCACGAGTGGTATACGCGAGCCATACAGCGCGGTGCCCTGCACCATGTGTTCGACCACCTGCTGCCAGCGCTCGATCCGTTCGCGCGCTTTCTCACTGTCTGGATCCGATGCGGTCAATGCTCGCGATAACTGAAAGACCGCATAACCAGTGTTTATGCCGGCCATTGCATTCGATTCCCTATCGTGCCTGGACATATGTCCTTCTGACCCTGTGATGTAGTGGGTCCGGGGGCTGGATTCGAACCAGCGCCCACCCGGTTAAGAGCCGAGTGTTCTACCGCTGAACTACCCCGGAACAGAGCGGACATTGTCTACTCGCAACGAACGAATGTGAAGATTGAAGACGTTGCCGCTCGTGACGCATATAGGGATTACTCCCGTTCTAAAATATTGGCGTAACTTCCTTCCCGTCCCCCTCCCCCCACCGCGATGCCAGAGGCAACTGCGCAGATAACCAATGTCTGCACCGCTGCGAGCTGAACAGTCGGTCATGAACAAGTTTTGGAAAGCATGCGACTCGATGCGCAGCGCTGATCGCGTTCGCTATTGCGCCGACACGGCTTTGAGGCCCGCGAGAGCGTAAGTCATCATGTGCTCGATCAGCCCGGCGGGTTCCATTTCCAGTCCCGGCAGCACGTTCTCGCTCAACGCTTCGTGGGCCAATAGCAGGAAAAGACAAGGCGCAAATACGCCCAGCGCACAATGCAGCGTGGTCGGGTGATCGTCCGGCAAGCCCAGGATCTGCCCAAGAATGCCGCGAAACACCTTCGCTTTCGGATAGGCCTGCTGCTCCAGCACCGAGGGCAGCAGACTCGAAGGCGACAGCAATTCCCGGCTCAACACCTTGAGCGCCCAGGCATCTCGATGATTGCGCACGCGCTCGATCAGGACGGTGATGATCAAACGCAATTTGTCCTCAGCAGAGGCAGGACTCTGGCTCAAGCTGAACAATATATCGATGCTGAGCAGACGGTCATGGGCTTCGAGCAGCACGGCACGGTACAGGCCCTCCTTGTTCTCGAAGTGATAATTGACCGACGCCACGTTCGAGTTGGAGTTCTCGCAGACCTGTTTGCTGGTGGTGTTGGCATACCCCAGATCGGCAAACAACTGCCCTGCTGTCTCCAGAATGTGCTGGCGGGTTACCCGGCCATCTTGTCGCTGAGCACGTAGAGAGGCTGCCTGATTTGGACCGGACACGAGCATGAACTCCTATTAACTCAAATTCAAATTTGACTTTTATTTTTATGAAGCTTAGCTTCAAATCACCTACATACCTCGATAGGTACGGATATTGGCGACGAATGTTGTCAGGTCCAAGGCCATTTAGCCAAAGGAAAACACCGCAATGGATGCGCGCGTAATGACCCCGTTCACCTACTTCTCTCTGCCGATGCAGAAGCAATTCCTGCGCAATCGCGAGGCGATCAAGGACAAGCCCTACGCCAAGTATTTCTCTGCGCAGATGAATGTCCCCCTTTCCGCCGTGTGCAAGATCCAGCAAGGACCACTGCCGCTGGAACAGACCATGACGCCGAGCATCGAGGACATCAATCGGTTGCTGGAGGCAGACTTCGTCAGCGAGGAATCGGGATACGCCCTGCTGCCCGGGCCAATGGCTTATGTCCAGAGCCGCAAGTTTTTCCCGGGCTCGACCGCAGCGATGCTGAAATGGTGGTTCATGTGGCACCCGCTGGAAGCCGAACGCTATACCCTGTGGTTTCCTTATGCCCATGTCAGCAATCCCTGCGTCAATCACGAACGCCTCAAGCAGACGTCGCTGAGTTTCGAACAGCGCTTGTACGGCAACACCTTCTGCGCCTCGGAATATGTCGGCGATCGCCTGATGCACCTGCATATCCACTTCCAGGACCCGGAAAAACTGGGCTTGCATGCCGATCTGTATCGCGAGGCGAAAATCGACGGTAGTGTCAGCGCGTTGATGAGCCTGGCGGAACAACCCGAGGTGCCGGTGTCGCTGATGGTGCACCTGTTCAAAGAAACTCCGGAAGGCCTCTATCTCACCAGCCGCTACTGGGTCGGCAGTCATCCGTCGATGTCGCGTTTTCCTGGTGCCGAAAAGGCTGCCGCACTGATGGAGGCCAACGGTTTCGGCGAAGCGGAACTGGAAACCCTCGCCTACGAATTCGCCGTTCATGACCTGTGCGAATTCAACCATCTGGCCAGTTTCCTGCCACAGCTGTATCGAGAGTTCGGCACTGACTGAACCCGCAAAAAAATGTTCCCCCCAAGCGCAAGGCTAAGGGGAACATCTCGAAAACCAGAATCATCCCTTCGAACTGATACCGTTTAGTAAAAGAGTCGTAAATTCCTCGATATCTTGCTCCATCTCCAACTGCTCGGTCAGCAACCGGTACCAGCAAAATCCAAAGATCATATCCAGCAAAAGTTCGCGATTGGTGTCCTTCGGTAACTCACCACTGCTGATGGCATTTTCCACCAACTTCTTCGGCATTTCCCTTCTGCGCTCCATGAATTGGTGCTTCAACTGAACCAATGTCACAGGGTCCAACTGAGCCTCCGCGATGACGCAGCGAAATGCTTCGCCGCAAATCGTTTCACGCCAGACTTTCCAGAGATTGTGCAGCAAAAAGTCGAGATCCGCTTTTAATGAGCCGAGATCAGGAAGCTTTCTGACCTGCTCGCTTTCATTCTCGTAGACTTCTGCGATCAATGCAGCCTTGTTGCTCCACCATCGATAAATCGTCGGTTTACTCGCTCCCGCCCGTCGGGCAACCGACTCAATACTGAGTCCCGAATAACCGCATTCCTTGAGGATCTCAATTGTCGAACTGATGATCGCCTTGTGCGTGTGGGGATTCCGTAGGGATCCGATGGAGCTGCGAGAGGGTGTACGAGCCACAGTAAATTCTCCAGGCAGGGTGCTTGACAAATACAATGCAAGGTATAGGATTTCCGAAAATCGCAACGAAACGGTCCGTTTCGTTTCGAGTGACGTAAACGCGCTGAGCATTGACTCCAATCAATTTGCTTCAGGCTTTTTTGGTTAATTTAGGGGTTTCCGACTGCTCAACCAGGATGTCTGAGCAAGGAAGCGTCCTCTACCACCATCAAGCCTGCAGTTTTAATTCTGAAACGATACGTTCCGTATCATAGCAGTGAGAGAGGCAAAGTGGCAGTATCAGCACCCTTTTTTGGGTAACCGTCCGGAAACTCCAAACCGCTGATTTTGCTGGCTAAACGACAAAACTCCGATATGCGAGGCTTTAAAGATAGTTTTCCGTATGTTTCAGGATATACGGCGACGCAACACCCTTGTTTTCTGACAGCGAATGGAATCAAAAGGAAAATGAACGTGAAAAAAGCAGGAATAGTGAGCTACGGCACTGGCGTTCCCGTTTGTCGCTTGAAAGTCGAAGAAGTGATTAACGTCTGGAAGAACACCGATCTCCATCTCGTGCAAAACCAGTTGGGGGTGGCCGAAAGAGCAGTTCTTCAACCTGATGAAGATGTGATCACTCTCGGTGTATTGGCCGCCCAACGTGCACTGGATATGGCCCCCGGCAGTAGCGTCGAGGCTTTGTATCTGGGCACTTGCACCAACCCCTATGACTCCCGCGCCTCGGCCTCTGTCATCCTCGAAATGCTCGGTTGCGGCTATGACGCCTATTGCGCCGACGTCCAGTTCGCGGGCAAATCCGGCACTTCTGCGCTGCAGATTTGCCAGGCTCTGGTTGCTTCCGGCATGACCGGCAGCGCCCTTGCAATCGGCGCCGACACTATCAATCGCAACACTGCCCCAGGTGATCTGACCGAATCCTATGCGGGCGCCGGTGCGGCAGCTTTATTGGTGGGCACGGAGAATGTCATCGCAGAATTCGATGGCAATTTCTCTTGTGCAGCCGATGTAGCCGACAACATTCGCCCGCAAGGCGATCGTTATATTCGCTCCGGGATGGGACTTGGCTCGGACAAAAACAGCATCGGTCTGGAAGACCAGACTCGCCGGGCGGCGGAAGGCATTATGGCCAAATTGCGCACCTGCCCGCAGGACTACGACTATGTCGTGTTCCAGCAGAATCTGGTGTCCACGCCCTACTCCCTCGCCAAGCATCTGGGTTTCAATCCGAAACAGGTCGAGCCCGGCATCTACGCGAGCAGCGTTGGTGACACCGGTGCTGCCAGCCCCCTACTCGGTTTGATCAGCGTGCTCGACCAGGCGCGTCCCGGTCAAAAAATCCTGCTGGTGTCTTACGGTTTCGGTGCCGGCAGCGACGCAATCGCCTTGACGGTTACCCCTGCCATCGAGGCCTACCAAAAGCGCAACAAGCCACTGCGCGAATCGCTTGAAAACAAGCTGTACGTGGATTACGGCACTTCCATCAAATACGAGTTCAAGTATTTGCGACCTGACTACGCCCTCACCGCCTACCTCTGATTTCGCCTGTCTACGCAAGGAGCATGTACATGTGCGCACGTCGTGTTGCAATCGTTTCGGCCGCCTATACGCCGAAACCGGGAAGTTCCAGGGTCCGGCAGACGTTCAAGGAAATGATCGTCGAGTCGGCTTATAAAGCTATTAAAGACGCCAGGATGCATCCTCGGGAAATCCAGGGTGTGGCCTACGGTTATCACGGCGAGGGCATTTCGGAATATGGCGGTCTCGGCCCGACCATCTCCGACACTTTGGGCATCAGCCCGGCGCCGACCTTCATGAGCACCGCCAACTGCACCAGCAGTTCCGTGTCGTTCCAGATGGGCCATCAAATGATTGCCTCCGGGGAATACGACATTGTTCTGGTCGGCGGCTTCGAGAAGATGACCGACCACTTCAACTATGCCGAATACATCGGTTCCAGTACCGAATGTGAGTACGACTACTTCCTGGGTATTTCCCACACCGACGCTTTTGCCTTAGCGACGGCGGAATATTTTGAAAAGTTCGGTTATGCCGGGCGTGAAGCTGATGTGTTGGCGACCTTTGGCCGGCAGATGCGTATTTATGCGCACAACACCCCGAATGCCACACGCTTCGGCCATGCGATTCCATCTATCGATGCCCTGAAAAACAGCGAAGCCTTTGGCTCGATGCTGGCTTGGGGTGAAGCGAGCGGTTGCGCGATTCTGGTCGCCGAACACCTGGCTCACAAATACACCGACAAACCAGTATTCGTTCGCGGATGCGCCTATACCGGCGTTTCCCATTACTTCGGCACGCGTTTTCACAACCCGACCCTGCATCACCCGGGCCTGCCAAAAAATGTCGGCATGGCCGTCTCGGCCAACTCCATCGCTTGCGCTGAAATCGCCTATAAAAAGGCCGGCATCACCGCGAAGGATATCGATGTCGCGCAGGTCTACGACTTGCTCGGCGCGGGTCTGATCCAGATGGAATCGATGGGTGTCTGCAAACAGGGTCAGGCCGGTGATTTTGTCCTGGAGGGCGGCATCGGCATTGACGGTCCGCTGCCATTGAACACCGACGGCGGCAACATTGGCCGCGGTCATGCGTCCGGTTGTGACGGCATTCTGCACATCACCGAACTGTTCCGTCAGTTGCGTGGTGAATCCGACAACCAGGTCAAGGGCGCGCGCATCGGCGTGTCGCAAAACCTGGGAGGTTATGCCGCCCACAACTCAGTGATCGTTCTTTCCAACGACTAAGGAGCCGGACCATGTCTATGTACCCCGAACAGATTCATCGGATGACCACTGCCAGCATGCTTCGCGAATGGCGCGAACACGGCGGCAAATATCGTCTGGAAGGCAGTCAATGCGAAGACTGCAAGGAAATCTTTTTCCCACGTCGTACTGTTTGCGGCGCCTGCAACTCGCTCAACGTAAAACCGTATCGCTGCGCCCGCAGCGGCAAGATCGAAGTCATGGCTCATGCCGAGAATCCGATCCTTGCAGCCATGGGCTACGGCGAAACAGTGCCTCGCTGCATGGCGATGGTTCGTCTGGACGATGGCTTGGTGATCGCGTCGGAAATCGTTGACATCACTCATCCGGAAAAACTGAAAACCGGCGCGCCGGTACGCATGGTCGTACGCAAACATGTGCGCGAAAGCAATCTGGCCTGGCAATACGCCTACAAGTTTGTATTGGACGTATAAATAAAACGGCCGAGCGTTAGTTTCTGACGCTCGACCGCTTGAATATTAAAACAAGAATTGCGTTGCTTATAAAAATAACTTATTAGCCAAAAGCATTTAACCCCCTGTTCCTCCGGGGATGGCAAACTGCCGTTACTTTAAACCGGGAATTACTCCCAAACTAATTATTGGCTATATATGGCCGAGGATTCATCATGTCGACTCTTTGTCTCCCGCACGTAATGTTCCCGAAGAACAAGATCACTCAGCAACAGATGATTGAACATCTGGAGAGCTTGCACGGCGACCATCCGCGCATGGCCCTGGCCAAACGTATGATCCAGAATACCGAAGTCAACGAACGGCATTTGATCCTGCCGATCGAAGAGCTGGCGGTGCACACCGGCTTCACTCACCGCAGCATTGTCTATGAGCGTGAAGCCCGCCAGATGTCTTCCGTGGCTGCCCGCCAAGCCATTGAAAACGCTGGCTTGACGACCAATGACATCCGTATGGTAGTGGTCACCTCGTGCACCGGCTTCATGATGCCGTCACTCACCGCACACCTGATCAACGATCTGGACTTGCCAACTTCTACGGTGCAGTTGCCGATCGCCCAGCTCGGTTGCGTCGCCGGTGCTGCTGCAATTAACCGGGCGAATGACTTCGCCAAACTGGATTCGCGTAATCATGTGTTGATTGTCTCGCTGGAGTTCTCGTCGCTGTGTTATCAGCCTGACGATACCAAGTTGCACGCGTTCATTTCCGCTGCACTTTTTGGCGATGCTGTTTCTGCCTGCGTATTGCGCGCTGATGATCAAGCGTCAGGCTTCAAGATCCGTTCTACCAACTCTTTCTTCCTACCGAAGAGCGAGCACTACATCAAATACGATGTAAAGGACACCGGCTTCCACTTTACGCTGGACAAAGCTGTCATGAACTCCATTAAAGATGTCGCGCCGATTATGGAGAAACTCAACTACGACACTCTTGAACAGAACTGTGCGCAGAACGACTTCTTCATCTTCCACACTGGCGGCCGCAAGATTCTTGACGAATTGGTCCTGCAGCTGGACCTTGCCTCGAACCGTGTTTCGCAGTCGCGTAACAGCCTCGCCGAAGCCGGCAACATTGCCAGCGTTGTGGTTTTCGACGTGCTCAAGCGACAGTTCGAGTCGGGTCTTAACTCCGGCGATGTCGGCATGCTGGCAGCTTTCGGCCCAGGCTTCACCGCCGAAATGGCCGTGGGTGAATGGGTAGCCTGATTCCCGTGTTTTGCCGGGGCCACGTTTGAGTCTGCAAGAAACCTTGGCGGTCTGTACGACGCCAAGGTTTCTCGACCTCTTTCGCAAACCCTTCATTGCACCTGATTAATGGTTTCACATGGAGGATGAACGATGATCAGAGACAATCTCGCTACGCCGCCCAAGCGGCAATATGAACGACGGATGGTTTTGCTGCTGTCCTTGAGTTTCGGCCTCGTCGGGCTCGATCGCTTTATCATTTTGCCGCTGTTTCCCGTGATCATGCGTGACTTGCAGCTGGATTATCAGGACCTCGGCATGCTCTCGGCAGCACTGGCCTTCGCCTGGGGCTTTTCAGCCCTGGGCGCGGGCTACGTGATTGATCGATTGGGTCGCAAGACCGTGCTGGTCCTTTCAATTGCAGTGCTGTCGCTGCTCTCGGGGATGTCGGCTCTGGCCGGAGGACTTTTCGGGCTGGTCGTCATCCGCGGGCTGATGGGTCTCTGCGAAGGTGCGTTCACACCGACCAGTATCATAGTCACCGATGAGGTTTCGCATCCGCAGCGCCGCGGACAGAATCTGGGTTTCCAGCAGGCGTTATTCCCGATTCTCGGACTGTGCCTGGGGCCATTGCTGGCTGCCAGTCTGTTGGAGCTATTCGATTCGTGGCGCATGGTTTTCGCGATTATCTCGTTGCCCGGTCTACTGCTGGCCGGCTATTTGTGGAAAATCTATACACCGGCGCCCTTGCCGGCACAACAGCAACCAGCTTCAGGCAGGGTTTGGGCGAACTGGTTGAGTGCCTTTAAAAGCGGCAATGTCAGCCTGAACATCCTGATCATGTTCTGCATTCTTACTTGCCAGTTCGTACTGTGTGCCATGTTGCCCAGTTACCTCACGGACTACATGCACCTTGAAACGCTGTCGATGGCCTTCGTGATATCCGCCTTGGGTGTTGGTGGTTTTATCGGTCAGTTGATCATTCCGGCGATGTCGGACCGACTGGGACGCAAACCGGTGGTCATTGTTTCCTTCATGACCAGCGCAACGTTGGTGGGACTGTTAATCATCAGCCCGGCCATTACCGGTTTGCTATTTGTGCTGCTGTTTCTTTTGTCTTTCTTCAACTTCAGCCTGATCTGCATGACCGTCGGGCCGTTGACCAGCGAGTCGGTGCCACCTGCACTGCTTCCCACTGCCACCGGCATTGTCGTCGGGTTTGGCGAGATCCTTGGCGGTGGCGTGTCACCCGCCGTCGCCGGTTACGCCGCCATGCATTTCGGCCTGCCATCGATTTTGTACGTCGCACTGGCCGGGAGCATCGGCGGCCTGCTGTTGTCGCTTGGTCTGCGCGACAATCTGCAACCCCTCCCTGCCCCGTCAGCCGCGAACGCATTGCCGATCAGCCTACCGCTCAAGGATTAGAGATCATGGGACACTATTTGATGTTGCTCGACCTTCGCCAGCATGAACACCGAGGCATCGGTGTGTTCGACTTCCAGACGGGCCAGAACCTGCGCATGTTTCCCGAACAGGGCGGGCTGTATGAAACATTGCAGTATTGCAGTCGCTGGCATCGCGGCTGGGCCGAGCATCTCAAGCATCTGCCCGCCAGTGACAGCACCCAGGACATCGACCTGCAGCCACCACTCAAACCCGGCAATAACTTGCTCGCCCAGGTCAGCACGGTCAGCCTGACGATGTCGAAAAAGCAGGCGTGGAGTTACAAAGGCAACGGCAGTCTGCTCAAGACGCAGGGTGAGGCGCTCAACATCCCTTATCAGGCGCTGAGCATTGCCAGTGAACCGGGAATCGTCTGCATTTATATGGTCGACTCCTTCGGCAAACTGCACTTTGTCGGATTCACCATCGGTAACGAAGTGCACGATCCACTGCTCGGCAACCTCGACTCGCCGGACGCCAACCAGGCGTATCTTCGCGAATGCGCACTGGCTCCGGCAATGATTCTTGGAGAGTTGCAGTGTCGATTGTCGATCAACGCTCGTATCGAGCGTCAGGAAAGGCAAATCTCCTATCGCGAGTACGATATCGATCTGAAGGAATGGCACTCACTGCGCAAATACACCCAAGCATTCCTCGAACAACACGAACAGTTCCTGCAGCCAGGCATGGTTCACTACGTGTTTCATGGCCTGGGCCATCCTGACAGCGAAACCCCGCTGCAACACGGTGACTGGCTCGATCTCGATTGCCCGGAACTGGAGTTGGGTCTGAGCAATCGCATCGTCGAAGAAGAGTTGTTGCATCTGTGCCCGCTCGATAAACGTGCGCTTGGAGCGGGTCTGCCCGCGCGGGTGACGCAACTGCATCAGCGCTGCAACGACCCGAACTTGCTCAAGCGCAAATAACGCTGACAGATCGCTATCGGGCGCCAGTTCACCGGCCTCGATCGCGACACGCTCCTGCTCGGTCTTGAGCTGCAGCCTCGTATTCAGTAAATCCGTTGTTATTACTTCTGCGTACTACCTGCGCATCGCGCGGCGAACAAAGCGTATGACGTCATCCAGAACCGGCACGATCGCCAGCGTCAACAAAACCATCGCAAGCGGAATGGTTGCGATATACCCGATGTAGTTGAACCCGAAAGCACCTGCCATGCCGCCTGCAAAGAAATTCAACGCCAGCAATATCAGGATTTTCAGTCGGGCCCGATCTGCGAGGACTTTAGGTTGCCCGGATGTATCCACGGCATTCCTATAGACCAGTTTTCCCAACTCGATGCCAATGTCCGTAATGATTCCGGTGACGTGCGTTGTACGAATCTCTGCCCTGGAAATTTTTGTAATCACCGCGTTCTGCAAACCCATGATGAAGCACAGCAACATCACCGTGACGGATACGAACAAACCATCTACCGTCGACAGCCGCGCCCCCAGAAAGCCGAAGGCAATCAATAAAACCGCCTCAAACAGCAGTGGCAATGCAAACTCACTGTGCATTCGCCTTCGTCGGGAGTAATTGACCATGACCGCAGAGCATGCAGCACCGGCGATGAAGGATAACAAGGCTCCGGCGCCACTCAGCACCAAACCGTATGCTCCCAATACGCTGTTGTCCGCCATTGCGGAGACGATGCCGGTCATATGCGAGGTGTATTGATTTACCGCCAGGAAACCACCTGCATTGATTGCCCCAGCGACAAAGGCCAAGGCCAATCCAAGGTGACGATTAGCGTCCGGGGTGCGCCTTCGTCCAGTGAGGCTGCGAACATATTTGATCGGCAATTATTTCGCCCCTTTTCGCATAAATGTGAGTAGCTGTGCCGCATCCGAATATGTTCACGGGCATGGCTGTGCGCCCCTGCCCCTGCATCAAAGGACTTTATAGATCTCGGAAATCACCTGCATCGTTGCGTCTTCGATCGTTCCTTCGTTGCGGCACAATATCCAGCCATGATCCGCAATCGCTTGCTCGAACGCTGCGGTGCTCGCGACCTGTTCTTCCAGCTTGTGCATCACGGTACTGCTCAGTCCACGCCGTCGTTCCGCTGCCCTTGCCCAGGAAATCTCAGGGGCGGTGACAACCCCGACATGCAGGTCTGGCACGCGCACGTTGCGATCGATGTTCAACTGCAGAGTTTCTGCAAACGGCACTATCCGGCGAAACGCGGCATCGGAGGGATACCAGCGATCGATCAGGATGATGCTGTCTGCTGGCTGCCTGGTCAGCACGTGCTCGGACATCCAGGCACGGCTATCTGCAAAGCGCTCACACACCCTCAATTCCAGATCCCGGGTTGGATGTCTGACGAATTGGTTAACGAGGGCCATCGTTTCCCCTCTGAAGGGATCGCTTTTTTTCTCGCAAAGCCGGATGACCTTTTTGTTCTCGGCCCTCAGTGCTTTGGTAACAGCCTCCAACAGCGTGGTTTTACCCGTGCCCTTGGGTCCATCCAGAGAAACAAACAGCTGACGATTCATCATTCAGGCATCAACAGAAATTGATCAGCACTTTAACTTGATTTCTGGCTGGCGGGTTTCAGCGTCGAAGGCCACGACCGCTTACGAATATCGGCAATGGACATCACTCAGCACATCCGCTCAATCGTCGAACCCTAATGTCTCCGACTATCAGCGCACTTCCCCACTGCTGGTCACGCCCCCATGAAGGTTTTTTCGTATTCGCCTGTCACGCTGGCGCTGTTGGTTTCGGGGTTGACCCAAGCGGCGGCAGCCAGCGGCTTTCTCGACGATGCGCAAACCGCAGTGCTCAGCCGCAACTTCTACCTGAACAACGACTACCGCTCGCCCTCGCCTACAGGCAAAAACTATAAACAGGAGTGGGCTCAGGGGTTTATCGGCACTTTCGCATCTGGATTCACCGATGGAGTGGTCGGTTTTGGAGTGGACGTTCACGCCTTTTACGGACTGAAACTGGATGGCGGCAAAGGCCATTCCGGCACGGGACTGCTACCGGTAGACAGCGACGGGCGCAGCGAAAGTGCGTACTCCAGCGCCGGTGGCGCGCTCAAGATCAAGGCCTCGCGCACTACCCTCGCCTTCGGTGAAATGACCGTAGAAACGCCGATATTCGACACCTCCGACAAACGCCTGCAACCCGAATACGCTACGGGTTTACTGCTCACCAGCCATGAAATCGACAATCTGAACCTGGTCGCGGGTCATTTCACTGCATTCAAAAATCAGGACAGTTCATCCGGTAAAGGCGATTTCTACGGCTACGGAGCCAATACCGAGGCCGGCGGCATCAGTTTCGTCGGCGCCGATCTGTTCAGCGACAGCCCGCTCGGCGGTGCGCTGTACGCCTCGGATCTGAGCGATACCTGGCACCAGTATTACGCCAACTTGCATTTCAAGCAGTCCGGCGTGCTGCTCGACGCTAACGTTTATCACACCCGCGATACCGGGCAGGCGCTGGCCGGCGCCATCGACAACACCGCGTTCAGTCTGTCCGGCAAATACACTTTTGGCGCGCAGGCCGTGCTGCTCGGCTGGCAGCGCATCGATGGCAACACGCCGTTCGATTTCGTTGGCGGCGACTCGATCTACCTCGCCAACTCGATCAAATACGCCGACTTCAACGGCGCCAACGAACGTTCCTGGCAGGCCCGTTACGATCTCGACTTCGGCGCGTTGGGCATTCCCGGCCTGAAATTCATGACCCGCTACGTTTCCGGCAGCCACATCGACGGCACCCGCGCACCCAAGGGCGGTGCCTACAACCCGTTTGATGTCGACAGCGGTGACTACCAACCGCAGCAAGGCGACGGCGGCCGGCATTGGGAGCGCGATATTGATCTGCACTATGTTGTGCAGTCGGGGCCGGCGAAGGATCTGTCGGTGCAGTTGTCGCATGTTTCGCACCGTGCGAACGGTGCTCAGGCCGGCGATGACATTGATCGGGTGTATGTGGTGATTCAGTACCCGCTGGGGTTCTGAGTCAGAACAACTCGTCCAGCTGTTCGAAGAACTCGCGCTTGACGGTGGATTGGCGGAAGGCAGCCGGAGTCGAACCTGCCCGGGAACGGATGCCGTCCCCAACCGGGTTTGAAGCCCGGCCGCGCCACCGGGCGCGATTGCCTTCCTTGAACTCAGTTGACCACGGACGTTGCCAGCGCGCTGTCCAGGCGAATCTGCCGACGATCACCGATGCGCCGGGTCAGCCCCAGACGATCCAAGTATTCCAGAATCTGAATACTGCGCTTGCGCCCCAAGCCTAGCGCATCGCGGAACGCTGTGACCTGGATCTGCGGATTTTCCTCGGCCAGGCGCAGTAGCACCGCCGCTATTTGCCGCAGCGTGATATCGCTGAAGAACAGATCGCGCACCACTTGATGCATCAGGCCAAGCCGCGCCAGTTTGCGCAGGAGCAGACGCACAGTGGCGTCGTCCTGGCCTACGGCATGGGCGACATCGCGCACCCACGGCGGATCGAAACCGGCGTCTTCGAACAACGGTTGCAGTAGTTGCCAGAGGTTTTCGTCGTCGGCATTCAAGCGTACTTGATGATCGGGCAAGTGCAGCCACGGGCCGCTCGCACTGATCGAACCGGCAACCAGCAATTCGTCGAGCAGACTGATAAAAGTCGCGCGTTCAAGGTTCAAGCCACTGAAACGCCGCAGACGATCACGATCCGGCCCCATCTGGTCGGGTTCCTGCTCATGCAGGCGCGCCAGTTGCTCCAGTAGCGTGAACTTGAGAATGCCCCAGCGCTGCGCATTGAACAGCACCGGGCCTTGGCGGGTTTCGATCTGTCGCACGTTTTCTGGCAGTGTCCAACCGTCACGCGGACGATTGAATTGGCGCGCCAGCCGTTGCGGATCGAGGCCGCCGGGACTGTGTTCGAGCAAGCTCGGCAAGGCTTGTTCGAGATCAGCGGTGATCGCCAGCACTTTCAGCTGCGCTAGGCGTTCGGGGCTGCGGCGCTGGCGGGCCGGGGCGAATGGATCGAGGACGATGCCGCCGCCGAGAGTGCGTTGTGCGCTGTGGTCACGCAGGATCAGCCGGTCGCCCTTCACTGCGTGGACCGGCGCGTTCGTCAGCAATTGCGCGAACATGCGCTCGCCGGGATTCAGGCGTGATCCTTCAAGCAACGCCACGCGCGCGATCACGTCTTGTGTGCCGAGGTGCAGATGCACCGGTTGGAAGTGTTCGAAGTTGCGCGGCTCTTCAGGCAATAACTGGAACTCTATATCCAGCCTTTGGGTCGCCGCATGCAGCCATTCGGCGAGCAACCACTGGCCGCGATGAATGTGCATGAGTTCGAGACGCTCGGCGCTGATATTCAGTGCCACGCGTTGTCCGGCGACAGCCTGTTCGGCCGCTTGATTTTGCGCATGCAGCCCGCGCACCCGCACGGCTTTGCCTGCCGGCGCGAGCATGAGCTTTTCGCCCACGTTAACCGAGCCGGATAACGCCGTCCCCGTCACCACGATTCCCGCGCCGGCCACACTGAACGCCCGGTCGATGGCCAAACGAAATCCGCCCGTCACACTTCGCGCAGCAGCTTCGTTCTGCGCCTGAAGCAAGGCCTCGCGTAACGCATCAACGCCCTCGCCCGTCACGCTCGAAACCGCGATCACCGGCGCGTCGGCAAACGGTCCGGCAGCCAACAGATCCAGCACTTGGCGCTGCACCTCCTCCACCCTGCCCGCCTCGACCCGATCACACTTGGTAATCGCCACCAGTGCCCGCGGAATCCCGAGCAATTGCACAATCGCCAGATGCTCGCGCGTCTGCGGCATTACGCCGTCATCCGCCGCGACCACCAGCAACACCAGATCAATGCCCTGCGCGCCTGCGAGCATGTTGTGGGTGAATTTTTCATGCCCCGGCACGTCGATAAATCCGCTCAGCCCCGCACCCGGCGCCAGCTCGGCGTAGAGATAACCGAGGTCGATGGTCATCCCGCGTTCGCGTTCTTGCGGGCGACGGTCGCCGGACTGCCCGGTCAGCGCTTGCAGCAGCGAGGTCTTGCCGTGGTCGATGTGCCCAGCCGTACCGACGATCACGTCTGTAGCTGCCCGAGTTGCGCGAGCCACGCCGGCTCATCATCGAGCTGACGCAGATCCAGCCACAACGCGTCATCGTCGATGCGCCCGAGCACCGGAATCGGCAATGCGCGCAACGCCGCTTCAAGATTCAACAGACAGCGCCCGCGCAAGCGTTTCGACACGTGCGGGCGCAAACACAGCGCCGCGCTCGGCAGCCGCGCCACCGGTTGGCTGCCGCTGCCGATCATGCACAGTGCCGGGATTGCGCTGACATTCCACGATTCCCCCAACACCTGCGCCATTGGCGGTTGCAGGCGCCGGGCTTGCTCAAGAATGTCCGCTTGCGCTCGGGTCAACAGGCGCAGACTCGGCAGGCGCTCGGCCAATCGATCCGGATCGCGATACAGCCCGAGCACCGCTTCCAGCGCGGCCAAGGTCAGCTTGTCGACTCGCAGCGCGCGTTTCAGCGGGTTTTTCTTGATCTTCGCGATCAGCTCTTTACGCCCGACGATCAACCCGGCCTGCGGCCCGCCGAGCAATTTGTCGCCACTGAAAGTGACGATGTCTGCCCCATCGAGCAATGCCTGACGCACCGTCGGTTCCGCCGGCAACCCCCAACGAGTCAGATCCAGCAGACTGCCGCTGCCGAGGTCTTCAAGCAGCGGCAAACCGTGACTGTGCGCCAACTCGGCCAGTTCCGCGGTCGGCACCCGCGCAGTGAAACCTTCGATGCTGTAGTTGCTCGCATGCACGCGCATGATCAAACCGCAGCGCGAATTGATCGCCGCTGCATAGTCGCGCGCGTGGGTGCGATTGGTGGTGCCGACCTCGTGCAGGCGCACGCCGGCGCGGGCCATGATGTCGGGGATGCGGAATGCGCCGCCGATCTCGATCAACTCACCCCGGGAAATGATGCCTTCCTTGCGCGCGCCGAGGCTGTTCAGCGTCAGCAGCACGGCGGCGGCGTTGTTATTGACCACGGTCACGGCTTCGGCGCCTGTCAGTTCGCGGATCAAATCTTCGATCAGATCATCGCGGTCGCCGCGCTTACCGCTGGCCAGATCGAACTCGAGATTCAGCGGATAACGCGCGGCCATCTGCACCGCTTCGATCGCTTCCTCAGGCAACAAGGCGCGGCCGAGATTGGTGTGCAACACCGTGCCAGTCAGGTTGAACACCCGGCGCACATTGCTGCGCTGTTGCATCGCCGGCCAGGACTTCGGGGCTGATTTCAATCGCCGTCAATTGACCTTGCTGCACGTCGGATCGAAGTTCATCGAGCAACTGACGCAAACACTCGAGCAACGCCTCGCGCCCATAACGCTCGGCCAGCGGCTGACACGCCGCGTGGCGCAATAAACTGTCGATGGAAGGTAAACGCGGCGCAACACTCACAGACATCAGGCACTCCCGAACATAACCGCCGTGGCGCCAGACTCGCTGGCGCCCTGGCGCAGCTTCGCTTCGAAGATCCGCCTGATGATGTTAGTGGATGCCGACCACCCGTGCTTTGCGAACGGCGACATACGATTGACTCAGGTCAGTGGCCCAGCCATCGAGCACGCCTTTAACGTTGTCCGGCGTCATCACTTGTTTGTCGTTTTCCAGTGGCACGCCCAGGCCCGCACGCACTACCTCTGCTACGACCTCCCCGGTCGCACCGTCATGGAATGACACTTCGGTGGCGATTTCACTGTCCCGATCACGAATGCCGGTGGCCGTGCTTACGCCCGCCGCGACCAGCGTGACCGGCAGCCATTCATAAAAGCGCAGCCCTTGAGTGCTGGCCGCAACCTGGGTAATCGCCGGTCGCACAATCAGCGTGTACGGACCGGGTTTAGACACCAGCGGCACCACTTTGCCCAGCGCCTGTTTAAGAGTGGCATCGTAGTAACTGGTCACGCCGGACAGCGTGCTTTGTGGGATCCGCTCTGTAGGTTCTGCCCTCGGATAGAACTGGCTGGGTGCCAGATAAACACTGGTGTAATGGCCGTTCGCCAATGCCGGGCTGACCCAACTCAACACCTTCTGCCCCGAGGGCGTCTGCCCTTCCTTGAGTACGCTGTAATTGGAGAGAAATCCCGCATGCGGCTCGACGGGGACTTTTTTACTGCTGCATGCCGACACGAGCGTGGCGGCGAACAACAGCGCCAGTGAGCGATGGCTACTCATCAATGTGTTTCCTTCTTGTGCGGGGTATTGTCGGAACACTCGATGCGCAACTGGCCGTGCGCCATGATCCAGTGGATGAATTCAACCGTCGAAATCGAGTGGATGTATTCCACCCATTGCGCGCCCTCCGCGCTGAAACGCTCGAAGTAGCGACGCATGACCAGTTGGTTCTGATCGCTGGTCAGCCCGAGGCCGATCTCCTGGAAAAACATCGGCGTGTCGTGGCCCGGCGCAGTGGTGCGCTGGGTCAGGATCAGCGGACGCGTGGCGCCGTGGCCGTTGGTGCCAAAGCTGCTATTCATGTACTTCATGTGAGCCTCCCTTGGATGGAATGCCCGCAGATTGCCCGAGGTTTTTTGCCCGGCGATGTCGCGTTGATGTCCGCACGGAAGGAATGTTGCAGGATTGAAATAAATGACCGGGGCGGCGAAATGCTTTTAGATGCGTTCTTTTCGGTTCCTGGATCGCGCCAACGTGAGCAGACTGCTGATCGTCGATGACGACGTGGAAATTCTCTCCCTGCTGAAGAAGTTCTTCGTGCAGCACGCCTATGAGGTCGAAGTGGCCGCGCATGGCGAGGCCATGTGGGCGGCGATTGCGCAGGCCCGGCCGGACACGATCATTCTCGACCTGATGCTGCCCGGTGAAGGTGGTCTGAGCCTGTGCCAGAAGGTTCGGGCGCAGATGGGCATCCCGATCATCATGCTCACGGCCATGGCCGAATTGAGTGACCGGATTGTCGGTCTGGAGCTGGGGGCGGACGACTATTTGACCAAACCCTTCGCCCCGCAGGAGTTGCTGGCGCGCGTGCGTGCCTTGCAGCGCCGGGCCGCTGATCAGGCGCCTCGCAGTACCCAACCCTCACGGCCAATCATTGCTTTCGCCGGTTGGCATCTGGACATCACCTGCCGCGAACTGCGCTCGCCCGAAGACGTGATGATCCCTGTGTCGGCCGGCGAATTCGATCTGTTGCTGGTGTTTCTCGAGCACCCGCAACGCATCCTCACTCGCGAACAACTGATCGACCTGACGCACGGCCAGGGCCACGAGGCGTTTGATCGCAGCATTGATGTGCAGGTCAGTCGCCTGCGGCGCAAGATCGAACCCGACAGCAAGCGCCCGGACTTGATCCGCACCGTGCGCAACGGAGGCTATATGTTTACCGCCAAGGTCAGCCGCTCGTGATCCTGCGCCTGTTGCGCCACGACAGCCTGCGGCGGCGGATCGCCTTGACGATTGTCGCGGCCATGCTCGCCTCGCTGATCCTCAACGCCATGTTCGTGCAGGTCGCAGGCATCTGGGCGCGTCCGCCCATCGAGCGCAGCGGCCTGCTGGAGCAGATCGCCGCCACCACCCGGGTGATCGAAGCGGCGCCCGCTGAGTTACGCGCGCAGTTGGCCAGCGCAGCCAGCAGCCCGACGCTGGTTGTGTTGTGGAAAGCCCATCGAGCGGATTTCGATCTGCCCGGCGCCGGCGCCCCGGTTGAAGCAGGCAAAGTGCCGGCGTTGCGGCAGTTGCTCGGCGATAACCGGCAGATCGACGCGTTCAGCCCCGACGACTGGCCGCAAGGCAATCCGCAGGCGCACTACGTTGCGCTGGTGCGGCTGGCCGATGACAGCTGGTTATCGTTCACCCCGCCCGAACGCAGCTGGGGCCTGAGCTTTAACCTGCGGATTGCCGTGATCATCGGCCTCGGACTGGTCGCCACGTTGCTGGTGGCGTGGATCGCCACGCGGCAACTGGCCAACCCGTTGCAGCGGTTCGCGCATGCCGCACGCCGGTTTGGCGGTGATATCAAGGCACCGCCGATCCACATCGAAGGCCCGCACGAGATCCGTCAGGCAATCATCGCCTTCAATACGATGCAGGCGCAGATCCAGCATTTCATCGCCGAGCGCACGCACATGCTCGCCTCCATCTCCCACGATTTGCGCGCGCCGTTGACGCGCATGCGCCTGCGCAGCGAGTTCATGGAAGACCTCGATTACCAGCGCAAGATGATTCGCGACATCGAAGAGATGCAATCGATGATCAATGCCGCACTCGCCTTTTTCCGCGAAGACACGCACCTCGAGCCATGCACCGCGTTCGATCTCTCGGAGTTGCTGCAAACCATCATCGACGACTACCGCGACCAGAACATCGCCATCGACTTCAGCGGCCCGCCACATCTGGTGTATTACGGCCGGCCGCTGGGCATCAAACGGGTGATCGTCAACCTGCTGGAAAACGCCGTGAAATACGGGACGCAACCACGCACGGTTCTGAGTCGTGACGGCCATTCGATCTGCATTGAAGTCAGCGACGCCGGGCCGGGGATTCCCGAGGAGTTTTTGCAGCGAGTGTTCGATCCGTTCTTCCGCCTGGAAACCTCCCGCAATCGTGACACTGGGGGTGTCGGACTCGGTCTGTCGGCTGCCCGCGCGATTGTGCGCGAACAGGGTGGCGAGCTGACGTTGCGTAATCGCTCGAGCGCGGGGTTAGTGGCGCGAGTGGAGTTGCCTGGCGAGGATTGAGGTCATCTCGGCAGCGACAGACGCGTAATCGGGTTCGAGATTGAACAACGGTTTCAAATTTCGTATTGATCTAAAAGACTGGTATTTCTGACAGTAGCCAAGAAGTTGCGCAGGGATCACGATCGAAATGTGCGGGGTGATTGTCGTTGTGGCAGCCCCGGCGTAGCGAAAGCAAGGAATGCCGCGCGCATGAGTGGGCGCAGGCGCTTATTACCATTTTGAGGAGCTATCTCATGGCATTCGTTTTCATCTTCCCCAAAGGAACGCAGGCGGAGCTGACAGCCCGTTTAAAGGTGGCCTGCTTCGACGTGCCCACACTTCGCGACTACGGGGAAGGCTTATTCACGACAATCCCCGGCCAGGAGCAGCGAAAACTTGAAATGTGGGTAATACGTCCAGACAAGCAAAATACTCCAAAGTCAGGTGTCTGGATCTTTCGAGGCAGTTTTGTGGATGCAGAGGCTGTATTCTCCTCCCCAGAAGTGATGCAAGCTCTGCAGCGCGACCAGATTGTGCTCGGTGAAATCAAAGATGATGAGTTGGATGCGTGGGTACCAAAGGCGAAACGTTACGCCCCCCCCGCCCCAATAGGGTACTGAGACGTTATCGGGTTCGCCGGATAGCCTCCCTCCACCGTTGCCCCTACCCGATACCAGGGGCAACGCCCCCCTCCATCTCGACAACAATCGCCTCAATCACACACCGCGCACTCGGCGAAAGGCTTCTGTCAGGCAGACTGACCACGCCAATCTCCGAGTGCAGCTCCGGCTTATCGACAATCCGCAGCTCGACCAACCTGCCCGCTTGCACATCGTCAAGCACCGCGCCTTGGATCACGCCGAGGATCGTATCGGTGCTCCCCGCCACGGACTTCAACAACGCCACGAAGAATCCCGCCGAGACTTTGAGCTGACGCTGCGTAATCGCTCGAGCGCGGGGTTAGTGGCGAGGGTTGAGTTGCCCGGCGAGGATTGAGGTCATTTCGGCAGCGACAGACGCGTAGCCGAGTTCGAAATTGAACAACGGTTTCAAATTTCGTATTGATCTAAAAGACTGGTATTTCTGACAGTAGCCGAGACGTGTCGCAGGGATCACGATCGACATGTGCGGGGTGATTGTCGTTATGGCAGCCCGGCGTAGCGAAAGCAAGGAATGCCGCGCGCATGAGTGGGCGCAGGCGCTTATGATCATTTTGAGGAGCTATCTCATGTCAGAATACGGTTTCATCGTACCCGAACCAAAAACATGGAAGGATGTCGAAGAGCTCTTTCGCGCAGGCAATGTGCGCGAGCCATCAGTTCGCAGATACCCGGGAAATTATTTCTTGACAAACACCTCACCTGAGGAGTTCTCAGGACTTGATGGGTTTTTCAGTTCCTCCATGTCTGATGAATGGGCCGTCGAGAAGGGTTGGATGGCGTACACAACTGAATTGTCTGAAGAACTAATCAATTCACTGCGGACCGGCAAAATTGTGACATTTAAGATTAGCTCGGAGCAGGAGGACAAGTGGGTAGATATGGCGAAGCGCCACGTAGCGGCGTTAGGTTAGGGCTCGCCGTATAACCGATCCACCGTTGCCCCTACCCGATACCAGGGGCAACGCCCCCCTCCATCTCGACAACAATCGCCTCAATCACACACCGCGCACTCGGCGAAAGGCTTCTGTCAGGCAGACTGACCACGCCAATCTCCGAGTGCAGCTCCGGCTTATCGACAATCCGCAGTTCGACCAACCTGCCCGCCTGCACATCGTCAAGCACCGCGCCATGGATCACGCCGAGGATCGTATCGGTGCGCATCGCCACGGACTTCAACAACGCCACATCATCACACTCGACCATGATCGGCAGCGCTTCGGTCTTCACCACGGCCGGCAGGCGTGTGGTCGCGACGCCGTAGCTCGGCAACTCACTCATCGTCACTTCGCGCCCGGCCAGCGGATGCTGCGGTCGCACGAAGAATCCCGCCGAGACCTGGCCCAACGATCGAATCAGCAAGTCCTTATCAGCCGAGAAGTTGCGGATGTCGGCGACGAAAAATTCGATTGCCTCAGTGCGCAGCCGCGCTTCGAGAATCTGCCAGTTGTTTACCTCTACGCGCAACGAAACCTGCGGATGCTGCAGACGTAATTGCGGCAGCACCTGATGCATCAACATCGCCGCCGGAAACGGTCCGACGCCGAAGGCGATGCTGCCCAATTGGCTGTCGCCATACAGCGCCATGTCGCGTTCAAGGGAGCGCGCATCGAACAGTAATTGTCGCGCACGCTGAATCAGAAATTCCCCGGCCGGCGTCGGTCGCACGTCGCCGCTGTCGCGATCAAACAGGCGCTGGCCGGTCTGGTTTTCCAGCGCCTGAATGCTGCGGCTCAGGGCCGGTTGGCTGAGGTGCACGCGCTCGGCAGCGCGGCCGAAATGGCGTTCTTCGGCGAGGGCTAACAGATGATTGAGACGTTTCAGATCCATGGCGTCGATGCTAGCCACGCATTGTCTGGATGTAAACAATGCATTGGCCACATCACACCTGTCGCCCTACGCTGGGCCGTACTCGACCACAGAGAACAACAATAATGAGATCGACCCGCCCTGCCCTCATCGCATTGACGCTGCTTGCACTCGGCGGCTGCGACAACCACAAAGTGAGCGTGGCCAATGGCGATGCCACACCCGCGACCGCAGCAGTGATCGAAGCTTCGGTCAAAGGCCTGGACCTGACCGATACCAAGGATTTCGACGACGCCAAACGTGGTTTCATCGCACGCCCGACCGGGAAAATCCTCGGCTCGGACGGCAGCGTCCTGATCGATTTCGATGCGTTCACCTTCGTCGCCGGCAAGGCCCCGCCCACGGTCAATCCAAGCCTGTGGCGCCATGCGATGCTCAATGCGCAGATCGGCCTGTTCAAAGTCACTGACGGTATTTATCAACTGCGCGGTTTCGACATCGCCAACATGACCCTGATCGAAGGCCAGACCGGCTGGATCGTGGTCGATCCGCTGACCTCCAGGGAAACCGCCGCCGCTGCGCTGGCCTTCGCTCGCGAGCAACTCGGCGACAAACCGGTGACCGCGATCATCTTCACCCATGACCATGCCGACCATTTCGGCGGTGTGCTCGGCATCACCTCGGTTGAAGACGCGGCGCAACGCAAGCTGCCAATCGTCGCCCCGGCCGGCTTCATGGAAGAAGCCACCAGCGAAAACGTGCTGGCCGGCCCGGCGATGTCGCGCCGTTCGATGTACCAGTTCGGCAAAAACCTCGCGCCGGGTGCCAAAGGCATGGTCGATACCGGGCTGGGCAAAACCGTCGCTTACGGCAGCATCGGCATTCTTGCACCGACGCAGATCATCGATCAGCCGACTCAGGAGCTGGTGCTCGACGGCGTGAGCATGATTTTCCACAACATGCCCGGTGCCGAAGCGCCGGCGGAACTGACCTTTTCCGTACCCGCGCGCAAGGCCTATGGCGGCGCGGAGATTCTCGCGCAGACCATGCACAACTTGCTGCCGATCCGTGGCGCCAAGGTGCGCGATGCGCTGCTCTGGTCTAATTACACGCAAACCGCGCTGGATCAGCTGGGTGACACCGAAGTGTATTTCGGCCAACACAACTGGCCAATCTGGGGTAACGAGCGAATTCGTGAATTCATCAGCAAACACCGCGACGTCTACAAATACATGCACGACCAGACCGTGCGCCTGATGAACGCCGGCTACACGCCCAACGAAATCGCCGACCAGATCCAGTTGCCCGACTCGCTGGCCTCGTACTTCGGCACCCGTGGTTATTACGGCGACCTGCGGCACAACGTCAAAGCGATCTATCAGCTGTACCTAGGCGCCTACGATGGCAACCCGGCGAACCTCAATCCCCTGGTACCGAAAGACGCCGCCAAGCGCTACGTTGCATTGATGGGCGGCACGGCCAAGGTGGTTCAGGCAGCCCAAGTGGCCTACGACAACGGCGATTACCGCTGGGTCGCTGAATTGCTCAATCAAGCGGTGCTGGACGCGCCCGACGACAAATCCGCCAAGGAATTGCTGGCGCGTGCCTACGAGCAGATGGGCTATCAGGCGGAATCGGCGACCTGGCGCAACAGCTACCTGACGGCCGCCGATGAATTGCGCAATGGCCCGCCCAGCAAAGGCCTGCGTCGTTCGGATTTGCTCGAATTGATGAAACAAACGCCGACCGAGCGCTTCCTCGAAGCCATGGCCGCCAGTCTCGACGGGCCAGCGGCTGCGGGTAAAAACCTGACGTTGAACCTGGTGCTGACCGACACCCACGAATCCTTCGTGCTGTGGATCGAGAACGCCGTGCTGCACTACCGCCAAGCCGCGCCGGTGGCGGATGCCAATGCGACGCTGACAGTGACCAAGAATCTGTTCGTGCAACTGCTCGGTGGCAGCGCCGGGCTGAAAGAGGCGCTGACATCCGACGAGTTGCGGGTGGACGGCAGCAAAATCGATCTGGTGCGCTTTCTCGGTTTGCTGGAAAAAGCGCCGGGGAATTTCTCGATCGTTACCTCGCAACGCTGATCAATACAAAACCCTGTAGGAGGTGTCGAGTGAAACGAGGCTGCTCCTACACGGGTTCCGGGCTTATCATGGCGGGCACCAATGTCCCCGCCTTCACGAGACCGCGCATGACTTTCGATTTTGATCAGGTATTCGACCGCCACGACACCGGCAGCACCAAGTGGAGCCGCTATTCGGCTGACGTGCTGCCAATGTGGGTCGCTGACATGGATTTCGCCGCGCCGCCCGTGGTCATCGAGGCGCTGCAAAAGCGCCTGCTGCATCCGCTGGTGGGTTACAGCGTGCCGCAGCAGAATCTGCGCGAGGCCATCGTCGCCGATCTGTGGGCCAAGTTTGCCTGGCGCGTGCAGCCGCAGGAATTGGTGTTCCTGCCCGGCGTCGAAGCGGGTTTCAACATGGCGCTTAAAGCCTTGGTGCAACCGCAACAGAACGTCGTGGTGCAGACCCCGAACTACCCGCCACTGCGCCACGCGCCGGGGAACTGGGGGATGAACAAGGTTGAGCTGGAATTTGACGCGCAGGCTGACGGCACCTACGCCACGCCGCTGAATGCATTGCGTGAATCACTGACTGGCGGCGGCGCGCTGTTGCTGAGCAATCCGCACAACCCGATCGGCAAGGTGTTTGATCGTGCCGAGCTGCAAGCCGTGGCGGACATCTGCATGGCGCAGGACGCGTGGATCATCTCCGACGAAATCCACGCCGAGCTGTGTTACGACGGTCGCGTGCATGTTCCGACCGCGGCACTGAGTCCTGAGATCGCCCGGCGCACGATTACGCTGATGTCGGCGAGCAAGGCTTACAACATTGCGGGCCTCAAGACCTCGTTCATGATTATTCAGGACGCTGCCGTACGTGAGCGGGTCAACCACGCGCGTTGCGGCATGGTCGACAGTGTCAATCCGTTGGGCATGGAAGCTACCCGCGTGGCCTACAGCGAAGGTGGCCCGTGGCTGCAAGCGCTCAAGCAGTATCTGCAAGCCAACCGTGATTATCTGGTCGACGCGGTGCGCAGTCGCCTGCCGGGCGTGACCGTTAATGTGCCGCAGGGCACTTATCTGGCGTGGCTCGACTGCTCGGCGCTGGGGCTGGACGATCCGCAGAAGTTTTTCCTTGAACAGGCGCGAGTCGGCCTCAGCCCGGGTCTGGATTTCGGCGATCACGGCCAGCAATTCGTGCGCCTGAACTTCGGCTGCCCGCGTGCGCTGCTCGAAGAAGGCATTGCGCGGATGGAGCGCAGCCTCAAATAAACCACTCACCCTGTGGGAGCGGGCTTGCCCGCGATGACGTAATTCCAGTCGATATAGATGTTGGCTGACTGACGCTATCGCGGGCAAGCCCGCTCCCACATTGAATGTGTCGCACATCCAACCGAACTCATGGCAGGCGCGCCGGGTCAACCGCCCATAACTGTCATGAGGCTGTGCCATGAGTTTCATCATTTGGGTAGCTGTGCTCGGCGCAGTGCTGCTGACCCTGGCGCTGACCTCCTCGTATCTGCGCTGGATGCCGGTCACCACTTCGGCGGTGTGTTTGCTGTTGGGCGTGGGTATCGGCCCCAGTGGTCTGGATCTGCTGAAACTGTCGCTGGACGACGCCTCTCTGTGGATGGAGCACCTGACCGAAGTCGCGGTGCTGTTTTCGCTGTTTGTCTGCGGACTCAAGCTGCGTTTGCCACTGCGCGACAAGCGCTGGCGGATTGCATTCGGGCTGGCCGGGCCGGTGATGGTGTTGACCATCATCGGCGTGTGCCTGTTGCTGCATTTCGGCTTGCGTCTGGATTGGGGGCCGTCGGTGTTGATCGGCGCGATGCTGGCCCCGACCGATCCGGTGCTGGCGGCGCTGGTATCGGTCAACGATGCGCGAGACGAGGACAGCGTTCGCTTCGGTCTGTCCGGCGAGGCGGGTCTGAATGACGGCATCGCCTTCCCGTTTGTGATTCTTGGACTGTTGCTGTTGCACAGCGACGGCATGTCCGGCGAGTGGACCGACTGGGTTTTGCGCAGTGTGCTGTGGGCAGTGCCGGCCGGACTGCTCACCGGTTACTGGATGGGCCGCGGTATTGGACGGCTGACTTTGTCGCTGCGAATTCACAACGACGACAGCACGCTCAGCCCGAATGACTATCTGGCGCTGGCGCTGATCGCGCTGGCTTACGTGGTCGCCGAGGCCATTGGCGGTTACGGCTTTTTGTCGGTGTTCGCCGCCGGTCTGGGCTTGCGTCAGGAGGAAGTCAAATCCACCGGCGCCGGCCAGCCGCCCGCCGAGCATTTGGTGCAGCCGGTGGTCGGTCATCAGAACGTCGAGCCGCAGCACGCGGTGCATGGCAATACCGAGCAACTGGAAGACAGCCAGGTCGCTGCGGGCATCATGATGAGCGACATGCTCGCGTTCGGCAGTCTGGTCGAGCGCGCAATGGAAGTGTTTCTGGTGACGTTACTCGGGGTGGTGCTGCTGGCGCACTGGGACTGGCGGGCGCTGCTGGTCGGCGGCGTGCTGTTCTGCGTGATTCGTCCGCTGTGTGTGGTCGCAATGCCGTGGGGCACGTTGCTGGCGGGGCGACAACGCTTGTTGATTGGCTGGTTCGGTATTCGCGGGATCGGCAGTCTGTTTTATCTGTTCTATGCCTTGAATCATGGGTTGAGCGACTCGCTGGCCACGTTGTGCACCGATCTGACCTTGTCAGTGGTAGCGCTGAGCATTTTGCTGCATGGCATCAGCACCCAGCCGATTCTTGCCCGGTACGAGCAGCTTAAAATCAGAAAAGCCGATTCTTTGCGCTGAATACTCGGCGCTTAACCATCGAATTTTCTTCTGCAAAAAAATGGATCCCGCCGCGTTTGTCTCCGGTCACAGCTATAACTCCTCGCCAAACATGTTCGGCGAAGTCCGGCAGGTTCGGTTCCCCTGCGGCATCCAGCCCGATCCAAGGAATCCCGAAGAAGAAGGTTACGGTCATGAAAGAATGCTCGACTCCCGCACAGATCAAGGCTTGCAGAACCCTCGCCCTCGAGCGTAACCAGCAATTGTTCGAAGAAGCGCAGACGCTCAATCGACAGGCCCACGAGCTGCTGGAAGGACATGATCTGGACTTCAAGAAGTTTGATCACTATCAGGCGTTGCGCCGTAAGGCCGATTCGAAGTTCGAGGATGCCATCGAGCATTTGTGCGTACTTAACGCAGACTTCCCGCCTGTGCCGATGTCGACCCAGAACTCGCAAGGCTTGCGCCGCGAGCTTGAATCGCACGTTTGATCCGTGCAACAAAAAGCCCGGCCAAAAATGGCCGGGCTTTTTGTTGCGCGTCTTTCAGCTGCCGGGATTGGTCACCTGAATATAGAAAGAGTAAGTCCCGAGCAGCACCCAGAACGTGGCGAAGATCCACGGCGTACGCACCGAAAACAGCAGCGACTTGCGATAACCCTTGTGGCTCGACTCCATTTCGGCGAACAGCGGCGATTCGTCGTACGCCAGCCCCATCAACGGTTCGGCGCGCAGCAATTCGCTTTGTTTGTAATGCCAGTGATCAATGATGTCGTACGCCGCACGAATACCCGGCCAGGCGTTGAGTGAACTGAGCAGGCCGAGCAACGCGAGAAATGGCGGCACCACGATGGTGAACAACTTGCCCCATTCCGGATTGAGATTGGCCATGCATGACGCGAAGGCAATCACCAGAAACGATTGCGCGGCCAGATAGGCGTCGGTGCGGTTGGCCAGAATGGTGGTTTCGTACTGAATTTCCCGGCGGTAGAAATCCAGGCGTTCCTTGGGCGAGCCGAACATCTTGGCGTGGTGTTCGGTCAGGGTTTCTTCAGCGGTGGGTTCGGTCAGGATGCGAGGCACGGGAGACACGCTCAAAGGGACAAAGCGTTTCGATGTCTGCGGTCGCGCACAAGTTCAGCCGGATCGGGCTGGGATCATTTCATCGATTGGGCGATGATTTGCACCAGATTGAGTTGATTGAACGGTTTCGGCAAACGTGGCAAGCCCGCCGCGAAGCCTTCCAGGCGTTCGGCGTAACCGGTAGCGAGGATGATCGGCAGATCCGGTTTGAGCAGACGCACGGCATGCGCCAGTTGCGCTCCGGTCATCTGCGGCATGGCCATGTCGGTGATGATCAGGTCGATGGGTTCGCCTCGACCAATCAATGCCAGCGCCTCGGCACCGGATTCGGCATTCAGCACGCGATGGCCCAGATCCTCCAGCAACAGGCTGGTACTGGTCAGCACCAGACTGTCGTCGTCCACTACCAATACGCTCAAGCGCGGCACCACAGCCGTCGCGACATTCTGCCTCAACAGCTTGACGGTTACGTCATGGCCGGCGACCGGCAGCCATAGTTCGGCCGTGGTGCCCTGCCCCGTGGCGCTTTTGAGGATGAAACGTCCACCGAGTTGCTCGATAAACCCGTGCACCATCGACAAGCCAAGCCCGGTGCCTTTGCCGAGGCCTTTGGTGGTGAAAAACGGATCGGTGGCTGACGCCAGGGTCGTTTCGTCCATGCCTTCGCCGTTATCGCTCACGCTCAGACAGACGTAACGCCCAGCTGCCATTGTCGAATGAATGTTTTCCAGCACGACTTCGGGTTGTGCACGGATCACCACGCTGCCGCCGTCGGGCATCGCATCCCGGGCGTTGGTCGCCAGATTGAGCACCGCCAGTTCCAGCTGGTTGGTGTCGGCCAGCACCGGTTCGAGATCGGCGGGGAAATGGCTGTCGATCTTGATCCCCGGCCCCAATGAACTTTGCAGCAGGCCGCTGATGCCTTGCACAAGTTTGGGAATGTCGACCGCTTCGGTCTTGAGTTCCTGACGACGGGCAAATGCCAGCATGCGTTGGGTCAGCGACACGCCGCGCAGCGCACCTTGAGTGGCGTTTTCCAGCAGGCGATTGATTTTCGGGTCTTCGCCAACGCGTTTACGCACGATCTCCAGATTGCCGAGGATCACTGTCAGCAAATTATTGAAGTCGTGAGCGATGCCGCCACTGAGTTGACCGATGGCTTGCATCTTCTGCGCCTGGAACAACGCTTCACGGGTGCGCTCCAGATCGAGCTGGGTCTGGTGGGCTTCGGTGACGTCGCGGGTGATCTTGGCGAAACCGAGCAAGGTGCCGGTGTCGCCGCGAATCGCATCGACCACTACGTGCGCCATGAACCGGGTGCCATCCTTGCGCATGCGCCAGGTCTTGTTCTCGAAGCGCCCTTCGCGCACCGCGGTTTCGAGTGCACGTTGCGGCTCGCCCAGTTCGCGGTCTTCGGGGGTGTAGAACATCGAAAAATGCTCGCCGATGACTTCTTGCGGGGCGTAACCCTTGATCCGCTGTGCGCCGGGGTTCCAGTTGGTTACCAAACCTTCCGGGCTGAGCATGTAGATCGCATAGTCGGTGACGCCCTGCACCAGCAAACGGAACTGCTGTTCACTGCGTTTGAGGGTTTCTTCGGCCATCTTGCGGTCGGTCAGGTCGCGGGTGATCTTGGCAAACCCCAGCAACTCTCCGCCGGGGCTGAAAATCGGGTCGATCACCACATGGCACCAGAAGTGCGTGCCGTCCTTGCGTACCCGCCAGCCTTCGCCTTCGAACCGCCCTTCATGGATGGCCGTGTCGAGCGCACGCTGCGGCAAACCGGCGGCGCGGTCTTCATCGGTATAAAAGCGTGAAAAGTGCTCACCGAGAATCTCGGCTTCTTCATAACCCTTGAAGCGTTTGGCGCCGGAGTTCCAGCTGGTGATGACGCCGGTGGGGTCAATCATGTAGATCGCATAATCGACCACGGCATCGATCAACAGACGGAAGCGCATTTCCTCAATCGCGGTATTTTTCTTGTTGTTCTCGCTCATTGGGCTCACCGCACGTAGTCATTGGCAGAAGTATGCGTCAATCCGACGGATTGGGGAGGCGCAAAAGCACACTGGTTTACGCGATGGGCGAATGTTCAGCGCTGGACGTATTTGACGATGCGCGAATACAGGGCGTTGAACAGATAATCTGGCACCTGCGCTGCGTATTGCGTGGCTTTGTGCAGTGCCAGATGGCTTTCCTTGATCAGCTCGTTGCGTTCGGCTTCGCTGCCGACCGACTTGCCGACGATGCGCTCATAGACGCTATAGCTGTAGGGAGTGGAGGTTGAGGTGATCGTCAGTTGGTTTTCTGCATCGAGGGCATAGGCGCTGTGTGCCCGTAGTGCTCGATCTTGCATGGCTCCGAATCCGCGTTCGTACAGAAACACCTAGGAGCCGCTGACTTTTTTGCTCGCTGCCTCCAGCGCGTACAGCACTGCATGGGCGGTGTCGAAACTGGATTTCAGCGTCGCGGGCCGGAGAAAACGTTCCAGCTCGCCTTTCTCCAGACTTTTGAAGCCACGCTGCACGCCTGAAATAAACGCAAACGGCAGGTTGCAGGCGACGACATGGACTTCCATTTGGTAGCCAGCATTCGCTGCGTAATCAGGTAATGCCGCGAAATCGATACTGTCGTAAGCGCACTCGATAATGATGTTGAGTTTTTGCGCGAAGGCTTGCTTGAAGATTTGCCCGCACAGGTCGCGAATGAAGGCATCGGTGTGTTCATAGGCATGCAGAACCCCTTGCTTGATCATCTCTGCGTATTGCGGGTGCTGTTTGCGGTATTCCGGCAGGTACAACCGCACGTAATTCGTGTAGCGACCAGACGGCAGCAGTTGTTTTTCCAGGAGGTAGGTTTTGCCGGAGCTTTGTACGCCAGCAGTCACTAACATTTTCGGCGTGGTTTCGGCCGTGATGCCGGCAAACAGCGTGGCGCTGATCGTATCGAATGCGGCGCTTAGCTGTTGCGGCGTGTAGCTGTAGGTTGCGGAGGTGGACATGGGTGATTTCCTTATCAAATGTCGGTATGTGCCGAGGGCCGGCCCTATGACTAAAGACCCGTTCGGGGGCTTTTTCAAAGGACGGTGTTTGACAAGATATGTCATTGGATTTAAAGGGAAATATTCCTACAACTTAAAGTGAATTCTCACTCGAAATGGACTCCGCGAGCGCACGAACAAATAGGCATCAGCCTGCGATCTCCCGGTCATTTTCCTGACAGTCCACCGACCACCAACGCGGCAGCAGTTGCCTGACCCGGCTCTCGCCAAAGCGGTCATCGATCAACATCACTACCCCGCGATCCTGCTGCGTGCGGATTACCCGCCCGGCGGCCTGCACCACTTTCTGCACGCCGGGGAACAAGTAGGTGTAGTCGTAACCGGCGCCGAAGATCGCCGCCATGCGCCGCTTCAATTGCTCGTTGACCGGGTTCAGTTGTGCCAGCCCGAGGGTCGCGATGAATGCGCCGATCAGCCGCGCGCCGGGCAAGTCGATGCCTTCACCGAACGCGCCACCGAGTACCGCGAAGCCTACGCCCTGGCTGTCAGCGGTGAACTGATCGAGAAAATCCTGCCGTTGGCCCTCGGCCATGCCCCGCGATTGCAGCCACAAGGTGATGTGCGGATGGCGCTCGGCGAGTAGTTGCGCGACCTGTTGCAGGTAATCGAAGCTGCTGAAGAACGCCAGATAGTTGCCCGGCCGCTCGCTGAACTGCCGGGCGATCAACTCGACAATCGGCTCCAGCGATGCCTGGCGGTGGGCGAAGCGCGTAGAAATCCGGCTGATGATCTGCACTTGCAACTGCTCGGCGCTGAACGGTGATTCGACGTCGATCCACACGGTGTCGGCCGGGGTGCCGAGCAAGTCGGCGTAATAGTGCCGTGGGCTGAGGGTCGCGGAAAACAGCACGCTGCTGCGCGCGGCGGTCAGGCGCGGGCCGATGAACGCGGCGGGGACTACGTTGCGCAGGCACAGTTGCGACAGCGGTCGCTTGCGGTCGAGGTCACGTTTGCTGATGTCGAACAGATAGTGCGCATCGAACAGCTCCGCCACCCGGCCAAACTGCAGCATCTCGAAGTAGAAATTCTGCAAGCCGCTGTCGAGGCCTTGCGGGTGATCGTTAAGGTAATCGCCGATGCTGCCGCTGCACAGGGAAATTGCTTGAAGCAGCTTCTCCGGAGCCTTGTCGTAGGCTTGATAAGTGGCGAGCTGGCCGTTGTGCAGCGCGTTCCATTCGCGGTTGACCCGCTGCAATGCCTTCTTCAACGGCTCGGGCGCGGTTTTGCGCACATTGTTCAGCGCCGCCTGATCAAGGGTCGCGCTGTACATCTGCCGCCCGCGTTCGACCAGGTTGTGCGCCTCGTCCACCAGCACCGCAACTTTCCATTGGTTGAGCTGCGCAAGGCCGAACAACAGCGCGCTGAAATCGAAGTAATAGTTGTAGTCGGCCACCACCACGTCCGCCCAGCGGGCCATTTCCTGACTGAGGTAATACGGGCACACCGTGTGTTGCGCGGCGACTTCGCGGATGGCCGCTTGATTGAGCAGATTCAACTGACTGGCAGCCTTGCGTGCTGCGGGCAAGCGATCGTAGAAGCCTTGCGCCAACGGACAGGATTCGCCGTGACAGGCCTTGTCCGGATGCTCGCAAGCCTTGTCCCGGGCGACCATTTCCAGCACCCGTAGCGGCAAGGTTTCGCTGTGATCGAACAACACTTGCGCCGCGTCCAGTGCCAGTTTGCGCCCCGGCGTCTTGGCGGTGAGGAAATACACTTTGTCGAGTTGCTGCGGCGCCATGGCCTTGAGCAGCGGAAACAAAGTGCCCAGGGTTTTGCCGATGCCGGTCGGTGCCTGGGCCATCAGGCAGCGGCCGGTGCTCGCGGCTTTGAAGACTGACTCTGCGAGATGACGTTGACCGGGACGAAAACCGGCATGGGGGAATTTCAAATCCGCCGCAGCACGATTGCGCGCCTCGCGATGGGCCATTTCCTGCTCGGCCCATTGCAGGAACAACCGGCACTGCTGCTCGAAAAACTGTTGCAACACCTCGGCACTGAAGGCTTCGACCAGACAGGTTTCCTTCTCGCTGACGATGTCGAAATACACCAGCGCCAGATTGATTTGTTCAAGCTGCAGCTTCTGGCACATCAGCCAGCCGTAGATTTTCGCCTGCGCCCAGTGCAAATGGCGGTGATTGAGCGGTTGCTTGCTCAGGTCGCCACGGTAGGTTTTGACTTCTTCCAGGCAGTTCTGCGCCGGGTCGTAACCGTCCGCCCGACCTTTGATCTTCAGTTGACCGAATGAGCCTTCCAGCGAGACTTCGCTTTGATAACCCTCACTGCGGCGCGAGGCCACGGTGCGGTGGCCGGCGATGCCTTCCAGCGCGGTGGGTGACGGCGTGAAGCGTAAGTCGAGGTCGCCGGTCTTGGCGGTGAACTCGCACAGCGCGCGTACGGCAATGCTGTAGCTCAAGCGCCCTGCTCCGCCCATTGCACGTAACACACGGCAACCGGCATCTGGTGCGCGTGGCAGAACTCGATCCAGCGTAACTGGTTGTCCTGCAAACGGTCGCCGGGGCCTTTGACTTCGATCATCCGGTAGGTTTTTTCCTGCGGCCAGAACTGGATCAGGTCGGGCATGCCGGTACGATTGGCCTTGATGTCCAGCAGCAAGCGGTTGAACCAGTGTTTCAGGTGTTCGGCGGGCAAACAGGCCAGTGCTTGCTCCAGCAGGTTTTCATTGAGTGCGCCCCAGAACACGAACGGCGACTGCACGCCCCACTTGGTCACGAAGCGCGTGCGGATGGTGTCGGCATAACGCCCGTCGTCGAGTTCAGCCAGACAAGCCTGGAACAGTTCACCCCGGCGCTGCTGGAAGTCTTCATTGAGCAGATCCACCGGCCCACGCTGGAACGGGTGAAAGAATGCCCCTGGCAACGGCGCGAAAATCGCTGGCCAGCACAGCAAGCCAAACAAGGAGTTGATCAGACTGTTTTCCACGTAATGCACCGGGCCGGCATCGTCATGCAGATGCGCCTGTACGTGGAATTCCACCGAACGCGTCAGATCAGTGCGCGGCAGGTGCAGATCGAGTCGTTCCACGGGTTTCGCCGCAGCACGTTTGAGCGGCGGGCCACCGAGTTTGCGCCGCAGGCGTGGCATCACCCGCTGCAGGCCTTGCTGCTCGGTAGCACTGTGCGGCGCCTGCTGAGCAATCTCGGCCAGCTCCAGCGCCAACGCGTATTCGCCACTGCGCTCAAGCACGCGGATCATGCGCAAGCGTGCACCGGGATAAGTGCAATCGCGGTAAACACCAAGCGCCAGAGCGAACTCGCCGATGCGTTCGCAATACTGACCGATCTGAAACAACAGCTTGGCCCGGCGGCGTTGCAGCCATGGATTGTCGAAATGCAGCGCGTGGACTTGCTCGACAATCTCCTCCAACGGCTCGCCGGCCTCGAAGCGCTGCTGGCATGCGTGCAGAAACAGGCAGGCATCGACGTCGGCACGGCTGCGCAGGCCGCGGGAGTCGGCACAGAATTCGACTTTTTCATAGGTAAAGATGCCGAGATCGGCCAGCACGAACTCCGACCAGTCCTGATACAGATTGCCGAAGAACATCAGGCGGAATCGGTCGCACAGATCCATGAGCGTCAGGCTCAGCAATCGGTCTTCCAATGACGGGCACCAATCAACCAACGAGCGCGGTTCCGGATGCAGATCGTGCAGCAACGGCAACCAATCGACTTTCTTGCCCTTGGGTTCAACGATGGCCGGGCCGAACGCTTGCAGGATTTCCGCCTTGAGCAACACTTCAAACAGCTCGTGCATCGACACTGGCGCCGCGTCGTCGAGCCAGCCGAGATCGAGCAAAGGTTGCGCCGCGCCAGGAATGTCGCCGATTTCTGCATAATTGAGTTTGCCGACGCGAAAGTGCACACCCTTGCGCATCACCATGCGCACCAGCAAACCCTGCGAGGCGCGCGGCAATGTGTTGAAGGTCTGGATGAACGCGAGTTCGTCCTCACTCATCAGATCGGCATAGCGAAGCTCAAGCCAATCAAGCACTTGCTGGAAGTTGTTGAGGTAATAGAACGGGTCGTCGAGCGGATTTGCAATCACGGTGATTTCGGAGCCATGGCGAGCGGGTACTGGTTATGCGTACAGATAACAGCTACGCCCCGACGGGTGCAAACGGAAAAGGATCAGCGGCACTGATCGTGGGGGATTTTTTCACCGGTGTATGAACTTTTACCGATCTGACGGCACCAACCGCGGTATAAGACCGACTTCGGTCACAAGACATGGAATAAGAGGTTGCTATGAATTTCAAGACTTTGGGTGTGCCTTTGGCTGTTGCAGCGCTGCTGAGCCTGGCAGGCTGCTCCACTCCGACGGTGGTGACCCTGCAGAACGGTACTCAGTATTTGACCGAAGACATGCCGAAGACCAAAACCAATGACGGTTTCTATGAGTTCGAGGATATTTCCGGAGCCAAGGTAAAAGTCCGCGCCGATGAAGTGGCGACGGTGCGCAAGGAAGACTGATCGTTTTGTGGAGCTGCCTGACCGGCAGCTCCGAGAATATTGCGGTTATTGCGGTTGGGTCATGCCCGGAATGCTGTTGTCGCACGTCACGTAGCGCCCGCCGCGCCGGGCCACTTCGCCTTGCATGCGCTTGCAACGTTCCAGATCCTGCTGGGCCATGCGGTCGATGCTCAGGTTGCCGGTGGTTTGCGGCTGTTTGCCGTCACCCAACCGGATCGTAACGAACGGTTGTTCGGGCTGAATCTGAAATCGGCTTTTCTCTTCGACGGGTTTGACCTTGTCGGTCTTGGCCGGTGCAGGCAATTGATCTGTGGTGACTCCGTAGCGGCTCAGAATCGAGCTGTGAGGCAGATCGGCCCAAGTGTTGGTCGCAAACAGCGCCAGTCCCAGAACCCCGATGTAGCCTGTGTAAACCTTCACGCGTGAATCTCCTGTGCTCAATTAGCGGCTTCTACATGACGTCTGGTCATGTGGAGGATTTAGTGCCGCGTTCCTGTTGGTGCAGGGTATTTGAGTCAGGTAGTGGCCAATGAGTCACTTTGCATGTGGAGAGGGGGTTCCCCCCTCCACAATTACTGTCAGGCAATCACGATGCTATCGCCACTCAAACTGGCCAACGAAACCCCGACCAAGGTCACAGAGTCTCCGCCAAACTTCAGCAGCGTATCCTGCCCGACGGTCGAGGCATGCGCGCGCAAGTCATCGTTGGGCAACACACCCTGCACCCCGAGGAACACCAGTTTGTCGTTGGCAGTAAAACCCGTCACCCGATCCTGACCAAACGCGCCGTTGAACAGGAACGTATCCGCCCCGCCGCCCGACTCCATCAGATCATTCCCGGCGCCGCCGACAAACACATCGTTGCCCGCCCCGCCGATCAGATTATCGTTGCCTTCCAGCCCGAATAACCAATCGCCACCAGCATGCGCCTTGAGCGTGTCAGCGGCGCTGGTGCCCTTCACGCTCGACTCATACTGAGTGACGTTGTTGCCGACCTTCAAGCCGCTGGCCGTCACGCTGTGGGTCACGTCATCCTTGAACAGGCCCCAGAGGAAGCCCGGCTCCTTGGTGACGATGCTGCCAATGTCGCGGGTGATGCTGATCCCGCCGTTGGCGTCGCGGATGTACAGATTGCCGGCGCCGTCGTTAGCGAAGTCGAACGTGTTGACCGACTTCTGCAAGTCCAGCGTGTTATTGCCCGCACCGCCGAGAATCACGTTGTAACCGCCGCCATCGCGGAAGCTGTCGTTACCCGCGCGACCTTCCAGATAGTCGCTGCCGCTGCCGCCCTGAATCAGGTCATTGGCGTCGCTGCCAATGATGAAGGTGCTGCCCTTGTGGGTTTCGGCGTTGCGATTGAGGTCCTGCACCCAGGTGTTGGCACGGGCCGGATCGGACAGGTTGGCGACGATGATCGTCGAGTCCTTGCTGGTCAGGTCGTAGAACTTCGACTCGATCACCCGGTTCATGCCGTCGCCATACGCGGTCGGCAGGTGCGAGATCCACGTTGGAATATTCAGGATCGAATACGGCAAGACATTCCACACGTTCGAGGCGTAGTGATCGTTGAAGCTGACGATGTTATCGGTCGCTGACTCCTTCGGTGCATCGTGCACGCCGACTGAAGCGCCGGTGAACGTCGAGCCGTCGAGCGCGCGGAACACCGGGTCGTTTTCGTAGCCGACGTTGAGCACTTTGTCGGTGCTGCTCTGGGTTGGCGAGGCGTAGGCGATGTAGTTCGAATCCTTGAAGAATCCACCCCATTTGCCGTTGCTCAAATCCGCCATGCTGTTGACCGCCAGCCCACCAAGGCTGTGGCCGCTAACCAGAATGTCCTTGCCGCTGAGGCCGTTGGCCTTGGCGAATGCCATCACGTCATTGAGCAGATTGCCGAACGCTTCGCCGGCGTAGTTCTTCGCGTAATCCTTGGGGCCGAACGCCGCGAGCAGGTCGTTGATCACGTCGCCGATGGAGTCGCCAATCAGGATTTCCCGAGGGCCGCTGGTGCCGCGAAAGGCTATGCCAAGTTCGGTGAGATGGCCCTGGGCGTCGTACTTGCCGAGGATTTCCACTTGAGCGCTGGTGTAGCCGGCCTTTTCGCCGAAGAAAGTCCCGCGCGCGTCGGTCTTGCCTTCATAGCCCAGTTGCGAGGCAGTGATGGGTGTCCATCCGGCCTTTTTCACCGCATCCAGCGCGAGTTTTTCCGAGTCGGGATTCCACGGCACGCCGGGGATCACGCCCTGGGAATCAGTGCCACCGATCAGCGCGGTGACTAATGTGGCCGGCAGGCCGAGGCCGAAGCCGTTGTGCTGATAACCGGCGGCAAAGCCGTTATCGAGGTTGTGATAGGAATACAGCGTGATGGCCATGGCGTCGCTGAACAGCGCCTTGGAATCTGCTGTGCCGAAGTTCTTGTAGTCATACACACCCATTGCTGTTGCCTCTCTTTTGTTGGAATTGTCAGAGATAGCTCACAACCAGGACGCCCCTCGCGGGACGCCCCGGAGCATTCAGTGCCTTGTTACAGCCTCCTTGTCAGGCAAACACAAAACTGGAATCCGACAGATTAGCCAGTCCCACGCCCACCAGCGTCACGGCAAACTCGCCAATCTTCAGCACGGTATCGGCACCAGCCTGCGACGCATGCTGTCGCACGTCGTAGCCCTGCCCTGCGCCTTCGACGCCCATGAACAGCAGTTTGTCGCTGCCCTGATAGCCATTGATCGCATCGAAACCGAACGCGCCGCTGAACAGAAAGGTGTTATTGCCACCCACCGCGTTCATCAGGTCGTTGCCGGCGCCGCCAACGAAGGTCACGTTGGCTTTATCGCTCTGCAGGTGATCGTTGCCGCCCAGACCGAACAGCCAATCGCCGTCAGCCGTGGCTTTCAGCGTGTCGCCGAGTGCGCCGCCGTTCAGCGAATGGTTGTACTGCGTCAGTTCGCTGCCATTGGCCAGGCCTTTGGCGGTGACGTTCCAGGTGATTTCCTTGCTGCTCCACCACGAACCCGACTCCTTGCTCACCAGCGCGCCGATGTCGCGGGTCATGCTGATGCCGCCATAGGCGTCGCGCACATACAAGGTGCCGTCGCCGTCATTGGCAAAGCTGAAGTTCTGCAACGGTTTTTGCAGTTCGAAGGTGTTGTGGCCCTGACCACCGAGGAGAATGTTGAAGCCGCCGTCATCGCGGAATCGATCGTCACCGCCGCGACCTTCAAGGAAGTCGTTGCCCGCCCCGGCCTTGAGCCAGTCGTTGCTGTCGGTGCCGATGATGAAGGTGCTGCCGGTGTGCGGCTCACCGCTGCGGCCCAAGTCTTCAACCCAGGTCTTGCCGCGCGACGCCTGCTCCAGATTGGACACGATGATGGTCGAGTCCTGGCTGGTCAGGTTGTAGAACTTCGAGTCGATCACCCGGTTCAAGCCGTCGGCATAACCGAGCGAACCGTGGGCCGACCAGCTCAGCGGATTGACGATGCTGAACGGCACGAGGTTCTGCGCGGTGGACGCGTAGTTGTCGTTGAAGTTGACGATGTTGTCGGTGGTCGAAGCATGCGGTGAGTCGTGCTTGCCCAGCGAGCCGCTGCTGAACGTGGTGCCGTCCAGCGCGCGGAACACCGGGTCATTTTCGTATCCGATGTTCAACACGTTAGTGCCAGTGCTGCTCTGGGTTGGCGAGGCGAACGCGATGTAATTCGCGTCCTTGTAGAAACCGCCCCAGTTGCTGGCGCTCAACTCGGCGACGCTGTTGACCCCGAGGCCGCCAAGGCTGTGGCCGCTGATCAACACGTCCTTGGCCGCAATGCCATGGCCGGTGGCAAACGCAGCCACAGCCTTGAGCAGATTGTCGAAGGCGTTTTTCGCGTAATTGCTCGCGTAATCCACCGGGCCGACCGCTGCCAGCAGGTTGTTTTTCATGTCGCCGAAGGTGTCGCTGTAATCCAGCCCGCCGGTGCCACGAAAGGCCACGCCGATGCCGATCAGCTTGCCCGCCGCGTCGTATTTGCCGAGCACTTCGGCCTCGGCGCTGGTGAAGCCGTCCTTCTCGCCGAAGAACGTACCCTGCGCGCCGACCTTGCCCTGATAGCCCAGCGCCGTGGCGCCAATCGGCGCCCAGGCAGTGGCCGGCAATGGCTGGCCGGTCGGTGTGTAGGCGTATAACGTGAGGGCGATGGCGTCGCTGTACAACGCTTTGCCATCGGCATTTTTATAATCGAACAGTCCCATGTTGTGCTCTCTCTTCCTGTAATCAGAACGCCCAGTCGAGGGTCAGGCCGACACCGTGGTTCTTGTCATTCGAACCGATCAGGCCGTTGTAATCCAGATTCAGACGCGCATCTTTATTGAGTGCCAGACCCGCGCGCACACCGACTACGGCGGCGTTGCGATCCATCGACACGCTTTGCACGTTGAAGCCGCTGTTACCGTTGGCGAACGCCAGATGTTGCTCGGCGCCAGTGCTGCTCAGGTTGTGCTGCCAGCCGAGGGTCGCACCGAGTTCCAGTTGATGCTTGTCGCTCAGGGCAAAGGTGCGCTTGGCGCGTACGCCGAGGGTCGAGAGCACGGCTTCGCGGTTGTCTTCACCACCTTTGAGCGCGGCGGCATCACCCTTCTCGGTGAAGCTATCGCTGTTCAGGTGCACGTAAGCCAGATTGGCGAACGGCTCCAGATTCATCGGTTGCAGACCCAAGTCATACGCCGCTTCGGTGAACACCTGAGTGGTGGCCGCATCGCGTTTGGTTTTCTGTTTGCCGCTGACGTCAGCGAATTGCAGATCACGTTTGACGTCGATCCGGTGCCAAGTGTACGAGCCACCGACGCTCAGACGCAGCGCATCGATTTGATGCCCCAGATACGCACCCAAGTGATAGCTGTCGACCGACGCCGACGAGTGCGTGCCATCGCCCATGCTCAGTGAGCTGTCGCTATAACCGGTAACGAAACCCAGACGCGTATCTTCAGCAACCAAGCCGTCGACACCCGCCAGCAGGCCACCGATGGAGCTGGTGGAATCGGCATTCTCATGCCCGCCATCGCTCTTGCCCCAAGCGCCAAGCACTTTCATCCAGACGTTGCTGCGATCATCGGTCGGCGCGCCGGCATCGAACATGTCGCGTTCACGCAGACGTTCACCGACCGCATCGCGCAGGTAACGGCTGTCGTTGAGCAGCATGGTGCCGATGGCCGGGTGAATCTCGCCGGACAGTTGCTGGAACGCGTTCTGCGCGACGGCAGGATTGGCCGACAACAGCAGCGTTTCAAACAACGCGTTGCCTGCGCCCAGACGTTCAGCAGCCGCGCCGACTGCGCGTTGGTTTGGCGTCAGGCCGACACTGGCGAACGACGCGCCATTGCGCCCCACCTCAAGCTGAACGCCGCTCGCCGAGTAAGCGAGGGTTCCGCCAAGAAACGCGTAATTCGGCAATACCTGACCAAACTGGCCTTGAATACCGCCGGCCGCTTGCAGGATGTTGAACTGGCTGCCGAGCAGGGATTGCACCTCGCCAGTGGTCAACAGGTTCGGACTGTTTTCCAGGGACAGGGCGACGGTTGCGCCTTCGATCACCGCTGTACCGCCAGCAACGATGCGGTCGCTGCTGGTTGGCGAGACTTCCACGGCGTAGGTCGAACCCGGCTCGAACACTACGTCACCGGCGACATTCAAGGTGCCGATGGAGTTGCCCGGCGCCACGGTGCCGCCGCTTTTCGCGGTCAATGCCGCGATGCGCCCGTTACCGCCGAGGATGCCGCTGTCGTTGACCGTGACAGCCGATTGCAGCGAGCCATTGATCGCCAGTCGGCCCTGATTGACCAGGGTCGGGCCGCTGTAAGTGTTGGCGCCGGTCATTACCAGTGTGCCGATGCCCTGCTTGGTCAAACCGCCGTGCCCGGAAATGTCGTTGCGCCAGGTGTCGAGGCCGCAGGTGATGTCGTTGCACAGCCGTTCGGTTGGCTTGCCCTGATCAATGATCGCACCGATGCCCGGCAGATCGGCCACGAACTGGCTCGAACCATAAGCGCCTTCGATACGGAATTCCTGCGGAATGTCCTGCTCGGTGACGAACATCGCCGGGCCGTCGATGCCCTTGCGCAGGTTGATCATGCCCCAGCCGTACAAGGCGTCGACGCCCGGTGCGCCGAGGTCGGTGGCGGTGGTACGCAACACGCTGGCGACTTGCGCGCCGGTCATGTACGGGAAGCGTTCCATCAGCACCGCCATGGAACCGGCCACATGCGGCGCCGCCATCGAGGTGCCGTTGTAATTTTTGTAGCCAGTGGTCAGGTTGTCGGCGTTGGTGCCTTCGATGATCGCGCTGAAGATTTTCGTGCCCGGCGCCGAGACGCAGAAGCTCGCGGTGTAGCCGCAACGCGACGAGAACGTGCTCATGATGTACGGATTGGCGCTGGCCAGATCCGGGTTCTTTTGCAACGCGGCGACGGTGATCCAGTTCGGTGCGATCTCCGGCACGAAGTAGCCGAGGCCGGCGATGGCGTCCGGGTTGTTCAGGTTGTAATCGTTGCCGGCGGCGAAGATCGTCACGATCCCGCTGCGTGCGGCGGCGATTGCGCCGTCATAGGCGCCGCCCGGTTTAGTACCGAGCAGCGTGCTGATTTCGTTGAACTGCAGTTGCGCGTCGTTGACCGTGAAGTGCGGGTACGCCGGGTCTTTGCCACCGAGATCGAAACGGTCGGTGATGCCGATGCCCCAGCTGTTATTGATGATTCGCGCGCCGCTGGCAATCAGTGCATCCCAACCGGCCTTGTATACCGCGCCGTCGTTGCCACGGACGATGCCGTCTTCCGGGCCGGGGTCGCCGTTATCGGCGCTGATGATCTGCGCACCGAAGGCTACGCCGTGCATCACGCCACCGTCGCGGCTACCCGCTGCAATACCACCAACGTGGGTGCCGTGGGCGCCGAGTTTGCCGTCGAAGCCGACCGAGGGCGAGCCATCATAGCGGAACGCATCGCCGGCTTTGACCGGGATGTACGGGTCGGTGTATTCGCGAATGCCGCTGGTGACCAGCGTGACGACTTTATTGGTGCCGGAGAACTCCGGGTGTGCGGCGTACACCGGCTGGTCGAAGATCCCCAGTTTCACGCCTTTGCCGGTGTAGCCAGCGGCGTAAGCGTGATCGGCGCCAATCGCGCCGAGGCCCCAATCGGCCTGGAACTCAGTGCTGCGCCAACTGCCGGCATCCCCGGTCCGGCCGTTCTCCACATAGGGCACCGCGTGAGCGCTGCCCGCTGTGGCCAAGGCGCAGAGCACCGCCGCGTTAAGGGTTTTCAAGCGAAAGCATCCACCCGATAGCGCGGGTGTTTTGTTGTTATTCATCCAGCGACCTTCCTTAGTTGTGTTGCGAAAATTCCGTGTATTTCCCGATATGCTCGGGACCCCTGTGGCGAGGGGATTTATCCCCGTTCGGCTGCGCAGCAGTCGCAAGACCATTCACCTCGGTCTGGCCGACAGAACGCAGGGGGCCGCTGCGCGACCCAACGGGGATAAATCCCCTCGCCACAGGGTCGCGTTCAGTCAGTGTCAGAACTGCCAGTTCAGGCTCAGTCCCACGCCGTGATTTTTCTCGCGGCTGGCCAGTTGGCCGGTGTAATCGAGGTTCACGCGCACATCGCGGGTCAGCGCCAGGCTGGCTTTGACACCGACCAGCGCCGCGTCACGTACCAGCGGCGAACTCTCCACCGTAAACGCGCTGCCACCGCTGGCGAAGCGCAGATGTTGTTCGGATTCGATGTCGCTCAGGCTGTGCTGCCAGCCAAGATGCCCGCTCAGGTCCAGCGCTTGGCCGGCGGACAGATTGATTGTCTTGAGCGCCCGCACGCCGAGGGTACTGAGCACCGCATCGCGCTGGTCGTCGCCGCTTTTCAGCGCGGCAGCATCGCCCTTCTCGGTGAAGCCGTCGGTATTCAGGTGCACGTAGGCAAGGTTGACGAAGGGTTCCAGCGCCAACGGTTGCAGATCGAGCCGGTAAGCCGCTTCACCGAACACTTGGGTGGTAGCGGCATCGACCTTGGCTTTCTGTTTGGCGCTGACCTCGCCGTACTGCAAGTCACGTTTCACATCCGCGCGATGCCAGCTGTAGGCGGCGCCAGTGCTCAGGCGCCAGGCACCGATTTCGTGACCGGCGTACGCACCGAGGTGATAGCTGTCGACCTTGGCCGAGGAATGCGTGCCCGACCCCATGCTCAGCGAGCTGTCGCTGTAACCGGTGACCAGACCGATGCGCGTTTGCTCGTCGAGCGCGCCGTCGACACCGGCCAGCAGTCCGCCGATCGAAGTGCTGTAACCGGCAGTCTCATGGCTGGAATCAGTCGTGCCCCAGGCGCCGAGGGCTTTGATCCAGCCGTTGCTTTGCGCGCCGGATGCATCGTGCAGGCGTTCGCCGACGGCATCGCGCAACTGGCGACTGTCGTTGATCAACACCGAACCGAGGGCCGGATAGATTTCCCCGCTGAGTTGCTGGAAGGCTCGTTGTGCATCGCTGGCGGATGCCGACAACAGCAGGCTTTCGTACACCGAATTGCCGGCGCCGAGACTTTCTGCCGCAGTCGCTACAGAGCGTTGATTCGGCGTTTGGCCGACGCTGGCGAAAGTCGTCGCGTTGCGTTCGACGTTCAATTGAATGCCGTTGCCGGTGTAAGCGAGATTACCGCCGATGAACAGGTAATCCGGCACGACGGCGCCGAACTGGCCTTGAATGCCGCCCGCCGCTTGCAGGATGTCGTACTGCCGGCCGAGCAAGCTGCGTGCCTCGGGTGCGCTGAGCAGGGTCGGGCTGTTTTCCAGTGACAGGCTGACAGTGGCGCCGCTGACAGTCGCGGTGCCGCCAGCAACGATGCGGTCGCTGCTGGTCGGCGACAGTTCAACCGCGTAAGTCGAACCCGGCGCGAAGGTCACATCACCGGCCACATTCAACGTACCGATGGAATTGCCCGGCGCCACGCGAGCGCCGCTGTTGGCCGTCAACGCGCCGATGCGTCCGGAACCGCCGAGGGTGGCGCTGTCATTCACGGTGACCGCCGAAGTCAGCGAACCGTTGACCGTCAGCAGACCGCCATTGACCGTGGTCGCGCCACGATAGGTGTTTTCGCCCGTCAGAATCAGCCGCCCTGCCCCGGACTTGATCAGGCTGCCCTGATAAACCCGAGCGGCCGCCGCTGCATCACGCGCCATGCCTACCGCGTAGTCGGTCTGATCCTGCTGACTGGCGTTGGTCGCAACGCCGTTCTGCCAGCCTTTGTTTTGCACGGTTTGCTGCCAGGCGCTGTGCTCGGCGAGGTCTTCGCTTTGACGCTGGATCAGCGCCTTGTCAGAGATGTTGTTGCTCCACACGTCAGCCTGGCCGCCCGCCAGATTGGCATTGAACGCACCGAGCAATTGCCCCGGCCCGCGCATGGCCCGATTCAGGTTGGCGACGCCCCAGCCGACGCGTTCGGTCGGTGCGTCCGTCACGGAACCGTCGAGCTGGGTGGCAGTGGTCAGCAGCACTTCGAGCGCCTGCTGATTGTTCATGTATGGATAGCGTTCCATCACCAACGCCAAGGCGCCGGTGGCATGTGGCGCCGACATTGAGGTGCCGGATTTGATCGCATAGCCGCCGCCGGGAATGGTGCTGTCGATCTTCGCGCCGGGGGTGGTGATGCACCAGTATTTGGCGATGCCGCACTGGTTGTACTTCTGCTGATTGCTTTGATCGAGGCCCGACACGGCCAGCCAATGGCCTTCCAGATCCGGCTGAAAGTACGGCAGCGCCGAACGCACGCTGGCGTTCGGGTAGCCGCTGTTGCCGGCGCTGAACACGTTGATCACGCCGCGCCGCGATACATCCGCTGCCGCATCCAGCCAGGTGCCTTTGTTCCAGTGTTGAGCGTAAGCAGCGTGCAGATCGGCCAGCGTGCGGTAACTGACATCCGGCGGCTGACTGCCCCAGCTGTTGTTGATCGCGCGCACGCCGGCGTCGGCCATAGCGTCGTAAACCGCTTTGAAATAACGCGGATCGGGCTTGGGGCCAAACAGGAAACTGTCGTTCTTATTGGTGTTGCCGACGTAGATCTGCGCGTTGTACGCGACGCCGTGCATGCCAGCGCCATCGCGCGATGCGCCCATGGTGCCGACCACGTGGGTGCCGTGGGAATCGTTGTTCGGGTTGAGGGTGCCGTTGACGCTGAACAGCGAACCGTCGACAAAGCTGCCACTGGCATTGACCGGGTGATAGCGATCGCTGGCGAACTCTGGGTGGGCAGCATCGAAGCCGGAATCGAGGGCGCCGATTTTTACGCCTTTGCCAGTGATGCCGGCAGCGTAGGCCTGTTCGGCTTGCATGCGGGACAGGCCCCAGTCGCGCAGGAATTCCGCACTGCGCCAACTGGCGGCGTCGCCGGGTTTGCCGGTTTCAAGGTATTGGGCCTGGGCCTGGGTTGCAGAAATCACAAGCAACAGGCTGCCGACCGTGATCGGCTTGATGCGTACTTCCATGTTCACTACTCGCTTTTTTGGCGTTTTTAGAGTTTTAAGCCCCAATCGTTGGGGTGGTTTTGCGGTGTTGCTTCGAATGGCGTACGGCTCAAAATCGCTGCCCTCACCCCAGCCCTCCCGAAACGTCGGACCGCCCCGAGGGAGAGGGGGCCGACCGAGGTGTCTCGGGTTTTACGTCGACCTGAAAGACCGGGTCGATTGTGGATTCGGTACAGCAGGTTCAGGTCGATGTAGTTCTCGAGCATCCCCGGATCAGTCCCCTCTCCCCCTGGGAGAGGGTTAGGGTGAGGGCCACTCTCAAGCCATGCACATCAACGTCGAGCCACACCAAACGCTTCATCCACCCGCGCCAGATCTTGTTCGCTCAAGGTCCCGGCGTAGTAATGCAATTTGGTCCACGCCATCAGATAGTCGTAGCGCGCCTGCGCCAGATCGCGGCGCGTGGTAAACAGCTGCTGCTCGGCATTCAGAGCATCCAGATTGACCCGCTCACCGCCAAGAATGCTCTGCTTGGTCGACACCACCAGCGCCTCGGCCGAACTCAGCGCCTTTTGATAAGCGCGCAACTTGTTCACCCCCGACAGACACGCGCTGAACTGCCGCCGCAGCTCGATCAGCGTCTCGCGCGTCTTGCCGTCCAGCTCATATTCAGCCTGTTCCATGGTGCGGCTGGCCTGGCGCGTCGAGGCCGACACACCGCCACCGGCATACAGCGGCACGTTGACTTCAAAACCGATGGTGTTGGTTTCATAGCGCTGGTTATAGGTGTTGCCGCTTTCCGATTCGTTCTGGCGCAACGACGCATAGGCGCTGACCTTCGGCAGATGCCCGGCGCGGTTGCGTTCCACTTCATAACGCGCAACTTCCACCGCTTGGCGTTGCGACGCCAGGTTCGGGTTATTGGTGATCGCCAGTTCGTGCCAGGTGTCGTAATTGGCCGGCAGCAACGCGAACGTCTGGAAATTCTGATCCAGCGGCGCGAGGTCGTTGATGTCGACCGCAGGCACGCCGATCAGTGCTCCAAGTTCACGCAGCGAGGCGTCTTGCTCGTCACGCGCCTCGATCTCCTCGGCGGTCGCCAGTTCATAGCGCGACTCGGCTTCGAGGATGTCGGTGCGGGTGCCCTCGCCTTGCTTGAACATGTGCTCGTTCTGCTGGAACTGCTGCTCATAGGCCTTTTTCTTGGCCTGAGCGATGTCGATCTGATCCTGCGCGAACAAGGCCTTGGTGTAGTTATCCAGCACGCGCACCAGCAGTTCCTGGCTCTTGCCGCGAAAGTTCTCGTCGGCGAACAGCGACTGCGCCACGCCCTTGCGATACGCGGCATACGCCTCGTAATCGAGCAACGGTTGTTGCAGGGTCAGGCTCGATCCGTAACTGTTGTAGTTGCGTTTGTCGGTGTCGTTGTTGCGTGCGCGCTCATCGAGCGAGGTGGCTTTTGATGAGTTGCGGCCCTTGTTGTAGTTGTAACCCAGTCGGGGCAGCAGCCCGGCGCGGCCGATGGCGCGGCTTTCCAGACCGGCATCACGCTCCTTGATCGCACCGAGGAATACCGGGTCATTGCGCAACGCCTGTTCGTAAATCTCGAACGGCCCCATGGCCGCCAGTGCACTGTTGCCCGCCAGCAGCGCGAACGCTGCTGTCAGCATCGAAAACTTATTCATACAGCCGAACATCCTTATTCTTCGGTCAACGCGGAGCCGGCCCGATCGAGCAGCGGTTTGAACAGGTAGTTGAGCAGTGAGCGTTCGCCCGTGCGCACGAACATTTCTGCCGGCATACCCGGCTTGATCACCAGACCGTTGAGTTTTTCCATGGCCTGATCGCTGACGCTGCTGCGCAACACGTAATACGGCGCGCCGGTTTTCTCGTCGATCATCTGGTCGGCGGAAATCAGGCTGACCTCACCCGGCACGCGCGGGGTTTTGCTCTGGTTGAACGCGGTAAACAGAATGTCCACCGGCAAGTGCGGACCGACCTTGTCGATCAGGTTGATCGGCAGGTGTCCCTCGACTTCCAGACGCGTGCCTTGCGGGACGATTTCCAGCAGGGTTTCGCCCTGCCGCACCACGGCGCCTTCGGTGTGCACACCGAGATTGACCGCCACGCCGTCGGAGGTGGCGACAATCTCGCTGTGTTGCAGGTCGAAACCGGCGGAAGTCAGTTGCTCGGACAGGGTCACGCTTTTCAACTGCGCTTCGGCCAGTTGCGTGCGCACTTCCTTCTGATATTCCTCGCTGTGCTGTTGCAGTTTCAGGCGCGATTCGAGGATGCCCTGCTCGACCCGGCCACTTTCACCGGTGTTCTCCGCCAGTTGCTGCTGCACTTGCGACAGCTGACGCTGGTAATCCATCAAGCGGTTGCGCGGGATGTAGCCGTTGTCGGCCAGCGGTTGCAGATTGCTCAACTGCTGTTGCAGCGAACTGGCCTGAGCGGTCAGGTCGGTGCGCGCGCGGCGCATGCCGGCCAGTTGCGCGGTGGCGCCCTCGATACTCGCGCGGAGTCCGGCCTGCTCACGGTAAAACGCTTCGCGGCGGCTGCTGAACAGTTGGCGTTGGCCTTCAAGTACCAACGCCAGACGCGGATCCGGGTCATTGCTCAATTCGGCCGGGAAAGTCACTTGCTTGAGGTTGTCGCGCTCGGCTTCCCAGCGCGCCTGGCTGGCCCACGCCATGCGGTACTGCGCTTGCAGCGACTGCACATCGGCGGCGACCTGCGTCTGGTCGAGGCGGAACAGCGGCTGGCCCTGTTTAACGATTTCGCCTTCGCGCACCAGAATCCGGCTGACCACGCCGCTGCTCATCGACTGCACGGCTTTACGCTTGCCGGAGACTACGACAGTGCCTTGCACCGGAATCCCCTGATCCAGCGGCGCCAAAGCCGCCCAGGTGAAGAAGCTGCCCGCGCCGACCACCGCCAGTATCCAGCCCATGCGTGCGAAAAATTTCGCATCGCGCTCCGGGCGCTCGGTGATGTAAGCGTGTTCCATGGTTGCTTCGTTTTCAGTGTTCATGCGTGCGCTGGTCATACACCCGAATTCCTTGTCGTGGGCTGGTACTGCCGGCTCATGCTGAGCCCGCCCGGTGCTTGCGCAGGTTTTTCCCGTGATTGCTCCCGTTGTTGTTCCTGATGGCCGGACAGCGCTTTAAGCACGTCCTGACTCGGGCCGAAGGCTTGCAGACGACCGTCGTTGAGCACCAGCAACTTGTCGGCCTGAGCCAAAACCGAAGAACGGTGCGTCACCAGCACCACTGTCGTGCCCTGAGCCTTGAGTTGCACGATGGCGCTGGACAGCGCCGCCTCGCCAACGGTATCGAGATTGGAGTTCGGTTCATCCAGCACCACCAGGCTCGGCGTGCCATAGATCGCACGGGCCAGGGCCACACGTTGTTTCTGGCCGCCGGACAAGCCGCTGCCGTCCTCGCCCAGTTGCGTGTCATAGCCTTGCGGCATACGCAGGATCATTTCGTGCACGCCGGCCTGTTGCGCAGCGGCCACGACTTTTTGCGGATCAGCGTCGCTGAAACGCGCAATGTTCTCGGCGATGCTGCCGCTGAACAGTTCGATGTCCTGCGGCAGGTAGCCGATGTACGGGCCGAGTTGGTCGCGGTTCCAGCGATGGATGTCCGCGCCGTCCAGCCGCACTGTGCCGCCGAGGGTTGGCCAGACGCCGACCAGTACTCGCGCCAAAGTCGATTTGCCGGAGCCGGAAGCACCGAGTACGCCAAGCACTTCACCCGCCGCCAGATTGAAATTGACCATGTGCAGAGTCGCCGCGCGCTGTCCCGGAGGGCCGGCGCTGACTTGTTCGAAGGTGATCTGGCCTTTCGGCGCCGGCAGTGCCATGGCCTCATCGCTCGGCGGATACGCTTGCAACAACGAATCGAGACGACGGTAAGCGAGCTTCGCCCCGCTCCACTGTTTCCACACGGCAATCAACTGGTCGATCGGGCTGAGCACGCGTCCCATCAGGATCGAACCGGCAATCATCATCCCGGCGGTCATGTCACCTTTGATCACCAGCAGCGCGCCGAGGCCCAGCACCAGCGATTGCAGGCAAAGACGCAGGGTTTTACTCAGGGAACTGATCACCGCGCCAGTGTCGCTGGCCTGGTTTTGCAGACCGAGGAAGCGCGAATGCACCTGGAACCAGCGCTTGCGCAGCGCACCGAGCATGCCCATCGCCTGAATGGTTTCGGCGTTGTGCAGGTGACTGGTGGCCAGTTGGCTGGATTTCTGCGAAAAACCGGCGGCTTCGCCCAGCGGCTTCTTGGTCATGTATTCGTTGAGGCACGCCAGCGCGATCAGCAGCAGCGCGCCGGCCGTGGCGAGTACGCCCAGCCAGACGTTGAACAGGTAAATCACAAACAGATACACCGGGAACCATGGCGCGTCGAAAAACGCGAACAGCGCAGGCCCGGTGACAAATTGGCGGATGTGCGTCAGGTCGCCCAGCGACTGGCCGGCGTTGCCCTCGCCCTTGAACAGGTTGCGCTCGAACGCGGCCTGGTAGACCCGCAGGTTGAAACGCCGCTCCAACTGACTGCCGATGCGGATCACGATGAAGCTGCGCACCACTTCCAGCAGGCCGATAAATGCGAAGAAACCGACGACCATCAGCGACAGCATCACCAGCGTGGTTTCGTTCTGCGAAGACAGCACGCGGTCGTAGACCTGCAACATATAGATAGAGGGCACCAGCATCAGCACGTTGATCAGCGCGGTAAAGCAGCCGACGCTGATCAGGATGCTTTTATAGTCACCCAATGCCTTGAATAAGGGAGCAGTGGCTGGGGCCTTCGCCATCTTCATTGTTCATTCCTGAAAAATATTCTTCGCCACTCTCTGGCGCGTCTTCGATTAATAGTCCGTGCACCGGGCGCGGATGTACTTTGCAATGGTCCGCTTACACTTTGATAACAACTTCGCTGATCAACTGCGGCGTCAGCGTTATCGCAGTCAGGCTTATAACTGCAGCGAGGCTACTTATATAAAAATCTGCAGCGATTTTGCTGTTCAGGGCTGTTGCGCAGCACGTTGCAACGTAATAACCAGACCCGACTTCAAAGTGCTCAGATAAAGCCCATCACGTTGTCGGCTGAAGAACTGGATTCTTGAGCCTTCCTTGCCGGTAATAGACAAACCATCGGGATCGGGAAACCAGCCGATTGGCGTTTGTTCAAGCCAGGCGCCCAGGCACTCGGCGCCTTTGCCCAGCGTCTGGTTGGATTCAAGTTCAATCAGGCAGGTATTCGACGGTTTGTCTTGTTGCGCCTGGGCCTCGGGCGCTTCATCGCGGGCGGTCAGGGTCGCTTGCCACTGGCCGGCAAACATCGATGGGTCTTCAAGTCTGAGGCTGCTTGCCATGGTTGTTGCTCCAGAAATCGTCATCAGCGTCGGCAATAGCCATAGCGCTGCCTTGTGCGTAAAAGCGCGTAGGGTCATGGGAAATTTCGCTCCGGTGCGTAGCCTTGCGTACAGCGCAGGGCGATGCAAGTAAAGAAAGCGGCGCGTGTGCGCCGCTTTCTGCCTTCACATCAGGCCACGATGTCGCTCAGTGCTGCCTGGCCAACGGTGCTGACCTGGAAATCTGCCGAGCCATGCCCGGAGAAGTCCACCGACAGCAGGCTGTTGCCACCAGAGTTGCTCAGCACCGCATCACCCGCCGCGCCGGTGAAAGCGCTGACGAAGTGCAGACCCGCACCTTTGGTGATCCCGGTCAGGTCGATTTTGTCCAGACCGCTGACAAAGTCGAGGATCTGATCGATCGCACCAGGCTTGGAATCGGAACTGGCAGCGAACACAAAGGTGTCCGAACCCGCGCCGCCCCACAGCTTGTCGGCACCGCCGGCGCCCCAAAGGATGTCGTTGCCTGCACCACCCTTCAGTTCGTTGGCTACGCTGTTGCCAATCAGCAGATCGTTGCCCGAACCGCCAATCGCGTTCTCGATGGTGGCGCCCTTGGCGATGGACACGTTGCCCACCATGCCGCCAACGTCGGAGAACGAGGCTTCATTGAGGTTGATCTTCTGGTTCTGGGTGAATCCCGAGAAGTCCAGAGTATCCTTGCCGCCCGCATCCCAGACCGAGAACACCACTTTGTCGGACGACGACGAGGCGCTGAGGAAATCACGCCCGGCGTTGGAGTTGAAGCCGTAGGTGGTGTCGCCGGTACGGGTGGTGAGGTTGGCCCCGTAGAGTTTCTGGATCGCTGCGATGTCATCCATCAGCGGGCCGGAGGAATAAGCTTCCACGCCGCCCTTGCTGAAGTTCTGACTGGTGTTGTTTTCGCTCCAGTAGCTCATGACGCTGTAACCGCGGGTGTCTTGCCCGTAGGAAGCGTCGTTGTAGGTCGGGTTGCCATTGCCGGCGTTGTAGTCGCCCGGATGCGCGAGGCCCAGCGAGTGGCCGATCTCATGGGTCAGCGTCTGACGGCCGTAGTTGTTCAGCTCCGGGTTTTTGTTCTGCGTGTAGCTGCTGTTGATCAGGTACCACGAGGTGCCGTCATAACCGGCGCCGGACCCTGGTAGATAGGCGAACGCTGCCGCGCCATCCTGGCCGCCACTGTAGTTGCCGAAGGTCATGTGGCCGTCACCGCCGGTAGCTTTCTCGGTGAAGGTGAGGTTGGCGACATCGGCCCAGGATTGCATGGCGAGCTTGGCCTGGGTTTGCTGTTGAGTACTGAACTGACTGAACCCGGAGATCCCGTGCTTGTTCATCGTGCTCGATGAAGCAGAAGTCAGGAACGTGTAGGTGAGTTCGATCTTGCCGCTGCCGTCCTTGTCCTGGTAGGCAGCGCCGTCGCGCAGCAACTGAGTTGCGGCCTGGTCGACGGAAAAGGAGGGTTTGCCATTGACCGTGAGGTTGCCGCCGCGATCATACTGATGGCTGAAGCTATTGATCTGGTTATACGCCGTACTGGATGCTGCCAGTGGTTGCGGCGCCGCGCCCAGCAGAAAAGCCTGTTCGGCGGTATCAATAGCGTTCGTTTTTATTTTCGACATAAACACACTTCCTTGTTTAGCAAATGGAACAGTTTTTGTCAGATAGCAACAACCCCTGGCGAGATTGTCCTATCACTCGCCCAATGAAGGCGTAAGAAACCTGACACAATTTGAAATCTACCGTCTAGTGATTTTTCGATATCAAATTGAACTGTCCCGGAAAAGTCCCGTAAACAAAGGGTATAGCGCCGAAAGATTGTCGTAAGTTTGGTACCTTTGCCTAATTGTCTGACGATTTTCTATTTAAATATTAAATAGCGCTAAGTTGTTTTTTGTTGGTCACGTCTCACTTTTCAGACTTATCAATGCAAGTGCCAGTGCATTGATATCACCTACTTGAAACATCATTCCCCCCCTTTGTAGAAGCTGACGAGTGCAGCCTTTTGCACTCGTCAGCTTCTACATATGAACCGGATTAGCTACCGGTCCTGATCTTGTTCCACACCCGCGTACGAATCCGGTCGATATTCAGCGGCATGGCTTCGAGCGCGAACAGTTTGCTCATCATTTCCGGGCTCGGGTAAACCTTGGTGTCGTTCTTGATCGCCGGGTCGATCAGGCTGTCAGCCTGTTCATTGCCATTGGCGTAGTGCACATGGTTGCTGATGCCGGCCATTACATCCGGGCGCAGCAGGTAGTTCATGAACGCGTAACCGGCCTTTTCGTCCGGTGCGTCGGCAGGCATGGCAACCATGTCGAACCAGATCGCCGCGCCTTCCTTGGGAATCGAGTAACCGATCTCTATGCCGTTCTTCGCTTCCTTGGCGCGGTTTTCCGCTTGCAGGATATCGCCGGAGAAGCCCACCGCTACGCAGATGTCGCCGTTGGCCAGGTCGCTGGTGTACTTCGATGAGTGGAAATAGCTGACGTACGGCCGCACCTTCATCAGCAAGGCCTGGGCCTTTTTGTAGTCTTCCGGATTTTGGCTGTGGTGCGGCAAGCCCAGGTAGTTGAGGGCTGCGGGCAACAATTCCGGGCCGTTATCGAGGATTGCCACGCCGCACTTCTGCAGTTTCTCCATGTATTCGGGCTTGAAGATCAGGTCCCAGGAATCCAGTGGCGCGTTGTCGCCTAGTACTTCTTTGATCTTGGCGACGTTATAGCCGATACCGGTGCTGCCCCACAGGTACGGGAAGCCGTGTTCATTGCCCGGATCGTTGGTTTGCAGGGCTTTGAGCAGCACGGGATTGAGATTTTTCCAGTTCGGTAGCTGGCTCTTGTCGAGTTTCTTCAGCGCCCCGCCCTGGATCTGCCGCGCCATGAAGTGGTTGGACGGGAACACCACGTCGTAGCCGGATTTTCCGGTCATCAGCTTGCCGTCGAGGGTTTCATTGCTGTCGTAGACGTCGTAGGTGACGCCGAAACCGGTGTCCTTCTCGAAGTTTTTCGTGGTGTCCGGCGCAATGTAGTCGGACCAGTTGTAGACCTTGACCGTCTCGGCCGCGTGACTGAGTGAGGCGACCAGCAGCAGCGGCGCCAACGCGAGGGTGTTCTGGATCATGGGCGATTCCTGTAGGGGTTATTGTTGTTTGGCAGGCAATCAAAGATCGAAACAATCAGAAAATCAGGACGTAGCTCTTGCGCACGGTTTCCTGGATATCCCAGATACCAAGCGTATTGGCCGGCAACATCAGTGCGTCGCCACCTTGTATGTGCAGGGTTTCGCCGCCGTCCGGGGTGAACGTGCAACGCCCGGAAATGAAGTGGCAGAACTCTTGCGCGGTGATCTGCCGGCGCCAGCGCCCCGGCGTGCATTCCCAGACGCCGGTTTCGACGCCGTCGTCGCGCTCGACACTGGTGGTCGAGGCAATCGCTACCGGCGTGCCGAGCGGTACGGCCACGGGATTTGATTCTTCCAGTTGCAGGCTGGCGGTGTTTTTGAATTGGGTGATGCTCATGGCGTTACCTGTGGTTGGGGAAAACGAGGTTCAGTGCATGAAACCTTCCATGAATCCGGCCACGCGACTGGCGAGTTTGCGCCGCCACGGTGCGGTCGCCGGATTGGCCAAAGTCTGGTCTTCGTGGACGAAGCTTTTGATGATCGCGTTGTAACCGAGCCAGCGGCACGGCTCCGGTTCCCAAGCTCTCAGTGCGTGAATCCCGCCGTCCGCCAGCACCCACGGTTGCTGCACCAGCTCGGTATCGCGCTCGAGGATCAGGTCGGCCAGGGTGCGGCCGCCGAGATTGCTCGCGCCAACGCCCTCCCCGCCATAACCGCCAGACAGCGCAATACCATTGGCGCGATCGCAAAGCATGTGCGGCTTGAAGTGCCGCGACATGCCGAGGTTGCCGCCCCAGGCGTGGGTGATCTGCACGTTCTTCAGTTGCGGGAACAGTTCGCCGAACAGATAGCGGCGTAGTTGCACTTCGTCCTCGGTCAGGTCGAAGTTGTGCCGCAGCTTGCCAGCGAACTGATAGCCGCCGCGCGCGCCGAATATCAGGCGATTGTCGGCACTGCGCTGGCCGTAAGTGACCTGGCGGCTGAACTCACTGAAGGCTTGGCCGCGATTGAGGCCGATTTCATCCCAGGTCGCCGGTGACAGCGGCTCGGTGGCGACGATCAGGCTTTGCACCGGCAGTTGATAACGCCCCAGCGGCGGCGTGGTTACCGAATAGCCTTCGACTGCCGGGACAATCCAGCGACTGCGCACGCTGGCTTTGTCGGTGCGCAGGCTGCCGGCCTGCCAGTGCGTTACCGGGCTGTTTTCGTAGATCTTCACCCCCATGCCCTGCACGGTGCGGGCCAGGCCGCGTACCAGTTTCGCCGGGTGGATGGTCGCGACGTGCGGCGCGTAAATCCCGCCGTAAGGCTTGGCGATGCGGATCTGCTGCGCCAGTTGCTCGGGACTGAGCCAGCGGTAATCGTCGTCGGTCAGGCCTTGGGCGTGCAGTTTGTCGAGGTAGTCGCGTAGCGCGGTTTCCTGCTCCGGATAGCGTGCAGCGCAATAGAGGACGCCGCCCTTGCGGTAATCGCAGTCAATGCCTTCGCGTTCGAGGACGATCTCTACTTCGTCGGGGATGCTGTGCAGCAAATCGAAAGAGGCGCGGCGTTGTTCTGGTGACAATCCGGCGAGTAGACGATCCTCGCCGAGCAGATTGCCCATCAACCAACCGCCGTTGCGCCCGGAAGCGCCGAAACCTGCGGTTTGCGCTTCGATGATGGCGATATCCAGGCCGGGCGCGAGTTTTTTCAGGTAGTACGCGGTCCACAGGCCGGTGTAGCCGGCGCCGATGATCGCCACATCGACGTCCAGATCGCGCTCCAGCGTCGGGCGCGCGGTCAGCGGCTCGTCGAGTTGATCCATCCATAAACTGATAGTGCGCCACGCCGACATGCCAGACCCCGCCAATCCATTCTACGTTGGCGTCGATCCTAGTGCGTCAGATCAAGGGCTGTCTTGCGCGCGTGTCCGCAAAGAAATTTGTTTGGCGTAGGCCTTGGGGGACTGGCCGGTGTGCTGGCGGAAACAGCTATAGAACGCCGACAGCGAGTTGAAGCCGGCAGCGAAAGCCAATTCATCGATGCGCAGCGGCGGCGTGGCGCTGTCGAGCGAGTGCAGCAAATGCTGCAGGCGCGCCTGATTGACGTAGCGGTAGAAGCTCTGGCCCAGCACTTGATTCAGCAGGTAGGAAATCTGATTGCGGCTGTACCCGCACTCCTTCGCCACTCGCTGCAGATCAAGCTCCGGGTCGAGATACGGTTGCTGTCGCTCGAAGTATTGCTGCAGATCCTCAGCCATGAAGCTCAATTGACGTGGCGACAGGCCCAGCCGACTGACTGCCGGGCGCTGACTTGGCGCCGTCGGGCTGGCGGATGGCGCTCGCACCAGTGAAGCGTACTCGTTAACGCGCCAAATCAAGCCGTCCTTGACCGTGATCGCCTCACTGGAACGAAACGACACCAGGCCGTTACCGCCACGCAACGTCACCTCGTATTGTATGAACGCGGTATTGCCATCGAGGCGAATGCGGTCGCAATGCTCCAGCGCTTCGTCCGACTCGCGCGGCATGCTCACGCGCACGTATTCGCGTAACTCAGCGAGTCCGAGCACGCGGTTCTGGAAGAAATCGTTGTACTGGATGTCCGGGTGATACAGCGCCATCACGCCGTCCAGATCGCGGTGTTTCCAGCACAGGTGATAGCGCATCACTGTTTCGCCCGTGGCCCGGGTTTGTTGCGGGCCGTCATCATCGGCGTGCATAACATGGCTCGGTGAAAAAAACCGAGCTTGCCCAACTTCGGCGCGCGCAGCAACGTGCAATCGATAGTGGCTATTTGGTTGGGAATACGCTGTACGTGATGTACATCAAAAAAATCCGCTCAATCGCCAAATCGACTGAAAAATCTCACAGGAAATTCACATCCGGATGCTATTTTTAATGGCAATCACCGGTTGAGCCAATGAAGGCTCTTCCCACCTACCATGAGCAAACGGAAGCGCTCGATGAAGAAGGCGGGCAACACATGAATAAAGGCTCAAGCAAAGTCACGTTTCCCAACGCTTGCCAGCTGATGCGCTGGCATTTTCATCCCGTGGGATTCGAAGCCACAATGGACGCGCCGGGCAGTATGGTTGCCCGTCTGTTCGACCGTGCCAGCGGCGAGACCATGATCGCCATCGCCGGCATCCCGTGTGCCACGGTGATGAATGCGGCGGATGTCGAACGGATAATTGAAGCCGTTGAGGACGAGCTGGAGACGTTTATTCCTCCAGCAAGTCTCAGGAGTTACGCATAAGATCTTGATTTACAAATAAAAGCCCGCTTGATGCGGGCTTTTTTGTGGGCGCAGGTTCAGGCAGTTTTCTTCTCGGGCCGATGGTCGGCGAAGAATGCCTTGCCTCCCGCCACCCGGTCAGAGGCGCGCGGCATGTTCACCGCTTGGGTGTCTTGCGGTTCGACATACCAGTAGCAATGGCTGACTGCGCGGGTGATGCCGACGTAGGCCAGGCGCAGGATTTCGTCCTTTTGCGCACTGTCGTACGGTTCGCTGTCGCCGGCCTTGCCCAACCCGGCCATGCGATAGACCTGGTTCTTGTACGGTGAACTGGTCAGGTGCTGGCAATCGCCGAGCAGGAATACTGCGTCAGCCTGTAAGCCCTTGGCGCTGTGATAAGTCAGTTGTTTAAGGCGTCGGGCGTCGTACGGCAAGCTCGAATCCACATTAACTACCGACTGAATATGCTGTTCTATCAACAACTTATCGCTGCTTTTTCGATAGAGCATCAAGATTGAATCGCCGCGATTGTAGTGTTCGGCCAGGCGCTGGCCAAGCGCCTGGTCATCACGCTCCAGCACGCTGACGGGATGCAGCGGCTTGTCCTCCCCACTGGCCTTGGCCTTCTTGCCAGGAATGGCGGGCACCGCACGCACTACGTGTTCTGCCGCATCAATGATGTGCTGATGGCTGCGATAGTTATCGCTGAGCATCACCCGCGTGGTGCTCGGCGAGGAAAACTCCTTGTTGAACTCCATGAAGTAGCTCGGCGAACTGCCGCGCCAGCCGTAGATTGACTGCCAGTCATCGCCGACGCAGAGCAGCGACGAGCGTTGCGCACCGCGCCCGACATGCATGGCCGGGCCACGGCTGCGGATTTCCGCGAGGCTGGCGCGAATCCACGAGACGATTTGCGGCGACACGTCTTGAAATTCGTCGATCATCAAGTGCGACATCGGCCGTAGCAGCTCGTCGCTGAGCAGTTTGAGGTTCTCCGGCGAGTGCTCACTGAACAACGCGAACATGCGGTTGTAGGTCATCACCGGCGGTTTCTGGTCGAGCAGATGATCTTCCAGCGCGCGCCAGAACAGGCTCAAAGCTTCGAAGAAAAACCGGTCCGGGTCGTCTTTGGCGAAGGTCATGCGGCCAACGGCGTCCGGTACGTCCAGCCCGAGGTTTTCGATGAAGCCGGCGGCGGCGACAAAACAGTCGAGCAGCGGCGCGGAGGCCAGCTCACCTTTGACCTTGTAATCGAAGCCCGGACCGGCGCTGGCGTCGCCGGCCAGAGAGGCCAGAACACGCTTGGACGACTCGTAACTATCCATCCAAATCAATGGCTTACGACAGAAAGCTTGAAACAGGGTGCGCTTGACGGCCCATTCTGCGCGAACCGTCAGCTTGGCGTTCGGGCGGCAAATCTGCGCGTTCTCTCGCGGATCGAAACCGAGCACTACCCACGCATCGAGACTCGGGATGTAGCCGTGGCTGTGGAATTTCGCGCCGTTGATGTCGAACGTCTGGCGTTTGGCTTCGATGCCTTTGACTGGCCAGGCACCGGCACGCAGCCACAGGTCCTCGATCACATCGCAAAGTTCTTCGTCGCGCTTGGCCGCCAACTCGGTCACCGCCATGCGTTTTTGCACGTCCGGATGATCGCGCTCCAGCTCTTTGAGCTGCAAGGCATGCCGGGACAGCGGCTGGATCAACTGGCGAAATCGTTCATCTTCACTGTGCAAGCGGTGATAGCAGGCATTCAGCTGCTGGCGCTGCGCGTCATTGATCCGCAGGTCGAACGGATTGCTGTCGACATCTTCGTCAGCGCCAGGCGCTCGCAGGCTGAGGTTTTCGAAAGCCTGCAAACGCTCGAAGCCCGGCAGACTGCGCACCATTGGCAGAATGCGCGAATGAAAAGTGCGCACCAGTTCGCGCGCCTGTTTTTGGCCGAGCGTGCGCCCCCACAATGCGAACAGTTCGATCAGCTTGTTGATGAAGTCCTTGCGCGACTCGCGGGTGAAGGTCACCACGGTCATCGAATCGAGTTCAAAGCCCAGATAGTGGGTCAGCAGCAGGATGCGCAGCACCAGCGTGGTGGATTTGCCGGCGCCCGCCCCGGCGATCACCGAGGTTGACGGCGTGTCGCTGAAGATCATCTTCCACTGCGCAGCGCTGGGCTGAGCGTGGGCCGGCAGCAACCGGGCGACGTCGACTTTCATGCGTTTTTTCAGTTCGGCGTTAAGCGGCAGGCGCCAGTCATCGAACAAATGGTTGTCGATGCCCGGCGGCCGATGCTCAGTGTTGCGGCTATCGCGAATCAACAGAACCTGGCGTCCCTCCTCCAATCCATCGAGCTTGCCTTCCTTATAGCCGTAATCGACCCCGGCGGTGTGTCCGCTGCGAAAGCCGTCCGCCTGGCCATGCAGCCACGACGCACGGTGCTGGGCGCGCAAGCGGGTCAAGCCATGTCCAAAGAACCGCGCTGCCATGCGCTTGAACCAAGGCATTTCGGATAAAGGACGAAGTTCGGGAGGAAGATCGGGGGTGTGCTGCGCCACGCTGACGGACTCCGGGGTTGAGGCTGTTGACGGCTATGGTGTCCGCATTTGCTTTTGAGTTCTAGCGAAATGCTTACAGGTCATTGGTTTAGGCGATGAACTGAATGTCGGCTGAGAGCGTTTTGGGTTGCTTTCACATCAACCAATTCGATCAGAATGCCGCACTTTTTACGCTTTTTGTCGATCTATGACTGATGGAAGATGCTCGCCATCAATCACCGGTTTCGCTTCGTGGCATCAGGCATCTACGCCCCATGACGGACCTTTTGAGGAGACGATCATGCTTGAACTCAGACCTTTCAACACCTTGGGCGGCGCCCATCACGGCTGGTTGGATGCCCATCACCATTTTTCGTTCGCCGAATACTACGATCCGCAGCGCATGAACTGGGGCAACCTGCGCGTATGGAATGACGACATCATCGCCGCCGGTACGGGCTTCCCGACTCACCCGCACCGCGACATGGAAATCATCACCTACGTGCGTGAAGGTGCGATCACTCACCAGGATAATTTAGGCAACAAGGGCCGCACTGAAGCCGGCGACGTGCAGGTCATGAGCGCTGGCACCGGGATTGCGCATAGCGAGTACAACCTGGAGTCCAGCGAAACGCGGATCTTCCAGATCTGGATTCTGCCGACCGAAACCGGTGCGCCGCCATCCTGGGGCGCCAAGCCGTTTCCCAAAGGTGAGCGCGAAGGTTTCGTGACGCTGGCCAGCGGCAAGGACGGCGATGATCAAAGCCTGCGCATTCGTGCCGATGCGCGACTGGTGGCGGCCAACATCAAGGCTGGGGAAACTGCCGAGTATCGTCTCGATGCCGGGCGTCGTGCGTATCTGGTGCCGGCTACCGGAGTGATTGAAGTCAATGGCTTGCGTGCGCAAGCTCGAGACGGCGTTGCGGTGGCTGATGAGCAAGTGCTGACGGTTACGGCCATTGAAGACAGCGAAATCGTGCTGGTGGATCTGGCCTGATCCGCTGAATCCAAGCCACAAAAAAGGGCGACCGTCATGGTCGCCCTTTTCTATTCAGCCCGGATTTACTTCGCGCTGATCGCGCCGTCCACCAGGGTTTGCGCTTCGGCCACCAGTTGCTTGAGGTGGTCGTCGCTGATGAAGCTTTCGGCGTAAATCTTGTAGATGTCTTCAGTGCCCGACGGACGTGCGGCGAACCAGCCGTTTTCGGTCATGACTTTCAGACCGCCGATGGCTTGATCGTTGCCCGGTGCGTGGCTGAGGATGCTTTGAATCTTCTCGCCCGCCAGCTCGGTCGAAGTCACCTGCTCTGGCGCCAGCTTGCTTAGCAAGGCTTTCTGCTCAGGGTTGGCCTTGGCGTCGACACGCACCGAGAACGGTTCGCCCAGTTCAGCAGTCAGCGCGTTGTACGCCTGACTTGGATCGCGACCGGTGCGTGCAGTCATCTCGGCAGCCAAAAGGGCTGGAATCAGGCCGTCCTTGTCGGTGCTCCAGACGCCGCCGTCCTTGCGCAGGAACGACGCGCCGGCGCTTTCTTCGCCGCCAAAACCCAGCGAGCCGTCAAACAGTCCATCGGCAAACCATTTGAAACCAACCGGCACTTCGTACAGACGACGGCCCAGACGCTTGGCCACCCGATCGATCAGACCGCTGCTGACCACGGTTTTACCGATGCCCGCATCAGCGCGCCATTGCGGGCGGTTCTGGAACAGGTAGTCGATAGATACAGCGAGGTAGTTGTTCGGCGCCAGCAGGCCACCGGATGGAGTGACGATGCCGTGACGGTCGTGATCGGGATCGCAGGCGAAAGCAACGTCGAAGCGTTCTTTCAGACCGATCAAGCCTTGCATCGCGTGGCTGGACGACGGGTCCATGCGGATCTGTCCGTCCCAATCGACGGTCATGAAGCGGAACGTCGGGTCGACCTGCTTGTTCACCACGTCGAGATCGAGGCGGTAATGCTCGGCGATTGCCGACCAGTAACGCACCCCTGCTCCGCCCAACGGATCAACGCCCAGACGCAGTTTCGCGTCACGAATGGCATCGAAGTCGATGACATTGATCAGGTCGGCGACATAGGTGTTGAGGTAGTCATGCCGGTGCGTGGTGCTGGCCTTGAGCGCCTGCTCGTAGCTGATGCGCTTTACACCCGCCAGTTTGTTGCTCAGCAACTCGTTGGCCTTGGCTTCGATCCACTTGGTGATATGGGTATCGGCCGGGCCACCGTTGGTAGGGTTGTATTTGTAGCCGCCGCTTTGTGGCGGGTTGTGCGACGGGGTAATCACCACGCCGTCAGCCAGGCCGGTCGTGCGGCCACGGTTGTAGCAGAGAATGGCGTGGGAAATTGCCGGCGTCGGCGTGTATTCGTCACCTTCGGCAATCATTACGGTCACGCCGTTGGCCGCGAGTACTTCCAGGGCACTGGCTCCGGCCGGAGTCGAGAGCGCGTGGGTATCAATGCCGACAAACAGCGGGCCGGTGATGCCTTGGGCTTCGCGGTACAGGCAGATCGCCTGGCTGATGGCGAGAACGTGCCATTCATTGAAACTCAGCTCAAAGGAGCTGCCGCGGTGGCCGGAGGTGCCGAATGCCACGCGCTGGGTGGAAATCGAGGCATCGGGTTGGCCGGTGTAGTACGCCGTAACCAGTCGCGGGATGTCGACCAACAATTCTGCCGGTGCCGGTTTGCCCGCAAAAGGACTGAGAGTCATGCAAAACCTCTGAAATAGAGTGATTCAGGAAATTACGCAGCAGTTTACTGGCAGTTTGACCGCAGTGCGATGGGATCTATCCGACGCATGCCGGGTGTTTTTGCGGGTCGAGCAGCGGGGCCAGCCTGAGCGCGTCAGCGAGCAGCCCGACAAGTATTAACAACTCGTGCTCGCAACTGCCAATCGCGCTCAGGCGCATATGCTGCGCATACAGCCCTTGAGTGCTGAACAGCTCCCCAGGCGCGATCAAGACATGTTGCTGCAACAGTCGCTGGAACACCGCGCCCATTGCGACCGGGCGCGCAGATCGCAGCCAGATAGTCGCGCCGCCCTGTGGCTCGACGATGTGTAACGCATCACCCAGACGCTCACGCAGTAACTCGATCAACAGCGTGCGGCGCTCTTTGAGCAGCCGCTTGAGCACCGGCAGATGCTGGTCGACGCGCCCGCTGGCGTACAACCGCGCGATGGCCTTCTGGCGGATCGGCGACAGGCGAAACGCGCGCAACAGAAAGTGCCGCTGTAAATCAGTGCGCCACTGGCGCGACAGGACAAATCCGTACGGCGCTTCTACGCCGATGAATTTTTCGAAGGTGGAAAACACCAGCAGCCGATCGGGATCCAGAAGATCACGCAGCGGTTGAGCGCTTGCGTCGTCCACCAGCTCGCCGTAGCAATCATTTTCAAGCACCCAGGTGCCATGACGCTCGAGCAATTGCGCAATGGCCTGGCGGTTATCTTCAGGTACCCGACTGCCATGCGGCATGTTCAATCCCGATGACAGCAGGATCAAGCGCACCGGTTCGGTGGCCAGCAATCGCTCCAGCCGCTGTGGGTCGAGCGCCCCGCTCGCTTGCAGCGGCAGTTCGACGACGCGTACCTCGGCCGACTTGAGCAAGCGCAAGATCACCCAGTCACACGGTGATTCGACTACAACGGTAGTCCTGCGCAGCTCAAGCACGGCGATCAGTATTTCCAGCACTCCACGCAGATCGGCCCCGATATAGACATCCTCGGCGTGCCAGCATCGAGTGGGTGATGTGGTGTAGCGGGCGGCGAGCAGTGTGCGCAGTTCCAGCTCGCCGCACGGTTGCGCGAGGATCTGTGGCTGGCGCGGATATTGTCGAATCAACTCCCGCTCGAGCATCAGTAATGGATTGTCCAGCGGCTGAATCGAAGCGGGATCGTCTGCGCTCAACACGCGCATACCCGGACACCTGGTGTTGACGTAGACCGTTTCCAGCAAATCGCCGCCTCGACCCGGCGGCATGACCGTCGTTACCGCTTGCGCGAAATAGCCGGACTTCGCCACTGAGTAGACCCGCCCCTCCTTTTCCAGAAGTGCGTACGCGTACTGAATGGTCGAGACCGACACGTTCAAGCGCTCTGCCAGTTGCCTGAGTGACGGCAGGCGCAGATCACCGTTTGCGGATGGCTCGCTGATCAATTGAGTGAGGTAGCGATACACCGCCTGATAGGCGAAGTCGTGTGCTCGCGACGCTTTCATATGCCCGCCTGCGCAGGCATGGCCGCGAGGCCGGGCAAGCCGCTCACGCTCAACCTTCCGCGGAACGGTCAGCCCGGCCCGCCTGTGTATCCGGCGCTGCTACCGGAGTTGTCGTCTGCTGATCCATGCGGATGGGCCCCATGGCATACAGTCGAGCAATCAACCGCACCGGCAAGCCACTGACGTCGGTCATCCATTGTTGCACTTGTTCCGGAGCGTGCAGACCTTGCATGGCGCGATGCAGGTCCGGCATCGCAACGAGCATCCCGGGATGGCAGGTGCGCAGGAAGCGCTCGAGGCCTGCACCGCCGTCAATAAATGGCGCAAACAACACGCAGACCATTTGCGACTCGCTGAGGCCAAAGTTTTTTTGCAGGGCAGATACCGCATGCGATCTTTGTTCGGTGAAGTCGGTCAGGGTGCCGAATGTCGCCAGAAAACGTTCGCAGATCTGCTCCGGCACTTGCTTTTGACGCATCGTGGCCAGACAGCCATGCAGATATTCAGAAGCGCCGGCGGCATAGGTGCGTCCGTTGACATGACTCGTCTGCAGGCCGTTCAGATAGGCGGCGATCATTGGATCGGGACATTCACCGACGCTCGGCTCGAGCATCAGCTCATCAGCCTGATACCCGAGAAATTCACTGAGCAGTGGCCAGCGCTCATCCATCTTGCCCACCACCATGTCATGGATGCCCACGTAACTGGTGCGCCGGCACGCTTCGAAATGCCCAAACGGGCGCCATGGCGTACGCTCGGATTCCAGATAAAACTCCCGATAGCAATCGCCCCCCAGGTTGTCCAGCAGACTGAAAAGCTCATCAAACCCGACAGCATGGCGTTGCAGACCACCAATCCCGGCTTTCTGCGCCGCCCGATCCAGACCGTCGAGAAAACGCTCCTGACTGGCCAGCGTATCGCTGGTGACCAATGCGTCTACACCGTTATTCCAGCGAGCAACCTGGCCGTAGAATTCGGCGGTCGCCAGATACTGCTCATCCCATAATTGCAGTGTTTCGCTCCAGTCCCTGCGATGGCCCACCATCAGCAAATTGATGCGACCGGCGTCGCGCCCCTCCTCGCTCATCGGCACCTGGAGATCGAACGGCAGAATTTCGCGGTGGTCCGCCATGAGCAATTCGACTCGCGGATCGTCGTACAGAAACAGCGCGCTGAAACTGCGGTGGATGTTGTGCAGCGCCGACGCCGGCATGCCGCTCCAGCGCAGCGCAGCGACTCGCAACTGGAAGGTCGCCGGTGCGCGTCCGGCGATGCTCAGCTGTGCAGCACGCAGCAGGGCCAGGCTGTAAGCGCTGTCACGAGTGCCGGATTGAATAGCCAGTACCTTGAATTCACCGATGCGCTCCATGCCGCCAGCGGCAACGGCCAGTCGCTGAATCAACAGCTGCAATGCCGTGCGTTCTGCGCGGGAAAAGAAACTCAGCAAACGTTGCAATACTTGCTGGTAGACATAGTTCATTGCCTGATCATGGATCGTGCTCATCGGTACTTCACCCGGTATAAAAAGTTTGATGTCGCGCCGCCCGCAGGACGCAGAGCGCGCAATCATTCATCAGTAAGTAATAGACGCTAAATGCTAACACTTAAGTTTTTGTAGTTATTTGAAACAGTTCAGTGCGAGTTTTTTCTGGTTTAACGTCAATACCGCGCAACCCCTTGGTTTCAAAGGGGTTCCAGAATGAAACAAACGGCCTAGGAAACTTCTTACAATGTCTCGCGCATAACGAGCACAAGAAAAAAAGAAGGGCTTACATGGCGGTCCTACAACTTTTAAACAGAAGTTTGGGTGCTGCTGAAAAATAGCAGATTGATATCGCGCAGAGCAATTGAAGTGCACAGCCATCGCTCATTCCTTGAGATGAAAGTAGTCGTTCAATTATCAGTGTCTGGAGGGGGATTAGAAGATACAGATCGAGAGCAAAAACCAGTTCAGTTGCTGAACTGTCCCAAGCGCCGGGCCCGGGATTCTCGTGGGTGACAGGGGTTATGGTACAGGAGAGTCCGTGGGGCCACGGACTCTGGTCGGGAGGATCAGGCCGGCTCGACCTGCAGGGCTACCCGCTCGCGGCATGGGCATTCGTCCATGTAGCGGTGGGCTTCAACAAACTCGTTGAAGGGGAATACACGAGTTTTCAGCGGCAGCAGCACACGATCGGCCGTCAACTGGTTGATATCGCGCAAGGCACGCTGCAAGGCGACGTGATCCTGAGTAATGCCCAGCTCCGGTTTGCCGGTGAAGTTACCGATGCAGTGCACGAAGAACTGAATGTTCTTCTGGAACGCTGCGCAGGCCGGGAAGGGTGTCTGGTTACCACCCTGCAAGCCATACAGGACAAGGCTGCCACGCGGTGCCAGCACATCGCCGAGCAACGACATCTGTGGGCCGCCGAGGCCGTCAAACACGACGTCGACACCACGGTTGTCGGTGATCTTGTTGATCCGCAGGAGCAGATCTTCCTCTTCGGTGACGATGACTTTCTCGGCACCCAGCGAAAGCAGGTATTCACGCTCTTCAGCGGTTTTAGTTGCGGCAATCACCCGCACGCCGAGCGCTTTGCCCAGCTGTACGAAGGATGGGCCGGCGCAATGACTGGCGTCGGTCACCAAGGCAAACTGCCCCGGTTTGACCCGTGCCAGATCGACATAACCGAAATAGGCGATCAACAACGGCGTGTAATGCACACTCGCTTCGATCGGGCTGAGCACGTCCGGATAACGGGTCAGCGCGGTACGCGGCAGAACGATCAGCTCGCCGTAAACCGGATAGTCGTTCGGGCTTTCGGCCGGGAAACTGGCAACCTTGTCGCCAATTGCCAGATCTTCAACGCCGTCACCGACAGCCGTGACCACACCGGCCATTTCATGACCAAGGCCAGAAGGCAGGCGAGCCTGGGACGAGGCGAGATTCTGACGCCAAAGCGTGTCGTACCAGCTGATGCCGATCGCTTCGACACGCACCTGCACTTCGCCAGGACCTGGCTGAGCGGCCGCATGCTCTTCGCATTTGAGCACCTCGGCCGGACCAAACTTGTGAAAACGGATCGTGCGGGACATCGCAAACCTCGTCAAAGTAACCTCTAATGCCCTGAACTCTATATGGGCTTTTCAGCCAAGACCATCAGTGGCTATTAATAGTCGACATGCCTGTCATTGATTCCGCAGCAAGGACGGCACTGGCAAAAATGATGAACAAACTGCTGCCGCCCTTTCAGTAAAGCTGAATTTTCCGGTGCAGAGTACCAGCCTTTACCCGTAAGATTCATGCCGGCCATTGTTCTCATATGGCCGCTCTCGTCAAGCTTGATGACTCTGCCAGGACTCCAGATGAATCGTAATGACCTGCGTCGTGTCGACCTGAACCTGTTGATCGTTTTTGAAACACTGATGCATGAGCGCAGTGTGACCCGTGCTGCGGAGAAATTGTTCCTCGGCCAGCCGGCGATCAGCGCAGCGCTTTCACGCCTGCGTGGTCTGTTCGATGATCCGCTGTTCGTGCGCACCGGGCGCAGCATGGAGCCTTCTGCCCGCGCGGTAGAAATCTTCGCCCTGCTCTCCCCGGCCCTCGACTCGATTTCCACGGCCGTCAGCCGCGCCGCAGAGTTCGACCCTGCGACCAGCACTTCGGTGTTCCGCATTGGTTTGTCGGATGATGTCGAATTCGCCCTGCTGCCGATGCTGCTCAAACGCCTGCGCGCCGAATCCCCCGGAATTGTTCTGGTGGTACGCCGCGTCAACTACATCCTGATGCCGGGCCTGCTGGCCTCCGGGGAAATCTCGATTGGCGTCAGCTACACCACTGACCTGCCGGCCAATGCCAAACGCAAGGTGTTGCGCCGCAGCGCACCGAAGCTGCTACGCGCCGATACCGTGCCGGGGCCGTTGAGCCTTGATGATTACTGCGCGCGCCCGCATGCGCTGGTGTCGTTCGCTGGCGACCTCAGTGGTTTCATCGATGAAGAGCTGGAAAAACTTGGCCGCAAACGCCACGTGGTGCTGGCTGTGCCGCAGTTCAACGGCTTGAGTACATTGCTCGCCGGCACTGACATTGTGGCGACCGTGCCGGACTACGCGGCCGATGCGCTGACGTCGGCTGGCGGTGTACGTGCAGAAGATCCGCCGTTGCCTACACGCACGTTTGAGCTGCACATGGCTTGGCGTGGGTCGCAGGATAATGATCCGGGTGAGCGTTGGTTAAGGTCGCGGATTCAGATGTTTTTTGGGGATCCGGATAGCCTCTAACCGTCGTCGGCAGGCTGTTCATCTTGATCATGCCTGCCTTTCACAGGCCGTGGGGATCGTCTATTCCAGACCACTAGATCGCCACACTCTATCGACCTGCAGCGTCGCGCTGCGCTACAAACTCAAGCTAGAGATTCGAACTTACCCTCATTGACCGCAGATCGTCGCAGTTCGAGGATCGTGCGCTCGTGCACAGCTCCCCACTCTCGCATGGCACTCACCACAGGCGCGAGAGAGTTACCCAGTGGTGTGAGCGAATACTCTACTTTGGGCGGGACCTCGCGATAGATTTCGCGATGAATAATCCCATCAGTCTCCAGTTCCCTCAGCTGGAGGGTCAGCATCCTCTGCGTGATGTCTGGTATCAGGCGACGCAGCTCGTTGAAGCGCTTCGTCCCTGACATCAGATGAAACAGTATGAGCGATTTCCATTTCCCCCCAATGACATCGACGGTAAACGCGACGGGGCAAGCGAAGGCCTCCATCTCATCCTGAGGATTGCATTTTTTCACTTTAATCACCTTGGTATAAAAAGTGTGCCTACAGCACAAAATTGTGCGTACTTACAAGAAAGTGCTGTGCACGCTAGCATGAATTCCATACCTGCCACTATGGAATCCGCCAGATGAGTTTGCTGCTGTCCCCTCATGAAATCAAAGGCCTTAAACTGAAAAACCGCGTCGTCATGTCGCCTATGTGTATGCACATGGCAGCGGATGATGGCTTCGTCACTGACTGGCACCGCGTTCATTACGGTGCTCGCGCTCTGGGTCAGGCGGCGCTGATTTTCCCCGAAACGCTGGCTATCCAGGCTGACGGTCGTATCGGCGCCGGTGACCTCGGTATCTGGAGCGATGAACACGTTGTCGGCTTGAAAGCGCTGACTGAACTGCTTCACGGCTTTGGTGCAAAAGCCGGCGCCCAGATCGGCCACGCGGGGCGCAATGCTGATCTGCCCGGTCTGATCCACATCGCGCCATCGGCGATTCCGTTCACGGAAACCAGCCCGGTGCCTCGCGAACTCGCTACGGATGAAATTCCGGGTTTGGTCAAGCTTTACGGCGATGCCGCACGGCGGGCCAGCGATGCCGGATTCGACGTACTTGAGATCCATGCCGCGCACGGTTACTTGCTGAGTGAGTTCCTTTCGCCGCTGGCGAATATCCGCGACGACGAATATGGCGGAGATGCCAAACGTCGCTATCGTTTCCTGCGGGAAGTGCTAGAAGAGGTCAAAACCCATTGGGGCGATCGCCCTCTGTTCGTTCGCATATCCAGTTCCGATTACGCCGAAGGCGGAAACACGCCTGAGTCGTTCCTTGAATATGGTCGCTGGATGAAAGAGCAAGGTGTTGACCTGATCGACTGCAGCTCCGGCGGAATCAAGATGGTCAAGGTGCAGACCTACCCGGGTTACCAGGTCCCGGCCGCTGAATTACTGCGTAATGAATTGCATATCGCTACAGGTGCTGTGGGTGTGATTCAGAGTGGGCGTCAGGCCGAAGAAATCCTGCAAAACGGCCGAGCTGATCTGGTGTTCGTGGGTCGGCAAATGCTGCGAGATCCATTCTGGGTTCGCACCGCTGCAGATGACCTGAAAGAAGTCATTGAGATACCTGCTGCCTACACACGCTATGGATCCGTCTGGCTTGATACCAAAGCGTGAAGTGCGTTTCGCATTAATCAAATCAATGATCACTGGAGCAACAACATGACCAAGCCTACTTACGTCCAGGAATACCAAGCTATTACTGAAGTGCTGAACAAATACATTGAGGGCTGCAAGCAGGCCAAGAGCAGCATCATGCAGCCCGCTTTCAGTGAACAAGCGACCATGTACAGCGTCAATGGCGACGGCAAGCTGGAGGGTGGCGCGATTCCGATTCTGTTCGAGGGGATCGACAAGGGCTTTCGCCCATCTCCGGACGCACCGGCAGCTATTGTCCGTATCGAGATCGTCGGCACTGCGGCTAGCGCTCGCATCGACGCGAATGACATGTCCGGTATCTCCTTCACCGACTTTTTCCATCTTCTGAAAGTGCATGGCAAGTGGACGGTGGTCAGCAAGATCTTCCACACCCACGTCGCACCTTGAATCTCAAATTATGAGTGAACGCATGAAAATTGCCTCCATCAAGAGCTTGTTTTTTGTCGCCCTGATTTCTGGTTTTGGCGCGATTGCTCAAGCAGATAACCTGCCAAGTGAGCAACAAGTCACCAGTGCAGTAGTGAGAAACCCTACGTATGTAGAAGAATATCAGGCGATCACTGAGGTGCTTAACAAGTACATCGAGGGTTGCAAGCAGGCCAAGAGCAGCATCATGAAGCCCGCTTTCAACGAACATGCGACGATGTACAGCGTCGGCGCCGATGGCAAGCTGACAGGCGGCGCGATTCAAACCCTGTTCGAGGGAATCGATAAGGATTTCCGGCCCTCCCCTGACGCCCAGGCCGCTATTGTCCGCATCGAGATCGTAGGCACTGCGGCTAGCGCTCGCATCGACGCTAACGGCATGTCAGGCATGTCTTTCACTGACTTCTTCCATCTACTGAAAGTCGAAGGCAAGTGGACTGTGGTTAGCAAGATTTTCCAGGCACATTGAAAGTTCGCATCAGGGCTGATCGCGTTCACCCTGGAAGAAGCCCCTCCACCTGATCACATTTTTGACGTACTCTGAACGCCTCTCACACACTTACCGCTTTAGAGCCAGGTCAAAGTGTTTTCGGGTTCCGGATAGCCTTTGAATTGATTCGTTGAATGCCACAGCAAAGCCCCGATTCAGGGGCTTTGTCTTTTTGCTGGTGCCCTACCTGAAGTTACAAGGACGTACTGATGTTCCCTTTGCTACAACTGCCATCTGCAAAATCCGTGATCCGCTCCTTTCAGACCCTGCTGCTGGCAAGTTTTATCTTGCTTGGCAGCGGCTGCGCGATCATGTCGAACAAATTCACATTGAAAACCGAGTTGCCCGCAAACTACACGGTCTCCGTTACCGCGCAGTACAGCGAATTGTTCGCAGGCGTGTGTTTTTTACCTGACGATTACAAGGGCGATCCGGAGCCTGACAAGAAAAGATTCAGCAGCGACCTCCATGCGACGCCTTTCACTTCAGAGTTCGAGGTGCCGGTCGGTTATACGCTCGAAGACTGCTTTATGGCACTCAGTGGCATTGAGTTCATGATCGAAGGGACGGACAAAGCCAACGGTAACTACTTCGACATTTCCACGGTTGAGCTAGACGTAGAGACTTACCTCAAGGAGGACGAAGAGCTGTCCACCCGGATTGACGAGCAGCTACTTCAAGTGCGTTGTCATTGGGAGGCTCTAAAGCCCGGCAGTCCCGCCAAGCGCGAACTTCAATGTCATGGACTGGACGCCAACGGCAAGGAGCGCGAGGGCCGGCGATTGGGCATGCTGAAAAACCGCCAGCTTCAAGGATTGACGTTGCGCCTGAAGGTTGAAGAGGACGAGACCTCCCGCAAACCTTAGCCCCGACAGCGCCAGCAGCGTTAATTTCAGCGCCAGACACCGCTAATGGCCAAGTGCCTGATGACAAATCTTGTAATAAAGATTAAGTTACCGCCGCCTCGGCCTACGGAAGGTCGGGCATTTCGCATTCAAGTTAAGGAAAACGATGGCAATGGTCTATTGTCGTGCATGTGCCAAGGAGCTTCACGAAACGGCGCCCACCTGCCCCCAGTGCGGGGCTGGCCAGCAGGCCAACGTGCCGCACCAACAAGCCGGGTCGCCATGGCTGGCCATCGTTTCGTTGGTTTTAGGCATTCTCTGCGTACTCAGCCTGTTTGATGATTCCGAATGGGACAGTGACACGCTCGCTGGTTTGAGCGTTTTCGCCGTCGCAGGTCTCGTCTGCGGCATTCTCAGCATCAATAAAAGACTCCCTGGACACAATCTTGCAATCGCCGGCGTTGTCTTGTCGGGCATTGCTGCGCTTGTGTTCATCGGGCTGTCGATCGATTAATTTTTAGGGAAAAAAATATGAGCATGGTTTTTTGTCGTGGTTGCGCCAAAGAGATTCACAGCACAGCGGCAGCTTGCCCACAGTGCGGTGCGACTCAGGTAATCCAACAGTCCTATGCACAGGGCCCCGCGATTACAACGGGTAACCCATACATGGAAGCGTTGAAAAATTACGCTGTGTTCCAGGGCCGTGCCACTCGCCGCGAATACTGGATGTTCATTCTGATCAACCTCGGGATCGCAATAGTCATCGGCGTCATCGATGCACTGCTGAGCACCAAAGGCATCATCTCCAACCTTTACAGTCTGGCCATGTTCCTGCCGAGCATTGCAGTCGGCGCACGCCGCATGCATGACACCGATCGCAGCGGCTGGTGGTTGTTGCTGCCAATCGTCAACCTGGTGTTCCTGGCGCAAGACAGCCAGCCGGGGCCGAACCGTTTTGGTCCAAACCGTAAAGGCATCAACTGATACACGTTGACAGCTAGCTGACCGAGACGGCCTTCATGGCCGTCTCTTTGTTTGCGGCTACCTGGTTTCGCTCCGATCTGAACGTTACTTGTCGAGCAACAATGAATTGTCATCAATCAGATTGATAGCCCCCTAACGAAAGGCGCATGCTAGAGGGCTTTCCCGGCGCTTATATCATTCCGAATGATAGTTACCTTCGTGTCATTCGATTCGTTTGCTTCCAGCCCGCCGATCATCATCCGCCCATCTTCAATACTTGGCGGATGCATTCCATGGAACAGTCACTCAAACATTTGCGCTTCCCGTTGGCCTTGTTGGCCGTCGTGGTGATGAGCGCCTGCGGCAAGAATCCGGAATCCGCCGCCGCCCCGCCCGCTGCCAAAGTCAGCGTAGCGAAGGTGCTGGAACAACCGGTCAACGAGTGGGACGAATTCACCGGTCGCCTCGAAGCTCCGGAAACCGTCGAAATCCGTCCTCGCGTCTCCGGCCAGATCGATGATGTCGCCTTCACCGAAGGTGCGTTGGTCAAGAAAGGCGACTTGCTGTTCCAGATTGATCCGCGTCCGTTCCAGGCCGAAGTTCGCCGCCTCGAAGCCCTGGTTGCTCAAGCCCGCGCCAATGCCAATCGCAGCGAAAACGAAGCCGTTCGCGGCGAACGTCTGCGCACCAGCAACGCCATCTCCGCCGAACTCGCCGACTCGCGCACCAGCGCCGCACAAGAATCCCGTGCAGCGGTAGGCGCGCTGCAAGCGCAACTCGATCTGGCGAAACTGAATCTGAGTTTCACCCGCGTCACGTCGCCGATCAGCGGCCGCGTCAGCCGTGCCGAAATCACCGCCGGCAACCTGGTCACCGCCGATACCACCGCGCTGACCAGCGTGGTTTCCACCGACAAGGTCTACGCCTACTTCGACGCCGATGAACGTGTGTTCCTCAAATACACCCAGCTCGCTCGTCAGGGCCAGCGCGGCGCTACGACCCCGGTGTACATGGGCCTGTCGAATGAAGACGGCAACCCGCATCAGGGCCAGATGAACTTCGTCGACAACCAGGTCAACCCGAAAACCGGCACCATCCGTGGTCGCGCCGTGTTCGACAACAGCGACGGCACTTACACCCCGGGTCTGTATGCACGTCTGAAACTGGTCGGCAGCGGCACCTACAACGCCATGCTGATCAACGACGAAGCCGTCGGAACGGACCTCGGCAAGAAGTTCGTGCTGGTGATGGATGGCGACAACAACACCGCCTACCGTCCGGTCGAACTCGGGCCGAAGATCGAAGGTTTGCGCATTGTGCGTAGCGGCCTGAACAAAGGCGACACGATCATCGTCAAGGGCCTGCAACGGGTACGTCCTGGCTCGCCGGTCACCCCTGAAGTGATCCCGATGGCCAGCGAACAGACCCTCGCGGCACTCGCTCAACAACGACAAGCGCTGGAAGCCAGCAACCTGCCTAAAGTCGCGCCAGCCAAAGGCGCGCCGGGTTCGGTTGTGAAACTGGCTGCTGCGACTCCACGCGGTTAAGGGACAACAACTCCGATGAATTTTTCCCAATTCTTCATTTCGCGGCCGATCTTCGCAGCGGTGCTGTCGCTGCTGATCCTGATCGCCGGTGCGATTTCGCTGTTCCAGCTACCGATCAGCGAATACCCGGAAGTCGTGCCGCCAACCGTGGTGGTACGTGCCAACTTCCCGGGCGCCAACCCTAAAGTCATCGGTGAAACCGTGGCCGCTCCGCTGGAGCAAGCCATCACCGGCGTCGAGAACATGCTGTACATGTCCTCGCAGTCCACCGCTGACGGCAAGATCACCCTGACCATCACTTTCGCGCTGGGCACTGACCTGGACAACGCGCAGGTGCAGGTGCAAAACCGCGTGACGCGGACCGAGCCGAAACTTCCCGAGGAAGTGACGCGCATCGGTATTACCGTCGACAAGGCTTCACCCGACCTGACCATGGTTGTGCACTTGACCTCGCCGGACAAGCGCTACGACATGCTCTACCTGTCCAACTACGCGATCCTCAACATCAAGGATGAGCTGGCTCGTCTGGGTGGCGTGGGTGATGTGCAGCTGTTCGGCATGGGCGATTACTCGCTGCGGGTCTGGCTTGATCCGAACAAGACCGCTTCGCGCAATCTGACTGCCACTGATGTGGTCACGGCAATTCGTGAGCAGAACCGTCAGGTGGCTGCCGGCCAACTCGGTGCGCCCCCTGCCCCGAATACCCAAAGCTTCCAGTTGTCGGTCAACACCCAGGGCCGTCTGGTCAGCGAGGAAGAGTTCGAGAACATCGTCATTCGCGCAGGCGACAACGGTGAAATCACTCGCCTCAAAGACATTGCTCGCATCGAGCTAGGCTCCAGCCAATATGCCCTGCGTTCGTTGCTCGACAACCAACCGGCGGTGGCCATTCCGATCTTCCAGCGCCCAGGTTCCAACGCCATCGACATCTCGAACGACGTTCGGGCAAAGATGGACGAACTGAAGAAAGGCTTCCCGCAGGGCATGGATTACAGCATCGTCTATGACCCGACGATCTTCGTGCGCGGCTCGATCGAAGCGGTGGTTCATACCCTGTTTGAAGCGCTGATCCTCGTAGTACTGGTAGTGATTCTGTTCCTGCAAACCTGGCGCGCCTCGATCATTCCGTTGGTGGCGGTGCCGGTATCGTTGATCGGTACGTTTGCGGTGATGCACCTGTTCGGCTTCTCGCTCAACGCTTTGTCACTGTTCGGTCTGGTACTGGCAATCGGTATCGTGGTGGACGACGCCATCGTGGTGGTGGAGAACGTCGAGCGCAACATCGAGCTCGGATTGACACCGGTCGAGGCCACCAAGCGCGCCATGCGTGAAGTGACCGGTCCGATCGTTGCCACGGCACTGGTGTTGTGTGCGGTGTTCATCCCGGCGGCGTTTATCTCCGGCCTGACTGGACAGTTCTATAAACAGTTCGCGTTGACCATTGCGATCTCCACAGTGATCTCGGCGTTCAACTCGCTGACCCTGTCGCCAGCATTGGCCGCGGTACTGCTGCGCAGTCACGATGCGCCGAAAGACCGTTTCTCCAAGGTGCTGGACAAGATCTTCGGTGGCTGGTTGTTCCGTCCGTTCAACCGTTTCTTCGAACGTGCCAGTCATGGTTACGTCGGCACCGTGGCGCGGGTCATCCGTAGCAGCGGCATCGCGTTGCTGTTGTACGCAGGCCTGATGGTGCTGACCTTCTTCGGCTTCGCGCACACCCCGACCGGTTTCGTACCCGGCCAGGACAAGCAATATCTGGTGGCCTTCGCGCAACTGCCGGACGCTTCGAGCCTGGATCGCACCGAAGACGTGATCAAGCGCATGTCCGACCTGGCACTGAAACAGCCAGGCGTGGAAAGCGCCGTAGCGTTCCCCGGTCTGTCGATCAACGGCTTCACCAACAGTCCGAACGCCGGCATCGTGTTCGTGACCCTGAAACCGTTCGACGAGCGTAAAGATCCAAGCATGTCTGCCGGTGCAATCGCCGGGGCCCTGAACGGCCAGTTCGCCGGGATTCAAGAAGCCTACATGGCGATCTTCCCGCCGCCGCCGGTACAAGGTCTGGGCACCATCGGTGGTTTCCGTCTGCAAATCGAAGACCGGGGTAACCTGGGCTACGACGAGCTGTACAAAGAAACCATGAACATCATCAACAAAAGCCACAACGTGCCTGAATTGGCCGGACTGTTCACCAGCTACACCGTGAACGTGCCGCAAGTCGATGCCGCCATCGACCGGGAAAAAGCCAAGACCCACGGCGTAGCCGTCAGCGACATCTTCGATACCCTGCAGATCTACCTGGGTTCGCTGTATGCCAACGACTTCAACCGCTTCGGTCGTACTTATCAGGTCAACGTTCAGGCTGAGCAACAGTTCCGCCTCGAATCGGATCAGATCGGTCAGCTCAAAGTGCGCAACAACAAAGGCGAAATGATCCCGCTGGCGACCTTCATCAAGGTCAGCGACACCTCAGGGCCAGATCGCGTGATGCACTACAACGGCTTCATCACCGCTGAAATCAACGGTGCCGCAGCCCCCGGCTACAGCTCGGGCCAGGCCGAAAAAGCCATCGAGAAACTGCTCCAGGAAGAACTTCCGAACGGCATGACCTACGAATGGACCGACCTGACCTACCAGCAGATTCTGTCCGGCAACACCGCGCTGTTCGTGTTCCCGCTCTGCGTACTGCTGGCGTTCCTGGTTCTTGCAGCTCAATACGAAAGCTGGAGCCTGCCACTGGCGGTGATCCTGATCGTACCGATGACCCTGCTGTCGGCCATCACCGGCGTGATCATCTCGGGAGGCGACAACAACATCTTCACCCAGATCGGCTTGATCGTACTGGTGGGACTTGCGTGTAAGAACGCGATTCTGATCGTCGAGTTCGCCAAGGACAAACAGGAAGAAGGCATGAACCCGCTGGCTGCGGTGCTCGAAGCTTGCCGTCTGCGTCTGCGGCCGATCCTGATGACTTCCTTCGCGTTCATCATGGGTGTGGTGCCACTGGTGTTCTCCAGCGGTGCCGGTGCCGAGATGCGTCACGCCATGGGTGTGGCGGTGTTCTCCGGGATGCTCGGGGTGACCTTCTTCGGTCTGCTGCTGACACCAGTGTTCTACGTACTGATTCGTAACTTTGTCGAACGCGGTGAAGCCCGCAAAGCGGCCAAGTCCTTGAAACTGGAGGCGCAACAATGAGTCTGAAAGTCTTCCTGCCGAGTCTGCTGGTGCTGGCCCTCAGCGCCTGCGCCGTCGGCCCCGACTACAAGACCCCAGCCACGGAGGCGGCGCACATCACGTCCGCCACCGACGGCGCCGCAGGTCAGAAGAACTACGACCGTTCGAAGTTCGAAGGCATCTGGTGGCAGCAGTTCGATGATCCGACGCTTAACCAGTTGGTGACTCAATCGCTGCAAGGCAACCGTGAACTGCGCGTGGCATTCGCGCGCTGGAAAGCCGCCAGGGCAATCCGCGACGATGCCAGCAACGATGTAATGCCGACCATCACCAGCCGCGCCAGCAGCGACCTGGCCAAAGGTCAGATTCCCGGCCAGACCACCAACCGGGTGAATAGCGAACGCTATGACCTGGGCCTGGACATGGCTTGGGAACTGGACTTGTTCGGGCGCATCCAGCGCAATCTGGAAGCCAGCGATGCCGATCAGCAGGCCGCCGAAGCCGATCTGTACCAACTGCAAGTCAGCATGATTGCCGAACTGGTCGACGCTTACGGTCAACTGCGCGGTGCGCAACTGCGCGAGAAGATCGCACTGGCCAACCTGAACAATCAGCAAGAGTCGCGCAAGATCACCATCAGCCTGCGTGACGCCGGCGTCGGCGATCAACTCGACGTGGAACGTGCCGATGCGCGTCTGGCCTCGGTCGAAGCCAGCGTGCCGCAATTGCAGGCGGAGCAGGTTCGACAGAAAAACCGCATCGCCACGCTATTGGGCGAGCGCCCGGACAAACTGACTGTCGATCTGAGCCCGAAAGACTTGCCGGCAATTGCCAAGGCACTGCCAATCGGTGATCCGGGCGAACTGCTGCAACGTCGTCCGGATATCCTCAGCGCCGAGCGTCAATTGGCTTCCGCCACTGCGCGTATCGGTGTGGCCAAAGCGGATCTGTTTCCTCGGGTCAGCCTCAGCGGGTTCCTCGGCTGGACGGCCGGGCGCGGCTCGCAGATTGGCTCGTCGGCCGCCAGCGCCTGGGCACTTGGCCCGAGCATCACCTGGGCAGCGTTTGACCTTGGCAGCGTGCGCGCCCGGATGCGCGGCGCCGATGCGGATGCCGAAGGCGCGTTGGCCAATTACGAGCAACAAGTGCTGCTTGCCCTGGAAGAATCGGAAAACGCTTTCAGCGATTACGGCAAGCGTCAGCAACGCCTGATCTCGTTGATCCGTCAGAGCGAATCGAGCCGCAAGGCTGCCGACCTCGCCGAGATCCGTTACCGCGAAGGCACCGCCGACTTCCTCGTGCTGCTCGACGCCCAACGTGAACGTCTGGCCGCCGAAGACAGCCAGGCGCAAGCCGAAGTCGACCAGTATCGCGGCATCGTCGCGATCTACAAGGCACTGGGTGGCGGCTGGCAACCGGAGACCGTCGCGACCAAGTAACCGATTTTCAAGAGCTCCTTTGGTTGGCCGCAACCAACCAATTTTTTGCCCCGCGTATCATTCGGTCGCGGGGCTTTTTTGTGCCTGTTTTTCGTGATCTTCCTGTCACACTTGGCGAATGCCTGGCCTGCGTTACATTTCAACCTGCGTACCCAGTTCAATCACCCTGTTAAGCGGTAATTTGAAGTACTTCAGGTTGCTGTTGGCATTCTTCAGGAGGAACGCGAACAGGCTTTCTCGCCAGCGTGCCATCCCGATGCGCTTGGTGGGAATAACGGTCTCGCGACTGAGGAAATAGGTCGTGCGCATCGGGCTGAAGTCCAGCTCATGCAAATGACACAGACTCAACGCCATCGGTACGTCGGGTTCCTCCATAAAGCCAAAGTGCAGACTGACGCGGAAAAATCCTTCGCCATAAGCTTCAACCTCAAACCGCCGATCAGCAGTCACCCGCGGGCGATCTTCGGATACGACGGTGAGCAGCACCACTTGCTCGTGCAATACCTGGTTGTGCAACAAGTTGTGCAACAGCGCATGCGGCACAGCGTCAGCCCTGGCCGTCAGGAACACCGCCGTACCCTGTACACGATGCGGCGGCTGTGAGCGGATGCTGCTGATGAACAGCGGCAGAGGCAGTGCGGTCTCGTCCAGCCGCTCGACCATGATTTTTCGCCCGCGTTTCCAGGTGGTCATCAAGATGAACAGGCCAATACCCGCGATCACCGGGAATGCACCGCCCTGGAAAATCTTCGGTGCATTGGCGGCGAAGTACAGCGTGTCTACCAGCAAAAAGCCGAGCAGCAACGGAACCGCAAGCCAGCGCGGCGTCTTCCACAGAAGCAGGACAACCGCCGAAGACAACAGCGTGGTAATCAACATGGTGCCTGTCACCGCAACACCATATGCGGCCGCCAATGCACTGGACGACTCGAACCCGATCACCAGCAGAACGACACCCACCATCAACGCCCAGTTGACGGTGCCGATGTAGATCTGCCCCTGCTCCTGGCTTGAGGTGTGCTGGATAAACATGCGCGGGACGTAGCCAAGTTGAATGGCCTGGCGCGTCAGGGAGAATGCACCGGAGATGACTGCTTGAGAAGCGATGATGGTCGCCATGGTGGACAGTGCAACCATCGGCAACAGTGCCCAGCTCGGTGCAAGCAGGTAAAACGGATTGCGCACCGCCTCCGGGTTTTCCAGAATCAAGGCGCCCTGGCCGAAATAGTTCAGCGCCAGCCCCGGCAACACCAGGATGAACCAGGCACGGGAAATCGGTTTGCGGCCGAAGTGGCCCATGTCGGCATACAACGCTTCGGCGCCAGTCAAGGCCAGCACGACAGCACCCAGGATTGCCACGCCCATTCCTGGGTGAGCGATGAAAAACTGCACTGCCCAAGCGGGATTAAGCGCCTGCAATACTTCCGGGCGCTGCAAAATGCCGTGGATACCGAGTGCGCCCAGCACCACAAACCACACCACCATGATCGGGCCGAAGAGAATTCCGATTCGCGCCGTACCGTGTTTCTGGATCAGGAACAGCGCCACCAGCACGATCACTGAAATAGGCACGACCCAGTGCTCTATTCCGTCAAACGCCAGCTGTAATCCCTCCACCGCCGAAAGCACGGAAATGGCCGGGGTAATCATGCTGTCCCCGTAGAACAGCGCCGCCCCGAACAGTCCCAGCAGAACCAGGACTTTGCTCATGTGCGGATAAGGGGCTGCTGCGCGGCGTGCCAATGCGGTCAACGCCATGATGCCGCCTTCACCCTGATTGTCGGCACGCAGGATGAACAGTACGTACTTGATCGAGACGACCCAGATCAGTGACCAGAATATCAACGACAGAATGCCCAGCACGCCATCGTGATTCACCTGAACGCCGTAGTGGCCGGAAAACACTTCTTTGAGGGTGTAAAGGGGGCTGGTGCCGATATCCCCGTAAACCACCCCGACAGCAGCGACGAGCAAGCCTGCTGCTGACGTTCTGGATGGGGAGTCCTCATTTACCGCGGTCGTTGTGACATTCAAGGGACGCTTCTCTCAACTTTTCTGAGGGTTGGGGCACGCCATCCTTGCGCATTCACGAATTCCGGCGCCTTCGCAACAGCGAGGCGCGCGGCCAAAAAGCGCGGCTAGTATCGTTACCGATCGAGACATCTACCGTAAAGAAAGCGTAAAAATCGGCGGGCGCGAGCTGCAAACTTGAGACCATCAGGTCTGCGCGGTAGCCAAGGCGCGCGAGCGCGGCATATCACGTACCGTCAGACCTTTCGACGCAGATTGCAGGACGCTTCAACCAAAATGACAGTTTCAGGTGTTTGACTCACAGCTCTAGCTGACCGAAGCTTGCCCTCTGGTTCAGTATCAATGTTTCGGATAACTGCATGCCCCAGTCTCGCCGCTACCTGTTCATCAGCCTTGGCCTTGTGCTTGTCATCATTGTTGCCTGGTTGTCCTTGCGCAACACCGCACCGGTGATGCCCGCGTCGATCAAACACGGCTATAGCGAAGCGTTGGCCGCTGCCCGCACCGGTCAACCGGGCGCGGCGCGTGTGCTGTATCAGCAATTGGCGCGCCCGGATATTTCGGTAAAACGCCGCGTCTGGTTGCACGCTGAACTGCCGAATTACCCGAGTCCGCAAGCTTTGAAGCTGGCAGATGCCGATCTGCAGAATGAAGCCGTCGAAGTGCGGCTCGCAGCCATAAAGAGCGTGGTCGGGCTGGTTCCGGGCGGGCCGCGCAGCTTGCTGCTGGGGCCGATGCTCGACGACCAGGAGCAAAGCGTGCGTTTCGCTGCAATCAACGCCCTGCTCGGTTTATCGCCGGATGACCTCGGTTTGTATTTCGGCCCGCTGCAACAGGCCATCGACAGCTGGGAACAAGTGCTTAAAGCCCAACCGGAAAGTGCCGCCAATTCCGCGCAACTGGCGCGACTGCACCTGCACAACGCCGAACTCAAAGCGGCGCAGGAAGCGCTAGAGCAAACCCTGCGTCTGCAACCTGGAAATTTGCCGGCCCTGGTGATGCAGATCGATGTGCTCGACCGCCAGGGCCAAAGCGACGCTGCCCGGCAACTGCTCGCCAAACAACTGAAAAACCAACCGGACTCGGCCTATCTGCAACACGCGCTGGGCTTGTGGCTGCTGCACCACGGTCAGCGCGAGTACGCCCTGCTCGGCCTGTCCAAAGCCGTTGAGCTGGAACCGGACAACAAGGACTACCGCTACGACCTTGCGACCACCCTGCACGATGCCGACGAACTGGAAGCGGCGCAGAAGCAGTTGCAGGAGATCGTTCAGCGTCACCCGGCTGACCGCAAGGCGCGGGTATTGCTGATCAACTATTGGAAAGAAAGCGGCCAGTTGCAGAACGTGCAGATTCTGCTGGCTCAACTTGAGCAAATGAACCCGGACGACCCGTCATTGCAACAGGGACTCTAAACAATTTCGACAGAGTTTCTTCATCTGCATAAAGAAACTTCGGAACCGTCATCTAGGCCAGGGGTCAAGTGTTCAGGCAGGCAGGATTGGCAAAATGCGCCATCCGCTTCGCTCTCCTTAGTCACTAGAGGACATTTTTTGTCTAAATCTAACGAGTTGATCAGTGCAAAAGCCGCTACCGGCATCGAAGGTCTGGACGACATTCTTGCCGGTGGCCTTTCACGCGGTCATGTGTTTTTGCTGGAAGGTGAGCCCGGTACCGGCAAAACCACGGTCGCCTTGCAGTATCTGTTGGCGGGCTCGCGTGCCGGCGAACGCTCGTTGTACATCACGCTTTCGGAAACCGAGCGGGAGCTGCGTCAAGGCGCGCTCTCGCACGGCTGGGAACTGGACGAAAACATTGAGATTTTCGAACTGACGCCGCCGGAAAGCTTGCTCAACGCCGAACACCAGCAAAGCTTGCTTTACTCCTCTGACCTGGAGTTGGGCGAAGCGACCAAGCAGATTTTTGAAGTGGTCGAACGCTTCAAACCGACGCGTGTGGTACTCGACAGCCTGTCGGAGATCCGTCTGCTGGCGCAGAGCTCGCTGCGCTATCGCCGGCAGATTCTGGCGATCAAGCACTATTTCGTGCGCTATGACGCTACCGTCCTGTTGCTCGACGATTTGACTACCGAATCCCTCGACAAGACCGTGCACAGCGTCGCGCACGGCGTGATTCGTCTGGAAGAACTGACTCCCGCCTACGGTGCCGAGCGCCGTCGCGTTCGCATCGTGAAGTATCGCGGCCAGAAGTATCGCGGCGGCTTTCACGATTTCAGCATCATGGAGGATGGCATCCATGTGTTCCCACGGCTGGTCGCGGCCGAATATCGCAGTGATTCTGTTCGCTCACAACTGAGCAGTGGCATTCCTGAAATGGACAAGTTGCTGGGCGGCGGCATCGAAACCAGCTCCAGCACGTTGATTCTCGGCCCGGCCGGTACCGGCAAATCGTTGATCACGATGATCTTTGCCGCTGCGGCAGTGGCCCGCGGCGAGAAGGCGGCACTGTTCATATTCGACGAAGAGCTGGGATTGCTCTTCGAACGCATGAAAAATATCGGCATTGATCTCAAGGCCCTGCGCGATACCGGCAACCTGATGATCGAACAAGTTGACGCCGCCGAATTGTCGCCCGGCGAATTTGCCCACCGGGTGCGTCGCTGCGTCGACAAGGACAACATCAAGACCGTTGTCATCGACAGCATCAATGGCTACCAGGCGGCAATGCCGGAAGAAAATTCCCTCGTGCTGCACATGCACGAACTGCTCCTGTATCTCAACCGCCGCGGCGCCGCGACCTTCATGACGGTCGCGCAGCATGGGCTGGTCGGTGACATGCAAGCGCCGGTCGATATTACCTACCTTGCAGATACCGTGATTCTCTTGCGCTACTTTGAGGCCATCGGCCAGGTTCGTCGGGCTATATCGGTGATCAAAAAGCGCACCGGCAGCCACGAATCGACAATCCGCGAGTACAAGATTTCGACCCAGGGCATGACCATCGGTGAACCGCTGGATGCATTTCAGGGTGTATTGCGCGGCGTCCCGACCTACATGGGCGCCAGCAAACCGCTGCTCAAGGAAGACAAATTGTGACGGTCAACGTGACACCGTCCGAACGCGCGCTGATTCTCGCGCCGCAGGGACGGGACAGCCAGGTGGCGCTGATGATCCTCAACGAGGCAGGTTACGGCGGTGTTATCACACCGGATCTGGGGCAACTGTGCGCCGAGCTTGAGTCTGGTGCGGGGCTGCTGCTGATTGCTGCGGAAGCGCTCAGCGGTCTGGAGATCGAAACGTTACTGGCGTATCTGGAGCACCAGCCTACCTGGTCTGACCTGCCGATCATTCTGCTGACCCACCATGGCGGCCAGGAGCAAGGGTTCTCCTCAAGACTGCGCGGGTTACTCGGCAACGTGACATTCCTCGAGCGTCCGTTTCACCCGGTGACCCTGGTCAGTCTGGTTTCAGCCGCCCTGCGCGGTCGCCGCCGACAATACGATGCGCGTGACCGTCTGATCGACCTCAGCGAAAGCGAGCAGCGACTGCAATCTACCCTCGAATCGCTGGAACAACAGGTCGAGGAACGCACTGCGCAATTACGGCACAACGAAGAAGCCTTGCGTCAGTCGCAGAAAATGGAAGCGGTCGGTCAGCTTACCGGTGGTATCGCGCACGATTTCAACAACATGCTGACCGGTATCATTGGCAGTCTGGAGCTATTGCGTCGGCGCCTGGCGCGCGGTCGACTGGATGATCTCGACAGCCTGATCGATCTGGGCGTGACCTCCGCCAACCGCGCCGCCGGCCTGACTCATCGGCTGTTGGCTTTCTCCCGTCGGCAGTCGCTTGATCCCAAACCGGTCGATATGAACAGCCTCGTGCAATCAATGAGCGAATTGTTGCAACGCAGCGTCAACGAGAGCATTCGGATGGAGCTGCATCTGGATGAGCAATTATGGGTAGCCGAAGCCGACCCCAATCAACTGGAAAGCGCCCTGCTCAATCTGGTGATCAATGCCCGCGACGCGATGCCGGACGGCGGCAAACTGATGGTGCAGACCAGTAACCAGATCCTCGATGAGAGCTTCACTGCAGCCTATAGCAATCTGAAAGCCGGCGAATACGTGGTCTTGAGCGTATCTGACACCGGTTGCGGCATGCCTCCGAGTGTCAGCAGTCGCGCCTTTGATCCGTTTTTCACCACCAAGCCCATCGGCCAGGGCACAGGATTGGGCTTGTCGATGATTTACGGCTTCAGCAAACAGTCCGGCGGTCACGTGTCGATCGACAGCGAGATTGATCAGGGCACGACCGTTAGGCTCTACCTGCCGCGTTTCCGTGGCGAGCCTGTCCCGCAATCCTCTCCCAACCCAGAGCAAGCCCCCGATGCAGTCGAAGGCGAAACCGTGATGATCGTCGAGGATGATCCGGCCGTTCGCGTACTGGTCAGCGCGGTGCTCAGTGAATTGGGTTATGCGTATGTTGAAGCGAGTGACGCGGACAGCGCGGTGCCGATTCTGGATTCCACGCAGCGTATTGATCTACTGATCAGCGACGTTGGCCTGCCGGGCATGAATGGTCGGCAACTGGCGGAAATTGCGCGCCAGTTCAGGCCGGATCTGAAGGTGCTGTTCATCACCGGGTATGCCGAACACGCGGCGGTACGCGGCGGTTTCCTCGACTCGGGGATGCAGATGATCACCAAGCCTTTCACCTTTGATCTGCTGACCGCCAAGGTGCGCGAGATGATCAAAAGCTGAACGACAGACAAAAAAATGGCCTGCATCAGCAGGCCTTTTTTATGCCAACAATTCCTGAATCTTTTCCTGCAACACATCCAGATCGAACGGCTTTTCCAGGATCGGTGCCTTGAGCGTGATCGGGCTGCCGGTCTCGCGGATTTCCTGCGGATAACCGCTGATGAAAATCACTTTGAGATCCGGGCGCAACTTGACGGCCGGCTCGGCGATCTGCACGCCGGAGATGCCGCCGGGCAGACGGAAATCGGTGATCAGCATGTCCAGATGTGGCTTGCTCGCCAGAATCTCGAACGCCTGCTCGCCGTTTTCGGCCTGCAACACGCGATATCCCTGGCCCGACAGATAATCGGTCAGCACCATCAAGATAACCGGTTCGTCCTCGACGACGAGTACTACATCTTGTGCATCTACGCTCATGGGAAGCCTATGTTCGGTCAATAGCTGCTGATACGACCGTGTGGTCACTCAGAGGTTGCGTTTGTTTAGCCGATTTCCTGGAGCGGCAGACAAACGCGAAACAGGGCGCCCTCGTTGATCTTGCTCTCGACGACGATTGAGCCGCCATGGGCGGCGATGATCTGCTCGGAAATGAACAGACCCAGCCCGAGCCCGGCCACCACCGTCTTGGCGGACACCCGTTCGAACTGTTGGAAAATGCGCTTCTGGTTCTCTTCGCTGATACCGATGCCGCGATCCTGAACCTCGACCCGCGCCTCGCCATCTACAGCATAGACACGCACCTGAACCGGACTCCGGCCGCCGTAGCGCAAAGCGTTGGTCAGCAGATTGGTCACCACTTGTTCGATGCGGAACTCGTCCCAATGCCCTTCCACCGGTTCCGGCGCAGAGAAGCTGACTTCGGTCTCGGCGGCTTCAATCTGCGCCGCGAAGTTTTCCAGCAGATTGCCCACCAGTTGCGCCAGATCGAAACGACTCGGGCGGATCGACAGCTTGCCGGTGCGGATACGCGACACATCGAGCATGTCCTCGATCAGGCGGATCAGGCTTTTGATCTGGCGCTCATCGCGATCGACCATGGCGTGCATCTTGTCGAGGGTGAACGCCGCAGCGTTGTCCCGCGCCAAATGCATCTTGCGTAATTGTGTTTCGAGGATAAGGCCGTTCAGCGGCGTGCGCACTTCATGGGCGACGATCGACATGAAGTCATCGCGCATGCGCACCGCCTGCTCCAGCTCGCCTTGGGTGCTCTGCAATTTCTGCAACAGCACTTCCTGCTCGCGGCGGCTCTGTTCCAGCGCTTCGACCTGTTCTTTCATTGCCTTGCTTTGGCGATACAGGTCAACGAACACATTGACCTTGCTCTTCACCGCGTGGATATCCAGCGGCTTGTGCAGGAAATCCACAGCGCCGCTTTCGTAGCCCTTGAACGCGTAATTCAGCTCACGGCCGGCGGCGCTGACGAAGATGATCGGGATGTTCTTGGTTTTCTCGGTGCCGCGCATCAGCTCGGCCAGTTCGAAGCCGTTCATGCCGGGCATCTGCACGTCGAGAATGGCCATGGCAAATTCGTGTTGCAGCAGCAGCGACAACGCTTCGTCGGCCGACAGCGCTTTATAGACGGTGCGGTCTTCGCGTTTGATCAGCGCTTCGAGGGCCAGCAGGTTCTCGGGCAGATCGTCGACGATCAGCAGTTTTGCTTGAATATTACTCAGCATGCGATTCGTTCCAGCTCGACAAGCAGACGGCCGATGCCGTGGATGGGAAGAATATGGTCCGGTTGATGAATCTTCAGTGCAGCTTTAGGCATGGTGTCGACCTGCGCGTCGTCCGGATCCTGCACGATGGTCAGCCCACCATAGCGTTTGACCTTGGCCAGGCCGCGCGCGCCGTCATGGTTGGCGCCGGTCAGCAGCACAGCGGCCAGTGTCGGCCCGTAGACATCGGCGGCGGATTCGAACAGAAAATCAATCGACGGTCGCGAATGGTGCAGACGCTCTTCGAGACTCAGCGACAAGCTGCGATCTTCTTCCACCGACAGGTGATACCCCGGCGTAGCGAAGTACAAAGTGCCAGCCTTGATCTCCAGTTTATCGCTCGCTTCCATGACCGGTAACGCCACGCGCCGGGAGAACACTTCGGCCAAATGGCTACGGCGATCATCCGGCAAATGCAGGACCACGATAATCGGCAATACAAATCCTGCACGCAGCGAACCGAACAACGTCAGTAACGCTTCAACGCCACCGGCCGAAGCGCCGATCACAATGGCCTCGATCCGAGGCAAATCCGCTGCGATGTTCATGATTTGCGGTAGATCCGTTCTTGTTTGACCAAGGGTTCGAACTGTTTGGCGTAATTGGAGAAATCCAGTGTCTCTTTGCTGCCCAGCACCAGAAAGCCGCGATGACACAGCGACTCATGGAACAATCCGAAGGCTCGATCCTGAAGCTTTTTATTGAAGTAAATCAACACGTTACGACAGGAAATTAATTGAGTTTCAGAGAACACGCTATCGGTCGCCAGGCTGTGATCGGCGAACGTCACGTTCTCGCACAAGGTCTTGTCGAAAATCGCGTATCCATACGCGGCAGTGTAGTAGTCGGCGAACGAACGCTGACCGCCAGCCTGCTGATAATTGGCGGTGTAGGCGCGCACGTTCTCCATCGAGAAAATCCCCTGCTTGGCCTTGTCCAGCGAGCGCGGGTTGATGTCGGTGGCGTAAATGATCGTGCGGTCGAGCAATCCTTCCTCGCGCAGCAGAATCGCCATCGAATAGACCTCCTCGCCCGTGCTGCAGCCGGCGATCCAGATCTTGATCGATGGATACGTCTTGAGCAGCGGCACCACTTCGCGGCGAATTGCCAGAAAGTGCGACGGATCACGAAACATCTCACTGACCGGAATCGTCAGTAATTGCAGCAACTGCATGAACGCGGTCGGGTCATGCAGGACTTTTTCCTGCAGCGCCGAAATGGTCGCGCACTCGAACTGGCTCAAGGCGTGGTTGACCCGGCGCTTGATCGAAGCGCCGGAATAATCGCGAAAATCGTAGCTGTATTTGAGGTAGATCGCCTCGATCAGCAGGCGCAACTCGATTTCGCTATTTCGCTCTGCCGGATTACTGCTTTCCACTAAATACGTTCCATTTTTGGCAACCACACGCGAATCAACGAGAACAGGCGATCGAGGTCGATAGGCTTGGCCAGGTAATCATTGGCGCCCGCTTGCAGACAGCGCTCCTGATCGTCCTTCATGGCCTTGGCCGTTACCGCGATGATCGGCAGCTTGCGCCAGCGCGGATCCTTACGGATTTCGATGGTGGCTTCAAAACCGTCCATCTCCGGCATCATCACGTCCATCAACACCAGATCGATGTCCTCGACCTCATTGAGTCTTTCGATCGCTTCCCGGCCATTTCGACCGATGACTACGACCGCACCTTTGGTTTCGAGTGCGCTGGTCAGGGCGAAAATGTTGCGCACATCGTCGTCCACCAGCAGCACTTTGCGCCCCTCGAACACCTTGTCGCGGCTGCGCGCGGTCTTGAGCATCTTCTGCCGTTCATGGGACAGCTGCGATTCGACTTTGTGCAGAAAGAGTGTGACCTCATCCAGCAGCCGCTCTGGCGAGCGTGCGCCCTTGATGATGATCGAGCGCGAGTACTTGCGCAGATCGGCTTCTTCATCACGAGTCAGGTTGCGCCCGGTGTAAACGATCACTGGCGGGAACGAGCAAATATCCTCGGTGGCCATGCGCTTGAGCAGTTCGTTGCCGAGCATGTCCGGCAACTTCAGGTCGATGACCATGCAATCGAAAATCGTCGTGCGCAGCAGCTCCAGCGCTTCCTGGGCGAGGCCGACAGCGGTGATTTCGATGTCTTCATCGCCGATCAGGCGAGCAATGCTTTCGCGCTGCAAGTCATCGTCTTCGACCAGCAACACGCGTTTGACCTTCTGCGTCAGCTTGGCTTCGAGACGGGCGAACACGTCTTTGAGCTCTTCGCGGGTGGTCGGTTTGACTGCGTAACCGATGGCGCCCATGTGCATGGCTGCTTCGACCCGATCCTCGACCGAAATCACGTGCACCGGGATGTGCCGGGTTTCGGCGCGTTCTTTCAGGCGTTGCAGCACTGTCAGGCCGGAGTGATCCGGCAGGCGCATGTCGAGCAGGATCGCGTCCGGCACGAACTCCCGCGCCAGGTCGTAACCTTCGTCCGCGCCATGGGCGACCAGGCACTGATAGCCGAGTTCATGCGCGAGGTCGTACAGAATGTGCGCAAAATTCGGTTCGTCTTCGACCACCAGAATGCAGCGCGTGGCGAACGGCGCGTTGCCGCGGTCGTCGTTGAAGCGCGGGATGTGCACCGGCGCCAATGGCGAAATTGGCGCGACCGGGGCGGCAACCGGCGTGGTGGTTATCGAAGGGGTGAACGTCAGCGGCGCAAACGGGGTTTCACCCGGTTCGCGGTATTGCAGCGGCAAGACCAGGGTGAAGACACTGCCCTGCCCCGGAGTGCTGCTGATGCTGATCGAGCCGCCGAGCAAGTTCGCCAGATCCCGCGAGATCGACAGCCCCAGACCGGTGCCGCCGTACTTGCGATTGGTGGTGCCATCGGCCTGACGGAACGCTTCGAAAATACTTTCCTGCTGATCCTTCGCGATGCCGATCCCGGAATCCTGCACGATAAACGCAATGCGCTCGTTCGGTTGAGCGGCAATAGTCAGGCTGACCGCGCCTTTCTCGGTGAATTTCACCGCGTTCGACAGCAGGTTCTTGATCACCTGCTCCAGGCGCTGGCGGTCGGTGAACATCATGCCCGGTGCGCCCGGTTGCAACTCGACGCTGAACGCGAGTTTCTTGTCGGCCGCCAAAGGTTCGAACATGCCGCGCAAGCCCTCAGCCAAGCGCGCCACACTGGTGTTTTCCGGCAGCACTTCAAGCTTGCCGGCCTCGACTTTGGAAATATCCAGAATATCGTTGATCAGATTCAGCAGATCGTTGCCGGCCGAGTAGATCGACTCGGCAAACTTGACCTGTTCGGCGCTGAGGTTGTCGTGCGGGTTTTCCGCGAGCAACTTGGCGAGGATCAACGAACTGTTCAGCGGCGTGCGCAGTTCGTGAGACATGTTGGCGAGGAATTCGGATTTGTACTTGCTCGAGCGCTGCAACTCTTCGGCGCGCTCCTCGAGTTGCACTTGGGCCTGATTCAGCTCGGTGTTTTTCAGATCCATGGCGTCGCGCTGGTCGGCGAGGATCTGTGCCTGTTCGGCCAGTTGCTCGTTGGTCTGTTCCAGCTCGACTTGCTGGGTTTCCAGATGCGCCTGGGATTCCTTGAGAATCCGCGATTGCTCTTCGAGTTCTTCGTTGGCGGTTTTCAGCTCTTCCTGCTGCACCTGCAACTCTTCGTTGAGTTGCTGGGTTTCGGCCAGCACTTCTTGCAGACGCTGGCGATAACGCGCCGCTTCAATAGAGGTGCCGATGTTGCCGGCAATCAACTCCAGCAGTTCGATGTCGCGGTCAGTGAGCGGACGCAGGAAACCCAGTTCGATCACGCCGTTGACGCGTTCGTCATCGCTGGTCGGCACCACCAGCACGCTGTGCGGCAAGCCTTGGCCAAGACCGGAGCTGACTTTGAAGTAATCGGACGGCACCGAGTCCAGACGGATCAGGCGCGCTTGTTGCGCGACCTGGCCGACAATGCCTTCCCCGCTATAGATGGCCTGCGCCTGTTCTTCCTGCTCGCGGGAGAAACCATAGCTGGCAACGCGCTTCAATCCGCCATGTTCTTCGCGCACATACATGGCCGCCACGGCTGTACCGAGGTATTGCGCGCAGAATTGCAGGATGTTGCGCCCCAGCAGATTGAGCGTCAGTTGCCCCAGGACCTGCTCGGCCAGTTCGGTCTGGCCATTGCGCAGCCAGGCTTGTTGCTCCAGACGCCGGGCGCTGGCGTTTTGCGCAGCCAGGGTCGCACCGTAGCTTTCAGACAAATTCACCAGGTCGCGACGGCCGATGTAGGCCAGCAAAGCGCTGATGCCGGCAACAAACAGCAAATAGAGGGTGATGCTCAAGATAGTGGTGCGGCGTACGTCTTCGTTACGTGTGGTGCGCAACTGCTGCTCCATCTCGATCACGTCTTCGAACTGCCGGCGGATCTCGTCGGTCAGGCGCTTGCCGCGCCCGGCCTTCACTGCTGCACGGTAGTCGCCGCTGGCGCGTTGCAGGTCGATCATCGATTGCGCGTAGGTCGCCCATTCGGTCTGCAAGGCTTGCAGGCGGCGCAGGCGGTCAGTCTGCACCGGGTTGTCGGCCGTCAGTTCGAGCAAGGTATTGAGCGCGACATTGATCCGCGGCTTGGCCGTTTCGTACGGATCGAGAAAATGCTCGTCGCCGCTGAGCAGGAAACCGCGCATGCCGGTTTCCAGATCGACGGTGAGCTTCACCGCTTCATTGGCGTTATTGATCACCCGGTCGGTGTGTTCAACCCACTGGATAACCGACAGCAAATAGGTAATCAGCGACACGAAAAACACGGCGCTGAGTACGCCAACGCCCAGCGGCAGGCTGATGTTGCGACTCAGGAGTTTACGAAACCGTTGCTCATCAACCGAAGACGGAGAGGACATGGATTAGCCTTGTCGAACTGTTGAAAAACACGGAGTTTGCCCGAAAACTACGGGCTGGATCCATATTTCTCACAGCTTATGCGGCTAAATCCTACATTTGCCTGCTATGGATCACGGCCAACAGTTATCCTTGCCGGCCGTTTGCGCCTATGCTTTTTTGTAACCATTCGGGAACTTGTGGCCATGCGCCATTTACTCATGCAAGAGCCCGGTATTTTCGATCGACCGGCGCCCCTGAAATCCACCCTCGAGAGCAGCCAATATGTCCACCCCAGCATCCACCATCCTTGTAGTAGAAGACGACGACATCGTGCGTATGTTGATTGTCGATGTGCTGGAGGAACTGGAGTTCAAGGTGCTTGAGGCAGATGGTGGCGAGCAGGCGCTGGAGCAGCTCGCCAATGATGATGTGCATATCGACTTGATGATGACTGATGTCGGCCTGCCGGGGATGGATGGGCGGGAATTAGCGCAAGAAGCACGCAAGCTGCGCCCTGCTCTGCCAATCCTGTTTGCCAGTGGTTATGCCGAAACTATCGATGCACCGAAAGATATGCATGTAATTGGCAAGCCGTTTTCGATTGATCAGTTGCGTGACAAGGTCAAGGGCATACTCCTGCAAGCTTGAATACGTACTTGTCCTGTTGGTCAATCGCCGACTGACCGTCCCAGTGATCCCGCGCTACAGCTGTGGTTTAATCGCGACCCTTTCGTGTTAGCCCAATTCGTTGTCGTGTCGAGGTCCTGTTGTCCATGAACACCCCCCGCAATATCAGAGTGCTGGTGATTGGTTACGTCTGGCCGGAACCGCGCTCTTCTGCCGCAAGTGGGCATGTCATGCAAATCCTCGATACCTTCTTGCGTCAGGGCTGGGACATTACGTTTGCCAGCCCTGCCGGTGCCGGCGAACATCCGGCTGACCTCACTGAGTTGGGCATTCGCCAAGTCCCGATCGAATTGAACAACAGCAGTTTTGATGTGTTCATCAGTGAGCTGGCGCCGGATATTGTCCTGTTCGACCAGTTCATGATCGAAGAACAGTTCGGCTGGCGCGTGGAGAAGCACTGCCCCGACGCCCTGCGCGTTTTGGAAACCTCCGATTTGCAAAGTCTGCGGCACGCTCGGCACCAGCGCTTGAAAGATCGGCTCAAGGCCAGCGATGACGCCAACGACTTCAATGAGTTGTTCGCCCCGGCACTGGCTGAAGAGTTTCAGTTGATGGCGGACACCGATCTGGCCAAACGCGAGATCGCCGCACTTTATCGCTGTGATCTGAACTTGATGATCTCGCAAGTGGAAATCGAGTTGCTGGTAGAGCAGTTCAAACTGCCGCGCGAACTGTTGCACTGGTGTCCGCTGATGGTCGACCCGCCCGTTGAGCCGGCGAAACCGTTCGAACAGCGCGCGCACTTTCTGAGTATCGGTAACTTTCGCCACGCGCCCAACTGGGATGCGGTGTTGTGGATGAAAACCACGATCTGGCCGCTGATCCGCGAACAACTGCCGAAGGCGCAACTGCATATATATGGTGCTTACACGCCGCCCAAGGCGACCGCGCTGCACAACGCGGCTCAGGGTTTTCATGTGATGAACTGGGCTGAGGATGCGCTGCAGGTCATGTCGGATGCGCGGATCTGTCTGGCGCCCCTGCGCTTTGGTGCCGGAATCAAAGGTAAATTGGTCGATGCAATGCTTTGCGGCACCCCGAGCATCACCACACCGATCGGAGCGGAAGCCATGCACGGTCACCACGCATGGCCGGGGGCTGTGACCTTGACCGCGCAAGATTTCGCCAATGCGGCAGTGCAACTCTACGTTGATCAAACACGCTGGCAAACAGCCCAGGCGCGGGGACATGCACTGCTGGAGGAGCGTTACCAGCGTGCAGAGCACGGCCTGGCCCTAGTCAACAAACTGCTCGAATGCCGTAACAATCTTGCCCAACTAAGAAACAATAACTTTACCGGAAGCATGTTGCGCCACCACGCACACAAAAGTACGCAATACATGGCGCAATGGATTGAAGCGAAAAACCGCAACTCATAGGGTTACCGAAACTTGTGAACACACTAGCCAATAATCTGCATTAATTATTGCATCGCAATCAAGCAACTTACGCCTTATAACCATCTTGCAACCGCCACCCTCACTACTTGATGGGTGGCGCATTATTCATTCACGCAAGATGCAATCATGAACGAACTAGATAACAACTATTCCAAGACTAACTGGATGGCTGCCACGCCCGCCATCGACTCACTGTCAATCTGTGAGTTGACGCTGCCGGGCACTCACAACGCGGGCAGTGACTGGCGGGCGTCGTATCCGATTTGGGCTCCTCCGCGCCATTGGCTGGCGTGCCAGCATGACTCGTTTTACGCCCAGCTGCAGCACGGCGCACGGGTTCTGGACCTCCGATTGGTGTATGAACCGAAGGCTGAAGGATTGGCTCGGTTTCGAGCCTGTCACGATAAATATCCAAACTCCAGGACATTGGGCCACATCATTGACGACGTAAATAATTTCCTTCAGAAAAATCCCGATGAATTTATCCTTCTGGACTTTCACAGCCTTGACGGCGCGGACTTTGATTACGATTACTTCAACAAAATGATTACTCACTTGCTCGGGCGCCGGCTTATCCCAAGCAGAAACATGCACCTCAGTCTGCATCAGCTCAAACAAGTCAGCGCTGAGCAGCGAGTGTTTGTTGCCGCAAGATCGCATTGGGAACTTGATAGCAATGTATTTCTCGATTACATCAACCATAAATGGATTGGCAAAGCATTGGTCAGCGCCGATGAATTGAAATTCTTTATCGACAAAGTTCTGCAGACACCACCTGGCAGCTGGGCACCTTGGTCGCTTTCCGCCACCTGTTACTCCGCGCTGGGCGGCCCGGTGGATATTCACGACGAGCTGAATCAGTGGTTTGATCCGACTCACAGTGACTGGGCGGCGAGGTGCAACATTATCAACGTGGATTTCATTGAGGAGTCCAGAGTGGTTGAGTTTTGCCGAGCGGTGAACCTGGCCAAAGCTCGCCAGCGCACCCCTTGATCAAACGCTCTACACGCTAGCGCGACGGATACGCAAAGAGGCATGATCCTCTGGCGATAACAAAAAAAGCACCCAGCCATGACCCGAACTGCCCGCGTGACCGACCCCTCCTACGAGTTGATGGATGACCATAACGGCTTGTCCATCATCTACCGCCAGCATGGCTTCCCCTGCCCGCTGGTGCGCTGGCATTTCCACAAGGAATACGAACTGCACCTGATTGTCGCCAGTTCGGGCAAGGTGTTCATCGGTGACTACATCGGCAATTTCTATCCCCAGACCTTGTTTTTGACCGGGCCAAATCTGCCGCACAACTGGATCAGCCAGGTTGCTGAAGACGAGGTGGTAGAGAAGCGCGACATGCTGGTCAACTTCACTGACGAGCTGTTCGAGAGTGGCCATCAGGTATTTGCCGAATTGAAAACTCTGGCGCCGCTGCTGGAGCGTGCGCAATACGGCATCGAGTTCCGCTCGCCGCAGACCATCCGCCAAGCCATGACGCTGATGCAACGCATCGCCGATTCGCGCGGCATCACCCGCCTCGGCCATTTTCTGATCCTGATGGAGCTGCTCGCTGCCAGCGACGATTACCAGCTGCTGTCCGGCGCCACTACGCCGCAACTGGCCGACGAGCACAACATCGACCGCACCAACCGCGCGGTGGATTACATCTTCGCGCACTATGCGCGGGAACTGCCGCTGGAGGAAGTCGCCGAGCATTTGGGCATGAAACCGACTTACTTCAGTCGCGTGTTCAAACAGGCGACGGGGCGCAATTTCATCGAGTTCGTCAATCGCCTGCGCATCAGCAAGTCCTGCGAACTGCTGGCCGACGGCGACAAACCGGTGACCGAGGTGTGTTTCGAGTCGGGCTTCAACAACATCTCGAATTTCAATCGGCGCTTCCAGCAGCTCAAGGGCATGACGCCTTCGCATTATCGGCGCCTCGTCGTGCAACGCTTGACCGAGCAGAATCGCGGTTAAAAATCCAGTGCAAAAAAGTATCGGTTCCAGTGCTAGGGATGATTTGTAACGCCGGCGATTGAAGGCTGTAATCAGTGCACATTCTTCCTGCCCCGGAAGACACAAAAACAATAACTGTCCTTCTGATTCCTGCTGGACTCAGAAAAGGAGTGCACGATGCAACCCACTGCAAAAGCTCTGCTGGCCCTCACCTGCATGACCCTCAGCAGCGTCAGCCTTGGCGCCCAGACCCTGACCATCGCCACCGTCAACAATAGCGACATGATCCGCATGCAAAAGCTCTCGAAAACTTTCGAGACCGAGCACCCGGAGATCAAGCTCAATTGGGTGGTGCTGGAAGAAAACGTCCTGCGCCAACGCCTGACCACCGACATTGCCACCCAAGGCGGGCAGTTCGATGTGTTGACCATCGGCATGTACGAAGCCGCACTCTGGGGCGCCAAGGGTTGGCTGGAGCCGATGAAGGACCTGCCGGCCAGTTACGCTCTCGACGATGTGTTTCCGTCGGTGCGTGAAGGCCTGTCGGTCAAGGGTTCGCTGTACGCCCTGCCGTTCTACGCCGAAAGCTCGATCACTTATTACCGCACTGACCTGTTCAAGGATGCCGGCCTGAGCATGCCCGAGCGTCCAACCTGGGAGCAGATTGCCGGTTTCGCCGAAAAACTCACCAATAAAGACAAAGAGCAGTACGGCATCTGCCTGCGCGGCAAGGCCGGTTGGGGCGAGAACATGGCGCTGGTCACCACCGTCGCCAATGCCTACGGCGCGCGCTGGTTCGATGAGCAGTGGAAACCTGAATTCAGCGGCCCGGAGTGGAAAAACGCGCTGAACTTCTACGTCGAAACCATGAAGAAATCCGGCCCGCCGGGTGCTTCCAGCAACGGCTTCAACGAAAACCTCGCACTGTTCAACAGTGGCAAGTGCGCGATCTGGGTGGATGCCAGCGTTGCCGGCTCATTCGTTACCGACAAGACTCAGAGCAAGGTTGCCGATCATGTCGGCTTCACCTTCGCCCCGCATCAGGTCACCGAGAAAGGTTCGGCGTGGTTGTACTCGTGGGCGTTGGCGATTCCGACCAGTTCCAAAGCCAAAGACGCGGCGAAACAATTCAGTGCCTGGGCTACCTCCAAGGAGTACGGCGCACTGGTCGCCGAGAAGGACGGCATCGCCAACGTGCCGCCGGGCACTCGTGCCTCGACTTACAGCGAGGCGTACATGAGCGCCGCGCCGTTTGCCAAGGTGACGCTGGAATCGCTAAAGGTGGCAGATCCGGGCAAGCCGACTCTGAAACCTGTGCCCTACATCGGCATTCAATTGGTGACCATTCCTGAATTTCAGGCGGTAGGCACGCAGGTTGGCAAGCTGTTCTCGGCGGCTCTGATCGGTCAGACCACGGTTGATCAGGCGCTGGCCGCGGCGCAGCAAACCACAGAACGCGAGATGAAGCGCGCCGGTTACCCCAAGTAACCACCACTAAACCTGTGGGAGCGGGCTTGCCCGCGATGGCGTCAGCACACTCAACATTGCTGTCGGCTGACAGACCGCTATCGCTGGCAAGCCAGCTCCCACAGTGAACTTCGTCTGCCTGTTCATCATTGGTTGTGATCGCCATGAATACTTCAACTGCCAAAGCCCACATCGACCTCGCCCAGCCGCAGCGCAAAAGCCGCGTGGCCAATCCCGGCTGGTTTCTGGTCAGCCCTTCGGTGGCCCTGTTGCTGCTGTGGATGATCGTGCCACTGGGCATGACCATCTACTTTTCGATGATCCGCTACAACCTGCTCTACCCCGGTGAAAACGAATTCGTCGGGCTGGATAACTTCAGCTACTTCCTGACTGATTCCGGGTTTCTGCCGGGAGCGTCCAACACGTTGCTGCTGGTAGGCAGTGTGTTGCTGATCAGCGTGGTGTTGGGCGTGCTGATCAGTGCATTGTTGGAGGCCAGTGAATTCCTCGGTCGCGGCATCGTGCGGGTGATGCTGATTTCGCCGTTCTTCATCATGCCCACGGTCGGCGCGCTGATCTGGAAGAACCTGATTTTCCATCCGGTGTCCGGGATCCTCGCCTACCTCTGGAAGCTGTTCGGCGCGCAACCGGTGGACTGGCTGGCGCACTACCCGCTGCTGTCGATCATCATCATTGTGTCGTGGCAATGGCTGCCGTTCGCAATCCTGATTCTGATGACGGCGATGCAGTCCCTGGATCAGGAACAGAAAGAAGCTGCACGCCTGGATGGCGCAGGTCCGATTGCGATTTTCTGGCACCTCACCCTGCCGCATCTGGCGCGGCCGATTGCCGTGGTGGTGATGATCGAAACGATCTTCCTGCTGTCGGTGTTTGCCGAGATTTTCACCACCACCAACGGTGGCCCCGGCTATGCCTCGACCAACCTCGCCTACCTGATCTACAACCAGGCGCTGGTGCAGTTCGACGTCGGCATGGCGTCTGCTGGCGGCTTGATCGCCGTGGTCATCGCCAACATCGCCGCGATCATTCTGGTGCGGATGATCGGCAAAAACCTGACCGACAAAGCCTGAGGCCTGCCATGACTCTTCAACAATCCCGTCGTCTGCAAAGCCTGCTGCTCGGCACGTTGGCCTGGGCCATCGCGATCATCATTTTCTTCCCGATCTTCTGGATGGTGCTGACCAGTTTCAAGACCGAAATCGACGCCTTCGCAACGCCGCCGCAGTTCATCTTCACACCGACACTGGAGAACTACCTGCACATCAACGAGCGCAGCGATTACTTCAGCTTCGCTTGGAACTCGGTGGTGATTTCCTTCAGTGCCACCGCGTTGTGCCTGCTGATTGCGGTGCCGGCAGCCTACTCGATGGCGTTCTACGAAACCCAACGCACCAAAGGCACGCTGCTGTGGATGCTCTCGACCAAAATGCTGCCACCGGTGGGTGTGCTGATGCCGATCTACCTGCTGGCCAAGAGTTTCGGCCTGCTGGATACGCGCATCGCGCTGATCGTGATCTACACGCTGATCAACCTGCCGATTGTGGTCTGGATGATTTACACCTACTTCAAAGACATCCCCAGAGACATCCTCGAAGCCGCCCGCCTCGACGGCGCCACGCTGTGGCAGGAAATGGTTCGCGTGCTGCTGCCGATTGCCAAGGGCGGATTGGCCTCCACGGTGCTGCTGTCGCTGATTCTGTGTTGGAACGAGGCGTTCTGGTCGCTGAACCTGACCTCATCCAAAGCCGCACCGCTGACTGCGTTGATCGCGTCCTACTCAAGTCCCGAAGGGTTGTTCTGGGCCAAGTTATCGGCGGTCTCGACCCTGGCCTGTGCGCCGATCCTGATCTTTGGCTGGTTCAGTCAGAAACAACTGGTGCGCGGCCTGTCGTTCGGCGCCGTGAAATAGCCCTCTCAGAACAAGCATAAAGGAGCGCCATCATGGCCAACCTGAAAATCAAGAATCTGCAAAAAGGCTTCGAAGGCTTTTCCATCATCAAGGGCATTGACCTTGAGGTGAACGACAAGGAATTCGTGGTATTCGTCGGCCCGTCCGGCTGCGGCAAATCCACCCTGCTGCGTTTGATCGCCGGCCTTGAAGAAGTCAGCGGCGGCACCATCGAACTCGACGGCCGCGACATCACCGAAGTCAGCCCGGCCAAACGCGACCTGGCGATGGTGTTCCAGACCTACGCCTTGTACCCGCACATGACCGTGAAAAAGAACATGTCGTTTGCTCTCGATCTGGCCGGTGTGCCGAAAGCTGAAGTCGAGAAAAAAGTCGGCGAAGCGGCACGCATTCTCGAACTTGGGCCGATGCTCGAACGCAAGCCAAAACAACTGTCCGGTGGCCAGCGCCAGCGTGTAGCGATCGGCCGGGCGATTGTGCGCAACCCGAAAATCTTCCTGTTCGACGAACCGCTGTCCAACCTCGACGCCGCGCTACGTGTGCAAATGCGTCTGGAACTGCTGCGTCTGCACAAAGACCTGCAAGCGACGATGATCTACGTGACCCACGATCAAGTGGAAGCGATGACCATGGCCGACAAGGTCGTGGTACTGAATGGCGGCAAGATCGAGCAGGTCGGCTCGCCGCTGGATCTGTATCACAACCCGGCGAACCTGTTCGTAGCCGGTTTTCTCGGCACGCCGAAAATGGGTTTCCTCAAAGGCAAAATCGCGCGGGTCGATAGCCAGAGTTGCGAAGTCGCGCTGGACGCCGGCACGCGCATCAGCCTGCCCTTCAGCTCGGCGAACCTGAGCGTCGGCGGTGCCGTGACCCTAGGCATTCGCCCGGAACATCTGGAGCTCGCGCAAACCGGCGATTGCACCTTGCAAGTCACTGCCGACGTCAGCGAACGTCTGGGCAGCGACACCTTCTGCCACGTCAAAACCAATGCCGGCGAAGCCCTGACCATGCGTGTGCGCGGAGACTTGGCGAGCCGTTATGGCGAGCAATTGAGCCTGCATCTCGACGCCAGCCACTGCCATTTATTTGATGCCGACGGCGTGGCGCTGACCCGCCCGCTGCGCGCAGCCGCCTGATTTCGGGACTGACTGATGAAACTCAACATCTCCAACCTCAATCGCCTCGCCGCCGAAGTGCAACTGCCGGCGTACAGCCTTAGCGACACCCGCCAAGGCATCGCGCACATCGGCGTCGGCGGCTTTCACCGCGCGCATCAGGCGTACTACACCGACGCGCTGATGAACACCGGCGAAGCACTGGACTGGGCGATCTGCGGCATCGGCCTGCGCGCGGATGACCGCCGCGCCCGTGACGATTTGAAAGAGCAGGATTACCTGTTCACCCTGTTCGAACTCGGTGACAGCGACGACACCGAAGTCCGCGTCATCGGTGCCATCCGCGACATGCTCTTGGCCGAGGATGGCGCTCAGGCATTGATCGACAAACTCGCCGATCCGCAGATTCGTATTGTCTCGCTGACCATCACCGAGGGCGGTTATTGCATCGACGACAGCAACGGCGAATTCATGGCGCATCTGCCGCAGATTCAACACGATCTGGCACATCCGGATCAGCCGAAAACCGTGTTCGGCTTCCTCTGCGCAGCCTTGGCCAAACGCCGCGCCGCCGGCACTCCGGCGTTCACGCTGATGTCCTGCGATAACCTGCCGCACAATGGCGCCGTCACCCGTAAAGCGCTGCTGGCATTTGCTGCGTTGCGCGATAGCGAACTGCGTGACTGGATCGAGACCAACGTGAGTTTCCCTAACGCGATGGTCGATCGCATCACACCAATGACCAGCACTGCGCATCGCCTGCAACTGGCAGACAAACACGCGGTGGATGATGCCTGGCCGGTGGTTTGCGAACCGTTCGTGCAATGGGTGCTGGAAGACAAATTCGTCAACGGCCGTCCGGCGTGGGAGAAGGTCGGCGTGCAGTTCACCGACGATGTTTCGCCGTATGAAGAGATGAAGATCAAACTGCTCAACGGCAGTCATCTGGCCCTGACTTATCTGGGCTTTTTGAAAGGCTACCGCTTCGTTCACGAGACCATGAATGACCCGTTGTTTGTGCGCTACATGCGCGTCTACATGGATCTGGATGTCACCCCGCAACTGGCGCCGGTGCCGGGGATCGATTTGTCCGATTACAAGGACACGCTGGTGGCGCGCTTTTCCAATCAGGCGATTGCTGATCAGTTGGAGCGGGTTTGTTCGGATGGTTCGTCGAAGTTTCCCAAGTTCACTGTTCCGACGATCAATCGGTTGATTGATGATGGGCGGGAGACTAAACGGGCGGCGTTGGTGGTGGCGGCTTGGGCGCTGTATTTGAAGGGGGTGGATGAGAACGGTGATGTTTATTCGATTCCTGATCCTAGAGCTGCGTTTTGTCAGGCGTTGGTGGCGGAGGATGCGTTGATCAGCCAGCGGTTGCTAGGGGTTGAGGAGATTTTTGGTGCGGAGATAGCGCAGTCGGCGGAGTTTTTGGCGGCGTTTGAGTGGTGTCTGGAGAGTTTGCGCGCGGTGGGGGTTTCGCGGACCTTGGAACGCGTTTTGGCCTGAAGCCCCCCTCACCCCAGCCCTCTCCCGGAGGGAGAGGGAGCCTACCGAGGTGTTTGTTCGAGGTACATCGACCTGAAAATACGCAGGCGAACGCGGATTCTGAACAGCACAAAAATCTGCCCCCTTTCCCCCTCGCCCCCTTGGGGGAGAGGGTTGGGGTGAGGGGGTAACGTTATTGATCTTCACCGCAAATTCCACAGGCTCACACCATGACCATCCAACAACTCTTCCTCGGCATCGACTGCGGCACCCAAGGCACCAAAGCCGTCATCCTCGACGCCTCCAGCGGCGAAGTCCTCGGCCAGGGTGGCGGGCCGCACACGCTGATCAGCGCCGCCAACGGCCGGCGCGAACAGGACACCGCTCAATGGCTGCAAGCGCTCGCCCTCGCCACTCGTCAAGCGCTGCTCGACGCGAATGTGGACGGCCAGGCAATCCTCGGTATCGGCGTCTCCGGCCAGCAACACGGTCTGGTATTGCTCGACGACCAAGGCCAGGTTCTGCGCCCGGCCAAGCTCTGGTGCGACACCGAAACCAGCGCTGAAAACCAGCGCTTGCTGGCACATCTGGGCGGCGAAACCGGTTCGCTGGAACGCCTCGGCGTGGTCATCGCGCCGGGCTACACCGTGTCCAAACTGCTCTGGACCAAAGAGCAACATCCGGCGATTTTCTCGCGCATCGCTCGCATCCTGCTGCCCCACGACTACCTGAATTTCTGGCTCACCGGCCGCAGTTGCAGCGAATGCGGCGATGCTTCCGGCACCGGTTATTTCAACGTGCGCACTCGTCAGTGGGACTTGCAACTGCTGCGCGACATCGACCCCACCGGACGCCTGCAATCAGCGTTGCCGGAACTGATCGACGCTCACCAACCCGTCGGCACCATCCTGCCGGCGATTGCCGAGCATCTGGGGATCAACCCCGGCGCACTGGTCTCCAGCGGCGGCGGCGACAACATGATGGGCGCCATCGGCACCGGCAATATCCAGCCGGGCGCGATCACCATGAGCCTCGGTTCGTCCGGCACCGTGTACGCCTACTCCGACCTGCCCAAGGTCAGTCCGGAAGCGTCGGTCGCGACCTTCTGCTCCTCCAGCGGGGGCTGGCTGCCGCTGATCTGCACCATGAACCTGACCAACGCCACCGGGGCGATTCGCGAGCTGTTCGACCTCGATCTCGATCAATTCAACCAACTCGTAGAGCAGGCTCCCATCGGCGCCGAAGGCGTGAGCATGCTGCCGTTCTTCAACGGCGAACGCGTCCCCGCCCTGCCCCACGCCAGCGGCAGCCTGCACGGCCTGACCACCAGCAATCTGACCCAGGCCAATCTGTGCCGGGCCGTGGTCGAAGGCACAACCTTCGGCTTGCGTTATGGACTGGATCTGTTGCGCCAGAATGGTTTACAAAGCCGCAGCATTTGTTTAATCGGCGGCGGCTCGAAAAGCGCAGTGTGGCGGCAGATCGTCGCCGACATCATGAACACCCCGGTCATCTGCACCGAACAAAGCGAAGCCGCGGCCCTCGGTGCGGCGATTCAGGCGGCGTGGTGCACGTCATGGTCGAACGGTCACGAACATACGTTGGCAGACCTGTGCCAGCGCTGCGTGAAACTTGATTTGAGCAGTGAAACCCTGCCGATTGCCGCGCACGTCGCGGCGTTTCAGCAGGTCTATGAACGCTATCAACAGCATGTCGCAACCCTATAAGAGCGAACAACTATGTACTTGGTGTGTGGCGAAGCACTGTTTGATTTTTTCAGCGAAGACGATGCCAGCGGTCTGGCCTCGAAAGTCAATTTCAAGGCGATTGCCGGCGGTTCGCCATTCAACGTCGCGGTGGGATTGCGCCGCTTGGGCGTGGATTCGGCGCTGTTCGCCGGGCTGTCCACCGATTACCTCGGCCGGCGTTTGCGGCAAGTGTTGCAAGAAGAAGGCGTGCGCCCGGACTATCTGGTGGATTTTGCCGCGCCGACCACGCTGGCGATGGTTGCAGTCGGAGCCAATGGCTCGCCGCATTACAGTTTCCGTGGCGAAGGCTGCGCTGATCGTCAATTGAGCGTGGCGTATCTGCCGGCGCTCGGCGCCGAAGTGCGCGGTCTGCACATCGGTTCGTTTTCGCTGGTGGTGCAACCGGTTGCCGATGCCCTGCTCGCTTTGGTTCAGCGTGAAAGCGGCAAACGCCTGATCAGCCTTGATCCGAACGTGCGCCTTAACCCAGAGCCAAATATCGATCTGTGGCGCGAACGCATTGCCACGCTGGTGCAACTGGCGGATCTGATCAAAGTCAGCGACGAGGACTTGAGCCTGCTCTACCCGGAGCAGGATCCGCAACGCGTGATCGAAGGCTGGCTCGAACACCGTTGCCAAGTGGTGTTTCTGACCCGAGGTGGCGACGGCGCAACAGTGTTCAGTCGAGCCCATGGCTCATGGTCGGTGCCAGCCTGCTCGGTACAGATTGCCGATACGGTCGGCGCGGGTGATACCTTCCAGGCCGCGTTGATTACGTGGCTGACCGAGCAAGGGTTGGATTCAGTCGAGGGCGTGCAAGGGCTGGGTCGAGAACAGATCGACGCGATGCTCAAATTCGCCGTGCAAGCCGCCGCGCTGACCTGCAGCAAGACCGGCCCGGATTTGCCTTATCGCCACCAGTTGACCTGAGCGAGTAAACTGCCGCCTTTTTTACGCGCATGACGGGATGACAGCTTTTGAATTCAGGGCGGATGGTTGGACTTTTAACATTGGCGGCAGTGCTGAGCGGATGCGGCACCTCGCCGCCGCGTTCGCCTGAAGACATTTGCGAAATCTTCCGCGAAAAAGGCGATTGGTACGACGCCGCGCAAGTCACGCAAAAGCGCTGGGGTGTGCCGATTCAAGTGCCGTTCGCGATCATGTATCAAGAGTCAGGCTACCGCTACGACGCCAAGACGCCGCGTAAATACCTGTTGTGGGTGATCCCGTGGGGCCGCGTCTCGACTGCCTCGGGTTATGCGCAGGCCAAGGATGAAGTGTGGGCCGACTACCAGAAAAGCACCGGACGCAGCGGCGCTGATCGCGAAGACTTCGACGACGCCATCGACTTCGTCGGCTGGTACATGGACAAGACCACGTCGATCAACGGCGTGTACAAGTACGATGCCTACAACCAATACCTGAACTACCACGAAGGCTGGGGCGGCTATCGTCAGAAAACCTACGCCGCCAAGGCTTGGTTGATGCCGACCGCCCGCAAAGTCCAAAACCGCTCGGACGTTTATGCCCGCCAATATGCCGGGTGCAAGAACGACCTGAATCGCGGGTTCTGGAGCCGGTTCTGGCATTGGTTGTAGCAGGCGGCGCCTGAACGACCGCCATCGCGGGCAAGCCCGCTCCCACAGGTTCAGTGGTGTTCACAAAGGGTGTGCACGACGCGGTCACTGTGGGAGCGGGCTTGCCCGCGATGGCGGTCCCCCAGACACTACAAATTACAGGACTGAGAAGTTGTAACTCACAATCAGCCGGGTCTCATCCACATCCCGGGCAAACTTCTCGTAGTTGGTCCGGTACGTCGCGTTACGCAAACGCAGACTCACACCCTTGAACGTGCCGCTCTGCACCACGTACTTCAATTCGCTGTCGCGTTCCCACTCTTTACCTTCCTGATCACTGCCCGGCACCTTGATGTGATCACCATTCACATAACGCGTCAGAAAGCTTAATCCGTTAATGCCGATTGCCTTGAAGTCATAGTCATAACGCAACTGCCACGATCGTTCCTGCGCGGCGGCGAAGTCATTCACCTGCACATAGTTGACCAGGTACGGATTGCTGCCATCCAGATATGGCATCGAGTTGTCACCGTTCATGCGCTGCCAACCGGCGCTGAAGGTATGACCGCTGACTGCGTAAGACAACAGGCTGCTCAACGCGCGGTTATCAATCGAACCCGCTCGCGCCGCGCCGCTGTCAGCGCTCTTGAGCAAGCGCACATCGGCTTTCAACACGCCGTTGCCCAGCGGCTGGTTGGCCAGCAGACCAACGAAGTGCTGACGGTAGATGTCTTCCAGTTCGGCGTAGTGATACTGGCCGGTCAGGCGGTCGTTGATCTTGTAGTCGAAGCCGTACATGTCGAAATGATCGGCGGTGGTGTTACAGGCATAGCGCTTGTTCTTGCAGTGCACGCGCAGGTCTTGCGAATCGGTGGAATCGCGCGCGGTGTACTTGTCCAGGCGCGCAGCCATGAAGGTCAAATCCTTCACGTCCTTCGACGTCAGCATTGCGCCATTGAACATGGTTGGCAGCAAACGGCCGTCGTTGTATTTGAGCAGCGGCAGATCCGGCAACAATGCGCCGTACTTCAGCACTGTATCCGAGACTTTCACCTTGGCGGTCAAGCCGAGCTTGGCGTATTGATCCTTCGAGCCGCGCGGGTTATCGCCGCTGGACGGCAGCAGCCCGCTGTTGCTGCTGTCGGCGCTGGAGTCGAGTTTGAAACCGAGCATGCCCAGCGCATCGATGCCGAAACCGACCGTGCCTTCGGTGTAACCCGATTGCAGATTGAAGATGAAGCCCTGAGCCGACTCTTCACGCTTGGACGCGCCCTGATCATTCGACGTGTGCCCGTCACGGAAATCGCGGTTGAAATACACCGTGCGCGATTCGATTTTCGCCGTGGTGTCTTCAATAAATCCGCTGGTCTGTGCCTGCGCGGTAAAACCGGCGCACAGCAGCAAGGCTCCGAAGCCCAATGACGGACGCGGGGTGATGAGGGCAAATGGGGGACGCATGAAAAACTCCAACAGAACAGCGATTGCGCCACGCGCAGACCGCCAAAAAAAAGCTTCCGTTCCGGATCGACATACGCCGGGAGGAAGTGAAACGCGGGGGTGAAAAGCGATGATGGCAGATGGCTTTGACGTGCTACAGGCGACTTTAGTCTGAAACTGACTGATTGTTCTTCGCTATTCGAAGGGCCTGAGACAGTGCATCAGCGTTGCTGGTTTGTAGGCGAACGCCCGAATTCATTGTGCGAAACGTCAGTCCTAAGGGATTTCCCTATAGCCCCGGCGGGTATTGCCTACGGCATTTTCGGGTTGTACGAGATCGGCTATTCCTGCAACATCGACACCCTGCTTATTCAATGGACGGAATTCAAGGCATGCTGGACGCCAACGCAACCCACATCACCCTCACGCTCGAAGGCGCCTCCGCCGACCTGCAAGTGCTCAGCTTCACCGGTCGCGAAGCCCTCAACCAGCCCTTCCGTTTCGACATTGAACTGGTCAGCGCACGCCCCGACCTCAAGCTCGAAGAACTCCTGCACAAACCTGGCTGCCTGACATTCGGCGCCACTGGTGAGGGCAAGATTCATGGTCTGGTGTACCGCATCGAGCAAGGTGATTCCGGCAAGACCCTGACCCGCTACAGCATCAGTCTGGTGCCGCAACTCGCCTACCTGCGTCACAACCATGACCAGCAGATTTTCCAGCAGTTAACCGTGCCGAAGATCATTGCCAAGGTTCTGGAAGATCGCGGGATTCTGGCCGATGCCTACAGTTTTCAGCTCAGCGCCGAATACCCGCAACGTGAGTACTGCGTGCAGTACGACGAATCCGACCTGCATTTCATCCAGCGTCTGTGTGAAGAAGAAGGCATTCACTTCCACTTCCAGCACAGCAGCAGCGGACACAAACTGGTGTTCGGCGATGACCAGACAGTGTTCCGCAAGCTGAAAGCGGTCAACTATCAGCAAGACTCCGGCATGACCGCCGACAAACCGGTGATCAAGCGCTTCAACCTGCGCCTGGAAACCCGCACCACCCGCGTCAGCCGCCGTGATTACGACTTCGAGAAACCGAAGATCCTGCCCGAAGGCGCAGCCAAATCCGAGTTCGCCCCGGATCTTGAAGACTACGACTACCCCGGTCGTTTCACCACCCGCGAGCGCGGCAAATTCCTCTCGACCCGCGCCCTGGAACGTCATCGCAGCGACTACAAACTGGCCGAAGGCAAAGGCGACGAGCCGACCCTTACCAGCGGCCACTTCCTGACCCTCGCCGAGCATCCGCGCGCCGAGTGGAACGATATGTGGCTGTTGCTGGAAATCGTCCACGAAGGTAAACAGCCGCAAGTGCTTGGTGAAAACGTCACCAGCGACGTCACCGACAATAAAAGCGATTTCCATCAGGGCTACCGCAACAGCTTCCTCGCCACGCCGTGGGACGCGCACTTCCGCCCGGCCCTCGAACACCCGAAACCCAAAGTCCTCGGCAGCCAGACAGCCGTCGTCACCGGCCCGCCCGGCGAAGAAATCCACTGCGACCAGTACGGCCGCATCAAGGTCCAGTTCTTCTGGGATCGCGACGGCCAGTCCAACGACCAGACCACCTGCTGGATGCGCGTCGCCAGCGGCTGGGCCGGCAGCGCCTACGGCGGCATCGCCATCCCGCGCGTCGGCATGGAAGTCCTCGTCACCTTCCTCGAAGGCGACCCCGACCAGCCGCTGGTCACCGGTTGCCTGTACCACAAGGAAAACGTCGTCCCCTACGACCTGCCGGCGAACAAAACCCGCAGCACCTTCAAAACCCTCAGCTCCCCGGGTGGCAAGGGCTACAACGAATTCCGCATCGAAGACAAAAAAGGCGTCGAGCAAATCTACATCCACGCCCAACGCGACTGGGACGAAAACATCGAGCACGACCAGAAAATCCGCGTCGGCAACGAGCGACACGACACGGTCGAGGCCAATGTTCTCAGCGAATTCAAAGTCGAAGAACACCGCATCACCTATCTCGATCGCAAGAGCGAAATGCGCGCGGATGATCACCTGACGGTTGGCGTGACTCAGCATGTGAAGGTGGGCACCGGGCAGTTCGTCGAGGCCGGGACGGAAATCCACTACCACGCTGGCGAGAAAGTCGTCGTCGAAGGCGGGATGGAACTGACGGCCAAGGCTGGCGGGAGTTTCGTGAAGGTTGATGCGGGTGGCGTGACCATCAGCGGGGCTGAGGTGAAAGTGAACACCGGTGGTGCGCCGGGCGCTGGCACCGGGATCGGCATCCTCGCCCCGGTCATCCCGTGGGCGGCCGCCAAAGACAAGGCCGGCGCTCTGCTCGTCCCGGCTGCCGTGCAGATGGCTTTGGCCAAAGCAGCCCGTAAAGCAGGCGACATTCGCTGCCCGATCTGTGAAGCGTGCCGCGAAGGTAAATGTGATCTGGGAGCCACAGCATGAGCGACGCCCTCAACAACTGGCTGGGCGAACAGGCACGCCTGAACCGTGTGCTGATCCTCGCCCTCGACAGCCTCGCCGAGCCTAACCCGGTCACTTCGCTGTACAGCGCTGGCGTGATGAAGCGCTCGGTACAGCTCTATCGCCGCACCGAATTCGCGCAGTTCGCGTCCATCAGCCCCTGGCTGACCGAACTGCACAACCCGGGTGACGAAGCTTTCCGCAAATTACTGGACGACCCGCAACGCAACTGGGGCTGGATCGGCAGCATGGACAAGGCTGACCTCGACAGCCTGACCCAACACTGGATCGCGCGTATGGTGATCGACGAAGACGGCGACCGCTCGCTGTTTCGCTTCCAGGACAACCGCGTTCTCGCGCGCTGCCTGGGCATTCTGAAAGAGACCGATTGGCCTCTATTGCTCGGGCCGCTCAGCAGCGTGATGTATTGGGACGAGGATCAGTGGAAAAGCGTAAACAACACCAAGCCGGGGATGTATACGGTGCCGAATCCTGCGCCTTGGCTACAAGTCCCGACACCGCCGGAGCGTTCGCGGGAAATCCTGCAGGCAAACTTGAAACGCTGGTTGCTGGTAAATCACGCAGAAACTGCCGCAGAACTTTCGCAAACCCGCAACATCCTCGAATGGCTGGAAGAGCAGATCGATCTGCTCGAATCCTGGCAATGGAACACACCGGAGCAACGCGAGTTCATGCTGACCCTGCGCCTCGATCCCAAGTGCGCAGAGGATGTGGCGTGGCAACCGCTGCCCGGAGAAACACCGGAGCAACATTTCGGGCGCTGTGAGCGAGTTTTTGCGGTGATATCCGACAACCTCGGGCGCAGTTAAAGCAGGGCTTCTTGAGCGTCGTTCGCTCGAAGCAACAACCCGCAAAACAAAGGACAACCAAATGCGTTACCGCAAAGCTTTCAATGGACTTGCTCGCAGCTTGATGATCGGGTTGGGCACGATTGGAGTTACCGCATGTTCTGTTGCTCAACAGGACAGTTTTACTTTGGTTACTGAGCTTCCGCCTGGGTTTCAGATTCGGGGAGAGGCTCAGTATGTGCCTCGCCCTGGTGAAACTTGCACTGTCCCGGTAAAGAAAGGCCGTGCGCATCCGGGCTTCAAGTTCTTCAAGCAAGCGCACAGCGAAAAGCCACAGACCGCTCAGTTTCAGGTCCCTTTGACCAGTGTCGAGGGAGGATGCCCACTTGTGTTGGATAGTTTTGATTATGAAGTTGATGCCAAATATGGTCCTGCACACGATAACGTGGGACGCGATTACACAGGCATCGCTTTCCAACAGAACGTTGCGGACAACCCTAACTCGCCTACGCCGCTGCAGCTAAAAAGGCAGTGTGAATGGTTGTTTCGCACGGCTGGACCGGATCGTTATATTGTCAAGATTTTGAAATGCGCGCCTATAGCTACTCCGGAGCAAGAGAGTGGCGCAGTTGCAAATGGGCCGCTGCAGCGTTCTCATTTGGCGGGTAAGACATTGAACGTCCAGTTTTCGGTAGCGGCGGAAGAGCGTCCGTATATGCGTGATACATGGATTAAATTTCCGGAGGGTTGGAAACGTTGCATGGGCGACAGCTTAGAGGACGCTTACGCTTTCTGCCGTGGAAATACCACTAAATTCAAACCATTCAAAATGCCGGACGGTCGAGATTGCTCCGTATACCCGAACTGTACTGAATAAGGAGATTTTTTATGGAGCAGAAGGTGCCTTGCGATCCTCTGTTGAGTGGTAAATCCGAAGCATGCCCATTGCGGGGCGACTGGGTTAGCTTTCAACTAGTAGACGAGACCGGGGACGGCAAGCCTTATGCAGGCCTTGCTTACGTACTACAGGATAGCGCGCACCAGAAATACTCTGGGGTATTGGACGCTGATGGTTCAGCCAAAGTTGTGAACCATTATCAAGGCCCCATAGTTTTGACGGTGGATACCCCTTATAAAGGAGCAGAACAGTATTACAACGCTCTTGCCAATCGGGAAAGCTACCCTCTTGCCATCACTGAACTACAGGTAAAAGCAGAGAACACTCGCTTTGCGAAAAAGGATGGGACAAGGGTTGAAAATAACCCTGCGAAAGAAAAGGCAGGTCAATTTTTCCATGTTGAAGTTAGAGACCTGGTCAAAAACTCTGCACATCTACCGCGCTATTCTCCGAGAAAGTATCCTCCCAATTTTAGCTTGCTCAAGATCATGGGTGATCTTGGATTTGGACCAGAAGAGTCTGAATTGAGGGGGGTTGCGCTTTTACCGAATAAACACACCGTCCTTGAGGTGCGGCCACTGCGCGCATTTCGCCCTATGCTATCTAAGGATAACAAATTTAGCGCTCTGAACCTGTATCAACTTTCGTTGTTCGCGGCGTTAAGTTATTGCGATTTTGGTCAATCACCTGCTGAACAGCCAACCGACACCGTAAGCTTTCCTCTCGACCCAAGCGTAGGGAATATGTTTGGTGAAGGCATGGCGTGCTACAAAGAATCGTGGAAGATCAACGCCACCCAACCTTCTGCATACTACCCACTTTATGAAGACGTGCCTTACTCGAAGCGGTTTGAGATTTTGCCGTTTGATCCAAATTTATATGAGCAAAACAAACCAACGCTCGGACTAAAACAAGAGCACCCAGCTAAACTACATTTCTTCGATGACAGTAAAGAAGACGATGGAACAAACACTCAGGCATTCATTACACACCATGATGAAGTTATTCTAATTTCCATTCGCGGCACACTGGAACTCGTTGACTTCGTACGAGATACAGATGCAGAGCAGATTCCGGTGAAGGTCGGCGTAGGCAAGGCTCACCAAGGTTTCTATCAAGCATATGAAGCGATGGCCACGTTTGTCCAAACGTATCTCGATAGATTCCACGCAGACCAAAAAATCATCATCTGCGGCCATAGCCTCGGCGGAGCCATTGCAACTTTGCTCGCCGAAGCGCTGCGACAAGGCTCGAAAAAATACGACATCCTGCTTTACACCTACGGCTCGCCAAGAGCCGGTAATGCTGACTTTGTCAAAGGCGCATCCGAACTGGCCCACCACCGCATGGTCAACGACAACGACCCAATCCCAAGTGTTCCGGCCCTCTGGATGAACACCCGGAAAAGTATATGGGTGCCTGGCGTTATCATTAGTTTCATTTCCGGCCCCTTCGGTGCAATGATTTTTGGTGTCGGTATATCGCAGATCGGAGGTTCATCCTACGAGCATCAAGGCGAACTGCACCATTTCATGCCAGTGCATTTTAAAGGCCGTGAGCAATCTTCTATTCTGTGGAATCCCGGGTGCGAATCCATCGAAGGTGCAGCATGTACTAAACAGTTGCAAAAGCTAGGTGACATGCCAGTCCGCGCGCCCTTCATCCAACAATTGTTCCAAATGCCTCACCATTACATGGCATCGGCCTACATCCCGAACGCATGGGCAACACTTCGCCGCTGGCAGCAAACTCAAAAGAAAGGGGGCACTGTGGTGACGAAAACCGAATACGATCAGGTCTCCTACGAACTGGCGGAAATGCGGGCACGCTTGGAAGCCAAAACGGCAGAATTGAATTCTCTCCTCTCTGATCGGAGAGAGCTGACGCAACAAACGAGAATACTGACGGCAGAAATCGGCCTAGTAGACATGTCCTGCCAGCGCCTCAATAGGCTGCGCCGTATCACAATTGCCCCAGAGGACATCTACGGCTCTGCAACTCAAGCACCGGAACATGACCTGAACGTAGAACGGTGGTTGGCGAAGAAGGAGAACAATATCGAGGTACAGCTTGCTATGATTCCCCAAGCGAGCAGTGCTCAACTTCGGACCGCATAGCATTTGAACAGTCAGGGGAGATTGTGCTTGCAGCTTCATCCTGCAGCATCCTCCTCTGCTTATTCAATGGACGGAATTCAAGGCATGCTGGACGCCAACGCAACCCACATCACCCTCACGCTCGAAGGCGCCTCCGCCGACCTGCAAGTGCTCAGCTTCACCGGTCGCGAAGCCCTCAACCAGCCCTTCCGTTTCGACATTGAACTGGTCAGTGCTCGCCCCGACCTCAAGCTAGACTCACTTAAACTTGAGGCATAAAGACATGATTAAAAGACAAAAATTCTTCAGCGAAGCTCATTATAAAAACTTCTTAAGAGAGCATGACGAAGCAGGCAAGCTTTTAAAAACCACCAAATTCAAATCCGACTCCCCCAAAGGCGAAGCGACTCTTCGTTCAAGTTTTATTCAGCGCCTCGCACTTCGAAAACTAACTGCGACCTATACAGCGGGCGAAGACATATCGTCTCTTACCCACTTGCTGGAGGATCTAATTCAAAAATATGAAGTCAGTCAAGCAGCGCTAGCAGAATCTGAACAAGCTTCAGACATCTCGCCACTAGCGATTGACGACTGGCCACACGAATATGAAGAATGCGTACAAGTTATAGGCCTCTGCATCCTTTTGCATCGCATAGATCTCCTTAAACGCTTTGTCAGGCTCATTGATAATGCAGGTTATGCAGGTTATGCAGGTTATGCAGGTTATGACACGCTGTACGAGGACTTGCTCTGCAAAGTCTTACCAGGCAGAAGTGATATAGATCAATGGTACCACGATGTTTACTCTCCTCTTGTTCAAGCGATATATGCAGGAACAAAAGAAGATGCCTCAAATTTTCTTAAGATATACTGCAATCAATGGTACTCAGCTTTTAGACAAGCCTCTTGGCACGACACTCACCTTCAAGGAGAGGAAGGTAACTACGTAGGATATTGGGCATTCGAGGCAGGGGCCATTGCATTTTTATACGGCATAGACGACAGCAAAATAGACCATATGGTCTATCCAAAAGACTTGGTCGAATATGCCCGAAATCATCGACCGACTGATGGATCTCAGGTTGCTCGCGTGGATGCGGGACAGCCGTGCAGCAAAACCGGCTATTGGTTTACCCCAGCCGAAGCCAACTCACGACGTCGCTTCCAACAAGGTGAACTTATGCCAAATTTCAGCGGTTCAAAATGGGGTGATACTATTTGGTACTGGTCTGGTGATGAGTAAGATCACAATCGTACACTCTATGTTAGAAAAGTTAACAACATCAGCCCCCCTGAGGATTGAGGTTTGAGTCACTTTAATAAAAGACAAAAATTCTACACTGAAAATCAATACAGAATCTTCCTGAAGGAATATGGCGAAGTTCTTGAATTTTGCAAAACAAACACATTTGAGTCCGACTCTCCAGAACAGGAGGCCTCACTTCGAGCAAGGCACCTGCAAGGTCTGTTACTTGATAAGGTGTTAGCCTGCTATACCGCTGGAGAAGAGATAGAATTGCTTATTCCATTGCTCGAGGAGTTAGTGGAAAAATACGAAATTCGACAAAACAAATTAGCCCTTTATGAAGATGCACCAACCATATCCCCCCTCGCAATAGATGATTGGCCGTACCAATATGAAGAATGTGTACAAGTCATTGGTTTGTGCATTCTCCTGCATCGCACTGACTTGCTAAAGCGCTTCGTGACCTTGATAGATGAAGCAGGATATGCTGGCGACGACACGCTCTATGAAGATTTACTCTGCAAAGTTTTACCAGGCAGAAGTGATGTTGACCAATGGTATCACGATGTATATACCCCACTAGTGCAAGCGATATACGCGAAAACCAAAGAAGACGCAGCGCGACTTCTTGAGAAATACTGCTGCGAATGGTACGCGGCTTTTGAACAGGCTCCTTGGCACGACACTCATCTTCAAGGAGAGGAAGGCAGCTACGTTGGTTATTGGGCTATCGAGGCTGGAGCGATTGCCTTCTTATACGGAATAGACGACAGCAAAATTGATCATATGGTTTATCCAAGTGATCTGGTCGAGTACGCCCGAAATCATCCAATATCTCATGCATCTCAGGTCGCTCGCATAGATGCGGGGCAACCGTGCAGAAAAACAGGTTATTGGTACACCCCGGCAGAGGCTAACTCAAGACGGTACTTTCAACAAGGCGAACTCATGCCTAATTTCAGCGGCTCAAAATGGGGTGATACTATTTGGTACTGGTCTGGTGAAGAGTAAGATGATCAAGGGGCGTATTTTTCATCCGCCCCATTTGCACTTGGCTATTTCCGGCCAGCTTCGCGCTCTAAACCCCTAAACCTTCGAGCCACAAATTATATCTGTTTTTTCCAAGTGCCTGATTAATCAACCCGAACAAAATCCGCCCTCCCCGGCGCTAATCGAAAGTTCCCATCGATGGTATTTATCAACAGCAGCACAAAAAATGCGGCGACAACGGTGCATCCAAATGAATAGTTCTATCCGCCTCGCTGTTACGTTGTTTATGCTCAGTGGTTTTGCGAATGCACATAGTCAGTCAATGCCATATAAATCTTGGTACCTTGGGTTTTCCGCCCCTGACTACATGGAGGTTTGGATAGAAACGGCAGATGTAATTGATGTTCAAGGACAGATCTACAGGCGTGCAATGAGCGGGGTCGCTTCATGGCTTACGCCTCCTAACAATTCTGGCAACCCTCGCGGATGGCCCAAAAAAATTGGTATCGGGAGTGGCAAGTACGTTACGGGCGCAGATTTGCCTAAAAAGATCTACGTACGATGGCAATCGTTGGTGGAACCTCAGACATACAAAATGGAAATCGACATATCTGAATCAACTCGAAATTTAATGCGCAACAGTGAAAACGTTACCTGTGCGGCAGATGGGAAGTTGATTACCGGGTATCGCCAGTCAGTAGTTGTGAGGCTTGCCCCCGGGGGCATTGCGAAAGTCTGGGTATCTGGACCCTGCATGACAGCTATCGAAGTTGCGAAAATAAAAGCTGAGATTGACCCGCGTGGGCCCTATGAAGGAAAATCTGGCGGTGGATATAACACTCTCTCCAATGAGTCCAAAGCCTATGTGGAAAAATTCGGTGTGCCATACGACTCTTGGTGATCAAATGGGGAATATCCCATTGCGGATTAATTTTGCATGAGTCGTTTATTCCTTATCGTTCTTATGGCTTTTCAGTTTGGTGAGTGGGCGCATGCCAACGGCGGGCCTTTGCCTTACAAGGCATGGCGACTGGGGTTTTCCGCCCCTAATTATATGGAGGTCTGGATCGAAACTGCGGACGTTATTGATATCCAAGGTCAAGTATATCGTCGTGCCATGAGCGGCGTAGCTGCAGAGAGCGGAGCTTTAGCATGAATAGACGGCAAAAATTCATATTTGAGTCTTATTACAATAAATCCATAGATTTATATGATGGTACGGAAGCACGCTGGAATAACGAAACAATGCAGGCGGATATTCCTACACAGGAGAAAGCATTACGGACGGGCTATTTCAAAGAATCGGCATTCAAGGCGCTCTTAATTTCTTACACGGCCGGTGAACCAATAGAACTACTGAACCCTAGACTGGAAAAGCTCATTGATTTCTATGAAATATATCAACAAGCTTTGGCCATAGATGAAGGGGAGCCTGATATTTCTCCGTTAGCAATCGACGACTGGCCTGAGCAGTACGAAGAGTGCATCCAAGTCATCAGTCTGTGTATCTTACTTCATCGAAAAGACTTAGTTGTTCGCTTCGTTAGTCTCATTGATCAAGCAGGATACGCACACGAGGACACCTTATACGAAGATCTTTTGCGTAAACACCTTCCAGGAAGATCAGATATCGACGAATGGTACCACGACTTATACACGCCCCTTATCAGAGCTATTTACGCATCGCAAGGAAGTGAGGCGAGCGACTTACTTCTTCAATACTGCAAGGAATGGTACCCGGCGTTTGAAAGCTTACAAACCAACTGGCATGACAGCCATCTCGAAATCGAAGGCGACGACGGAGATTATGTAGGATATTGGGCTATCGAAGCAGGGGCCATTGCATTTTTATACGGCATAGACGACAGCAAAATAGACCATATGGTTTATCCAAAGGATTTGGTCGAACATGCACGTAACTGCCGGCCGACCAATAGCTCTCAGGTCGCTCGCATAGATGCGGGGCAACCGTGCAGCAAGACTGGCTATTGGTTCACCCCGGCACAAGCCAATTCCAGACGGCGCTTCTCACATCGTGAAATCATGCCTGACTTCGGTGAGTCAAACTCGAACCACACAATTTGGTACTGGACAGGCGAAGATTAAATCGCCCCACCATTCGGTCAGACCATTTTTAGGGGCCGACCAGACATGTAAACTTTACCCTCATCAAAATGGACGCTGGATTCAACATCATGGAATTGCAATTCACCATCACCCCCGACCACACACAGATGCGCATCGGCAAACTGCTTGAGCAAGAAATGCTCAAGGACGATCAGCTGCATGCCCGAGTGACAGGCTATGTAAATCGCCAGCAGGACCGCCTGCTCGCCCCGCTTATGTTTTTTCTGGGTTTGGTTGCCGGCGCGCTGGCGATCTATTTCCCCGCGCGTGAGTTCAGCCCCCAGAAAATTATCTCGATGGCGCTGTTCGCAATGGTTTACGGGGTATGTTGGTGGATTTTTTCCGGGCGGCTGTTGGGTCGTTTGCGCAACCGTATAGCCTCCAACCGTGCGAAGAAGCCGCGTATGCCTTTTCGCAACGCGAGCCAGCGTCTGATCGAATTGAAGCTCCGTACCCACCTCAAGGCTACAGAAGGTGCCTATCGTCTGGAGTTCGACGACCACGGTTTCACCCTAATCAATATGAAAGGCAAAGGCGCCCAAAGCACTTTGGCTTGGGCGCAGATAGTGCGGCTAAAGATCACGCCCGACTTCTATTGCATTGCCTGCGCCAAACTGGATAGCAAGGGCAAGGCGTATCACATCCCAAGACACAGCGATGTAATGGATGCGGACATGTATCAGCAAGGCTTGGAAGTGTTTTTGAGCCGGGTGCCTGTTTTGGCCAGTTGATGCCAGGAATCTGCCGAGCGCTCGCCCAGAAACAATCCCCCCACACGACAGCCGGCGTTCACCCCGGTTAACCATCCCTTAACGCCGCGGTCAAAAACTCTACTGAACCGCACGCCCTCAGTCATTGGCTGACGCCCAGTGCGGCAGGTTCGGCGTTTTGTGCCGAGTCCAACGCATTCGGGAGTCCACCATGAACATTCGCTCACTGCTGCTCACCACCGCCCTCGCCTGCTCTGCGTTTGCCGGGTTGGCTCAGGCCAATGACACATCCGCCACGTCCACAGCCGTGCCCTATCGATACGGCATGCCGCTGCACGTTGCCAAAGTCGTGTCACTGACCGAGCCGCAAACCCTGGAGTGCAAGGTCATCACCGCTGACATGAAGTACATCGACAACACCGGCAAGCCTGAGGAAATCAGCTATCGGAAATTGTCTGACGCGTGCAGTTATCAGAACTGACGGAAACGTCTGATTCGCGGGTCTGCGGTAGGCACGCATCGGTCAGGCCGGTATGCTCGGGCCTCCCCCTACTGCCGCAAGGATTCGCCATGCAGTTGTCGTTTCGCACGTTGTCGACCTTCACCTGTTCGTTGTGTTTTCTGCTGGCGCTGGTTTGGGGGCTGGTGCCGGAGGTGTTGCTGGCGATCTGGAGCATCGAATATTCGCCGGCAGCCGGGTTTGTTGCGCGGCGCAGTGCGGTGCTGTTTGCGGGGTTGGGGGTGATGTTTTATCTGGTGCGTAATGCGCCGGTGTCGATTGCGCGCAATGCCATGAGCAACGGATTTATCGTCGGCTGTTTCGGTTTGGCGGTGCTGGGTTTCGCAGAATGGTTGAACGGCCATGCCGGCCCCGCGATCTTGCTCGCGGTGCTGGTCGAGTTCGCGCTGGGCCTTGGATTTGTGCAGGCCCGGCGCGTGACGGTCGAACTGGGTGAAACGGTCGGCTAAATAGCTTTCGATCGCGGCAGATAGTGATGAGGGGTGGCGTTTTGCGCCAGATCCATGCGCAAACCGGCGATCAGACCGTTGATCTCGCGACAGCTGTTGAGGTGACTGGCATCGATGCCGCTCACCAGCAGATCAACCTGATCGGTCTGGTGATCGCCATACACTTTGACGGTCATCGACAGATCCGGGGACAGCGTGCATTGGCAGCGTTTCGGCAGGAAACTGCTCTCAATGATATTGCGGAGTTCCAAGGCAGACAGAAACATGGCTAACGCTCTCCTTACTGTGAGATTGCCAATCAAGTATTCACGTTGACCGTTACCACTTCTCTGCACGGGTGTGTCCCCGCTGATTCCTTGAGTGTGACAAGCGGTTGTACTGCGAAATGCCCATTGGATTGTAGGCGCCCAAACCCGGCGCGCCGCACCTATTGAACGCATAAAACGTGCCTTCCATCGGGTGGTTCTCGCCGTCATAGAAATCAACAACTTGCGCGGGTGGCCAGCATTGGGCCTGTTGCAATCTGCAAGATTGATCAGATCGGGCAGCGCAATTTGCAACCCGTGGCGGGTTTGCATTCGGCGCCGGTGACAGTGAGAATGCCAGTCATCACCCTACACCCGCACGGAGGCCTTTATGGGTACTTTCACCGTTTACGCGACCACCGGCCTGATGCTTGCCGGCCTCTCCACTTTCGCCCACGCGGCGAAGCTTGAAGACACTGCGCCGTACCCCAAGGCTGAAGCGGGCTTCACCCGTCAGGTGATCCATCTGCCGCAGCAGGCGCAGGAAGAAAACTTCCAGGTCGAAGTACTGGCCGGCAAAACCCTCGAAGTTGACTGCAACCGCCAGCGCCTGGGCGGCATGCTCGAGGAGAAAAATCTCGAAGGCTGGGGCTATCCGTTTTACCGCCTGGAGAAAGTCATCGGGCCGATGAGCACAAAGATGGCTTGCCCTCCCGGCAGCAAACTGAAACGCGCGTTCGTGCCGGTTGTCGGCGACGGTTTCCGGATTCAATACAACAGCAAATTGCCGATCGTGATCTACGCGCCGAAAGACGTCGAAGTGCGCTATCGCATCTGGACCGCCTCGGACAAAGTCGGCACAGCCATTCCGGAATAATTCGGGCCTGATCACACTCATGCGGGAATGCCGAACGCCGCCGCGCGTTCGGCGACGTGGCGCAAGCTGTCGAAGTTGATGTTGGCGCCGGAGTCGATGGCGATCAGCGTCTGATCCCGGGCACCGGTTTGCGCCACATACTGTTTGATCCCTGCCACGGCCAATGCGCCTGAAGGCTCGGTGATCGAGCGGGTATCGTCGTAGATGTTCTTGATCGCGGCGCAGAGCTCGTCGTTGCTGACGGTGATCACCTGATCCACGCAAAAGCGGCAAAGCTCGAAGCCGTAAGCGCCGATTTGCGCCACCGCCACGCCATCGGCGAAGGTGCCAACGCTGGGCAGCACCACGCGTTCATCGGCCTGCATCGCAGCCTTGAGACAGGCCGAATGTTCTGACTCGACGCCGATAATGCGTACTTCCGGGCGCAGGTATTTGACGTAGGCAGCGATGCCGGCGATCAGTCCGCCACCGCCGACCGGGACGAAGATGGCGTCCAGCGCGCCTTGATGTTCACGCAGGATTTCCATCGCCACCGTACCTTGCCCGGCAATCACGTCCGGGTCATCGAACGGCGAGACAAAGGTGCGGCCGCTCTGCTCGGCCAATCGCAGCGCATGGGCCAGGGCAAACGGAAAACTTTCGCCATGCAGCAACGCCTCGGCACCGCGACTGCTTACGCCGAGCACTTTCAGATCCGGCGTGGTGGATGGCATGACGATAGTTGCGGCAATGCCCAGTGTTTTGGCCGCCAATGCCACACCTTGGGCGTGATTGCCCGCCGAAGCGGTGATCACCCCGCGCGCCTTTTGTTCTTCGCTCAATTGCACCAGTTTGTTGTAAGCGCCACGGATCTTGAAAGAGAACGTCGGTTGCAGGTCTTCACGTTTGAGCAGAATCCGGTTGCCGAGGGTTTCGGACAGAGCTGGCGCCAGCTGCAACGGCGTGCGCACCGCGACATCGTAAACCGGCGCGGCGAGGATCTTTTTTACGTATTGCTCAAGCAAGGCTTGCTGATCGGCGGTGCAATTCATGGTCGTCTCCTTGATAACGCATTCAAACGTTCGGTGTGGGACCGCGTTCAAACCGAAGAGACAGAAAATGAAAACCCGCCTCTAGGGCGGGTTGGGTGCTGCAGTCGTGAGCTAGCCCGCCAAATGAGGAATGGCGGTAATAATGCTTGGCTGGCAGCGCAATACGGTGGAAGTCATGGGCTGAAATTAGCCCGACCAATGATGGCAAGTCAATCGTGAATTTCGTAGTCTGGCCATTCGCTCATCTCACCAAGGAAGGATTGCATGATGTCTGTCGCCCTGCCCCTCGCGGCTTTGATCGCGTTCAGTGGCTACACCGTTTCGGTGATGCTGCAAGCCGAACAGTCGTTGCTCGATTTCGGCATCAGTCTGATGTCGAGACCTGATACCGCGCAGGTGGTGATCGATCTGTATCTGCTGGCGACGTTGGCTGGCGTGTGGATGTACAAGGATGCGCGCAAGCGTGGGGCGTCTGGCTGGTCGGTGCTGCCGTATCTGTTGCTGACGGCCATATTTGTGTCGGTCGGGCCGCTGTTGTATCTGGTGGTTCGCGGCCTCAAAGATCGCAAATTGAAAACCCCGATCACTTCGCCAAGCGCCTGAGCCCGAACAACATCGCGCCTGCCGCCAACATCATGGCCAGCAGAAACAGCGGGTACGCCACCCACCACGGCGTGCCCGCCGTCATCATGCTGAACTCCGACATGCCGCCGATGCTCGCGATCAGGTTGAGCGGCAGGAACACCACGTTGATCAGCGTCAGTTTGCGCAGCAGGCCGTTGGTGCTGTTGTTCATCAGATTGCCGCGCGCATCGATCAGCCCGGAGAACACCGTCGAATAGATCTCCGCCTGTTTGTAGCACTGGTTGTTTTCGATGATCAGATCGTCGATCAGGCCAAGCGCTTCGCTGCCGAAATGCTGCTTTTCAGCGTGATTGCGCAGCCGCGTCAGCACTGCACCGTTGCTGTGCAGGGCGTTGATGTAATAGATCAGGCTTTCGCTGAGGTTAAACATTTGCAGCAGGTGTTGATCCTGCATCGAGGCGTTGAATTTCTGCTGCAACTCTCGGGCAACCAGCTTGATCACCTTCAAATGCCCGAGATAGTGATGAATGTTGTTGAACAACAGATCGAGCAACACATCCAGTGGCGTATTCAGCGATTGCCGTGTGCCGACGCCATGCAGCGGCGTGTCGTCGGTGGCGATCACCAACAGTTGGCCCGGCGAAAACAGCAAGCCGCAGGAAGAGACCTCAAACGCCAGGCTACCACCGCCGGAATAGTTTTCCGGACGTTTCCAGATCAGGAACAAATGGTCTGGATGGAACTCAATCCGTGACACTTCATCCGGGTCCAGTGCCGAGGCCAGCGCATGTTCATCCAGCTTGAAGTGACTGTGCAGCAAGTCGCGCTCGGCGGCGTCGGGATTGCTGAACAGCATCACTTCGGCATCCAGCCGTTCTACCCGCTGCAAGGCTCCGTGGCTCAGTGCAAAGCTGTTGATCATCGGCGCATCACCATGCCTGCCCGCGCCGTTTAAGCTCCAGACGCCGCACGAACTCTTCCAGCACCAGCGAATACAGATCGTCCTGCAAGTAAGCGTCCTCGGTGCCGGCATCGAGGTTGGGATTATCGTTGACTTCGATGACCACCACTTTGTCGCCCGCCTGTTTGAGGTCGACACCGTAGAGGCCGTCGCCGATCAGATTTGCGGTCTTCACCGCCAGCTCCACCACGGCGCGCGGCGCCTCATGGATCGCCATGGTGCGGCACTCGCCATTGACGTCTTGCCCTTTGGCCTTGTGGTTGTAAATCTGCCAATGGCCTTTGGACATGAAGTACTGGCAGGCAAAGATCGGTTTGCGATTGAGCACGCCGATGCGCCAGTCGTACTCGGTGTAGAAAAACTCCTGAGCCAGCAACAGCACCGAATGCTCAAACAGTTCGGCAGTGGCTTCGAGCAATGCCTGCTGGCTTTCAACCTTGATCACGCCACGGGAAAAACATCCGTCGGGGATCTTCAGCACCAACGGGAATCCCAAGCGCTCGCCGACCCGCTCGAAATCTTCCGGTCGCTCCTTGTAGAGAATTTCGGTGGCGGGCATGCCCAGTTGATGGCTGTTGAGCAGGTCAGTCAGATAGACCTTGTTGGTGCAGCGCAGGATTGAGGCTGGATCGTCCATCACCACCAGCCCTTCGCTTTCGGCTTTTTTGGCGAAGCGATAGGTGTGATTGTCGACGCTGGTGGTTTCGCGGATCAGCAAGCCGTCGTACTCGGCCAGGCGTGCGTAGTCCTTGCGCTCGATCAGTTCGACATCGATGCCCATGCCTTTGCCGACGCGGATGAAATTCTCCAGTGCCCGGGGGTTGGAGGGTGGCAAGGCTTCTTGCGGATCATGCAGGATCGCCAGGTCGTAGCGGGCCACTTGCGGTGATCGTGGACTGCGCCAGATCTTGCGACTGAAACTGTCCAGCGCATTGGCGAATTGATCTTCCTGATCGTCGCGCAACTTGTGCAGCGCACCGGACTTTATACCTTCAATATGCCAGCCGTTATTTCTACGGAATTCAACTAACAGAATCGGACACGGGAACACTTCAAACAATTGTCGCGCCAAGTCCTGCAACGGCTCGATATTGGTTTTACCGAAGTACAGTGTCAGGGTAAAACCTTCGGTGTCGCTGTAGAGCTGGTGGTTCAGCGCTTTTTCCAGAGTTTTGTCGAGGTCGTCCAGCGCCAGGCCGTAGAGTGATTTGCGCGTCAGTTCGCTGATGGTGCGCACCGACGGAATCACCTTGTGCCCTCGTGCCTCGGCCAGCAACGAACAGTAATAGCCGTGCCCCAGGTACTTGTAGCTGCGGCACAGGTTGATCACCTGCACCCGCTTGCCCGACTCGTCATCACGGGTTTTCCCGAGGTATTCCTGAGCCGTGAGGATGTCTTCACTGGGAAAGTAAGAGGCCCAGTCTTCCTTGCGTTCGACAATGATCAACACTTGACTGGAAACTCTCGCGACTGGATTTAAATAAGTTGCCGCCGGCAAACTTTGCTCGGATACTTCGCGCCAATGACCCTGTACCGCTGACATAGAGATTGATCCGTTGGAGAACAAGACCTTTTCTATTAAGCACGAACTTTTTCGAAAGTCTCGTTTCGTTACGCAACTTTTACGGCGGTCATATGCACACTGTTTTTCGTTCGGCAGTAGTTGAAGACTTGCCGGCGCTACTGGCGCTGGAAACCCACTGTTTCACTACAGACCGCCTGACCCGGCGCAGCTTTCAATGGATGATTACCCGTGCGCATGCGCAGCTAATGGTGGCCGAGCGCGATGGACAGCTGGCGGGTTACGCCTTGGTGTTGTTTCATCGCGGCACATCGCTTGCGCGGCTGTATTCGATCGCTATTGCTCCCGCGGCGCGGGGTCTCGGGATGGGCACGCAACTGCTGCAGCGCATTGAAGCCTGTGCGCTTGAGCATGATTGCGCGTACCTGCGGCTGGAGGTTCGCACTGACAACCCGGCCGCGATAGCTCTTTATGAAAAGCACGGCTACCGGCGCTTTGCGCTGATTCACGATTACTACGAAGACCATGCCGATGCGTTGCGCCTGGAAAAACGTATTCTTCAGCACCGCGACTCGCGCAACATCAACGTTGCGCATTACCAGCAAACCACCGACTTCACTTGCGGCCCGGCTTGTCTGTTAATGGCCATGGGCGCCTTGCAGGCCGATCGGCTGCTGGAGCGGCGCGAAGAGCTGCAAATCTGGCGTGAGGCGACCACTGTTTTCATGACCTCCGGGCATGGCGGATGCAGTCCGCAGGGTTTGGCGCTGGCGGCGTGGCGGCGCGGCTTTCGGGTGCAACTGCAACTGAGCGTAAACGGGCCGCTGTTCCTCGACGGCGTGCGCGATGAGCATAAAAAAGACGTCATGCGCCTGGTGCATGAAGAGTTCACCGCGCAGTTACGTGACTCGGATGTTGAGCAAAGCATCGGCACCGCGCTGGATTTGCCGCGCTTGCTTGATGCAGGAGGACAGCCGCTGGTGTTGATCAGCAGCTATCGACTGACCCGATCCAAGTCGCCGCACTGGGTGATGGTTACCGATTGCGATGACGAATTCGTTTATCTGCACGACCCGGATGTTGATCACAGTCAGCACCGACAGCCCATCGACTGCCAGCATGTACCGGTCAGCCATGGGGAGTTCGACAAGATGTGCCGGTTTGGCCGGGGCAAGTTGCGGGCGGCGGTGGTGCTGTATGCCCGCAACGAATAACCTCGCCACAAAAGTTGTAAGTGGTAGGGATTGCGTTATTTCAGGCCGATTTTATACAGCGCGCCATCCGACTCATCCGTCAGCACATATAAGTAACCATCCGGCCCTTGGCGCACGTCGCGGATGCGCTGCTTGAGTTCACCGAGCAGGCGTTCTTCGTGCACGATTTTGTCGCCGTCAAACTGCAAGCGAATCAGCTCCTGATCCACCAGTGCGCCGATAAACACGTTGTGCTGCCACGGTTTGAAACGGTCGGCGTCATAGAACGCCATACCTGTTACGCCCGGAGACTTCTCCCAGACATGATGCGGCCCGAGTGTGCCTTCGGCGGTTTCGCCCTTGGCTTCAGGGATTGGCAGAAGTGAATAGTTGATGCCATGGGTCGCCAATGGCCAGCCATAGTTCTTCCCGCGCTCGACGATGTTCACCTCGTCACCGCCGCGCGGGCCGTGCTCGTTTTCCCACAGGGTCCCGGTCCACGGGTTGAGCGCCGCGCCTTGTGGGTTGCGATGGCCGTAGGACCAGATCTCTGGACGCACGCCAGACTGGCCAACGAAAGGATTGTCGTCCGGCACTTTGCCGTCGGGATAGATACGCGCGACCTTGCCTTGCAGCTTGTCCAGATCCTGCGCGGTCGGGCGGTCGTTGTTTTCGCCCAACGTGATGAACAGATAGCCGTCACGGTCAAATACCAGCCGCGAGCCGAAGTGATTGCCCACCGACAGTTTCGGTTCCTGGCGGAAGATCACTTTGAAGTCCTTAAGTGTTTTCAGATCATCTGACAGACGTCCGCGCCCGACCGCTGTCCCGGCCTTGTCACCGGCGCCGCCGCCCTCGGCGTAAGACAGATACACCATACGATCAGCCTTGAAGTCCGGGGACAGCACCACGTCGAGCAAACCGCCCTGCCCCTTGGCCCACACCTCCGGCACGCCGCTGATGGGCGCCGACAACTTGCCGTCAGCGCCAACCACTCGCAGATGACCGGGCCGCTCGGTCACCAGCATGCCCTGACGATCCGGCAAAAATGCCAGCGCCCATGGATGTTCCAGGCCTTGAGTGATGGTCGTCACTTCAAGCGTGCCCTGCTCGCTTTGCAGTTCCTTGGGGGCCTCGGCGAAAACCGGGGCGGTAAAGCTGATCAATGCGCTGGCGCACAAACTGGCCAGAAGGGTTTTACGCAACATGCACGATTCCTTTTGTTTGTTGGCGGGTCGGCAGCTCAACGGGTGCTGCCGGTGCTACGGGGCGCTGGATTGGGAATGAATTTGGGTGGCGTGCTCGGCACCGAGCGCATCGGCTGGCCATTGCCGATACCGCCGTTTTCGAGGGTCGGCGGGCGAGGCACCGGCACAGTGTTCGGGCCACGGACAGGCGGCGTACTCGGTTGGGTGCCCTGCATGCTGTTGGGATTGGCCCGGCGAATCGGGCTGTTGTAGGGATTGTTGCTGTTGCCGGTCGGACTCTGCGCCAGCAACAGCGCTGAGGACGCAGCAGTTACGTCTGCATGAGCCAGTCCGCCACTCAGGGCCAGGGCTGCGATGCCAAATAGAAAACGGTTCATGAGCGGCCTCTCTCGATGCGCTTGGACTAGAGCCTTCGAGTCCACGCTACGCCGTGGGTTCGGATTTGTTAACCCGTCGCTGCTAAACAAGATGTAACACGACTTGACCGGCCGACCGCCGAGATCTAAACACTCGAAACTTTTGCGCCACGCCGCAGGTCACCTGAACATCACTCGGAGGACGCACCATGGCTCGGGCAATCTGGAAAGGCGCAATCAGCTTCGGACTGGTACACATCCCTGTGGCGCTGGTTTCGGCGACCTCCTCGCAAGGTGTGGATTTTGACTGGCTGGACAGCCGCAGCATGGATCCAGTGGGCTATAAACGCGTAAACAAGGTCACCGGCAAGGAAGTGACCAAGGAGAACATCGTCAAAGGCGTGCAGTTCGAAAAGGGTCGCTATGTGGTGCTCAGCGAAGAGGAAATTCGCTCGGCGCACCCGGTTTCGACCCAGACCATCGACATTTTCGCCTTCGTCGATAGCGAACAGATCCCACTGCAGAACATCGACACGCCGTATTACCTGGCCCCGGACAAACGCGGTGGCAAGGTCTACGCATTGCTGCGCGAAACCCTGACCAAGACCAATAAAGTCGCCCTCGCCCGGGTTGTGCTGCACACCCGCCAGTATCTGGCAGCGTTGATGCCACTGGAGTCAGCGCTGGTTTTGGTAAAACTACGTTGGCCGCAGGAAGTGCGTAGTCTTGATCAACTGGAACTGGGCAGCGAAGTGACCGAGCCAAAACTGGCCAAGGGTGAGTTGGACATGGCCAAACGGCTGGTGGAAGACATGAGCGCGGACTGGACGCCCGAAGACTACAAGGATGAGTTCGAAGACAAGATCATGGCGCTGGTCGACAAGAAGGCCCACGAAGGCAAGATCGAGGATGTCGAGACGGCGACTGGCGAGGAACAGCGTAAGTCGGCGGATGTGATCGACTTGACCGAACTGCTTAAACGTAGCTTGGGTGGGAAAGCGCCGGCCAAGGCGAAGGCCAAGGCTGCGCCGGCCAAGAAGGCTAAAAAGGCTTAGGAGGTTAGGCAGGCAAGTCTTGGGTGGTTTTGATGGCCTCATCGCTGGCAAGCCAGCTCCCACAGGGTTTTTCGGTGTGAATACTATTTATGTATCACCTGGAAACCTGTGGGAGCTGGCTTGCCAGCGATGGCGTCCGCCCAAACAACAGCAATTTCAGATCAAAATGAAAACAGCGAGCAACCCACCAAAGATCGCCCACTTCTCCATGTAATACCGCGCACGATTACGCTTTTTCAGCTCTTTACCACGCAAACGAATCTTGTAGATTTTGCTAAACAAGCGGTTGAGACCGCCCGTGCGGTCACCCGCATCATTCGGCGCACCTGCAGCCGACATCACAGTGCGGCTGAACCAACTGTTGAACGCCGCCGCCCAGCGATACTTCATCGGCCGCTCAACGTCACAGAACAGGATGATGCGGTTCTGCTCCGTGGTGTTCTCGGCGTAGTGAATGAAGGTCTCGTCAAACATCACCGCTTCGCCGTCACGCCAGTGATAGTTCTCGCCATCAACGTTGATGTAGCAACCGGCGCTGTTCGGCGTGTCCAGACCCAAGTGGTAACGATAGGAACCGGCATACGGATCGCGATGACGCACCAGTTTCGACCCCGGTGGCAGCTCGGCAAACATCGCAGCCTTGATCGAGCCAATGCTCTGTACCAATTCAGTAGTGCGCGGGCACAGCTTCATCGCCGACGGGTGGCTTTCGCCGTACCACTTCAGATAGAAACGCTTCCAGCCAGACTTGAAAAAAGAATTGAAGCCGACATCGTCGTACTGATTCGAACGCTTGATCTCACCGGCGCGCAGCAGATGCTGGCCTTCGGCGCGGATTTCTTCCCAGTGCGTCTGCAACGGGCTCAAGTCCGGAAAGTCCTTCGGATCGAGGTACGGCTTGTTGGGGATCTTCGAGAACAGATAAAGGAAGCAGTTGATCGGCGCCAGAAACGTCGAATGATCGCTAAGTTGGCGACCGAGCTTGTGTCGCACACGGCCACGCAAATGCACGTATGCAATGGAAATGACATAAACAGCGGCAATGATGAGTTTCACGGAAATCGTCACACGTCGGAAGTGAACAAACTACGCGCCTTTTAGAGGCGTTAGGCGAATGGATGGCATTTTAGCCACAGTTTGTAACCAACCGTGAACACTCATCTGTGAAAAACTGTCCCGCGATCACCCCAAACGCTGATCGGCTGCTCACTGCCCTATCGTTTAAAGAGCCAGACCAGTACAATCGCCGCCAAACTTTAGCGCCCCCCTTGGTTGATGACGGGAATTCCCGCCTCAGCGCACTTCGACTCGGGCCAAGCGCTCCGGCCGCACCCTCGCTATCCAAGCATGCTCCACAGGAAAAACCTTTGATTTCTACAGCTAACATCACGATGCAGTTCGGCGCCAAGCCGCTATTCGAAAACGTTTCGGTCAAGTTCGGCGCGGGCAACCGCTACGGTCTGATCGGCGCCAACGGTTGCGGCAAGTCGACGTTCATGAAAATCCTCGGCGGCGACCTCGATCCGTCGGGCGGTCAGGTCATGCTCGAGCCGAACGTGCGTCTGGGTAAATTGCGCCAGGACCAGTTCGCCTACGAAGAATTTACCGTTATCGACACCGTGATCATGGGTCACGAAGAGCTGTGGAAGGTCAAGGCCGAGCGTGACCGCATCTACTCGCTGCCGGAAATGAGCGAAGAAGACGGCATGGCCGTTGCCGAGCTGGAAACCGAATTCGCTGAAATGGACGGCTACACCGCCGAATCCCGTGCCGGCGAGCTGTTGCTGGGCCTGGGTATCGGCATCGAGCAACACTTCGGCCCGATGAGCGAAGTGTCGCCGGGCTGGAAACTGCGCGTATTGCTCGCGCAGGCATTGTTCTCCGATCCTGAAGTGCTGTTGCTCGACGAACCGACCAACCACCTGGACATCAACACCATCCGCTGGCTGGAAAATATTCTGACCCAGCGCTCCAGCCTGATGATCATCATCTCTCACGACCGTCACTTCCTGAACAGCGTGTGCACGCACATGGCTGACCTCGACTACGGCGAGCTGCGCCTGTTCCCGGGCAACTACGACGAGTACATGACCGTGGCGACCCAGTCCCGCGAGCAATTGCTGTCGGACAACGCCAAGAAGAAAGCGCAGATCTCCGAGCTGCAATCGTTCGTCAGCCGCTTCTCGGCCAACGCCTCGAAAGCCAAGCAGGCCACCTCCCGCGCCAAAGCGATCGACAAGATCCAGCTGGCCGAGGTCAAGCCATCGAGCCGCGTGAGCCCGTTCATCCGCTTCGATCAGAACAAGAAGCTGCACCGCCAGGCCGTCATGGTCGAAAAAATGGCCAAAGGCTTCGACGGCAAGCCGTTGTTCAAAGATTTCAGCTTCCAGGTTGAAGCTGGCGAGCGCGTGGCGATCATCGGCCCGAACGGTATCGGCAAGACCACTCTGCTGCGCACCCTGGTCAACGAACTGACCCCGGACGCCGGCAGCATCAAGTGGACCGACGCCGCCGAACTGGGCTACTACGCCCAGGATCACGCCCACGACTTCGAAGACGACATGACGCTGTTCGACTGGATGGGTCAGTGGACTCAGGGCGAACAGATGATTCGCGGTACTTTGGGCCGGATGCTGTTTTCCAACGACGAGATTCTCAAGTCGGTCAAGGTGATCTCCGGTGGTGAGCAAGGTCGCATGCTGTTCGGCAAGCTGATCCTGCAACGGCCGAACGTGCTGATCATGGACGAACCGACCAACCACTTGGACATGGAATCCATCGAAGCGCTGAACCTGGCGCTGGAAAACTACCCGGGCACGCTGATTTTCGTCAGCCACGACCGTGAGTTCGTGTCGTCCCTGGCTACTCGAATCATCGAGCTGAGCCCGACTGGCGTGACCGACTTCAGCGGCACCTACGATGACTACCTGCGTAGCCAGGGCGTAGTGTTCTAAGGGCGGTACAAGCCTTTAGCTGCAAGTTGAAAGCCCGGTCCATGTGACCGGGCTTTTTGCATTCAAGGGATTGATCTGCCGCTTTTATTGATCCGCAGTCTGCATGCCGGCGCGGGTTGGCGCGCCCAGCGCATGCGAGAAGAAGCGCCCGGCTTCGGAAATCAGATTGCGATGGATGTCCTCGCGGTCGACTCCGTCGGCATCGGTACACAGCGCCGGCATGGCGAGGATTTGCGCTTCATTGCACGGCGCCATGAACACAAAGTGCCCTGCCCCGGCCAACAGCTTGAAGTCCGGCGCGGTCGGCAATTTGCGCGCAAGAGCCGCAGCGTTTTTGTCGAAGGCCACCAGTTTGTCGCCGTCTCCGCTATAGAGCAGCACCGGCACATGCACATCAGCCAGGGTATGCCGGCCGAATTTCAGGCTCAGTGGCGCCATCAGCAGCAACGCATGCACGCGTGGATCGGCCACCGGTTGCAGGTCATCGCGGTCGACAATCAACTCGCCCTTGGTGTTGCAGGCATCGCGGTCGTCCGGACGTTCTTCGCAGTAGCGGCGCAGTCGATCCAGATCCGGCTGCGCGCCCGAGAGAATCAACGCGGTTTCGCCGCCGGCCGAGTAGCCAATTACACCGACCTGATCGGCGTTCACAAACGGCGCGAGCATACGGTCACCCAACGTGGCGGTAATCGCTTCGGAAATCTGAATTGGCCGCCCGTACAGATTGCTCAGAGTGCCAAGTCGGCTGTGATCTTTGGAGTTGTCGCCGGGATGAATTACTGCCACTACGACAAAGCCTTTACGCGCCAGCGAGGTGGCGAGGTCATGCAGCGCCAGCGGTGTGCCGGTGTTGCCGTGCGAGAGCATGAGCATTGGAAAGCGCCCGATGGCGATCCTGGTGTCTTCACCAGCCTCGACCGAGTAGCCCTCAAGCAGGCTCTGGTGTTCGCGGTCACTGGAAGGATAAAACGCGATGGCGCGCATCGGTTGCAGATCCAGCGGATCGAGGAAAGTCATCTCGTGATAACCGACGCTCCAGCGCGGGTGTACGCCTGGCGCAGCGTGCACTGAATTCAGGCTGCCAAGCAGGCAAATCAGTAACGTTGCACAAAGACGCATCATGGGATGGCCCACCCTGTTGGTTCCGAAGATCGTCAGAACATTAATTGCATAACCCGGGCCAGATTATGTAACAGCCAGAAACAAAAAACTCCGTATTCGGCCCTTGCGGAACCAGAATACAGAGTTTTTTGGGAATTGCCTGAACGGAGGCTGTTCTTTACGCAGGCCTTACGCCGCGGCGAACAGTTGTTCGCTGATCTGCGTGTGGGCAGCGGTCAGTGCGTTGTTACGCACTTCATCACCATACGCCAGGCCTTCGGCACGCACGATTTCGATGTCGGTGATGCCGAGGAAGCCGAACAGCAGTTTAAGATATTCCTCGTGAGCAACGCCCGAAGCCTGACCGGCGTGGATGCCGCCGGCAGTCGACACGATCACCACTTTCTTGCCACCGCACAGGCCTTCCGGGCCGGCGTCGGTGTAACGGAACGTCTGGCCGGCAACTGCGATGCGGTCAATCCAGGCTTTGAGCTGGGTAGGCACGGTGAAGTTGTACATTGGCGCGGCGACGACGATGGCGTCGGCAGCGATGAATTCGGCCAGCGTCGAAGTGCTCAGCTCGGCTTCGTGCTGTTGTGCGGCGTTGCGCAGTTCGGCGGTGGTGCCGGCAGCTACCAGGGTGGTCGACGAGAAGTGACTGATGGCGTCGGCGGCCAGGTCACGGTAGGTAACCACAGCGCTTGGTTCAGCAACCTGCCAGGCTTTGACCACTTCGCTGCTCAACTGACGGGAAGCCGAGTTGTCGCCCAGAATGCTCGAATCGATATGCAACAGTTTCATGAGGAATCTCCTGTAAGGAATCGTCGGGGTCGACGCAATGGAGACAATCCTACAGACGAAACCAATACTCGATTAGCCGCCGACAATGCGATAGTTTGTCCCACTGATAGAACAGTTGGATTTCCCCATGCAAGACCTCAATGATCTCTACTATTTCGCCAAAGTGGTCGAGGCCGGTGGATTCGCTGCCGCCGGCCGCTTGCTCGGTATCCCCAAGTCGCGGCTGTCACGGCGAATTGCCGAACTCGAAGAGCGCCTCGGCGCCCGTTTGCTGCAACGCACGACCCGGCAATTGAAACTGACGGCGGTCGGCGAACGTTATCTGCGCCATTGCCAGGCGATGTTGCTGGAAGCGGAAATGGCCGATGAAGCGGTGGCGAGTATGTCCAGCGAACCGCGTGGACGCTTGCGCGTGTCGTGCCCGACCGGGCTGGCGCATGAGATGTTGCCGTTGGTGATCAGCAGTTTCCTCGACAAATTCCCGCAGGTGCAGCTTGAGGTCATCCTGCTCAATCGCCGGGTGGACCTGATCAACGAAGGTATCGACGTCGCGCTGCGCGTGCGCGAACACGGCGATGAAGACCCGATGCTGGTCACCCGGCGGTTGCGTCAGGCACAAATGGTGGTGGTCGCCAGCCCCTCGTTTATTCAGGATGCACAAATCAATCATCCGCAGGATCTGAAAAGTCTGCCGGTGCTCGGCGCGCTGGAACCTGATCGCCTGGTGCATGTGCGCCTGATCGATCAGAACGCCAAAAGCTGCGATCTGGCGTTGGAAGCCCGACTAGGCATCGACGATTTTGTGGTGCGCAAAGCTTGCGTCCTCGCCGGCCAAGGGTTCACGTTGCTGCCGATGATGTTTTGCGAAGCGGAACTCGACAACGGCACACTGATACGCTTGTTGCCCGAGTGGTCATTGCCCGGTGGCTGGCTGCAAGCGGTGTATCCGCATCGGCGCGGGGTGATGCCAGCGGTGCGCGCGTGGATCGACCACTTGGTCGAATCGTTCAATGCCTGCGGGGAGCGGCTGCTATGAAAAAAGCAAAGATGAGCGAAACGGATGTTGCCGACTTCTGCCTGGCATTGCCCGGCGCACGCGAGGATTACAAATGGGGCGGCGTGCGGGTGTTTTCAATTGCCGGCAACAAGATGTTCGCCTTGCAGGGGCTGCGCGGCGATTCACTGGCATTCAAGGTCGACAAGGATTTGTTTCTCGGCCATTGCGACCGTCCGGGCATTCACCCGGCGCCGTATCTGGCGCGGGCGCAGTGGATCATCATGCACCCGCCCTACCCGCTGGGCGCCGAGGAACTGCAAGGGCTGTTGCAACGTTCGCATCAACTGGTGGTGGGCAAACTGCCGAAGAAAACTCAGGTCGGACTGCTGCTTTAGAACATCGCCGAAAGCGTCGAACCGATGAACAACTGATCAATCCAGAACACCTGATGCAACACCACGATCAGCCAGAACAGAATCTGAAACGACACCTTGCGCGTCTTGTGCCGGAACACTTGCTGGGCGATCAATGCGCCGGGCCAGCCGCCGGCCAGTTCCACTGCGTGCAGGACATTTTCCGGGATGCGCCAAGCGCCAGTACGGGCCTTGTGTTTGTCCGCCCAATACAGCAAAACCGCCAGCACGCTGACCACCGCATAGGCCGTCAGCGCTACCCGCGAGATCCCGTCCAGCCACATCGACGCGGCGCCAAACAGTGGCAACGCGCAGACGATCAGCAACACCAGCAGTTTCAACTTCAGGTACTGAATGTTGCTCCCCGATGAACGCTGATCCGGGCGGCGTGAGCGGGCATCATTCATGGCTTGGCTGCCGACCAGTCAACCCAGCCAAACTGCCAGGTCGCCAGAATCACCAGACCAAACACGATTCGGTACCAGGCAAACGCCGCATAACTGTGGCTGGCGATGAACTTGAGCAAACCGCGTACCGCGATCATCGCGAAGATAAACGCTGTGACGAAGCCAATCGCGAACACCGGAAAATCCGCCGGCACGAACAGGTCGCGATACTTGTATCCCGAGTACACCGCCGCGCCAACCATGGTTGGCATGGCGAGGAAGAACGAAAACTCGGTGGCGGTCTTGCGTGACAAGCCAAACAACAGACCGCCAATAATCGTCGAGCCGGAGCGCGAGGTGCCGGGAATCATCGCCAGGCATTGGGCGAAGCCGATCTTCAAGGCGTCGGTCCAGTGAATTTCGTCGACAGTTTCAGCGTGTACCTCGTGCTGGCGCTGTTCGGCCCACAACATGATGATGCCGCCGATCACCAGCGCTGCAGCCACGGTGATCGGGTTGAACAGGTATTCGTGGATCAGGTCGGCAAAGATCACCCCCAACACCACCGCCGGTAGAAACGCGATCAGCAGGTTGGCGGTGAACTTGCGTGCACTCGGCTGAGTCGGCAAACCGACGACCACATCGAGAATCTTGCGGCGAAACTCCCAGACCACCGCGAGGATCGCGCCGAGCTGAATAATGATGTTGAACGCCATGGCCCGCTCGCCACCGAAGTTGAGCAAGTCGGCAACGATGATCTGGTGTCCGGTACTGGAAATGGGCAAAAACTCCGTCAGCCCCTCTACAACTCCAAGAATCAGTGCCTGCAAGGCCGTCCAAAGATCCATCAATCCCCCAAGAAGCGATACCCGCTGGCATGCCCCGATAATATTTTTCCAACTGTGCACTGCGTCCAGCGTAGCTGGCTGTTTCTGTAGCGTTTTCCCGGCGCAGAGGATCGCTGCAAAACAGTCAAAATTGCGTGAAAAATCAATCTCGACTCAGGTTTTTCCGCGCGGGGCCGAAATCCTAACAGACACGCCGTATTAGCGCTGGTGCGCTGTACGACTTGAGTCGCGTATGCCCGGTCACACAAAACGTGGTTGGATGCTGGCGGTGAGTTATTACAAGAAAAAGAAATCGGAGTGACAGCGTTATGAACAGCTTGCGCAGTGTGTCGATCAGCCGACGCTTGTGGCTCATCTTGATTGTGGCCGTGGTGATGTTGTTGACCTTGGGCGTGTTGATGCTCAAGCAGATCCACGACGACCTCTATCACGCCAAAGCCCAGAAAACCCAGCACGTGGTGCAGACGGTCAGCGGTTTGCTGAACTATTACCAGGGCCTGGAAACCGCCGGCAGCCTGACCCGTGAAGCCGCGCAGAAACAGGCGCTGACCGCCATTCGCGGCTTGCGCTATGACCAGAACGACTATTTCTGGATCAACGACCTCACGCCCGTGATGGTCATGCACCCGACCAATCCGAAACTTGAAGGCCAGAACCTCTCGGCGATCCGCGATCCGGACGGCTTTGCGGTGTTCAACGAAATGGTCGCGATCGCCAAGGCCAAGGGCGCTGGGATGGTCGACTACCGTTGGCCGAAGCCCGGCGCCAGTGAGCCTGTAGCCAAGACTTCTTACGTGAAACTGTTCGAGCCGTGGGGTTGGGTCCTCGGTTCCGGAGTGTATGTCGATGACGTACAGGCCGAGTTCCAGGGCCAGGTGATCAAAGCGTCAGTCGCGGGCCTGGTGATTGCGCTGATCATGGTGCTGCTGGTGGTCCTGATTGCGCGCAGTATCGTGCGCCCGTTGCAGGAAACCGTAAACGCCATGGCCAACATCGCCAGTGGTGAAAGCGACCTGACGCGCAGTCTCGACACCCACGGCCAGGACGAAGTCACGCAACTGGCGCATCACTTCAATGCCTTCACCGCCAAGTTGCGCGGGGTCATCGGCGACTTGCAGAAATCCGCCAGCGCACTCGGCCAGTCGTCCAGCGAACTGGGCAACGATGCGACTCAAGCGCAACAGCGCAGCCAGCAACAGTCGCAGCAGATGGAACTGGTGGCCACCGCCATCAACGAAGTCACCTACGGCGTGCAGGACGTGGCGAAAAACGCCGAACACGCCGCCAGCGAAATGCGCGACGCCGAGGCACAGGCGCAGCAGGGCCAGATCAATATCGACGGCAGCCTGCAACAGATCGACAAGCTCTCGGGGACTATCGACCAAGCGGTGGAAGTGATTCGCACGCTGGCGGCCGAGAGCACGCAGATCGGCAGTGTGCTGGAAGTGATCCGTTCGATTGCCGAACAGACCAACCTTCTGGCGCTCAACGCGGCGATCGAAGCCGCGCGGGCCGGTGAACAAGGTCGCGGTTTTGCGGTGGTGGCTGACGAGGTGCGTTTGCTGGCGCAGCGTACGCAGAAATCGACCGCTGAAATCCAGACGATGATCGAACGTTTGCAGAATCACTCGGAAGCGGCTGTGAAGGTGATCGGCGACAGCAGCAAGGCCTCGCAACTGACCATCGAACAGGCGGGGCTGGCCGGTGCGAGCCTGAGTGCAATTGGTCAGGCGCTGCGTAACCTCAACGGTCTGAACGCTTCGATTGCCAGTGCCACGCTGCAACAGGCGCATGTGGTTGAAGACATCAACCAGAACGTTACTCAGGCTGCCGGACTGTCGCACAGCACGGCGCTGGCCGCGAAGCAGTCGAGCGTGGCCAGTGCGCGGTTGGGCCAGTTGAGCGAACAGTTGAACAGCCTCCTGCGCCAGTTCCGCGTGTAATTTCTCTCCCCTGTGGGAGCTGGCTTGCCAGCGATTGCGGTGTGTCATTCACCAAAAATGCTGGCTATGCCGACGCAATCGCTGGCAAGTCGAATCGTCGCACCGCAGCTCCCACAGGATTTGTGGCAAACCACAGTTATGGCGTGGAATGCTGACCTCCGCAGGTTTTTCGGTACAATCCGCGCCCTCCTCCATTTCCTCCAAGGATCTCGCATGTCCGGGCTTGAACTGTTTGCTGCCGCCCTCGGGGTGATCGCGGTCTGGCTGACGGTCAAACAGAATCCTTGGTGCTGGCCGATCGGGCTGGTCATGGTGCTGCTTTACAGCTGGGTGTTCTTTGAGGTGAAGCTGTATTCGGACATGTTGTTGCAGGTCATCTATGCCGCGCTGCAGGTCTACGGCTGGTGGCAATGGACCCGCGCCGGCTCGATGCATGACGGGCGCCAGGTGAGCCGACTCGCCCCCCAGTCGATTGTCAAAGGCCTGGCTATCGGTGCCGTCGGCAGTCTGGCGCTCGGCGCAGCCATGGCCCACTGGACCGACGCTGCGCAGCCGTGGCTCGACGCCGCGCTGACCGGTTTCAGCCTGGTTGCGCAATTCTGGATGGCACACAAACGCCTGCAATGCTGGGCACTGTGGTTCGTACTCGATGTGATTTTCGTCGGGCTGTTCCTCTATAAAGGGCTGTACCTGACTGCCGCGCTGTATGCACTGTTCACGCTGATCGCGGTGCAAGGCTGGCGCGAATGGCGTGCCGATCCGGCGTTGCGCGCATGAAAGTCGTGGTCCTGACCGGCCCGGAATCCACGGGCAAGAGCTGGCTGGCAGCGGCGCTGCAAGAACAATTCGGCGGCCTGCGGGTGGACGAGTACGTGCGCTGGTTCATCGAGCAGAACCCGCGTGACACCTGCCTGGCAGATATCCCCGAGATCGCCCGCGGCCAGTTGCACTGGGAAGATCAGGCGCGCGCGCAACAACCGCCGCTGCTGATTCTCGACACGCACTTGCTGAGCAATATTCTGTGGAGTCAGACGTTATTCGGCGATTGCCCGGCATGGCTGGAGCCAGAGTTGCTCAGTCGTCATTACGATCTGCATCTGTTGCTCTCGCCGGAGCAGATCGACTGGACCGATGATGGCCAGCGCTGCCAGCCGCAACTGAGTGAGCGCAGGGCATTCTTTGACGCCACCTCCTCCTGGCTGCAATTGCATCAGCAACCCCTGCTGATAATTCAGGGAGACTGGCTCGAGCGTCGCCGCCAGGCTTGCGCTGCCGTGGCCGAGCTGCTGGCAGGCTGACCCATTCTGCGGGGGGGCTGTGCCCCTGTTTTCCCCTGCTTTGGGGCACAAGTGTCCATTCCTGAAACACATCTGCGGGTGCAAAGTGCCCGTCTCAACGCCCTTCATCAGTTTGTCACGGGACTTGTTACGCAGATGAAACACCTGCGCGCAAACCCTTGTGCCAGAGCTTTGCAATGCCAATCGGCAGTTACCGCGCCGGGTGGGTGTTTCACGGTTGAAACAGTTTCTGTATCAGCAGCGCGGCATCGCAACTCAAGCCTTTGAATCCACGGCAATTTCAAAAAGCGGCACAGCTTTCGCTCTCTCCTTCACAACGCTGAACAGGCCCAGCCCACTGAAGAAGGAATTGCCGCCGTGGGGAATATTCAAAAAGCCTTTACTTGCCTCGTGCTGATCGGATCAGCCGCCAGCCCTTTTATCAGTTTCAACGTTCAGGCCGAAGGCAATGGCGTGATCGTACTCAATCGTGACGTGCAACCGATCCCGATTGGCCGCAATGGCGGCAAAGATCCCTATCCCACCACCGTCAATGCCAACCCTTCGGCGCGCATCAACTCGACGTTGAACAGTACCGAACTCAATGACGGTGATTTTGCCGGCGTCGCCAGCGGGTCCTCCATCCGCGGCAACATCAATACGCCAAGTTCCAATCTGCCCGGCATGAACACCCTAACCAACACCAACGGTTTGCCCGGCATGAGAACCGGCACTGGCGGCGGTGCCGGCGGTTCGATCTCGAATACCGTGAACCGGGCCATGAGCACTGGCCTGGCCCCGCTGACCCGCATGGCTGGAGGCCAATAAGATGACTCGTTCTCTGCTCCTGCTTGCCTTGCTCGGCTGCACCAGCGCAATGGCCGATCCATCCTCGATCAACCAGGCAGACATCCAGAATTCCGGCGTCCAGTACAAAGGCAATTTCAACGTCAACCAGGCCGCTGGCGACCAGATGCAGCAGGCCAACGTCAAGGCGATCGCCATTGGCACTGAGTCAAACGCCAGCACCCGCGTGATTCAGAAGATCGATACACCCGCCGACCGCTCGATGAACGCCAGTTCAACCATCGGTGGCACCTCTTTCAGTAATGGCAACGGGATCCTGGGCGTGAACCAAGGCGCCGGTGCCAACAACCAGATGGCCAATGTAACGCGCGTCAGCATCAGTGCCGGCCCGCAGAGCATTGACGATAGCGCCCTGTCGCAACAGAACGTGGCGTTGTTACCGAGCTCAGGAGCAACTGGCACCCCAACCGGCAGTCGCCAGGTCACGACAAGTGATCAGGCCTTCACCGGCAGCCGAGGGGTGATTCAGGTGAACCAGAGTGCCGGGGTGGGGAACCGTATGGCTAACACCCTGAGCATCCGGGTCGCAGACTGACCCATATAAAAAGCAGTGCAATTAGAAAGTACCAACACTTAACCAACTAATAAGCACGGAGAAACACCATGAAACCTACAATGGCTCTCAAACCACTGGTTTTCGCACTTGCAGCAGTGATGGCAATCGCAGCACAGGCAGGCGGTCGTGATGATGATCACGGTCATGGTAATGGGCATGGTCCGAAAGGCCCTACCCTGGAACAACTTCTGCAAATTACCGCGGGTGCTGGCGCCGCTGTGCTCGACGAGCAAAACAGCGACGGCAACGAGGTGAACAACCAAGGCACCAAAAACACCGCCAATGCCAGTGACTCGCTCAACGGTTCCAACGGCAACATGGGCGCCAACGTGGCAGCCGGCGACGGCAACCAGCAAGACAACGCTGCAGCCTTGGCTACCGCCGACGAAAGCTTCATCTTCGGCACTGCTGTTGCTGTCTCGAGTGCGACTCAAGTCAACAACAACAACTATGTGAAAAACTCGTCGACCACCAATACTGCAACACTCAACAACGCTGGCAATAACGGTTCCGGCAACATCGGGATCAACGTGACTGCCGGCAACTTCAACCAACAGAAAAACAACCTGGCAATCGCTGTATCGGGTGGTCGCGTCGCGTCTGCCGCTGCTGCTGCCAACCAGTCCTCCACTGGCCTGGTTGTCGACAACAAAGGCGTACGTACCTACAAAACCGACACCCTCACCGGCACTTATGCAGCGGCTGGCGTGTTCAAAGCCAAAGGCACTGCAACCATCGAAGACGATAACGATCACGGCGGTTGGGGCAATCGTGGCGGCGGCCACGGCGGCAACGATGACCAGAAAGCCAAGTTCGAAGCCGTGGGTACCTTTGGCCTCGCTGGCGTGACCACTCAGCAAGTGCTGACCAAAGATGGCTGGAAAGCACCTGTCGTCAACAACGCCAACATGACCAACTCGATGAACAACTTCTCCGGCAACGGCGGAGCCAACGTCTCGGCGGGTGTGGGCAACCAACAAAGCAACTCGCTGTCCATCGCCGCAGGTTGCAAAGCCTGCATGTAATCGCGATCGAAACGAAAGCCCCGGAAACGGGGCTTTTCCTCAGTCCGCAAAGGCGTATCGATCATGCGTAAAACTGCCCTTATCGCCCTGCTTTGTCTGTCTGGCCTGAGTCAGGCTGCACAGATGCCGGTCGCTGCCCTGCCGGGTGGTGTGCTGGTCTACAAGGATGTGCAAAGCCTGCGTGAGCGCAAGTTTGCCGACATAGTCCAACAAAAAACCGATTTCAGTTGCGGCGCCGCTGCACTGGCTACGGTATTACGCCAGGCTTATTGGCTCGACGTCGATGAGGAGCACATCATCAAAGGCATGCTGGTCAACGCTGACCAGGACCTTGTTCGTACTCAGGGTTTTTCCATGCTCGACATGAAGCGCTATATAGAAAGCATCGGCATGCGCGCCAGGGGCTACAGGATTCCGCCGGAGAAGCTCGATTCAGTAACGATTCCGGTGGTGGTACTGATGGACATTCGCGGCTACAAGCATTTCGTGGTTTTGCAGCGTGCTGACAAGGATTGGGTTTACATCGGAGACCCGGTTCTGGGCCATAAACGCTACAAGCACGATGATTTTGTCAAAGGTTGGAACGGTATTGTGTTCGCCATCGTCGGCCCCGGATATGACAAGGCCAATGCCTTGCGCAGCCCTCCGCTGCCGCTGACTGCGAAAAACAAGCTGGATGGCTTCAACCCTGTCAAAGATGCTGAATTGATGGATTTCGGGTTCATACAGAGCGACTTCTTTTAATCGCCGATTATAAAGAGTGGGACTGGATGTCCCGGGAGCAGCAAATGAAAACCTCAGACTGGCTGGCCGCCGCCTGCCTGGCAGCGAGTGCGTCAGGCTATGCCAATGCAGGATTCAAGCCCATCGAAATCAAGGACCAGGAGCTGGCCGAGCTGCGTGGTCGATATGTCATGCCGGGGCGAATCATCAGCTTCGGCATTGTCATGAGCAGTACCTGGCGCAACGCCAGTGGCGATCTGATCGGGGCAGCGACCTCGATGCAACTTCAGGCTGCATCAGTCAAACCTGAATTCTACGTCCAGACCATCAAAGAACACGGCAACGGCAGCACCCCGCAACTGGGGACTGGCGAAGTCATTGGTGGTGCCGGGCTCAACAGTTCCCAGGGGATAACGCAAAGCGTACGCGCCGCGGGTGATGGCAACACGGCCACCAACAACGTCGCGATCAACGTCAAGGAAGCCGCGCAGGCGCCCGCTTTGATGCCAACCCAGGGCCAGGCCTTGATGGCCGGGCAGACCATCACCGGCAGCAACGCCGCCGGCAATGTGGCGGTGTCGGCCACCAACGGTGGTGTACAAATGGCCATTCAAGCCTCGGGCAATCAGGGTACAGCGCTGCAACAGGTCGCTCAGGGCGGTTTGCTGCAAAATACCCGTCTGCTCGGTAGTGCCAACGTGGTCAACAACCTGACTCAACTCAACGTCGTGTTGAATAACAACGGCATGAGTGCCGGTGCACTGGACTGCAACCTGACCCAACTCAGAGCACTACGCAGTATTGGATATTGAACTACGCTGAGTCTCGATCATTGGGCTTAAAGGGACGGCTTATTCATGTATCGATCAGTATCACTGCGCGCCGCTGTATGTTTGAGCACTCTACTGCCGGCCGCCATGCTGCAAGCGGCACCTAATGCCGATGTAGAGGCTTTGAAACAGGAGCTTCTGGAGCTTAAGCAACGATACGAATCACAACAGAAAGCCCTGGCGGTACTCGAACAACGGGTCCGTCAGGTCGAAGATCAGCCCGCTTCCCCGCCACCAAAACGTCTGGCCAAGTCGCCATCCGACATGAAAGGCAATCGCGTAGCCACCGGGACGGGGGCTGCCGCAGCGTCGGGGGGCGCAGCGGGAGGCAGTGGCGCATCTTACGGTCAGTCCCTGGCCGATGATTCGCAGCCGGCGCAGAGCGTGTCCAACCTGTACGACGAGGCCAGTGGCTTCTTCGGTGGCGGCAAGTTCAGTGTCGAAACCGGGGTGACTTACTCGCGCTACGACACGCGCCAACTGATCCTCAACGGCTTCCTCGCGCTGGACTCGATCTTTCTCGGCAACATCAACCTCGACCGGATCAAGGCCGACACCTGGACCCTCGATCTCACGGGCCGCTACAACTTCGATAACCGCTGGCAGTTCGATCTGAACGTGCCGGTCGTGTATCGCGAATCGACTTACCAGTCGGGCGGTGGCAATCAGGGCGCGGCAGGTGTGACCACGGAAGAAACCGTCACCAAGGATCCAACCATTGGCGACGTCAACTTCGGGGTGGCTTACAAGTTCCTCGACGAGTCGGTCAACACTCCGGATGCGGTAGTCACATTGCGGGTCAAAGCCCCTACCGGCAAGGACCCGTTCGGGATCAAGCTGCGCCAGACCGATGCCAACTCCAACCTGTTCGTGCCTGACACACTGCCAACCGGCAACGGTGTCTGGTCGATCACACCGGGCATCTCGCTGGTCAAGACGTTCGACCCGGCCGTACTGTTCGGCAGCCTGTCCTACACCCACAACCTCGAGGAGTCGTTCGACGACATCAGCTCGACCGTCAACCAGAAAAACCCGGGCAAGGTGCGCATTGGCGACAGCTTCCAGATCGGTGCCGGCGTAGCCTTCGCACTGAACGAGAAAATGAGTATGTCGTTCTCGGTGTCTGATCTGGTGCAACGCAAAAGCAAGCTGAAACAGGATGGCGGGGATTGGGAGTCTGTGGTCTCCAGTGATGCCAACGCCGGTTATTTCAACATCGGCATGACCGTTGCTGCCACCGACAACCTGACCATCGTGCCGAACTTGTCGATTGGCATGACCGACGATGCGCCGGACTTTTCCTTCAGTTTGAAATTCCCTTACTACTTCTAGGTAATACCACCGGAGAACCTCTTCTTCCCCCCTCGGTTTGCCGGGGGGCGGAAGGAATGTGCTTGCTCCCGCCAAGCCCTCCTCACAGATGGCTCAACGGGGGACTTAGACGGTAGTTTTATATTTCGTAATGTTCTGAAAAACTGACAGTTCTGACAGTGGTCATTCGCTTCGGAGTAAGCTCACAATCGACCTACTGGCAGTGCTGTTGTGCCGGACCCAATAAATGGAGGATTACCATAATGGAAGTAGTAGAAGTCAGCGACATTCCCCAGCCCCTTAATATTGACATGGTCGGCAGGGCCTTGGCAGCAGCGGGATTTACAGAGTTTCATATAACGCATGAGGCGGTGACCGACTATAAATTCACAATCCGGCGCACCTACAAAGACAAGTTCGACGCGACTGCGGATCTGGGGGAGCTGCGCAAGCAGTTTGCCGTGCAACTAGAAGCGGTTCACGGTCCGGCGCAAGCGAAAAAACTTGCTGATAAGCTACTGATTATTCCGTACGAAACCGCGCACGAGTATTCACTGCGCATGATGGAGCTCGCTGGATCGGTATCTTATGGCGGACACGGGATGATCGATCGGTAAGAGATTTGTAAGGGGACAGATTTATTTTATTCATGCCCAAAAAGAAAGCCCCGCGATTGCGAGGCTTTCTTTTGGCTTCGTGCCTTCAACGAATCTGATGCTTATGCAACAACCGATAAAACGTAGGCCGTGAAACCCCGAGCACTTTCGCCGCCACACTCAGATTGTCACTGTGCCGATTCAACACATCACACAACGCCTGACGTTCCGCACGCGTCTTGTAATCCTCTAGCGTGCCCATCGGCGCAGCAATCGACTGCTGACTGATCAAACCTAGATCGCGCGCCTCGATCTGCCGACCTTCGGCCAGCACCAGGCCACGCCGCACGCGGTTAGCCAGCTCTCGCACGTTGCCCGGCCAGTCATGTTTACCCATGGCGATCAACGCATCTTCACTGAAGCTGCGCGGCCGGCGACCGGTTTCGTGGCTATAGAAGTGCGAAAAGTGGTTGGCCAACATCGACAAATCGCCATGCCGTTCGCGCAATGGCGCGGTGACCACTTGCAGGACGTTGAGGCGGTAGTACAAGTCTTCGCGAAAGCGTTTCTTCTCGATTGCCGCTTCGAGGTCGACGTGAGTCGCGGCCAACACCCGTACATCCACCGGAATCGGCTGACTGCCGCCCACGCGCTCAATATGTTTTTCCTGGAGGAAGCGCAGCAGATTGGCTTGCAGTTCCAACGGTAGATCACCAATTTCATCGAGAAACAGCGTGCCACCGTTGGCCGCTTCAATACGCCCGACCTTGCGCTGATGCGCACCGGTGAAGGCGCCTTTTTCATGACCAAACAGCTCGGACTGGATCAGATGCTCCGGAATTGCCCCGCAGTTGATCGCCACGAACGGCTTGCTGTGGCGCTGCGACTGCCGATGCAGCGTGCGCGCCACCAGTTCTTTACCGGTGCCGCTTTCGCCACGGATCAACACCGGCGACTCGGTCGGCGCCAGTTTGCTCAGCAGTTTGCGCAGCTCGCGGATCGGTTTGCTGTCACCGAGCAACTCGTGTTCTGGCTGATCAATATGAATCGTGCCCTGCCCGCGCAGGCGCGCCATGCCGAATGCGCGGCCGAGGGTGACCTGTACCCGCGACACGTCAAACGGCAAGGTATGAAAATCGAAAAACCACTCGCAGACGAAATCTCCGACATTTTGCAGCCGCAGCACTTCCTGATTGAGCACGGCTATCCACTCGGTGCCGCTGCGACTGATCAGCTCTTTGACGGCTTCAGGCCGTTCAAGGTGAAAAGGCTGCAAACGCAGCAGGCCGACGTCGCAACTTCGGTCGCCGGCATGTTCCAGCGTACAACTGTCGACATCCCAGCCTGCCGCGCGCAATCCGGGCAATAGTCGATGACAGTCGTCACACGGATCGACCACCAATAAACGTCGTAACGCAGGCGCTTCGCTCATGACTGTTCCTTGGCGCCAAATTAAAAGAAATGATTGTAAAAACAGTCATTTGGCAGACCTGGCTGTAACATTAGCAAGAATTTGACGGCGCCTTGTATCGATTGCTTATAGGCGTACAACTCAAGCAGTTATAAGCAGCGGGTTTATTAGTTAGCTATCGACTTGAATCTTTCACCAGCCTTTCAATAGCTGTCTTAAAGCTGAGGGCGTGAAAGAAAAAACAAATTTCTTCGAATCTTGTGTGACCCATCACCGGGTTGCGTGCATCAGTACAAGTAACCAGCCGAACGGTAAGCCCAACCGACGGCACATCACTTGATTGGGCACTATTAGAGAGAAGATCCCATGACCGCCCCGCTCCGTATCAACGAAGCTCTTTTGATTGCCAACCACGCGTTCAAACCCTACCAATGCGTGGCTTGGGCGCCACAAGACGGCAACGGCGAACTAAGCCTGACCGTTATCGACCGGACTAACTCGCACATCGGCCGTACGCAAATCCCGAGCAGCGCTTACTCCGATCCGGCTCAGCTTGAACTGCTGTTGCAACAGGCTCGCGCCGAACTGAGCGAAGACGGTTACTTGCTGCAATCGTGGTCGATGCCACATTGATTCAAACCAAAGCGGATGACTTTCGAGTCATCCGCTTTTTTATTGCCCGTTAGAAAAAACCTATACCCCGCCGCACGTTGTACAACTTGCGCCAGTGCTTTTATCGACGAAGTACTTGGCAGGCTTGCAACTGGTTCCAAAAGACACTGTTCTGGCACAGTGCGACCCTCCACCTGTTATTTCTGTCAGTTGTACTGGCGCTGATTCAGAGGTTGAATGTTTCGCTCATGCAGTTACCCGCCCGGCCCCGGGCGCAGGTCAACTTGCAAGGAGAAGCATGCATGCCATCCCGGAACGCCTTTGCGCTACCGACACTCGCCACCGACAGCGGACAACTTGACCCGGACTTTGCCAATCGTGGCCTGGCTCAGGTGTATTTTGCCGGCAGCACATCGAGCATGACGCAAGGCCTGGCCCTGGATGCACAAGGGCGAGTGCTGGTAGCCGCCAAAGTCGGAACGGCTGACGGCAGCCATTTTGGTCTGGCGCGCCTGTTAGAGGATGGTTCGGCGGACTTGAGCTTCGGCGTGCACGGCAGTGTGATCGACCAGTTTGCCCGAGGCTTCGAAGCCACCGGTGGCAAAGTCCAGGTGCTGCCCGACGGACGCATTCTGTTGGTGGGCCTGCACTACCAAAACGACCGGCGCACCCTGCCCGCCCTCGCCATGTTCGACGCTTGCGGCCGGCCGGATACACGTTTTGGCGACAATGGCGTGCAAATCGTCCGCCTGCCCGGCGACCTGTCCATGGGGTCTCGCGATCCGTGGTTGCCACCGGGCGTTCCCGGTGCCGAAGCGTGCGATTGCGCGGTTCAGAATGACGGTCGGATTTTGTTGATCGCCAACCATCATTACGATTTTTCCGACCAGGTCGGCATGCTGATTCGCCTGACAGCGGATGGCCAACTTGATCCAGCCTTCAACGGCCGCGGCTTCGTGATGATTCGCCACCTGCTGCTAAATACCTGGCTCTGCAGCCTGACGCTGCAAAACGACGGGCGGATTGTGGTGGCAGGTTCTATCGACTTCCCGCAACAAGGTCTGTTAGCGCGCTATCTGCCTGATGGGCAACTTGATCAACGCTTTGCCGTGGACGGCTTCATGGCGTTTAAAGCCAACGGTCAAAGCGCTCAAGTCAGTCAGGTAGTGGAATCTGCCGGGCATCTGCAGTGCTTTGGCAGCAGCCGGGATCCGATCCGCTGCATGGCGCTGGCCGTTCACACTAACGGCCGCCCCGATTTGCACCATAACAATGGTCAGCCGCACCTGCTGGACATCGGCCCCAGCGGCTGCCAATGGACCGCCGCGCAACGCATGGGTGATGGTCGCATCGTCGCTGTGGGCGCAACTATCGGCGGTGTCGAGGCTGATTTTGTTGTCGCGCGATATTTGCCCAATGGCCGGCTGGATCCGCAGTTCGCCGAGGCCCGTGGCTGGTTACGCACGCGCCTGGGCCGCAGTCTGGATACCGCCACTTCGCTGGCTGTGCAGGCATCAGGCGGGATTCTGGTTGGCGGTTACTCGCTTGATGGAAAGTACCGGGCCGTCGTAGCGCGATATCTGAATCAATAATCAGAAACTTCCTACACTTGATCTTCCGCGGCGCTTACGGCAACTTGCGCGCTTCTTAAAACAAGGAGCAGCCGATGTCCGGTTCAATGGCCCAGGCCTTCGCGCACAACTTTCTCGGGCACTCGCCGCGCTGGTACAAGGCGTGCATCATCGGGTTCCTGATCCTCAATGCGCTGGTGATGTGGACCGTCGGCCCGGTCGCCGCCGGCTGGCTACTGGTGATCGAGTTCATTTTCACCCTGGCGATGGCGCTCAAGTGCTACCCGCTGATGCCCGGCGGCCTGCTGTTGATCGAAGCGCTGCTGCTGAAGATGACCACGCCGCAAGCCCTGTACGAAGAGTTGCAGCACAACTTCCCGGTGATCCTGCTGCTGATGTTCATGGTCGCCGGCATTTACTTCATGAAGGACCTGCTGCTGTTTTTGTTCTCGCGCTTGTTGCTCGGCGTGCGCTCGAAAGCGCTGCTGGCGCTGATGTTCTGCTTTCTATCGGCGTTTCTCTCGGCGTTTCTCGATGCACTGACCGTCACCGCCGTGATCATCAGCGCAGCGGTCGGCTTCTACTCGGTGTACCACCGCGTGGCGTCCGGCAACGACCCGCGTCAGGACAGCGAATTCAGCGACGATCAGCACCTGCCGAAGTTGCATCATGCAGACCTTGAGCAATTCCGCGCCTTCCTGCGCAGCCTGTTGATGCACGGCGCAGTCGGCACAGCGCTCGGCGGTGTGTGCACCTTGGTCGGTGAGCCGCAGAACCTGCTGATCGGCCATGAGATGGGTTGGCATTTCGCCGAATTCTTCCTCAAGGTCGCGCCGGTTTCGTTGCCGGTGCTGGTCGCCGGCCTGATCACCTGCGTGCTGCTGGAGAAACTGCGCTGGTTCGGTTACGGCACCTTGCTGCCGGACAACGTGCGCAGCGTGCTGGCCAACTACGCCGCTGAAGACAACGCCGAACGCACCCCACGCCAACGTGCTGCTCTGGTGGTGCAGGGTCTGGCGGCGCTGATCCTGATTGTCGGGCTTGCGCTTCACGTCGCTGAAGTCGGATTGATCGGGCTGATGGTGATTGTGTTGATCACGGCGTTTACCGGGATCACCGACGAGCATCGCCTCGGCAACGCGTTCAAGGACGCCATGCCGTTTACCTCGCTGCTGGTGGTGTTTTTTGCGGTGGTGGCAGTGATCCACGATCAACAACTGTTCGTGCCGTTGATCCAGTGGGTGTTGGCGCTGCCGGCGGATCAGCAACCGGGGATGCTGTTCATTGCCAACGGGTTGCTATCGGCGATCAGCGACAACGTCTTCGTTGCGACGATTTACATCACCGAAGTCAAACAGGCATTTGTGTCTGGCCACATGAGCCGCGAGCACTTCGAAACGCTGGCGATTGCGATCAACACCGGCACCAACTTGCCGAGCGTGGCGACACCGAATGGTCAGGCGGCGTTTCTGTTTCTGCTGACGTCGGCGATTGCGCCGCTGGTGCGCTTGTCTTACGGGCGCATGGTGTGGATGGCGTTGCCGTACACCGTGGTGATGGGGTTGCTGGGCTGGTATGGCGTGAGTTACTGGTTGTAAGGGCTGTAGGCACAGCCGATACAACTGTGGGGGCCAGCCTGCTGGCGATGGCGTTTTCTCAGGCGGTGGGGTTGTTTCTGGCTGGGTGCATATCCGTTGCTGCGGTTATGGCCGCTTAGGGTTCCGCCCTGACGGCGGGTCACCTTTTTCAAACGCCAAAAAGGTAACCCAAAAGGCTTTTCCCTGACGTTCGGCCCTCGCTGTGGCTCGGGTTCCTTCGCTCCGGGATCGATCCGGGGGCATCGCCTCCGGTTTGCTGCGCTGCACCTCCTCTCGATGTGTTTGGCTGCGCCAAACGGTCGCTGCGCTCCCACCCCGGATCACTCCCTCCACTCAGCCTGCCGACGGGCGCTCGAGATCAAGAGCGGTACTCGAGCTAACGCTCATTGTGTTGAGTGGTTAGAAGCGAAGTGCGGTTTTCGGGTGGACCTAAACCCTGTGGGAGCTGGCTTGCCAGCGATGGCCGCCTCCGAGCCGACCAATCTCTTGCAGATATACCCTGCTCCCACAATGGTTTTGGGTGGTGTCAGCGCGGGAGGATGTATTTCTCGATCGCTTGCGCCACGCCGTCTTCGGTATTGGAGCCAGTAACCACATCGGCCTGTCGCTTGACCGCTTCCTCCGCCTGACCCATGGCAATCGACAGCCCGGCGCAATGGAACATTGCCGGGTCGTTGCCGCCATCACCAATCGCGGCAGTCTGCGCCAGCGGGATGCCGAGATGTCTGGCAATGGTCGCCAGTGCGCTGCCCTTGTTCGCTTCCAGTGCCGTCACATCCAGATAAACCGGTTGCGAACGCGACACCTGCGCCTGGCCTTCGACTTTGGGCAATAGCTGCGCCTCAAGTTCGATCAGCAGATCGGTGTTGTTGCTGGTCGCAACGATCTTGTCGATGCGCTCAAGGTACGGCTCGAAGCTGTCGACCACCACCGGCGGATAACCGAGACCGTGCTGCTCGCGCGGCACCATCGGCCCGTGCGGATCTTTCAGCAGCCAGTCGCCGCCGCTGAATACCCAGATTTCCACCTCAGGTTTATCGGCGAACAGCGCCAATGCGGTCAGCGCTGCGGTCGCCGGCAAATAATGAGCGGCTAACAGACTGCCATCCGGATTGACGATGGTCCCGCCGTTGAACGCCGCCGTCGGCAGATCAACGCCCAAGGCTTCGATCTGCTGCAGCATGGCTTTCGGTGGACGCCCGGTGGCGAGGCTGAACAACACGCCCGCCTCACGCAACGAACGCACCGCATCAATCGTGCGCTGGCTCAGGCTGTGATCGGGCAGCAACAGCGTGCCGTCCATGTCGCTCAGCAGAAAACGGATCGGTTCGCTCATCCGAGACCATGCCAGACGCGACCATCGCGAGTCAGCAGTTCATCGGCGGCTTGCGGGCCATCGTCACCGGCGGCGTAGGTCTGCACGCTCGCATCCTGCTGCCAGGCATCGAGGAACGGCTGCACCGCGCGCCAACCGTTTTCGATGTTGTCGGCGCGCTGGAACAGCGTCTGATCACCGGTCAGGCAATCGTAGATCAGCGTTTCGTAGCCGGTCGACGGCTGCATTTCGAAGAAATCCTTGTAGGCGAATCCCAGCTCGATGTTGGCCATGTTCAGTGCCGGCCCCGGCCGCTTGGCCAACAGGTCGAACCACATGCCTTCGTTGGGCTGGATCTGGATGCGCAGGTAGGTCGGCTGCAATTCGTCGACCTCGGTATCGCGGAACTGCGCATACGGCGCCGGTTTGAAGCAGATGACGATCTCGGTGTCGCGCACGCTCATGCGCTTGCCGGTGCGCAGGTAGAACGGCACGCCGACCCAGCGCCAGTTGTCGATCATGACTTTCAGCGCGACGTAGGTTTCCGTCGTGCTGTCGGGCGATACGTTGGTTTCTTCGCGATAACCGGGCAGAGATTTGCCGCCGACTTCACCGGCGCTGTACTGGCCGCGTACCGAGTTGGCGCGCGCTTCCTCGGTGGTCCAGGGGCGGATCGCGCCGACCACTTTGGCCTTCTCGCCGCGCACCGCGTCAGCGCCGAAGGCCGCTGGCGGCTCCATCGCAACCATCGCCAGCAACTGGAACAGGTGATTGGGCACCATGTCGCGCAGCGCACCGGTGTGTTCGTAAAAACTGCCACGGGTTTCCACGCCAACGGTTTCGGCGGCGGTGATTTGTACGTGGTCGATGTAGTGGTTGTTCCAGAACGCTTCGAACAGGCTGTTGGAGAACCGGCTGACCAGAATGTTCTGCACGGTTTCCTTGCCCAGATAGTGATCGATCCGGTAGATCTGCTTTTCCGACATGACTTTGAGCAGGCAGGCGTTCAACGCTTCTGCCGTCTGCAAGTCGGAGCCGAAAGGTTTTTCGATCACTACCCTGCGGAAAGCGTCCGGGGTTTCTTCGAGCAGACCGGCGCTGCCGAGACGGCGCACCACTTCGCTGAAGAAACGTGGCGCGGTGGCCAGGTAGAACACCGCATTGCCGGTGCCGCTGGCGGCGATTTTCGCCGCCAGCGCTGAATAGGTGCTGTCGTCCAGAAAGTCGCCCTGGACGTAGCTGATGCCTTTGGCGAGCTTGGCCCACAAGGCTGGATCAAGTATCTGATCGCCCTTGCCGACCTTCGCTGCGGCTTCGGTACGGATGAAGTCTTCGAGCTTTTGCGCAAAGGCCTCGTCCGTGATGGCGTTGTGGTCAACGCCGATGATCCGCAGGCCATCGTCGAGCAGGCCGTCGCGACTCAGGTTGTACAGCGCCGGCATGAGCAAGCGCTTGACCAGATCACCGTGGGCGCCGAACAGAAACAGCGTGGTCGGTGGCGCGGGGTCTGCCTTGGATTTCCTGCGGATCGTGTGGGTCATTTTTTCGCGGTCTCCACATGGCCGCCGAAGCCGAAGCGCTGGGCCGAGAGAATCTTGTCGCCAAAGGTGCCTTGGCCACGCGAGCGGTAGCGCGAGAACAGCGAGTTCGACAGCACCGGAACCGGCACCGCTTGCTCCATCGCCGCTTCGATAGTCCATTGACCTTCGCCACTGTCGGCTACCGAACCGGAGAAACCGTCGAGTTTCGGGTCGCTGGCCAGCGCGTCAGCAGTCAGGTCGAGCAACCACGACGAAACCACGCTGCCACGACGCCAGACTTCGGCGATGTCGGCCACGTTCAGGTCGAAGCGCTGATCTTCCGGCAAGCGCTCGCTGGACTTGGTCTTGAGGATGTCGAAGCCTTCGGCGAAGGCGGCCATCATGCCGTACTCGATGCCGTTGTGGATCATCTTGACGAAGTGCCCGGCACCGGCCGGACCGGCGTGGATGTAGCCGTGCTCGGCGCGCTGGTCATCGGACTTGCGGTCCTTGGTGCGCGGAATGTCGCCCATGCCCGGAGCCAGCGCGGCGAACAGCGGATCCAGACGCTGCACAGTCTCGGCGTCGCCGCCGATCATCATGCAATAGCCGCGCTCCAGACCCCAGACGCCACCCGAGGTGCCGACGTCGATGTAGTGCAGGCCCTTTTCGGCCAGAGTCCTGGCGCGGCGGATGTCATCCTTATAGTTGGTGTTGCCGCCGTCGATGATGGTGTCGCCGGCTTCAAGCAGATTGCTCAGGGTTTCGATGGTGTCTTCGGTCGGCGCGCCGGCCGGCAGCATGACCCACACCGCACGCGGTTTGGCCAGGCCGGCGATCAGGCCGGGTAGATCAGCGACGCCGGTGGCGCCCTCGGCGGCCAGGGTCTCGACAAAGGCGGTATTGCGGTCGAACACAACGGTGGAATGACCGTTGAGCATCAGACGCCGTGCAATATTGCCGCCCATGCGGCCCAGTCCAATAATCCCGAGTTGCATGTGCTGATGCTCCTTACTACAAATAAAAGTGTGTCAAAGGTTATAGCCCAACGCGACTAATGGAGGTTAGTCCAGAGCACTGGGGTGAAGTTTCCGGGCATTGTGCCCGATCCAGACAGATAACGTCGGGAATCGTGCCGAAGACACACCGACCATGAGAAATAAAAAAGTTCCATTCATGGGCAAAAGAAATCAAAATCGCGGCCGATAGTATGTCAGCACCCGAAATCGGGGCTGATCTACAGTTGAGACAATCCATTTGCGAGGTGAGCAATGGGCACAGTACACACAGCAATCCAGCCACAAACTCTGTACGTCACCATCCGTCGCGATGAATTGCGTCAGTTGAAGGATGAACGCGATCAACTCAAGCACGAACTTGCGCAACTGCGCCAGCTGACCCAAGGCGCGCAACCGCAGCCCTTGCCGCGCGTACAGCGCGCGCCACACGCCTGATCTCCCCGCCCGCTTCGGGAACCGCCGACGCTGTTCCCGACATGCTGCACGCTTGGCAATTTCCGACAACTAACAAAGTTTTCACACTCGCTTTTCGATACTCTGGCGCATTCTGGCCGGGCGTATGCGCTCGGCCTTCGTTCGTCGGCTTCATGCTCTGGTTTTCCGGACGCGTCCGGCGGTAGGTGTGACGATTGAGCTGGAGTGCTGAATGGCATTGTTCAAACGCAGCAAAACGACTGCGACGGGTTTCGACTGGGCCGGGTTTCTCTGGCTGTTCGTGTTCTTCTGGTACTTCTCCGGCATCACCCAGCTACTGATCCAGTTGACCGGCACCTCAGGGTTCACCGGTTTCCGTCAGGCGTTCGTGATGAGCGCCGTCTGGCTCGCGCCGATGCTGCTGTTCCCGAAACGCACGCGCCTGATGGCGGCAGTGATCGGTGTGGTGTTGTGGGCCTGCTCCATGGCCAGCCTCGGTTACTTCTTCATCTATCAGCAGGAATTCTCGCAAAGCGTCATCTTCATCATGTTCGAGTCGAACATCTCCGAAGCTGGCGAATACATGACTCAGTACTTCGCCTGGTGGATGATTCCGGCGTTCCTCGCGCACACTGCATTCGCGTATTTCCTGTGGACCCGCCTGCGCCCGGTGTACCTGCCGCGTGGTCAAGCGTTTGTCGCCGCGATGGCAATTCTGCTGGCTGTGGTCGGTTATCCGCTGATCAAGCAAACCATGCGCACCGGCAGCCTCGCCGGCGGTTTCGAGAAGTTCGAAACCCGCATCGAGCCCGCCGTGCCGTGGCAGATGGCCGTGGCCTACCACCGCTACCTCGACACGCTGGCCGACATGCAGGGCATGTTGCACAGCGCGAGCAAGATCCCGCCGCTGCACAACCTCAAGGACGCCGGCGCCAATCAGCCTGCGACGCTGGTGCTGGTGATCGGCGAATCGACCAACCGTCAGCGCATGAGCCTTTATGGCTATCCGCGTAACACCACTCCTGAGCTGGACAAGCTCAAGGATCAGTTGTCGGTGTTCGATAACGTCATCACCCCGCGCCCGTATACGATCGAAGCGCTGCAACAGGTGCTGACCTTCGCTGACGAAGAAAATCCCGATCTGTACCTGTCGACGCCGTCGCTGGTGAGCATGATGAAACAGGCGGGTTACAAGACCTTCTGGATCACCAACCAGCAGACCATGACCAAGCGCAACACCATGCTCACGACCTTCTCCGAACAGGCCGACGAGCAGGTGTACCTGAACAACAACCGCAATCAGAATGCCGCGCAGTACGACGGCGATGTGATCGAGCCGTTCAACAAGGCCCTGACTGATCCGGCAGAGCGCAAACTGATCGTCGTGCATTTGCTCGGTACGCACATGAGCTACCAGTACCGCTATCCGCCGAGCTTCGACAAGTTCAAGGATCGCCAGGGTGTGCCGGCCGGTGTGCGTGACGATCAAGTGCCGACTTACAACAGCTACGACAATGCCGTGTTGTACAACGACTTCGTGGTGTCGAGCCTGATCAAGGATTACGCCAAGTCCGATCCGAACGGTTTCCTGTTGTACCTCTCCGATCACGGTGAAGACGTGTTCGATTCGGTCGGCCACAACACGCTGGGCCGTAACGAAAACAAACCGACCGCGCCGATGTACACCATTCCGTTCATGGCCTGGGCCTCGCCGAAATGGCGCGAAAACCATGACTGGAGCTTCGCTGGCGACCTTAGCCGACCGTACAGCAGCTCGCATCTGATTCACACCTGGGCGGACATGGCCGGTTTGAGTTTCGATGAACTGGACCACAGCAAAAGCCTGGTCAGCGACAGCTTCAAGCCACGTCCGTTGATGATCGGCAACCCCTATGAGCGTCAGCAGCGGCCGTTGATCGACTTCAGCTTGATGAAGCCTAAACCGCCTGCTGAAGCGACCACTTCGGTGGTTCAGCAGTAACTCAAAAAGAGGCCGGAAACGGCCTTTTTTTACGCTTGCGCGACACACAGAAATAACAATATTTCTCGTTTGATACTAAATCGCATCCATACGCTTCGTCTTTGAACAAACGGAATTTTTCCCTCGAAGACAAGGAGTCGGCTGCGATGTTCGCGCCCATCACCCGTTCCATGACCCTGACCCTCGGCCTGTGCAGCGCTGCGCTGAGCCCTGAGTTGCTGGCTGAAACCGACGCCGAAAAACGCCAGGAGCCAGCGGCCCCGGCGCTGGAACTGGCGTCCACCAGCGTCACCGCCCAAGGGCTTGGCACCACCACCGAAAACACCGACGCCTACACCACCGGCGCCATGAACAGCGCAACGCGGCTGAACCTGTCGATCAAGGAAACCCCGCAGTCGGTGTCTGTGGTCACGCGCCAGCAGATGGACGATTTCAAACTCGGGACATTGTCCGAGGCCATGAGCCAGACCACCGGCATCGTCGTCCAGCATCTGGATTCGGATCGCGTGAGCTATTCATCACGGGGTTACGAGATCGACAACTTCCAGATCGATGGCATGCTCAATACCTTCAGCCGCATGAAATCTGACTCCGACACGATCATCTACGACCGCATCGAAGTGGTCCGCGGCGCGACCGGCCTGACCACTGGCGCGGGTGATCCGTCGGCCACCATCAACATGGTCCGCAAGCGCCCCACCGCCCAGTTGCAGGCGCTGGCCGGCGCAAGCGGCGGCAGTTACGACGATTACTACAGCTACGTGGATGTCGGCGGGCCGCTGGCGTTCGACGGTCGGTTGCGCGGGCGCAGTGTGCTGGCCTATCGCGACAGCAAGTCGATTCGCGACCACTATGCGCAGCAGCGCGAGGTCGGTTACGGGATTCTCGAAGCCGATTTGACCGACAGCACAGTGTTAGCGGTGGGTTACGACTATCAGGACAAACAGGTGCAGGGCACCGCGTGGGGCACGATTCCGTACTGGAATGCCGAGGGTGGCAAGGCTGGCCTGGGCCGCTCGACCAACATGGCCACGTCCTGGAGTTCCTGGCCGCTGCGCGACAAAACCGCATTCGCCACGCTGGATCAGCAACTGGCCGCTGGCTGGCATCTGAAAGCCGCGTACACCCATCGCAAAAGCGACAGCGACGGCAAGACCTACTACGGCGGTGGCGGTTTCCCCGAAGCTGACCGCAGCGGCATGAGCGCCTACATGGGCCACATGATCGGCGATCAAAGCATGAAGGCTTACGACTTCAATCTGGCCGGTCCCTACTCGCTGTTCGGTCGTGAGCACGAATTGATGTTCGGCTACGGTGAAGCCGAGCGCCGCGAGAACTCTCCGTACACCGTCGATGGGCCGGTGCCGGCGGGTTACGGTCAGATTCGCGACTGGAAATACATGGGCGACATCGCCAAATTTCCTGACACGGTCACGGGCCTGACCGGCTCCAAAGCCAGCACGCGGCAGAAGGCCGGCTATCTGGCGACGCGCCTGAGTTTCACCGATGACCTGCACGCGGTGCTCGGCAGCCGTTACGGCAGCTGGGAAGGCTCGAAAACCGACAACAGCTACAACGCCAACCTGCAACTGAGCGGCGTCGATACCACCCGCCAGCAACACAACGACATGTGGACGCCTTACGCCGGTCTGCTTTATGACCTGACGCCCGAGTACACCGCGTATGTCAGCTACACCGACATTTTCAATCCTCAGGAGCAGCGAGACGCCAGTCGCAAATACCTCGATCCGATTGTCGGCAGCAACTATGAAGTGGGTCTCAAGGGCAGCCTGCTGGAGGAGCGTCTGAATCTGTCCACGGCGGTGTTCTGGAGCAAGCAGGACAACGTCGCCGAAGTCGACGACTCGGTGGCGCCGGACCCGGTGACGGGCGAGGAGTTCTACAAATCCGGCGGCAAGGGCAACAAGGTCAACGGCTTCGAAGCCGAAGTCTCCGGCGAAGTGCTCGACGGCTGGAACATGACTGCCGGGTACACCTACACCCACTCGGCCAACGGCGAGAAACAGCGCAGCAACACCAATCAGCCGCTGAACATGCTGCGCCTGTCCACGGCTTATCGCCTGCCGGGCAACTGGCACGCACTGACGGTAGGCGGCGCGGTGAATTGGCAAAGTGAGGTTTATGGCAATTCCAACCGCCCGGTGGGGCGTGGCGCTAACGGGCGGATCATCACCGAACGCGCGCGCATCAGCCAGGACGCCTACACCGTGGTCAAGCTGATGTCGCGGTATGAATTCGACAAACACCTGTCGGCTTCGCTGAACGTCGACAACCTGTTCGACAAGAAGTACTACGACAACGTCGGCTTCTACAACGGCGTGTTCTGGGGCGATCCGCGCACCGTCACGCTGAGTCTCGACTGGAAGCTCTAAGCCTCGCCTCGCCCTGCGCGCGCGGCGTTCGTCCGGTTTCCGTAGGAAACAATCAGTAAAACCTACACTGAACGGGCATTAACCCCGAGTTAATGCCCTCGGTGGACACTGCGCCCCGAGACCTTGATTCATGGACGAAAGGCTCCGACATTTTTTCGTAGGAGGCACCATGAAAACCACGACTGCAATCCTTGCCGGTCTACTCACCCTCGCATCGGCCAGCGCTTTCGCTGAAGGCGGCGCCGAGCGCATGCGACATCACTGGGAAAACTTCCCGGTCCATTCCGCGCAAACCCAGACTGACAGCAGAGCCAGTGAGCTACGGGTTCCGGACGACCAGACCGCCCAAGTGACCGAGTCCTACCGACCTGATTGAAACGCTTTACCGATGAACCTTCGACGGCTCCGCTCTGGCCTCGGAGATGACAGTTTGGCGCCCTTCTGGGGCGCCTTTTTTATGCCTGCAGATTCTTGATCCAGAACAGCATGCGCCCGTGATCCGGGTCGAACATGCCCGCCGCAAAGCCGAACTTGGCATAAGACCCCTGAGCCACGGCGTTACCTTCGAGCACTTCCAGAGTGATCTTGCAGCAGCCGCGTTGGCGGGCGATCTCTTCGACTTTTTCCAGCATCTTCTGACTCAGTCCCAAGCCGCGAAACTTGCTCACTACTGCCAGGTCATGCACGTTGACCAGCGGCTTGCAGGCGAACGTCGAAAACCCTTCGAAACAGTTCACCAGCCCCGCCGGCTCACCGCCGACAAATGCCAGAACACTGAAGGCATGCGGCCGCTTGGCCAGCTCCTCCGGCAGCCGTTGCAGCAGCTCAGGCGCCAGCGAATGACCGCCGCCAAACGGGTCTTCAGCGTAATGATTGAGCACCACGCCGATGGCTTCGGCATGCACTGGATTGGTGTAACTGGCTTGCAACACGAGTATCTCAGCGGAATCCATTTCCAACCTCTAACGCACGGGCCCCGGCGCGCTCGATACGCGCTGATAGGCCGACAGACCTTACCGCGCCGGACGACCGTTTGTCAGTGGCCCCAGACCAATTCTTCGGTCCAGCCCAATTCAGCGAAATCCTCGGCACGCAGTGCAGCCTCGCCGACACAGAAAAACTCATCCAGTTGCGGCGGTTTGACCGAGGTGCCGCTAAGCATCGCGTGCACCTGGCCGCGATGGTGCAACTGATGCTCGAACAGATGCGAGAGCATGCGCAAACGGCTGTCGTGTTGCGGCGTGTCGCGCGCGATGGTGACCAGACGGGGCAGCTCGCTGTCGCGCATCTGTTCGCAGTAGGCGATCAATCGGCGGTCGACATGCGCCTGTTCACTTTGTAGCGCCGCGGCTTCGGTAAACGGCTCGTCAATGTTGAAAAACACATAGCAATCGGGATGTGGTTCGTCGCCGCGCAATTCGCGTTCCAGCGCGTCGACGTAGAACCAGTCGCAGGTAAGGATGTGATTGAGCGTCAGGCGGATGCTCGGGAAGAAGCTGACTCTGGGCGCTGCCAGTTCCACGTCACTGAGCTGATTCCACGCCTTGGCCAGTCGATGATTGGCCCAGGCATTCTGGTAGGCCATGGTCAGCAGATGATGCGACAGTGGCTGCGGCATGTGGCGCCCTCCTTGCTTTCAGTCTTCGGCGAAACGTTGCAGCTGCATCTCCTGCAAACGGCTGAGGGTGCGGCGGAACGGGAATTCCAGATAACCCTCGGTGTACAACGCGTCCATCGGCACCTGGGCTTCGATGAACAGCGGGACCTTGCGGTCGTAACACTCGTCGACCAGCGCGATGAAGCGGCGCACGCCGTCATCGTGAACCGACAATTGCGGCAGTTCGCGGTCGCCAGCCACTACCCGTTCAGCGCCATCCTCGGTGCCCCGAGCGATGCGCCCTTCGCGTTTCTGCGCACTCAGGTTGGGCAGCTCGCTCAACAGAATAGTCCGGTAACGGTCGCACAGCGCGATGAAGTCCATGGCGGCGAACGGTTGCTCGCACAGGTCGGCGTAACGGCACCACAGCACCGAGTCGCTGGCGCGCACCACGTTCAGGGAACGGTAGCCGACCGGCACCGGCTCGGCGCTGGTGGTTTGCCCGGCCGTCAGCGTCTGGAATATCGGCTCCAGCGCACTGCCCGCGCCCGGTGTCGCCACCCAGTAGCGCTGTTCGATCACACCCGGATGCAGCCGATGATCCTCGGCGCCGTTCACCGCGACCACTTGCATGTGCTTTTCAATCGCGGCAATCGCCGGGACAAAGCGGTCACGGTTGAAACCGTCGGCATACAGCTGATCCGGCGGCAGATTGGAGGTGCAGACCACCACCACGCCTTCGTCGAACATCACCTGGAACAGTCGGCCAAGGATGATCGCGTCGCCAATATCATTGACGAACAATTCATCGAAGCACAGCACGCGCACTTCTGCCGCCAGCTCGCGGGCGAGTGCGCGCAGCGGATCGGCAATCCCGGTCAACTGGAACGAGCGCTGATGCACCCAGCCCATGAAGTGATGAAAGTGCTGACGCCGCGCCGGCACACGCAGGCTCTGATAGAACTGATCCATCAGCCAGGTCTTGCCGCGCCCGACCGGGCCCCACAAGTAAACGCCGGTGACCGAACGGGCACCGGCGTGCAGGGCTTCATGGCATTTTTGCAGCGCCCAGACTGCATGTTCCTGAGCTTCGTCCTGGACGAAGCCTTTCTGGTCGATGGCGTGTTGCCAGGCGCTGAGGGGGGAGTCAAAAGTCATGCGCCAGAGTATGCCTCAGACGTCGACTTTGTGCCTCGCGGCGTACAGGCAGAGCATTTCCATGGCCAAGGTCGCTGCCGCCAATGAGGTGATATCCGCATGGTCGTAAGCCGGCGCGACCTCCACCACGTCCATGCCCACCAGATTGATCCCGCGCAAGCCGCCGAGGATTTCCAGCGCCTGCACCGTGCTCAAGCCGCCGCATACCGGCGTTCCGGTGCCGGGCGCAAAAGCTGGATCAAGACAATCGATATCGAACGTCAGGTACACCGGGTTATCGCCGACCCGCGCACGAATCGCTTCGACAATCGCCGCGCAACCCTGGCGATGCACTTGCCGCGCATCCAGCACCTGAAAGCCCTGATGATCGTCATTGGTGGTGCGCAACCCGATCTGCACCGAGCGCGCCGGATCCACCAGCCCTTCACGCGCCGCGTGCCAGAACATGGTGCCGTGGTCGACCCGCTTGCCCGCCTCGTCCGGCCAGGTGTCGCTGTGCGCGTCGAAGTGGATCAGCGACAACTTGCCGTGTTTGCGCGCATGCGCCTTGAGCAGCGGATAGCTGATGAAGTGATCGCCGCCGAAGGTGAGCATGGCGCTGCCGGAACTCAGAATATGCTCGGCGTGGGCCTCGATGCTTTCGGGGATGCTGTGCGGCGAGCCGTAATCGAAATCGCAGTCGCCGTAGTCGATCACCGCCAGATGATCGAACGGATCAAATGCCCACGGCCAGTGGCGTTCCCAGGCGATCCCGGTGGATGCCGCGCGAATCCCGCGCGGCCCGAAACGTGCGCCGGGACGGTTGCTGGTGGCGGTGTCGAACGGGACGCCGCTGACCGCCACATCCACCCCGCGCAAATCGCGGCTATAACGCCGGCGCATGAAACTGGTAATGCCGGCGTAGGTGCTTTCGGCGGCGGTGCCGTAGAGACTGTCGCGGGTCATGGCCTGATCGTTTTGCATTGGCACGTCCATCGGTGTGCTCCTGGGTTATTGGCGGCTACGGAAAGTGGTCCACAGGCGGGTGCGCTGACGCAGATCCTTGAGGCTCATGCTGCGGTCGGCGTACAGCCGCTCGCGTACGTCGGGCTGCGGAAAGATGTCCGGATCGTTGCGCACTGCCGGGTCAACCAACGATGTAGCCGCCTGATTGGCCGTGGCGAAGAACAGCGTGTTGCTCAGCGCTGCCACGGACTCGGGGCGCAACATGAACTCGATAAAGGCTCGTGCAGCTTCGGGGTGCGGTGCGTCTTTGGGGATGGCGAGGTTGTCCTGCCACACCAGCGTGCCTTCCCTGGGAATTCGGTAGGCGACTTCGAACGGTTTGTTGGCCTTGCGCGCCTGATCGGCGGCCATGCTCGCGTCGCCGTTGTAGGTCAGCGCCAGACACACGCTGCCGTTGGCCAGATCGCTGATCTGCCGGCCAGTTGCGACATACAGCACCGACGGCTGCAGCTGTTGCAGCAGGGCTTCGGCGGCGGCCAGATCCTGTTTGTCAGTGCTGTAGGGATTTTTGCCGAGGTAATGCAGCGCGAGGCCGATGACTTCCTGCGGCGAATCGAGCACGGCAATCCCGCAATCCTTGAGCTTGGCCGCGTACTCGGGCTTGAACAGCAAGTCCAGGCTATTGAGCGGCACGTCCGGCAGGCGTTGCTTGACTGCTTCGACGTTCATGCCCAGACCGAGCGTGCCCCAGGTGTAAGGCACGCCGAAGCGGTTGCCGGGGTCGACTGCCGCGAGTTTTTGCAGAAGGTCCGGATCGAGATTGGCGTAGCCCTTGAGCCCGGCGTGGGGGATTTCCTGCAATGCGCCGGCCGCCAGCCCACGCGCAAGTACGCTGGAGGACGGCACCACCACGTCATAACCGCTGCCGCCGGTGAGCAATTTGGTTTCGAGCACCTCGGACGAATCAAAAGTGTCGTAACGCACATGAATGCCGGTTTCCTGCTCGAAGCGCTGCAAGGTCTCCGGCGCAACGTAATCGGCCCAGCTGTAGAGATTGAGGGTCTTGTCCTCGGCCTGGGCGGTGACCGCCAGAGTGAGCAACAGCGCGGGGAAACACAGTTTGAACACGGGAGCCATGACCAGCACCTGACCGGAGGAAGTGGATGCACAGTGCGCCGTCGGATACATTCTCGAAATATCAAGTTTGTTAACCTGACTTTATCGATAGGTAATGTGATGCTCGGCCAACTTCACGATGTCGATCTGCAATTGCTGCGCCTGTTTATCGGCGTGGTCGAATCCAAGGGGTTCAGCGCTGCGCAAGGAGAGCTGGGCCTGAGCCAGTCGAGCATCAGCCAGCAGATGGCCAAACTGGAAACCCGCCTCGGTTATCGGGTGTGCAACCGGGGCAAGGGCGGGTTTAGCCTGACCGCCAAAGGCGAGCAACTGCTGATCGCGGCGCGGGCGTTGTTCGAATCGATCGAGACTTTTCGCCATCAATCCAACGGCGTCGCCGGGCGTTTGATTGGTGAGGTACGGCTGGGGCTGTCGGAAGCGCTTGATCAATCGGTGCTGCAACGAGTGGCCGAGGCGATCCGGCGCTTTCGTGAGCGCGATGAGTCAGTGCGCATCGAGTTGATCAGTGCGATGCCCGGTGAGATGGAGCGGTTGCTGCTGCAACAAAAGCTGGATCTGGCGATTGGTTACTTCTCCCAGGTGCAAAACGCGTTCGACTATCGCCAGTTATTCAGCGAAACCCAGCATTTGTACTGCGCGCCCGGCCACCCGCTGTTTACCGACGACGCACCGGATGACGCGGCGTTGCAGGCCTGTGACCCGGTTGATCATCCGTATCGGTTTTTACGCAGTGACGAGCCGTTTCAGGGCAAGGCCAGTTCGGCACGTTCGGAACAGGTCGAAGGCACACTGGCGTTCATTTTGTCGGGCAAGCATGTGGGGTATCTGCCAAGCCACTTTGCGCGCAGTTGGCAGGACAAGGGTTTGTTGCGCTCGGTGCGCGAGGGGGAATTGAGTTTTGAAGTGGCGTTTCACCTGGCCCGACATCGGGCGCAAGTGCCGGGGGATGCGCAGAAGGCATTCGAAGAAGATTTGCTCAACGCATTTACCTGATTCAACACAACCCCTGTGGCGAGGGAGCTTGCTCCCGCTGGGCTGCGAAGCGGCCCTCTAATTTGACTGACAAGCCAAGGCGACTGCTGCGCAGCCGAGCGGGAGCAAGCTCCCTCGCCACAGGTCTGCGGTAAGCCCGCAATGTTTGATTAACCCGTTCCAGCCCGCAAAAGCTGACCTTTCAGGCAGTTTTAATGCGTTGCCCTCGCCGTCCTGTTCCGGCATCCTGCGCCTCCATTTTCTGACCCGGCCCCGCTTCGCGGCACGCAAACCACCATGACCGTCTCTGAAAAAGCCTTGCGCAACAACGATTTGATCTACGGCCTCGACGACCGTCCGCACCTCACCGCGACCGTGTTTGCCGCGCTGCAGCACGTGTTGGCGAGCTTCGTCGGCATCATCACCCCGACCCTGATCATGGGCGGCGCCCTCGGCCTGCAAAGCGAAATCCCCTACCTGATCAGCATGGCGCTGTTCGTCTCCGGCCTCGGCACCTTCGTCCAGGCGCGGCGTTTCGGGCCGGTAGGCTCAGGTTTGCTGTGTCTGCAAGGCACCAGTTTCTCGTTTATCAGCGTGATTCTCAGCGCCGGCTTCATGGTCAAGGCGCGTGGTGGCGGCACCGATGAAATCCTTTCGACGATCTTCGGCGTGTGCTTTTTCGCCGCGTTCATCGAAGTGGTGCTCAGCCAGTTCATCGGCAAACTGCGCATGCTCATCACGCCAGTGGTCACCGGCACCATCATCACGTTGATGGGCCTGTCGCTGATCAAAGTGGCGATGACCGACATTGCCGGCGGCTTTGGCGTGGCGGATCTGGGTGCCTCCAGCCATCTGTTTCTGGCGGCACTGGTGCTTGGCACCATCGTGGTGTTGAACCGGGTTGATGTGCCGTTCCTGCGTCTGGGCGCGATCGTTATCGGCCTGACTTTTGGTTATGTGGTGGCGTGGCTGATGGGCGTGGTCGATTTCGCCAACATGCCCGAGGTGCCGCTGTTCAGCGTGCCGGTGCCGTTCAAGTACGGATTCAATTTCGACTGGGTGGCGTTCATCCCGGTGGCGGTGATTTTCCTCGTGTCGCCGCTGGAAGCCGCAGGCGACCTGACCGCCAACTCGATGATCTCGCGTCAGCCGGTCAAAGGTCCGCTGTACATCCGCCGGATCAAATCCGGGCTGCTCGCCGATGGCCTGAATTCGGCAATGGCCGCTGTGTTCAACAGCATGCCGATGGTGACCTTCGCGCAGAACAACGGCGTGATTCAACTGACCGGTGTGGCCAGTCGTTACGTGGCGTTTTTCATTGCCGGTCTGCTGGTGCTGCTCGGGCTGTTCCCGATGATCGGCGCGGTGCTGCAACTGATGCCAAAACCGGTGCTCGGTGGCGCTGAACTGGTGATGTTCGGCACCGTCGCCGTGGCCGGCATCAAGATCCTCGCCGAGGCTGGCCTGCATCGGCGTAACATGCTGATCGTGGCGATCTCGCTGGGCATGGGCCTGGGCATCGCCGCGGTGCCGGAAGTGCTGCGCGACCTGCCGCAGGCGCTGCGCAACATCTTCGAATCGCCGATCACCGTCGGTGCGTTGTGCGCCATCCTGCTGAATATTTTCCTGCCGGAAGAATTTATCGAGCTGGAAGAAGACGACTTCGACCCGGAAGCTTCTATCCTGCAAGTGATGGAAAACCCCGCCCAGGCTGAACCCGCGAACGCTGAAGCGGTCGCACAGTTGAACCGCTGACACTCTGCCCCTCGCAAAAAGGGCTGAGCCGGCAACGGTTCAGCCCTTTTTTGTCGAGAGACTGTTTATGCGCCGCTTGCACGCCGTCATCCTGTCCCTGCTCATGCTGTCCCTCAGCGCCTGTGCGCTGTTCCCCAACCGCGACCCGGTGAACATCAACGTGGTCGGCCTCGAACCGCTGCCGAGTCAGGAGCTGGAAGTGCGCTTCGCGATCAAGCTGCGGGTGCAGAACCCCAACGACACCGCCATTGATTACAACGGCATCGCTCTGGACCTGGACGTCAACGGTCATTCGCTGGCATCGGGTGTGAGCGATCAGAGCGGTTCCATCCCGCGTTTCTCGGAAACCGTGGTCAGCGTGCCGGTGAGCATTTCGGCGTTCTCGGTCCTGCGCCAGACCCTCGGCCTGAGCCAGACACAAACTCTCGACAACCTGCCCTACGTGCTGCGCGGCAAACTCGCGGGCGGGTTGTTCGGCACCATGCGTTTTGTCGATACCGGCAAGCTGAGTTTGCCCAAAGCCACTGCGGCCACTTGGTAAAAATGCGTTAGCCTGCGTCGTTTAATACGCAAAGGAATGGAGGCCGCAGGCTTATGGACGACACACCCACGTTGTACACCGAACGGCTGATTCTGCGTCCACTCGTGTTGGCGGATGCCGTCGCTGTCCAGCAGCAATTTCCACACTGGGAAGTGGTGCGTTATCTGAACGCCTTCGTGCCTTGGCCGTATCCGGAAAACGGCGCCCTCACCTACCTGCGCGATATCGCGCTGCCGGCAATTGCTGCCGGCACGGAGTGGCACTGGTCGATTCGCCTGAAATCCGCCCCCGGGCAATTGATCGGCAATGTGAGCCTGATGGACGCACCGGATAACAACCGTGGGTTCTGGCTCGCGCCTGCGTGGCAAGGTCAGGGTTTGATGACCGAAGCCGCTGCGGCGGTGACGCGCTACTGGTTCGAAACGCTCGAACGGCCGCTAATGCGCGTGCCCAAAGCTGCGCCAAACATCGGCTCGCGCAAACTGTCCGAGCGTGCCGGCATGCGCATGGTTCGCAGTGATGACGGCGACTTCGTCAGCGGGCGATTGCCGAATGAAATCTGGGAAATCACTCGGGATGAATGGTTGCAACGGCAGTGACTGTTTCCCGAATGTGATCACCGCCCCCTGTAGGAGCTGCCGAAGGCTGCGATCTTTTGATTTTGCTTGTAAAAAAAAGATCAAAAGATCGCAGCCTCGTTGCACTCGACAGCTCCTACACAGTTTTCCCAGAGTTAAATGTTGAAACGCACGCCCGGTTTCGCGCGCTCGTCGACGCTGAGTTCGAACACGTCCGGCCGCGCATAGTGGCCGACCACGTCGTAGTCGTAGCGGGCGCGGATCAGTTCGTCGGTGTCGATTTCAGCAGTCAGTAACCCGGCCTCACCGCGTAATGGCCCTGCGAGAATGTCGCCCATCGGCCCGACGATCACGCTGCCGCCGGCAATCAGCGGGCGATCCTGTGGCCAGTTGGCAATCTGCACCCCCAATTCCTCAGGCGAAGCCTGCACCTGACAGGCGCTGACCACAAAGCAGCGTCCTTCATGGGCAATGTGGCGCATGCTCACCTGCCACATTTCGCGCTCATCAACCGTAGGCGCACACCAGACCTCGATGCCCTTGGCGTACATCGCCGTGCGCAGCAGCGGCATCATGTTTTCCCAGCAGATCACTGCGCCGAGCTTACCGACCTGAGAGTCGAACACCGGCAGCGTCGAGCCGTCGCCCTTGCCCCAGATCAGCCGCTCGGTGCCGGTTGGCATCAATTTGCGGTGCTTGCCAATCAATCCATGTTGCGCATCGAAATATAGCGCGGTGCAATGCAAGGTGCTGCCGGCGCGTTCGATCACGCCGATCACCAGATTGGCGCCAGTCCGTGCGGACAGTCCGGCTAGCGCTTCGGTTTCGGCGCCGGGCACATCGATGGCGTTGGCGAAGTAGCGCGCATAAGCCTCGCGTCCTTCAGGCAAGCGGTAGCCGAGTTGCGTGCCGAATGTCTCACCTTTCGGGTAACCGCCGAGCAACGCTTCGGGCATCACTACCAACGCCGCCCCGGATTCGCTGATCGCCGCCTCCCAACTGAGAATCTGTTCCAGGGTTTCCCCCTTGCCACCGGGCAAGGCGCCGATTTGCAGGGCTGCAACGATAGATTTGGGCATTACTCTTACTCCGTAAGCTTCAGGGTTGCCCATTCTCCGGCCGCACGCGATCATCGAGAAAGCCCGATTCACTGCTGAATGATATGAACCAAATGAATATCGCCAATATCGATCTCAACCTGCTGAAAGTCTTTGAAGCCCTGCACGAAGAATCCAGCGCCAGTCGCGCCGCGCTCAGGCTCGGTGTTACGCAATCGGCCGTCAGCGCGGCGTTGCGCCGCTTGCGCGAGGTGTATGGCGATCAATTGTTTGTGCGCACCGGGCGCGGCCTGGCGCCGACGCTCAAGGCCAATCAGTTGAAACCGGTGGTCAGCGAAGCACTGAATAAATGCCGGCAAAGCCTGGCAATGGTTGATCCAGCGGCCAATCACTTCGAGGGGCGTTCCGTCACGCTGGGTTTGTCGGATGATTTCGAGATTGCCTACGGACGACGCCTGATCGAAGAAATCGCCCTTCGCGCACCGAAGCTGCGGCTGATATTCCGCCAAACCCACAGTCAGATCGTCGGCGCTGCGTTAATGGAGCGCAGCATCGATCTGGCGATCACCGCCGGCGGGTTCGCTGAACGCCTGCTCAGTCGTCAGGTGCTGGGTGAAGGGGGTTACGCGTGTCTGATGGATCCGGCGAGCCTTGCGCCTGGCCAGCAGCAGATCAGTCTGCAAGAGTTCGTGGCTCGCGAGCACATTCTGGTGTCGTCCGGCGGCTTCATTGGCATCACCGACGAAGGCCTGGCGACGCTGGGTCTGAGCCGCCGGGTGTGCGCCTCGACCACGCACTTCGCGGCGTTGCCGCATCTGCTCAAGGGCAGCGCGGCCGTCGCCACCATCCCGGCACACGCGGCACAGGCCATTGCGTCGATGAGCGGGCTGGCCTTACTGCCCTGCCCGCTGGCCCTGCCGCGTTACCCGATCGAACTGGGTTGGCGCACCAGCACGCAGATCGACCCGGTGCTACTGAAAGTACGCGAGGCGATTGCCGCCTGTTTCGTCAGAGACTGACAGCGCGTTACTTGCTCGCAGCCATCAGGCGATTGACTTCACTGCGCACCATGTTGGCGAATTCCGGCGGCGACATGCCGTCCAGTTCGGCCCGCACCCACTCCGACCACTTGCCCTTGCGCTTGGCGCGTTCGCCGAACAAGCGAGCAGCTTCGCCTTTGGCTTTGCCCAGATTGTTCTGCCAGAGTTCGAACAGACGGGATTTCTCGTCTTCCAGCGCGGCGCGCTCGGCGAGGGATTTGTCGGCCAGATTGAAACTCATGGGGAAATACCTGCTGCGTAAAATGGCGACATCTTACACGCTGAACGGAAATCTCCCGCGCTGGTTTTTCTTTCAGGCACAAAATCGCTGCAACTTTTTGCACCGCCAAACACTCCATTGTTCACTGTCCATTCAACTGCAAGGAGTCACCCAATGGCCCGGAAAACCGCCACGCAAGCCGCTCAAGACCAAATCAAGGATCAGGCCTTCAGCGAACTTCAGGCTCTGATCGAAGAGTCGGAAAAACTGCTCAAGAGCAGCGCCTCACTGGTCGGCGAAGAAGCGGAGTCGCTGCGTGGGCAAGTTGCCCTGAAATTGCAGCAGGCGCTGGATTCGGTGTCCAGCGTGCGCGAACGCACCAAACCGGTGGTGGAAGCCACCGAAAGCTATATCGGCGGGCATCCATGGCAAACCGTGGCGATCTCGGCCGGTTTTGGTCTGGTGGTCGGTTTGTTGCTTGGCCGTCGCTGAGTAACGCACGAATAAAAAAGGCGAGCCGGTTGGCTCGCCTTTTTCATATCCGCGATCCCTTATATCCCGGCCAGTCCACGCAGTTGCGCCAATGTCTGCGCATCCAGCACGATTCCTTCGGCCAACGATTTCGCCCGCTGCAAATGCCGCCGATCACCCGGCAAGCGCTTGAGCCCTACCCCATGCATCTGCCTGACCAGTTCCTGACTGCGTTCGGCAAAACTTTGTCCGGCGGTTTTGTCCGGATCGATGACGATCAGCAATTGTCCGGTCCACGGCGTCTTGGCGCCTGGATGCTGCGACCAGTCAAATTCGAACGAGAAATTGCCCCCGGTCAGCGCCGCTGCCAACAACTCGACCATCATCGATAATGCCGAGCCCTTGTGCCCGCCAAACGGCAGCAGCGCGCCGCCCTCGAGAATGGCTTTCGGATCGCAAGTCGGCTGGCCGAGACTGTCGACGCCCATGCCGGCCGGCAGCTTCTCGCCTTTGCGCGCAGCGATCTGCACGTCACCGTGGGCGATGGCGCTGGTGGCCAGATCGAAGACAATCGGTGCGCCACCGGCACGCGGTGCAGCAAAGGCAATCGGGTTGGTGCCGAACAGCGGCCGGTCGGCGCCATGCGGCACCACGCAGGTCATGCTGTTGGCCACGCTCAGCGCCACCAGCCCTTCATCGGCGAACGGCTCGACGTCCGGCCACAGCGCGGCAAAGTGATGGGAGTTGCGGATCGCCAACACCGCGATCCCGGCACTGCGCGCCTTCTCCACCAGCAACCCACGCGCCGCCGCCAATGCCGGCTGGGCAAAACCGTTATCGGCGTCGACGCTGACAAATCCCGAGGCAACGTCCTCGACCTTGGGCACTGCCTGGCCATTGACCCAGCCGCTGTCGAGGGTCGAGACATAACCGGGAATCCGGAACACCCCGTGGCTGTGGGCACCGTCGCGCTCAGCATTGGCGCAGTTCGCGGCCAAAGTACGCGCGACTTCGGCGGAGGTGCCGTGACGGGTGAAAATCCTTTCAAGCAGTTGGGTCAGTTCGTCGAGGGAAAGCGTCGACGAATTCGCATGATCGTGTGGCGCAGACATCTGAAGCTCCAGAATAATTATTGGAGGGAACAACAGCGAACGAGCAAGCCGCGAGGGGATTAATCACGTGCGGCCCGTGGCCTGTCAACCCCGCAATATCTATCTACCACCTGCGCGGTCATCGCCGGTTCTAGCCTTGAGCCTCGACCCACGGTGCGTGCGAACGTGCCCCCTGCGAGACTCGACCATGTCAGCACCGAGCAAACCGTTGTTATTCCCCGAAGCCTTCAACTCCCCCGGCCTGTGGCGCGAACTGGGGCTAACCCACGACCTGTCGGAACAGGATTTCAAGTGGCTGGCTCACGCCAAACTCAGCTCCGCCACCCTGCGCAGCGAACAGACTCCGGCGATGCACGCCGAGCGCATCATGCTCAACTTCGGCGACCAGATTCCCCTGCCCCTGCCTGGCGCGTTTGTCCTCGGCGAAACACCAGGCGACAAAGGCCTGATCCTCTACACACCGTACGACGGCATCAAGAAATACGCCGACCGTGCGAGCCTCAAACTGCAGCTCGAACAACGCCTGAAAGACGCAGACGATCAGGACAATCTGCTCGCGTTTCTGGCCATGGCCCAGCGTAAACGCCTGCTGGACGCAGACAGCCTTTCACTGACGTTCAGTACCATAGAGGGTGATGTATTCGAAGATCAGACCTCGGCCATCCGCCAAGGCCAACTGCTGAATGCACAAGCGATGCGCGAGGAACTCAAGCAACTGCCTGCCCTCACTGCGCTGTTGGACAGCGTATTGGATGAACTGCTTAAAGCGCACTTCGGGGCCTTGCAGCAGAGCCGAACGCGCGTCAGTTTTTACACGGTCGGCGCCGACGACGCAGCAACCGACAAACATTGGCTCGAATCAATGAGCCTGAGCGACGCGGTGTTGCTGCATTATCGCCACCAACGCTGGCCGGGCGCCGCGCTGCGCGAGTTCGCCAATCCCGCCCGGCAGGCGGCAGATAAAGATCAGCAACAATGGGAGGACGCCGTCGAAAGTGCGTCAAGCAAATTGCCGGCACTGTGGTTTCGGCAGTTGGAGCGTTACTGGGACGCCCCGTCTGCCGACGGTTCGCCGCGACGGGATTTCTTCGCCCAGGTGCTGCAAGATCAAGCCTGCGCCGAATGGATGGGCAAACGCGAGACCGGCATCCTGGAGCCGGCCCAGTTCGATGCGCTGCATCAACTGATCAGACCGATGGCCGATGGCCCGCATCGGCCCCTGACGGAAACCGTGCGGCTGTGGGAGCACCCGGCCAACTACGTCGAACTCGCCGGGTCATTGATGATCAGCGACACCAATGCCTATCTGTACACGCCGGCGCAGGGCCTGCAACTGCTCAACGATTACCAGGATCTGAAACAGACGCTGCAGAGCAAGTTCATGGCCAAGGGGCACGAAGAGTAGCTATATGGCCTCCTCGGTCTGGAGGAGCGTAAGCGTTTTATCGGTTTCCACGAGCCGCAGGTATCCGGCGAGCGCATGGCCGGCGCAACCTTCAAAATGCTTTTTGAATTGATCATCACCAAGCAACGCCAGAACATCGACTACGCCTTGCAGGTATTTCGCCACAGCGATGGCCACGTCAACCTGCAGGCGCTGTTCGACAAGAGTCTGGACATTCGCTCGATGATTCATCAGCGCTTGCTCGGACTCGACAGCGCAGGACGCTGGAGCACCCATCCGGTGTTGTCCGGCAATCAGCAGCCGTCGTTGGTGCTGGCGGACAAGGCCCTCGCCGCGATCAAGACCTTCGCCAGCCTTGAAGGCCCGCTGGAGGAAATGCTCAAGACGCAGCCCATGGCGACCATGGATGTCCAGCGGCCATTTCTCGAACAGATGCGCGCGGATCTGGCGCATGCCTGGTCTGTCGGGGTAAACGCTGAAGCCCGGCTTCGCGCGCTGAGCGGCACTCTTCCGGCCTCAGTGCAGGCGATCGTCAACACGGTCATCAATGCCGATCAGCCGAGCCGCGCATTGCGCCCGGCGCTGGATGGCTTTCGCCCGGATGCCTATGCGCTCACGCTCAAATCCGCCGGCCAACAGAGCTTGCTGCCACTCGCTCATTGCCTGCTGATGACCGAGCGCGGCGGCCTCGACGTGCAACACTCCGGGCGCACGGTGCTATGGACGCCCGCGCTGGGTCTGGAAGTGTTTGCCTCCGTGGCGGTCGCCCAGCGCATGCTTGACCGGCGCTTGCTGCACAGCGTGCAACGTTTGTCACTGCTGGAAAACCTTATGCCCGCGCAGCATCTGCCCCATCAGCGCTACACCTTGGCCGAATTTCAATTCATCGAACACAACGTACTGCACAACCGCATGCAATCGACCATCGAGCACTTTCTCGGTCGCTGCGAACAGCTGCGCAAGCACGTCACCGATCCAGTCAAGCGCAACGCAGCCCTGGCCTTGCTGCGCGACGTGCCGTTGCACACCAACCTCAAGCGCTCCACCGAACATGCCCGGGCCATCGCCACGCAGCAGACTTATCCCGCATGGCTGGGCATGGCGCCAGTCGCCGAGCAAAAGCTGCACGTCGAGCTTCTTGAGCAGTGGCAACAAAGTGTCGTCGACGCCAAGGATTACCTGAGCGGCGTTCCGTCGCTGGTCGGGTATGTCGAACAAGCGTTGCAAACGCTGCTCGACAACCGCTTCCCCGGCAGTCAACTGAACCCGCACCACATCGAAATCACCCCCAACCTGGCATTGGCCGGGCCGGCCCGCACGCTGGTGGAGTTCGCGCTCAATCACATCAACATCGCCCAGGGGACGGGTTTCAAAGTAGCCTCCAAAACCACCGACGCGTTGCCGGCCGGGCTGGATCAGAGTGCGGTTACACAGCTGCTGTTGTCGCTGACGATACCCGCAACCTTTGGCAAAAAAGTCACCGATGCGTTGTCGGTCGGCACTGTCGACGGCCTTGCGCGCAAACAGCGCTTCTTCCGTCAGTTGCCGTGGCAACTGCTGCAACATGCGCATGCCCTGAAACTGCAGCAACATTTGTCTGATACCGCGTTCAGTTTCATCCGTCAGGTACTCGACATGCCCGACGCCATCGCCCGTGCCGCCGTGGCGGGTGCCCACGCGATTGCCTGTCCGCTGGCGCTGGTGAAAACCGTCGGTGCGCAGGCGGTCACCGCACTGGGTTTGTATGTGTTTATTCCCGGTGCCGGGCACAAGGGCCCATTGGTGCTTTACGCGCCCTATACCGAGCAGGCTTTCCATGAATTCGCCGATGAACAGACATTGATCAGCGCGCTCAACACCAGCGGATCTCTGCAAAACCTGCTGCTGCGGCGCTTGCCCGAAGCGCAGCAAGCAGTGTTTCGCAACTTGCTCACCGCCACACTCGGTCAGACCAGCGAGATCAAACTGGCCAATGTTGCGATCGGTGGCAATCTGCTCGAGCAGCTGTATCAGGACAATCTCGGGTTGTTGACGCAGATGCTCGGGGCGCAGAAGCACAGCGACGGGCAATTTGACTGGGAGACCGCCAAAGTCCTGTTCAGCGATGAAATCAGACAATCCTCGGAGATGCTCCAGGGCAAACTCGCGTATTTCCGTTTTCTCTGGCAGGCCTACGACGAATTCAAAGACTCCGCCGAGGCGCTGCAGAACCATCACTGGAAACGCGCACTGAAGTCGTTCATCGAAGGCGCGGCGCAAATGGTGCTGGTGGGCCTGCTGCCGGAATTGTCTGCCGATTCCGGGCTGGCTGAAGCAACCGTTGAAGAGACCCAGACACCCCTTGCCCCGAACCTGGCGCAGATTGAATCAACCGCGCCGCAACGCACTGCGCTGCAATCTTTCGAAGTCACCGACGTCGCACTCAAAGATCTGAAGCACAGCGCCACCGATGCGGTTTACCGCCAGACCTCGAACAACCGCAATTACGCGGAGGTTGATGGCAAGGTCTATGGGGTGGTCAACAGTAGCGAGGGCTGGCAACTGGCGCGCGATGACAAACGCGGCCCGACGCTGGTCAAGAGCGGCTCGCGCATGGTGCAGGTCACGGCGGGGCAAACCGTGCATTACGGCAAAGCCATCTCGAAAATGGTCAACCGCAGCACCTACTCAACCGTGCGCCGGACCATGTTGAATATCGAAGCCGAGGGAATGGAAGAAATCAACCAACGCTTTCCGGAAAAGGCCAGAGTGCTGGGGCATGCGGTCGACCTCGCTCGGTACTATGCGTTCAACTGCCTGCACAACCTGGCCATCCTCGACATCGCTGTCTCCGGAGGGCGAGTCAACCGTTTTCTCATGGATCTGTTTGACGTGCCGCAAATCACCGCACCGATTCTGGTCAAAATCAAAAAAGCCATCGAGCCGCTTTGCAGCGCATTGGTGGATCCCAATGATGAACTGCTCAACACCGAGCGCTTTATTGTCGGCTCGACCCGGTATCTGCATGACGTGATTGCCTTCGTGCTGGATGGCGACCAACAGAAAAAAGTGCATTTCACCCAACACTTTTTTGACCAGCAATTGCATGACTACGCAAATGTCACTGCGCGCTGGTTCGATATAGACGGCCATGCACAAGCTGCAACCTTGATCCACGAGTTTGCCCATCAGTTCAGCAAAGCCTGGGACATTGCCACGGTCAGGGCACGCGAGCCCTTTGCTGACCTCATTTCGAGCGCAACCCGCAACGGCTCGAATATGAAGATCGATTTGCAGGACGCGCAGAAAATGGCCTTGTCACTGGCGACGCCGCGTACACAGTTGTTTGCGCAGTGGAACACCAAGGTCAAGGACTGGATCAGCTTCGAAAGCATCCCGGATGTGAAACACATGAGTAGCGACATCCTGAAACTGACCAACAGCAAGACCATGAACGAGGCGCGCAATGCCTTCCTCGATCGACAGTCACCGGACGTGCGCATCGACGTCATCTTGCGCAATGCCGATTCCATCGCGCGGTTGATCTGCGAAGTCGGCCGGCAACTGGATACAGTGCCGACACCTTGATACAGGCAAAAAAAATGCGCAGGTGCAATACCTGCGCATTTTGCTGGTGATGCGCTGAATCAGTCTTTCTGATCGCGCAGTACATTGCCGGAGGCGCCGTCGATGCGGAACTCGTAGACCACGCCGTCAGCTTTGCGCCCCTCGCCTTTCCAATAGCCGTTGTTGTCGGCTTCAATCTCGTAGACCTCAACATAACCGGCCTTGGTCTTGACGGTTTCGATGGCTTTTTCGATGGTGATCCAGCCGGCGCCCGGGCGGTCGGCCAGCGCGGCACCGGCACTCAACAGACTGGCAGTAGCAACCACGGCAGCCAAAGTTCTTTTGATCATTTTTTCACTCCATTTGTGGATAGTGGTAACAGGACGTCCTGGTTTTTGGGCGCCTGAGTGAAAAATAAGTTCCACTTTGATGGGTAATTGCCATGAGTGATGTTCTCGGCAGACTCCGCTGAAGGGTAGAATGCGCGAAATCAGGATGAGTCAATGACCCAAGACACCCTCTCGGAAGCCGAATACGATGCCATTACCGATGCCGCCGCGCATTGGTGCATGCGTATGCATGCCGTCGATTGCAGTGCTCAAGAGCGCCACGCCTTCGAACAGTGGTTTGCTGCGCATCCGCTGCACGCATTCGAGTACGAAGCCATGCTGGAAATCTGGCAAGTCGCCGAGCACTTGCCGCGCCCGGAGTCTGCGCTGGTCGCGCCAATCGGCAAACCGCTGAAATCCTGGCGCCATTACGCGTTGGCAGCTTCGGTCTGCGCGCTGGCATTGCCGCTCGGCGCATTCGCGGGATGGAATCTCGGCTGGCTGCCCAACAGCTTCGAGCATTTCGCATCCACTGATAACGTCCGCCACGTAACGCTCGGCGACGGCAGCCAGGTCGAGCTCAACCTCAATACCGAGTTGACCTTCAGCAACTACAAGGATGAGCGCCGGGTCACCCTGAAAAAGGGTGAAGCGTTCTTCGAAGTCAGCCACGACATGAGCCATCCGTTCATCGTCAAGGCCGGCGAAGGCCGGATTCGCGTCACCGGCACACGTTTCAACGTCTGGCTGTACGAAGATCAGGTCAAGGTCAACCTGGTCGAAGGTTCGGTGCTGGTGGCCAGCAATTCGCAGTTGTCCGGCGATGGTCTGCGCCTCGGGCCATCGATGCAGGCTCGCTACAAGCCTGGCGACTACATGCCGCAAATCAGCCAGACCTACGCCAACGACAGCTCATTGGCCTGGCGTAACGGCAAGCTGGTACTGGATAACCTGGCGCTGAGCGAGGCGCTGCCACTGATCAACCGCTATCTGGACAAGCCGCTGATGCTTGGCGAAAGCAGCGTGGGCAATATCCGCGTGGGTGGCATCTACAACGTCAAGGAACTCAACAGCCTGGTGAGCTCTTTGCCACGCGTGTTGCCGGTCTATCTGACGCGCAACAAGGAAGGCAACCCGGTGATCAATTCAATGCCGCAACAACCGCCAAAAAGCTGAAGGCCGCGTCCCGAGAGGGAGGCGGCCTTCTTGCGCAGCTGGTCTAACCGTTACTGGCTGACCACCTTCCCCGCTAGGTCCGACGCTTCGCGCACGGACTGCACCTGATACTGCGGATCAGCCTTGATCTGCTGTTCAGTGAATGGCAGTACGCTCCACTGCTTGTTCGAGAACGCCTCGGTCTGATCGCGCGAGTACTTCGAGGCCGGATCGCTCGACAGCGAAAACGCCAACAGGCCCTGAGCGTGCGGCCCATCCTTGTCGAACGTCACCACCTGCAGATAACTGGTGCCACTGACCACTTCGAGTTTGCCATCTTCGCGCGGCACGCTCTGGATCGCGTTGTAGATCCCCAGCGTACCCGGACCGCCATGAATCGGCGTTTGCTGGCCGCCGCTGCTGACCACTTGCACATCGCCCCAACGGGTCGTAGGTTTCAAGCCCGTTTTTTCGCTTGAAGCGACTGACGCCAGCATCGCTTCGCGCACGGCTTTGGCCACTTCAGGTTTTTCTACCGCCAGCCCGCGCGGGGTGTGTTGCGCATCCTTCGGATCAAACGCCACGCGCCAGACATCCGGGGATTGCTGCAACGTCTGCATGATGCTGTGGAAGTGCATCAGCCCGATTCCCGAATCCAGATTGGCCCGACCGTCCCAATCCTTGAGGCTCACACACACCGGTTTTACCGCAGGCGCATCCGCGCCCAGATCACCAGCACAGAACTTGAGCAGATCCGGCACCACCTGAGTCGCGAGGTACACCTGATCGTCCATGACCATGTGTTGCAGGTCTTTAACCGACACAGCGCCGTGTTTGCTCAAGACACCCAGTCGATCCAGTGCAAAACGTGAACGCAAGCCCAGCGGCTGGCCTTCCTGGCTGATCAGCGGCGAAAATCCGGTCAACGGCTGCGCCGGGTTGGCCAGCCAGGCCGAGTCGTTGGAGTGCTGCACGAAATCTTTGCGCAGCAGCTGCGGCAACTGGCTGGAGGCGTAGATGCCTTTCTGCGCCGCTTGCGGATCGATGTCCCAGGCACAGGCGCTATTGGAGCCGTCGAGCACGATCATCTCCAGGCCAATACGCGGATCGCTGCACTTGGCCAGTTTGTCGGCGCTGACGTTCGGCACCACCGACAGGTTCATATACAAAGTCTGGCCCTGATCATCCACTGCCAGGGTGTTGACCCACGGAATGCCCTGAATCTTGTGTACCGAATCCTGCAAATCCTTGAGATTGGCCGCGCGGTTCATCGAGTACCACTGTTTGAGCACGCGGTCGTTATCGAGGTTGGCGTCGCGCAGGCTATAGGCGTATTGCTTGTCCCAGTCGAGTTTGCCCGGCCACTGCACGATCGGGCCGAACTGTGAGCTGTAGATATCACGCGCCACCGGCACGAGCTGGCCGTCGGGTTGTTTGACCTGCACCGTCACGGTTTGCTTGGTCAACGGCAGGGATTTGCCGTCGAGCAGATAATGCGTTGGATCCTTCGGATCAAGTTGCAAACGATACAAGGTGAAATGCTTGGACGAGTCAACCGTATGCGTCCAGGCAACATGCTGGTTGAACCCGATGTTGATCATCGGCAACCCCGGCAACGCCGCACCCATCACATCGAGCTTGCCGGGAATGGTCAGGTGCATCTGATAGAAGCGCATGCCACCGACCCAGGGAAAGTGCGGGTTGGCCAGCAACATGCCGCGGCCGTTGAACGAGCGCTCGCTGCCCACAGCCACCGCGTTGCTGCCCCGGTCCAGTGCAAAGCGTTGCATGCGCGCATCAGCCAGTTCATAGGAACGAGTGTGGTTTTGAACCTGAGCGGTCGCCTGCGGTGGCGTTGCACCTGCCAGTGCTTCGGCGAACTGGCCGACACCGCCTTCGACCAGCAGCCGCCGGGTCAGCTTGACCAGATCTTCGGCGGCGATGTCGCGTACCCACTCGCCCTGACATTGCTGCGGCAGGCCCTGCTGACGGCGTTCGGCCAGATAGCGGTTGTAACCGGCGGCATAACCTTCCACCAGATCACGCACCTCGACAGGCTGCGCCTGCCAGAAGGCCTGCACCGCTTGCGGGGTGTTGAGCCAGGTGAAAAAAACGTCGCTGACACGGTTTTCGCGTTCTTCAACGGTCAACTGCTCTGGCCCGAAGTAGCGTGAACGTTCGCCGTTGACGGTGACGATCTCGTTGGCCAGCAGGCAAAGGTTGTCCTGCGCGTAGGCATAGCCGATGCCAAAGCCGAGGCCGCGTTCGGTTTCAGCGCGGATATGCGGGACGCCGAACGCTGTCCGGCGGATATCCGCGCCGGTCTCGGTGGACGGGCTGAACGCCTGTGCGGACAGACTCAGTCCTAGAAACATGCCGGCTACGGCCACGCCGGTTAACTGTCTGGTATTGATCACGCTCGCTCCTGATGAAGAATGCCGAAGGGCGTGTTGTGCTCAAGTACGAGGGCACGCCGGATCCGTTCTGAAAACACCCACGCGTCCACGCGCCATGAGCCTTCCCAAGAAACGAAGCCGGAAAAAAAAATTTAGCCCCCAGGCCCGGGGTTTTGCGCCGTGATTACGGAGAAACGACGAATCGGCGACAAATTTTCTACATGTTGCCGTTCATGATTTTGCGAGCTGATTCGTCTTATACCCAGAGAGCAACCAAAAACTTTTCCTGAGCAGGCTCTGAAAGGAGTAATCGCATGTACACCCCACACCTACCAACGGACGGTAGCCAGGCGCCGCAAGGGGCTTCAATGGGTTCCAGCGCCAGCGTTTTCAAACATCGGGTCGAACGTCATGGTAATGAGCGCATTCGTGTGCTGCTCAAGAGTTTCGGCCTGCGCACCAGCCTGATCCGGCTGAAAGTCCTCGATGCCTTGCTGGTCGCCGCCGAGGACGAGCGTCGTCTGGGCGTGCGCGGGGTGCATACCCAGTTGCTCGAGCTGGACATTCCGCTGTCGTTTCTCAGCGTGCGCGAAGTACTCAAGCGCCTGTGCGCCGAAGGCGTGATCACCTTCAATGCCGACAAGAGCTACAGCCTGCACCCGCAGGCTGCCGCGGTACTCAACAGCGATTGATGCCTGCGACAGGCGCCGTCAAGGCTTGACCTTGCGGCGCATCACGCCATTGATTACTACCACGATTACCGCCACGCCGATGGCGACGTACTGAAACATCTGCTCAGTGATTTTGCCGGCGTTTTGCAGCCAGGACAGGCCGAGCATGATCGCCAGTACCGTCAGGGCAATCAGAATCGAATATTTCAAGCGTTGCGAGTTGGTCATTACAGGTTCCTGAAGCTTGGAAATGTATCCGGTTTGTATCGGCATGCACGCCATGCGCTTACCGTGTTACGGGGATGCGCCGCCGCAAACGGGGTCTCATGTTACAGCCGACGAAGAGCTTTGGCTTCATGCGGGGTTAAATCCGGCAGCAACTGCAAAAAAATGTTTAGCACCTCAAGCTCTGCCTGCATGAATGTGGGCAGGGTTTGTGGCTCCATCATCCCCGGCCTGTAGTCCCATTCGCCCACCTGCGTGCGACTTATGTACATTGCAACACCAGGCAAACTGAAGACATTTTTTGTCGTACCTGCAGCGTAGGAAAATCCGCACCTGCGCCCCTACCCTTTGTGCTCCCAATCAAACGACATGGAAGCGTATGCAAAGGACACTGATCACTATCCCGCCGTTACAAACGCTCGGCTTTTGCCTGGCCATCACCTTGTTCGAGTTGCTGACTTATATGGCCAGCGACGTGATCATGCCTGCCATGCTCACGGTCACTGCAGAATTTGCGGCCGACCCCGCGCATATCCCCAACGCCTTCAACCTTTACCTGATCGGCGGCGTGTGCCTGCAATGGCTGATCGGTCCACTGTCCGATCATTTCGGCCGGCGTCCGCTGCTGTTGATCGGCTGCGCACTCTTCGCGGTGTCCTGTGCAGCCGCGATCGCTGCACCCGGCATCGCAGTGTTCAACACACTACGACTGGTGCAGGGCATGGGCATCGGATTCGTCGTGGCGGTCAGCTATCCGGCGCTTCAGGAAGTGTTCAGCGAGGCAGATGCCGTGCGCCTGATGGCCCTGCTCGGCAACGTCGCCCTACTGTCGCCACTGCTCGGCCCTCTGCTCGGCACTCTGTTACTCCAATGGCTGAGCTGGCGTGGACTGTTTCTCGGCTTGGGCCTTGCCGCAGCGACAGTCTGGCTGTGCCTCTACGCCTGCATGCCGGAAACCATCGGCGTCATGCGCCGCGATGGCGGGCAGCAGCCACCGATGCGGTTTTCCGGGCAGGCGTTGCGTCGACGGTACCTGGCGCTGTTGCGCAACCGCCAATTCCTCGGCGCGTGCCTTGCCCTCGGTCTGATGGGTTTGCCACTGATAGCCTGGATCGGACTTGCGCCGCTGTTGCTGGTGCAACTGCTGGGCTTGTCCACGCTGGAATATGGCCTGTGGCAAATCCCGATTTTCTCGGCAGTTATCTGCGGCAATCTGATCCTTGACCGTTTACTGGCTTCACGCGAACTGGCGCAGTTGATTCGCGTCGCCTTGTGGCCGTTCTGCCTTGGCTTGTTGCTGTTGCTCGGCAGCGCACTGTTCGGCACATCCCTCGGACTGCTGATCAGCGGTCTTGCGGTGTATGCCGTGGGGCTGGGAATGAGCAACGCCGCGCTGTACCGCCTGGCGTTGTTTTCCAGTGATGACAGCAAGGGACTGGTCTCCGCCGCCGTCGGCATGATTTCGATTGCCGTGATGGGGCTTGGCGGTTCGCTGATTGCAGTCATTGGCGGCGCAACCGGCCTCGAATCCTTTGCGCTGTGCGCCGCACTCAGCGGCCTGTCGAGCCTGCCGCTGCTTTACCGTTTTCTACAGAGAACTTCCCCGCCCATCGCATCTACCGAATAACAATAAGGACTCCCATGACTCAACTCCCCCATAGCGACGCGCTGTGTGCGTTGCCGCATCCCTATTGCCCGGATTCCGTGCCGGAAGGTTTGTTTGACCAGGCGATGGCCGAAATCTGCCGGTTTCACAGCCAGCACACACCGGGTTATGTGCACTGGCTGAACGCCAATGGACTCGCCGTGCAGGATCTCGACGGCCTCGATGACTGGTCGCGATTACCGCCGATCTATGCCAACTTTTTCAAGCAACAACAAGTGCTCAGCACCGCCGGCCGCGACGCGCTGGAGCTTACCTCGTCCGGCACCAGCGGCCAGCAGAGCCGAATGCGCTACGACGAGCGCAGTCTGCGGGCGGCGCAGTACATGGTGCAGCGGATCTTCGATCATTACGGCTGGGATACCCCGCAGACACCGTGCAACTACTTGCTGCTGAGCTATGAACCGAAAGGCGACATCACTTTGGGCACCTCTTACACGGACCAGTTTCTATGTCGATTCGCGCCGGTCAATCAGGTGGTTTATGCACTGCGGCGCACCGCCAGCGGGCATGAATTCGATGGTTTCGGGGTAATCGCAGCGTTGCAGGCATTCGCTGCTCAAGGCTTGCCGGTGCGGATCATCGGCTTCCCGGCGTTCCTCTGGCAGGTGTTGCAACGCATGCGCGCCACCGGGGTGGCGGACCTGCAACTGGCGCCTGATTCACTGGCGTTGTTTGGCGGCGGCTGGAAAGACCGTGCCGCGCAAGAAATTCCCCGTCAGCAGTTGTACCAGCGGATGCACCAACAACTGGGCATGGATCTGACCCGCTGCCGCGACGGTTACGGCGCGGTCGAGCACCCGGTGCCTTATGTCGAATGTGCCAACCATCATTTTCATGTGCCGGTGTATGCAAAGGTGTTTGTGCGCAGTCCATACGACGCGGCTGTCCTGCCCTACGGCCAGCCGGGTTTGCTGAGTTTTGTTTCACCGTACATTTCATCCAGTCCCGCACATGCAGTAGTCATGAGCGATCTCGCCACTCTGTACCCGGGCGAAAGTTGCGGTTGCGGCCTGACTGGCGACTGGTTCGAACTGCAGGGCCGCGCCGCGACCACGGCGGGCAGAAGTTGCGCGATGGCGGCATCCGAACTGCTGGGGAGACACTGATATGTACCTTGTCAACGGCCAACTGCATGACGATTGCAACCTTGAGTCCGTACTCGAGCATCTGCACCTTGAACTGCCGCAACATCTGAGTAGCGAGTTGAACAGTGCGACCGTGATCACGGCAGTCACCGCCTTCGCTGCGCGACTACAGACCGCAGAAACCGCACTGCCCCTGGATCCGGAACAACGTCTGGCACTGATCGAGTTCTGCCAGCCGCAAGCACTGCTGCGCAAGCTTCGACGCGAGCTGGGAGAGCATCCCGAGTCATTGCGGCGAATCGACTATCGGCAGTCGCGCTTCGAACGCTGGAGTCCTTTGGGACTGGTGGTGCATATCACACCGGGCAATGCCCCGCTGCTGGCATTCTGCGCGGTGGTCGAGGGTCTGCTGGCGGGCAATATCAACTGGCTGCGGCCCAGCAGCAGTGATCGGGGTCTGACCGCGCAACTGCTCCACGCCCTGCTGCAGTGCGACCCCAGCGGCCAATTGGCCGGCCACATTGCCGTGCTGCCGACCAGCACGGCGCAAATCGCCCAAGTGTGCAAAATGGCCAACGGCGTATCGGCATGGGGTGGCGAGTCGGCGCTGCAAGCGATACGCCAGCAGATCCCGGCGGGCTGTCGCTGGATTGACTGGGGGCACCGCATCAGTTGCGCGTATCTGACGCCGGACGCAGTCGCGCCACAGGTGTTGGATGGCGTGGTGGATGAAGTTTGCCGCCTCGATCAGCAAGCCTGTTCCAGCCCGCAGTGGCTGTTGGTGGACAGCGACGACGAGGCTGTATTGCGCGCAATCGGCGCGGGCCTGGCCGCTGCTTTCGAGCGCCGCGCCGCGCAATGGCCGGCCCTGCTGCCTACGCTTCAGGAAGCCTCGGAAATCACCACCCGCACTGCCCTGGCCAACCTTGCCCGGAGTTTCGCCGGGACCGCCGGCCAGGTCTGGCACGCAGCGGGATGGCGGGTGATCTGGGCGCACGACCGGCAACTCGAGCCCTCGCCGCTGTTTCGCACCTTGCTGCTCAAACCGCTGCCGCGGGCACTCATCTGCGGCACTCTGCTGCCCTGGCGCAATGTCCTGCAAAGCTGTGCACTGATCTGCGCCGAGCCAGAATCTGCCGAATTGTCGCGCACGCTGATTGCGGCAGGTATCACCCGCATCACGCCGATCGAGGCGATCCATGACGGCTACGATGGCGAGCCGCACGATGGCGTCTACGCCCTGCAACGCTTGAGCCGACGGGTGTCGGTCAGCCTGTCGCCAGCGATATTGCCCCGCCATGCCACACTTGACGCGTTGCCATCAGCGCCCTGCGTCATCGGTCAGCCGATCCTGAGCAAAGAGGCGTTTGCCGCGCACCCGATCAATCCGTCGGCGCAGCTGTACTTTCGCTCCGGTGGCAGCAGCGGCGTGCCAGCGTTGGCGGGCTACAGCTATCGCGACTTCCACCAGCAAATGCGCGCCGCGGCCGACGGTTTGTTTGCCGCCGGTCTCGATCCAGCCCGGGACAGGGTGATGAATCTGTTCTTCTGCGGTGGCTTGTACGGGGGGTTCTTCAGTTTCGCCAAGGTCCTCGAGCAACTGGACGTGACGCATCTGCCGATGGGCGCGCCGGCCGACGACGATTACAGCGAAATTGCCCAACTGATCGTCGATCAACGTGTAACAACGCTGGTCGGTATGCCCAGCACCCTGCACCGCCTGTTTCTCAATGAGGGGCAGCGACTGCGCGACTATGCCGGGGTGGAAAAAATCTTCCTCGGCGGCGAGCACATGGGTGAGCAAAGCCGCCAGTTGATGCACAGCTGCGGCGCCACGTTGATTCGCTCGGCGATTTACGGCAGCGTCGATGCCGGCCCGTTGGGCCATGCCTGCACGGCTACAGGTGATGGTGTGTTTCATCTGATGAGCGACGCGCAGCATCTGGAAATAGTCGCGTTCGAGGCAGATCAGCCAGTCAGCGGCGATGAAATCGGTCGACTGCTATTTACATCAATCGCTCGCGAAGGCCAGCACGTTCACCGTTACGACATCGGCGACAGCGGCCGCTGGGTCAACGGTCCATGCGCATGCGGCCTCACATCGCCACGCTTCGAATTGCTGCAACGCCACGGCAAGCTGCTGCGCATCGGCACGGACTTCATCTCTCTGACGGAACTGGCGCAGCACCTGCAAACACCGTTTCAGTTGGTGCTGGATCACGCGGATGACGGACTCGAACGCATGCTGTTGCGCAGCGCAACAGCGCCAGACGAGGTGCATGCGCGACTGCTGAACTACCCGACACTGGCCACGGTGATTCAGACCGGGTTGCTGCGCGTGGACGCTGAAGTCTGCGACGAAGGGCAATTCGCGCGAAATACCCACAGCGGCAAGACACCGCTGGTGATCGATAACCGGCGCCCGCCGCGATCTGCACCCGCCACTCGCACGGTCGCTCTGGAGCAAACGTCATGAACGACTTCATTGAACTGAACGAGCTGGTCGCTTTCGCGCGTGAGCATTCAAGTTTTTACCGCGAGCATTTCACCGGCGTACCCGAACACATACGTTTGCTCAGCGAACTGCCGATCGTCGACCCGGTTGCCTATTGGAAAGACAGCCATGATCTGGACCAGTGGCCAGTGCTGAGTTGCGCGGTAAGCAACGCACTGATCTACAAAACCGGAGGCACCACCGGCGAAGGCCGGTTTTCGGTATTCGACCGGGAAGAATGGCGAATGCTGGTGCAAGACTTCGGCAACAGTCTTGCGCAGCAACTGAATGCAGGCGACCGCGTGGCGAACCTGTTCTTTGTAGGCGACCTGTATGCCAGTTTCATATTTGTGCATGATGCCTTGGCACACGCAGGGCCGGGGGTCGTCGAATTTCCGTTTACCGGCATGGTCGAGCCCGCAGTTCTGGCCGAAGCGATTGCGCAGCAACGGATCAATGTGTTGGCCGGCGTACCTGCACAGCTACTGACATTCGCTGCGTGGCTGGATCAACACGACCAGACGCTGTACGGCGTTGAAACCCTGCTCTACGGCGGCGAAAGCCTGTTCCCCGCGCAACTGCAATTGCTCGGCCGGGTCTTCCCCAACGTGCGCGTTGCCTCGATGGGCTACGCCAGCGTCGACGCCGGGTTCCTCGGCGCCAGTCATCTTGATTGCATCCTGGGTGAACACCGAACGCCGGATGGCCACAGCGTTCTGGAGATCATCGACGAGCACACCGGCGAAGTGATTACTGAATGTGATCGCATCGGCATGCTGGTGACGACCAACCTCACGCGGCGCCTGATGCCAATGATCCGCTACCCGGTGGGTGATCGGGCCTGCTGGCGCGAGCCTTGCGCGACGCCCATGCGCAAATTCGCGTTGATGGGCCGCAGCGCTGACAGCCAGCGTGTGCGCGTGGGCATATTGACGCTGCTGACCCGCACGCTTGGCGAGCTCGTGCAACGCTGCACTGGCAGTGTCGACTGGCAATTGGTCATCGAGCAGACCGGGCGCAAAGATGTGCTGAGCGTGAAATGGGCGCCGGTCGGCACCACGCTTACACCTGCCGAGGCCAATCGCGCACTGCGCCAGGCGTTGATCGAACACTACCCACTGATTGACCAACTGCGCGCCGATCAGCTCCTCGATTTGCACACGCAGTGCTGCCCGGTCGATGCGCTGTCACGCCATCCGCGTTCGGGCAAGCACCGCCAGGTAATCGATCTGCGCGAGTACGACAGTTCGCCTCAGGAGCTTTCATCATGCAAAGCGTGATTCTGAGAAGCTTCCGCAAGAGCGACGCTTCGGCCGTTACCGATTTGTTTCGCAAGGTTTATGGCGACTGTTACGTGCAACCTCAGGTCTACCTGCCATGCATGATCAACCAGAACCACGCGGCGGGTCGCTGGCACTCACTGGTGGCGGTGGCCGATGATCAGATGCTGGGGCATGCCACACTCGTGCGCGCCAAAGGGTCATGTATCGCTGAACTGGCATTGACCGTGGTTGACCCGGATACCCGCGGCCAGAGCATCGCTACCCGGCTGTCACAGCACCTGTTGATTCACGCCCAGGCGCTGGGCTGTCAAGGCGTGACGATCAAGCAGGTCACCCACCATGACTACACGCAACGCATGGCTGCCCGCCTCGGCTTTCACAACATCGGCGTTTTGCCTGACTACGCCCGATCTCCGTATGGCGAGTCGGAGCCGGTGACGCTGCTCATCGGTTATCAACCCATCGACGGTTATCAACGCGCAATTCCGGCGTTGGCCTGGCCCGTGGCGTGTCGCGATTTCATGCTGCGCCAATGCGCAGTATTCGGGACGCAGCCGACCGCGTCACCATGGATCGGTGCCCCGGTGCATCTCGAACAGAATGCCGACCGTTACGACGGGACGTTCAAGGAGCTGGACGCCAGTCTGCTGACGCAGCTAGAGCGTCTGCCCGCGCACTGGATGATCTCGATCCGGCTCAGGTTGGCACAAGGTTTCGACACCGCAGAACACACGCTATCGAACATGGGGTTCGTGTTCACCGGACTGGCGCCCGACGACAGGGGGGGAGGATGGCTGGCGTTGTTTCATCGCGGCTATCAACCACGGCCGATGGCGCTGCGCTGTACGCACATGCAGGATCTGCATGACCGGATGGGCATCCAGTCATCATCTGTGGAAAACACGCGGTTTGAAGGAAGCTGATCGGAGGACAAGGCCCGTTCCGTCATCGGACGGGCCACAAACCAGCATCAGGCCTTGGCGCTGACGCCCTTGTCGGTAGGCGGAAGGCGCTCGCCACCCTGGCCGTAGGTCTTCAGGTTCTGCAGCACATAAATGGCTTTTTTATACTCGGGGATCAACGCGTTGGCGTACTTGTTGCCCTGGATATTGTTGCTCTGGATGTTGTCCAGTTGCGTGGCGAAATACTCCAGCGCGTTGAACTTGGCGTCGATGTCCTTCGGCACGCCGAAGCGATCGAACTTGTCACCGGCATTGAACAGGTTGATCGACGTGATCTCGGAGATCAGGCCGCGGCTGCGCAGCATCTCACTCAATTTGCCCATCTGTTTGGTCGAAACGTTTTCCGGATCAAAACCCCTGATTGCCTTGTGCAACCCCTGCTTGTCCATCTCCGCGGTGTTGATCGCTGTTGGATCGTTACCGACCAGGGCCAGCATCTGCTTGACCTTGAGGTTTTGCGACACCGGTTTGCCGGAAACCGAAGTATCGCGCACCAGCAAACCTGCCTTGGGTTGCCAGGTTCCAGTAAGGCCGATCGTCATGAGCGGGTTCCTTGCGAGAAAGACATGGGTATTTCCTTATTGATCGACTGCAAATTGCGGCGAGTATCGGTCGATGAACAGATGGATCCAACTCTTTTCTCATATTTTTTACAAATCTTGTACATTCCGGACACAAACCAGCCTCCCCTAGCAATCATTGACTTTTGTCGGCTCTGGCCTGATCACCAGATTGCAGCTTTAAGACTAATGAACCGTCTGGTTAGTCTTCATGTATCGATCTCGATACCTGCCACTGGTCTTCAAAGCACTTTTTAGTACTCGAGTACCTCAAGCTTCTTTGCGCCACGACGATAAGTAGTAGAACCCCGCGCTGTTTTCTCTCCGCCGATAATAAGAATCCCTGCTCAAGGACCGGTCTCCATGCCCGCATTCCGCACTATTCAGGCTCGCTATACGCTGTTTCTGGTTCTGTTCATCTTGCTGTTGTCGGTGCTGACGGTGGTTGGCATCAGCCAACTGGTTGCGCCCAAGCTGCGCCACACCGAAGAGCAAGTGGTGCTCAATCGTATTGCCGAGGTCGCCGAGCAGATTCAGGGCGAACTGAACAAGGTGCAGTCGCAGCAGCGCAGCATCACCCAGACTATTCCGCTGCTCGACAGCGCAGCCATCGACACGGTGCTGCCGGGGCTGGTGGATCAGTACGGCGAGTTGAAGGTGTTCGGTGGCGGGATCTGGCCGTTGCCGGGACAGCGCGAAGCCGGGCGCAACAAATTCAGCACGTTCTGGCACCGCGATGCCTCGGGCAAACTGGCAGTCAACACCTTCTGGAACAGCGACGCGGCACCCAACTATTACGATCAGAGCTGGTACAAGGGCGGCATGCAGACCCCGCGCGGTCAGTGCGCATGGGCCGCAGCCTATAAAGACGACGCCAGTGCCGAACCGCGCACCAACTGCGCCATGGCCATCCAGAAAAACGGCAGCACCTGGGGCGTGTCGACCATCGACGTTACGTTGGGCTTCTTCAACGACCTGGTGGCGCGCAAGGAAAAAGACCTGAGTGCCGAAATGCTCATCGTCGAAGCCGACGGCAAGGTCATCAGTAATAGCTCGCGCATCAGCGGCCCGATCGTCCTGAAAAACATCAGCGAACTCGCCGCCAGTTCGACCTTCGCCAGCCAGGTCAAGGCCGGACTGCAAAAACGCGATCAGGCGCAGCGTGTCGAATTCGACAATAACGGCGAAGCCAGCACCTTCTTCATGCGTCCGATCGAAGGCACGCCGTGGTTCCTCGCCACCGCCCTGCCGACCCGCCTGATCACCGCTCAGCGCGATGACGTACTGAGCACGCTGAGTCTGTTGCAGATTCCGATGGTGATCCTGCTGGTGCTGTTGCAGCTCTATGCGATCCGCCAACTGGTGCAGCGCATGAAAGCCCTCAAAGCCAACATCGATCTGCTGTCCAGCGGCGACGCCGACCTGACCCGACGCATAACCATTCGCGCCGAAGACGAACTGGGCGCCATTGGCCACTCGGTCAACACCTTCATCGTTTACCTGCAAAACATGATCGGCGAAGTCACCCAGGCCACCGGCGCGATGGCGTCCGGCCTTGATGATCTGCAACGCACCTCGGCGCACACCAGCCAGATCCTGCTGCGCCACGCCTCGGAAACCGACCAGACCGTCACCGCCATCACCGAAATGAGTTCGACCGCCGAAAGCGTTGCGCAGAACGCCGCCGAAACCGCAGCCTTCACCCAGCGCGCCAACGAAAACGCCGACCGCTCGCGGGTCGTCGTCGGCGAGGCCTCCAACAGCGTCGTGGCCTTGATCGACGAAGTCGCCAGCGCCACGCGCAAAGTCGAGAGCATGCAGCAGGACGCACAGCGCATCACCGAAATCCTTGGCGTGATCGGCGCCATCGCCGGTCAGACCAACCTGCTGGCGCTGAACGCCGCCATCGAAGCGGCCCGCGCTGGCGAGCAGGGTCGCGGCTTCGCAGTGGTAGCTGACGAAGTACGCGCCCTCGCCGCCCGCACCCAGGCCAGCACCTCGGAAATCAACGAGATGTTGACCCGCCTGACCCAAGGCGTGAGTTCGTCGGTCAGCGCCATGGAAAACACTCAGGTCAGTTGCCAGTCGGCCGCCGACGCAACCGCCCGGGTCAATTCCGGCCTCGACGAAATGGCCGGTTCGGTCAGCCACATCAACAGCCTGAGCACACAGATTGCTACCGCTGCCGAACAGCAAAGCGCGGTGACCGAAGAGATCAACCGCAGCATGGTGCAGATCCGCCACATGGTCGAAGAGCTGGTGCAGAGCGGCCACACCAGCGAACTCAACACCCGTCAGTTGCTCGAAGCCAACAGCCGCGTCAGCGCAATCATGGGACGCTTCAAGGTTCGCTGACAGATTTGTCATCTGCCACTCAGCGGCCTGTCAGGTTTGATCTACGATCATCCTGGCAGGCCTGCCTTGAATTAACTGGAAACACTCCGTTGAAGCCCGGCAGGAAAATCAGGTCAAAATGCGTTCTTTTCTGACCACATTCAAGCCGAGAGCCCTGTATGCGAAACCCTCTGCGTCTGGTCGCCCTGAGCGCCCTGTTCATTTCCTCCCTGGCGCAAGCCGCCGACCTGATCCCGATTGAAGTCCATCGTGACGCCAACTGCGGCTGCTGCAAAAAGTGGATCAGCCACCTCGAAGCCAACGGCTTCAAGGTCGAGGATCACGTCGAAAGCAACATGAGCGAGTTCAAGCTCAAGCACGGCGTGCCGCCACGTCTGAACTCGTGCCACACCGGAATCATCAACGGCAAATTCGTCGAGGGCCACGTGCCCGCGGAACAAGTCCTCGCCCTGAGCAAGCGTGACGACCTGCTTGGCGTGGCCGCACCGGGCATGCCGATGGGTTCGCCCGGCATGGAAATGGACGGCATGAGCGATGCGTATCAAGTCATCGGTCTGAAAAAGGACGGTACTGACGTGATCGTGGCGGACTACCCGGCGCATTGATGGCGGCGGCTTACACCGGGCTGTTCTTCGCCGCATTTGGGGCCGCGACGTTGCTGCCGCTGCAATCCGAGGCATTGCTGGTCGGTTTGATTGTCAGCGAGCGCTATTGGCTGTGGGGCTTGCTCGCGGTGGCGACATTGGGCAACGTGCTCGGTTCGCTGGTGAACTGGTGGCTGGGGCGCGGGCTGGAGCGGTTTCAGGATCGGCGCTGGTTTCCCGTGAGCGCCAGACACATGGCGCGAGCACGCAAGCACTATCAGCGCTACGGACATTGGACGCTGCTGCTCAGTTGGCTGCCGGTGATCGGTGATCCACTGACGCTGGTTGCGGGCGTGATGCGCGAGCCACTATGGCGTTTTCTGTTGATCGTCACGCTGGCCAAAGGTGCACGTTATGCGGTGGTCGCGATGCTCACGCTCGGCTGGCTCGGTTGAGCGTTCGGGCGCGGGTATTGCCTGTGGTTAACGTCGCCATAATCCGGCCGATCAAGCATCGGTCGATTTCCTACGGAGTTGCCCCTATGTCTGTGTCGCTTTCCCGCTGGCTGCCCGGCCTGCTCCTGACCGCCACTCTGCCGCTGGTTGCGCATGCCGAAGACGCGCAGTACGGGCCGGAACTGCAAGGTTTCGACTATCCCTACACCCTCAAGCACTTTGAATTTCAATCCCAGGGCAAATCCCTGCAAATGGGCTACATGGACGTCGCCGCCGATGGCAAGGCCAATGGTCGTTCGGTAGTTCTGATGCACGGCAAGAACTTCTGCGGCGCGACCTGGGACAGTTCGATCAAAGCCCTGAGCGAGGCCGGTTACCGGGTGATCGCACCGGATCAGATCGGTTTCTGTAGCTCCAGCAAGCCCGAGCACTATCAGTACAGTTTCCAGCAACTGGCGACCAACACCCAGCAATTGCTCAAGGCGCTGGGTATCCAGAAAGCCACCTTGCTCGGCCATTCCACAGGCGGCATGCTCGCCACCCGCTATGCGCTGCAATACCCGGATCAGGTCGACCAGTTGGCGCTGGTCAACCCGATCGGTCTGGAAGACTGGAAAGCCCTCGGCGTGCCGTATCGCACCGTAGACCAGTGGTATCAGCGTGAACTGAAAGTCACCGCCCAAGGCATCCGCGACTACGAACGCACAACTTATTACGACGGCCGCTGGAAACCTGAATTCGACCGCTGGGTAGACATGCTCTCGGGTCTGAGCAACGGCCCGGGCAAGACACAAGTCGCATGGAACTCGGCGCTGATCTACGACATGATTTTCACCCAGCCGGTGTACTACGAGTTCAAAGACCTGAAAATGCCGACCCTGCTGTTGATCGGCACCTCCGACACCACGGCCATCGGCAAGGACATCGCGCCGCCTGAGGTGAAGGCGAAAATCGGGCATTACGAGATACTCGGCAAGCAGGTAGCGAAGCTGATTCCACATTCGACGCTGGTGGAATTCCCCGGCATGGGCCACGCCCCGCAGATGGAAGAACCGGCCAAATTCCACCAGGCACTGCTCGGCTGGCTGGCGCAAAACAAACTCTCTCCTTGATGAGGTAAGGCTGATGGCGTTGCAAATCGCAGTGATCGATGACTGGCAGGACGTGGCTCGCGATGTGGTCGACTGGTCGGTGCTGGACAGCCTGGGCGAAGTGAGTTTTGTGCATGAGTATCCGGCGGACAACGCCACACTGGCCGAACGTCTGGCACGCTTCGAAGTGATCTGCGTGATGCGCGAGCGCACGCGGTTCGATGAGGATTTGCTCAAGCGACTGCCAAACCTGAAGTTGCTGGTCACCGGCGGCATGCGCAACGCCGCGCTGGACATGCCAGCCGCTGCGAAGCTGGGCATCCGGATCTGCGGCACCGACAGCTACAAGCACGCCGCTCCCGAACTGACCTGGGCGCTGATCATGGCCGCCACCCGCAACCTGGTGACCGAGGCCAATACCCTGCGCGACGGCCAGTGGCAGCAAGGTCTGGGTGGCGACCTGCACGGCAAGACCCTGGGGATCCTCGGGCTGGGCAGCATTGGCCAGCGGGTTGCGCAGTTCGGGCAGGTGTTCGGCATGCGCGTGATCGCCTGGAGCGAAAACCTTACCGCCGAACGCGCGTCCGAGGTCGGCGCTACTTACGTCAGCAAGCAGCAACTGTTCGAACAAGCCGATGTGTTATCGGTGCATCTGGTGCTCAGCGAGCGCAGCCGTGGCCTGGTTGATGCTCAGGCCTTGGGCTGGATGAAACCCACTGCGCTGCTGGTCAACACCGCACGCGGGCCGATCGTCGATGAAGCGGCGTTGATCAAGGCGTTACAGAAACAACAGATCGGCGGCGCGGCTCTGGATGTGTTTGATCAGGAGCCGCTGCCGTCGCTGCATCCCTTCCGCACGCTGGAGAATGTCTTGGCGACGCCGCATGTGGGCTATGTCAGCCGGCAAAACTACGAGTTGTTCTTTTCGCAGATGATCGAAGATGTTCAGGCTTGGTCGGCTGGAAAGCCGATTCGACTACTGAACTGACTCTCCGCACCGCAACGGTGCACCCGGGCGCCTGCCGCGCCCGAAACCGTGACTGATCAGTCACCATTTTGACCCGCCCGATACTGAAAACCTGCACTTCGTCGGTGCGTACCCCCGCTGCAACCCGCGATTTACCTGGCGCTGAAACAGATTGTCGAACAATTCGTCCGATTGCCCTCGCCCGCTCTAGGATCTGGCCTAGACTGGTTTTCGCGGGGCGAAATCTCGCCGTCACATAGCAGAAAATTAATCGAAACTTTTGCTGAAGGCGGCGGGTCATCTGAAAGGCAAGGCCAACGCGAGTGGTTCAACTTTTGCAATGGCCTCCTCACCCATTCTGCTTGCACGTGTTGGGTAGCGTTTGCTCACCGATGCGTGGCGCGTTTGCGCCCGGCCACAGGACTTGGCCATGGTCATCGGGTGTTCCAGACAAGAATCAGATCAACGACGGGAGATTCATATGATCAGCGTGGCATTGGATATTCAGGGAGAGCGTGTGCAGCAGTCGATCGGTGACTCGACCACAGTGAGCGTTCCCGGCACCCGGACAATCAACGTCCCGGGTACCAAGCCACTGACGCCGGTAATCCGCCAGAATCCCAACAAGAAGAAAGTTTTGTTCGTCACCTCGGAAATCGCCGACCTGGTGAAAACCGGCGGTCTGGGTGACGTTTCCGCCGCGCTGCCTCGGGCCATGGCGCACCTGCATGACGTGCGCGTGTTGATCCCCGGCTACCCACAGGTGATGAACAGCGAAAACCCGATTCATATTATCGGCGAGCTGGGCGGGCATGCCGCGTTGCCACCCTGCAAGATCGGGCGCATGGACATGCCTGATGGTCTGGTCATCTATGTGCTGATCTGCCCCGAACTCTACGAGCGCGAAGGTTCACCTTACGGCGCCAACAACGGTCGCGACTGGCCGGACAACCACATTCGTTTCGCCCGTCTGGGCTTGGCCGCTGCCGATATCGCCGCCAACCTCGCACAAATTCACTGGTGCCCGGATCTGGTGCACGCCCATGACTGGCCGGCCGGTCTGGCGCCTGCTTACATGCACTGGCGCGGGCAACGCACACCGACCCTGTTCACCATTCACAACCTGGCCTATCAAGGCGTGACCAGCCTCGGTTCGTGCCCGGAACTCGGCATTCCCAACCATGCACTGCAACAGGAAGGCATGGAGTTCTACGGCAAGATGTCGTTCCTCAAGGCTGGCATGGCTTATTCGAGCCACATCACCACCGTCAGTGCGACCTACGCGCAGGAAATCACCACCCCGGATTTCGGCTGCGGCCTCGACGGTTTTCTCGCCGCCAAGACCCAACAAGGTTTGCTCAGCGGTATCCCGAATGGCATCGATGAGAGCTGGGATGCGGCTACTGATCCGCACTTGTTTGCGCCATTCGCCATTGGTGACTGGGAAGGCAAAGCGGTCAACGCCGCGCATGTGCGCCAGTTGTTCGGCTTGAAAGATTCCACCGGCCCGCTGTTCGCCGTGGTCTCGCGTCTGGTTTACCAGAAAGGTCTGGATCTGACCGAAGCAGTGTCTGAGTACATCGTGCAGAACGGTGGCCAGATCGCGATCATCGGTCGTGGCGAGCCAGAGGAAGAACAAGCCATGCGCGAACTGGCGCTGCGCTTCCCCGGCCAGATCGGCGTGCGCATCGGCTTCAATGAAACCGACGCCCGACGCATGTTCGCCGGCAGCGATTTCCTGTTGATGCCATCACGTTACGAACCTTGCGGCCTGAGCCAGATGTACGCCCAGCGTTTCGGCTCGTTGCCGGTGGCACGCAATACCGGCGGCCTGGCTGACACCATCGAAAACGGCGTCACCGGTTTCCTCTTCGACGAATCCACTGCCGACAGTTACCGCGAGGCCCTGAGCCGCGCATTCAAAGTCTTCGCTTATCCCGAACTGCTCAACGCCATGCGTTGCCGGGCGATGGCTGCACCGTTCAATTGGTCCAAAGCGGTCGAACCCTACGCTGAACTTTACGAACAACTGGTCGCCAAGGCGCTAGGTAAAGCCAGCCATAGATAACAGAGAGATTTTCCACAATGCCGTCACGGTCTATAGCAACCTGGCCCCACGGCGCGATCATGCTGGACGCCGAACACACACAGTTTGCGTTATGGGCGCCGGATGCGTTTTACGTCAGTGTCGAACTGGCCGATGGGCAATCCTTACCAATGCTGCCGCAGGATGACGGCTGGTTTGTAGTCAAGACTCGCTGCCCCGCTGGCAGTCAGTACCGCTTCAATATCGATGGCGAACTGCAAGTGCCGGACCCGGCCTCCAGGGCGCAAAATGGTGGCCTCCAAGGCCACTGCGTGGTGGTCGACCCCCTCGCCTATCAATGGCGAAACACATCCTGGCAGGGTCGGCCGTGGAGTGAAGCGGTGATCTACGAGCTGCACGTCGGTGCGCTTGGCGGCTTCGCCGAAGTCGAACAGCACCTCGCGCGCCTCGCCGAATTGGGCATCACCGCCATCGAACTGATGCCCATCGCGCAATTCCCCGGCGAACGCAATTGGGGTTATGACGGCGTCCTGCATTACGCGCCGCAAGATTCCTACGGCACGCCCGAACAACTGAAACACTTGATCGACAGCGCCCACGGCCATGGCCTGGCGGTGATCCTCGACGTGGTTTACAACCATTTCGGCCCGGACGGAAATTATCTGCATCGCTACGCCGAGAGCTTCTTCCGCGAAGACAAACACACGCCGTGGGGCGCCGCGATTGATTTTCGCCTGCCTGAAGTGCGGGATTTTTTCATCGGCAACGCGCTGATGTGGCTGTTCGAATATCGCTTTGACGGCCTGCGTCTGGACGCGGTTCACGCGATAGAAAGCGAGGATTTCCTGCCGGAACTGGCGCAGCGCATTCGCCAGCAGACCGACCCGGGCCGCCACATATGGCTGACCCTGGAGAACGAACTCAACCAGTCGAGCCTGCTCGAAGAGCACTATGACGCGCAGTGGAACGATGACGGCCATAACGCTCTGCACGTGCTGCTGACCGGTGAAACCGACGCTTATTACGCGGATTACGCGCTGCAACCGACACGCCAGTTGACCCGCTGCCTGAGTCAGGGCTTCGTGTTTCAGGGCCACATCACGCGCCACGGTGAACCGCGCGGCGAGCCTAGCGACCATTTGCCAGCGACCGCTTTCGTGCTGTTCTTGCAGAACCATGATCAGATCGGCAACCGCGCGTTTGGCGAACGCTTGCATCAACTGGCCGACCCTCGGGCCCTGGAAGCGGCTACGGTGCTGTTGCTGCTGTCGCCGATGATTCCGCTGATGTTCATGGGCGATGAATTCGCCGCCGAGCAGCCGTTCGTGTTTTTCACCCACCATCACGATGAACTGGCCGAGCTGGTGCGCGATGGCCGGCGCAATGAATTCGCCGGTTTCAGTGCCTTCGCTGACCCGGAAAAACGTCAGCGAATTCCCGATCCGAATGCCGAAAAAACCTTCCTTGCCTCGCAACCGCGGCTGATCGGCAACGGCACGCCAAAACAACAAGCCACATTGGCCCTGTACCAGCAACTGCTGCAGCTGCGCCATCAATACATCATCCCTCATCTGTCCGGCACTCAGGCACTCGGCGCGCAATTGCTCGACCGCGGCGCCGTCAGTGCACGCTGGCGGCTGGGCGATGGCAGTGAGCTGCGAATTGACCTGAACCTCAGCGACAAGCCAGTGGTCAACCTTCCACGGACCGACGCGGTGTGGCGCTTTCAGCAGCCACCCGCCGACGAGACGGCGGATGAGGGCCTGCTCCCTCCGTACTGCGCACTTGTCAGCCTCACGGCCGCAACCCCTTTGCAACCTTTGGATGGAGAGCGCCTATGAGCGATGCGCAACTGGAAATTCTGGCAAGCCGCGCGGGCCTGGCCGTCGACTGGATCGATGCCAACGGCCGTCCGCAGAAAGTCGCTCCGGCAGTGCTGCGCAATGTCCTCACCGGACTTGGCCACCCGGCCAGTACCGCACAGGAAATCGACGCCAGTCTGCTGCAACTGCAACAAGTGCAGCAGGATCGCCACCTGCCGCCGCTGCTGACCGCCGACGTCGGTGTCGGCGTGGATCTGGCACGCTACTTCAAGCCTGAAACGCCTTGCGAAATTCACCTCGAAGACGGTTCGCGCATGGACCTCAAGCTCGACGGTGAAGCACGCTTGCCCGGCCTGATCCCGGTCGGTTACCAGCAAGTGCACATCGACGATCAGCATTTCACTTTGGCCGTGGCCCCTGAGCGTTGCTACAGCGTTGGCGATGCGGTGGACAGTCCGATCCCCCGCGCCTGGGGTTTGAGTGTTCAACTTTATGGGCTGCGTCGCCCCGGCGATGGTGGCTTCGGCGACACTCAGGCGCTAGAAGAACTGGCCCGAGTGGCGGGTGAACGCGGTGCCGAAGCGCTGGCGATCAGCCCTTTGCACGCGATGTTCAGCGCTGACACCGGGCGTTACAGCCCGTACTCGCCTTCCAGCCGCTTGTTCCTCAATCCGCTTTACGCGGCGCCAGGTGCGATTCTCGGTGAGCGCGCCCTGCGTGATGCAATCGAATCCGCCGGGCTGACCGAGCAGTTCAAGCAGCTTGAAGAGCTGAAACTGATCGACTGGCCAACCGCCGCCGAGGCCAAGCAAAAACTCCTGCACGCCTTGTACGAAGGCTTCACCAGCGGCGCGCATCCGCTGCACGAGGACTTCGCCAGTTTCCGTCACGTCGGCGGCGCGGCGCTGGAAAACCATTGTCGCTTCGAAGCCATTCAGGAAATGCGCGCTGCCCGGGGTGAAAGCCTAGATTGGCGCGAATGGCCAGAGCAATGGCGTGACCCGCGTGGCACGGCCTTAGGCGTTTTTGCCGAGGAGAATGCCGACCGCATTGGCTACTTCGCTTTTTGCCAGTGGCTTATCCACCGTTGTCTGGAGCGCGCACAAACTGCCGCTCGCAGCGCCGGCATGGGCATCGGTCTGATTGCCGATCTGGCCGTCGGGGCCGATGGCGGCGGCAGTCAGGCCTGGAGCTTTCAGAATGAATTGCTCGCTTCCCTGACGGTCGGCGCACCGCCGGACATTCTTAATCGCTCCGGTCAGGGCTGGGGGATTTCCGCGTTTTCCCCGGAAGGTCTGGTGCGCAACGGTTTCCGCGCGTTCATCGAAATGCTCCGTGCCAACTTTGCCCACGCAGGCGGTCTGCGCATCGACCACGTCATGGGCCTGCAACGTTTATGGGTGATTCCCAACGGCGCAGCTCCGGCGGACGGCGCGTATCTTTATTACCCGGTAGACGACTTGCTGCGCTTGCTGACCCTCGAGTCTCACCGCCATCAAGCGATCGTATTGGGCGAAGACCTCGGCACCGTACCCGACGGTCTCCAGGAAAAACTCATCGCCCGTGCCATGCTCGGCATGCGCGTGTTGCTGTTTGAACACGACAACACCCGTTTCAAACCAATCCTCGACTGGCCGGACAACGCCTTGGCGACCACCAGCACCCACGACTTGCCGACGCTCAATGGCTGGTGGCATGGCCGCGACATCGACTGGAATTCGCGCTTGGGGTTTGTCGATGCCAATGGCGAGATCGAATGGCGCCATCATCGTGCTCGCGAACGCGAAGGCCTGCGCAGCGCGCTCAGCGAAGACCCGCAAAACTTTCGCGAAGAATCCCACGAGGCCGACCAAGTGGTGGACGCGGCCGTACGCTTCCTTGGCCACACCCGCGCGCCACTGGTTTTGCTGCCATTGGAAGACGCCCTTGGCCTCGACGAACAGGCCAACCTCCCCGGCACTATCGACACTCATCCGAACTGGTCACGACGGCTGCCGGGCACCAGTGAAGCATTGCTCGATGGCGCTGACGCCGCGCGCCGTCTGGAACTGCTGGCCTGCGCCCGCCTGCAAGCTGCCGAGCGTGACCAATGAGCACGCCGATAACCAAACCCATACGCGCCACGGTGCGCCTGCAATTCCATAAGGGTTTCACCCTGGATCATGCTGTGCCTTTGGTGCCGTACTTCGCCAGGCTCGGCATCAGCCACATTTATGCTTCGCCGCTGCTCGCCGCCCGCGCAGGTTCGATGCACGGCTACGACGTGGTCGATCCGACTCAAGTCAATCCGGAACTGGGCGGCGAAGTGGCACTGCGGCGCTTCGTGAAGACGCTGCGCGAACACGATATGGGGCTGATCCTCGATATCGTCTCCAACCACATGGCCGTTGGCGGCAGTGACAACCCGTGGTGGCTGGACTTGCTGGAATGGGGTCGCCTCAGCCCCTACGGCGAGTTCTTCGATATTCAATGGCACTCGCCCGACCCGCTGATGGAAGGCCAGTTGCTGCTGCCCTTTCTCGGCAGCGATTACGGTATCGCCTTGCAGGATGCGACGCTGCCGCTGTGCTTCAACGCCGATACCGGCAGCTTCCATGTCGAGCACTACGAGCATCACTTCCCGATCTGCCCCAAGGACTACGGCGACCTGCTCAAGCCCGACGCGGCTGTCGATAGCGAACGCGCCCAGGCACTGAACAACCTCGCCGATCGTTTCAACAGCCTCAGCCATCAGACTGACGCGCATGCATTGGCGATTCCGTTGAAAAAGGAACTCAGCGAACTCGTCAGTGATGCGCAGGCACTTGCAGCCATCACCCGTAACCTCGCGCTGTACGATTCGAAAACCGCACAAGGCTTCCAGCGCCTGCATCAACTGCTGGAGCGCCAGAGCTATCGCCTCGCCAGCTGGCGCACCGCTGCCGATGACATCAATTGGCGGCGCTTCTTCGATGTCAATGAACTCGGTGGTTTGCGCGTCGAGCGCCCAGCGGTGTTCGAAGCGACTCACGGCAAGATTTTCCAGTTGATCAGCCAAGGTCTGGTTGATGGTTTGCGCATCGACCATATCGACGGTCTGGCCGATCCACGCGGGTACTGCCGCAAACTGCGCCGCCGTCTCGACCTGCTCGCCCCGGATCGGCATCTGCCGCTGTACGTCGAGAAAATTCTCGGCGAAGGCGAAACGTTGCACGAAGATTGGGCGGTAGACGGCAGCACCGGTTACGAATTCATGAATCAACTGTCGCTGCTGCAACATGAGCCGAGCGGCGAGCAAGTGTTGGGCGAATTGTGGCAACGCCATGCCGAGCGCTCTCCTGCTTTCATCGAGGAAGCGCAGCTCGCTCGTCGGGAAATCCTCAACGGCTCGCTGGCCAGTGATTTCGAAAGCGTTGCTCAAGCCCTGCTGCAAGTGGCGCGCGACGACTTGATGACCCGAGATTTGACACTCGGCGCGATCCGCCGCGCACTGCAAGCCTTGATCGTGCACTTCCCGGTTTACCGCACTTACATCGGCGCCATGGGCCGTTCGGCGCAGGACGATGCATTCTTTCAGCAAGCCATGGACGGTGCGCGCCAGACCCTCGGCGAAGGCGACTGGCCAGTACTCGACTGCGTGGCCGCGTGGCTTGGCGGCGAACCATGGCGCAACAAACCGCGTGGCCGCTCACGCAAGATTCTCAAGCATGCCTGTGTGCGTTTCCAGCAACTGACTTCGCCCGCCGCCGCCAAAGCCGTGGAAGACACCGCGCTGTATCGCTCGGCGGTGCTGCTGTCGCGCAATGACGTCGGCTACAACACCGAACAATTCAGCGCGCCACTGAGTGATTTCCACGACATCTGTCAGCAGCGCTTGAAGAGCTTCCCGGACAACTTGCTGACCACCGCTACCCACGACCACAAGCGCGGCGAAGACACCCGCGCGCGACTGGCAGTGCTCAGCGAACGCAGCGCCTGGTATGCCGACCAGATCGAATTGTGGCGCGTGCTGGCGCGGCCGCTGCGTGGTGATGAGCAACAACCGTCAGCCGGTGACGAATTGATCCTCTATCAAGCCCTGCTCGGCAGTTGGCCCTTGGATTTGCGCGCGGATGATCAGAACGCCCTGAGCGATTACGCCCGGCGCATCTGGCAGTGGCAACAGAAAGCTTTGCGCGAAGCCAAGTTGCAAAGCAGTTGGAGCGCGCCGAACGAGGCTTACGAAAACAGCGCCAAAGACTTCACCGAACGCCTGCTGTTGTCACCCGAGGGCCGACTGCTGCGCGGCAAACTCGCCGATACGGTCGACCACATCGCCGCGGCGGGTGCGCTGAACAGTCTGGCGCAAACCTTGCTGCGCATGACCGTGCCGGGGATTCCCGATCTGTATCAGGGCAACGAGTTCTGGGATTTCAGCCTGGTCGATCCGGACAATCGGCGGCCGGTGGATTACCCGGCGCGCGAACAGGCGTTACAGCAAGTCGCGCCGGTGCCGGAACTGCTGGCGAACTGGCGCGACGGGCGCATCAAGCAGGCGCTGATTGCACAGGTATTGAACCTGCGCGCCGAACAGCTGGAGTTGTTTCGCCGTGGTTCGTACCAGGCGCTTGAGGTACTGGGCAGCCAGGCACACAGAGTGCTCGCGTTCAGTCGCGAACATGCAGGGCACCGGGCGATCGTGGTTGTTCCAGTCCGTTGCGCGACACTGCTGGAAGACAGTGCCGTACCTCAGATAGATGCGCTGCGCTGGGGCGATACGCGGGTGGTTTTACCGTTCCTCGCCTCTGACGCAAATCTGAAGGGACTTTTTTCCAGCGTCGCAGTCACAAAAAACAGGGAGCTGAACGTCAGCGCCGCGCTGGGGGATTTCCCGGTCAATCTGTTTATCCAACACTTATAGAAGCACTAGTTCAGTTCAGGAGCATTGCGATGAGTACCGACGATAAACGCATTCGCGAATTCGCCTATCAGATCTGGGAATCCGAAGGTCAACCCGAGGGCGAAGACGCTCGTCATTGGGAGATGGCACGCAAACTGGCCGAAGCCGAAGCACTGGCACCGAAGAAGTCACCGAAGGCTGCTGGCAGCAAAACTGCTGGCAAAACCGCGACCGCCAAGACTGCTGACGCCAAGCCCAAGGCTGCGGACAAGGCCAAGCCTGCCGGCGCTGCCAAAGTGATTCCTCCAGGCGAAAAAGCCGCCGAGAAGAAACCGCGCACCTCGCGCAAACCGGCGAACTGACGCTACTTAGAACTTTGATTTGAACCACCGTGTGGCGAGCTCGCTCGCCACCGAGGACAAACTCGTCCCGGATTTCCCCGATTTTGCAGGAGCAATTGTATGACCAGTCCAAAAAAAGCCGATCCCGCCGCACATACCGAGCCTTCGAGAATCCGTGAAGGCCTGCCCTTCCCGCTCGGTGCGACCTGGGACGGTCTGGGGGTCAACTTTGCACTGTTTTCCGCCAACGCCACCAAGGTCGAACTGTGCATTTTCGACGATGCTGGCGAAGTTGAACTCGAGCGCATCGAACTGCCGGAATACACCGACGAGATCTACCACGGCTACCTGCCCGACGCGCATCCGGGGCTGATCTACGGCTACCGCGTCTACGGCGCTTATGACCCGGCCAACGGCCACCGTTTCAACCACAACAAACTGCTGATCGACCCGTACGCCAAGCAACTGGTCGGCGAGTTGAAATGGTCGGAAGCGCTGTTCGGCTACACCATCGGCCACCCGGACGCCGACCTCAGCTTCGACGAACGCGACAGCGCGCCCTTCGTGCCCAAGTGCAAAGTCATCGACCCGGCGCACACCTGGGGCAACGACCAGCGCGTCAGCGTGCCGTGGGACAAAACCATCATTTACGAAACCCACGTACGCGGCATCAGCATGCGTCACCCCTCGGTGCCGGAAAACGTACGCGGTACGTTTGCCGGTCTGATGAATGACGATGTGCTCAAACACATTCGCAGCGTCGGGGTTTCTTCGGTGGAGCTGCTGCCGATCCACGCCTTCGTCAACGACCAGCATTTGCTGCATAAAGGCATGACCAACTACTGGGGCTATAACAGCATCGCGTTCTTCGCCCCGGACCCGCGTTATCTGGCCAGCGGCAAGATCGCTGAATTCAAGGAGATGGTCGCGCACCTGCACGAAGCCAACCTCGAAGTGATCCTCGACGTGGTCTACAACCACACCGCCGAAGGCAACGAGCAAGGCCCGACCCTGTCGATGCGCGGCATCGACAACGCGTCGTACTACCGACTGATGCCGGACGACAAGCGCTACTACATCAACGATTCCGGCACCGGCAACACGCTGGATCTGAGCCACCCGTGCGTGCTGCAAATGGTCACCGACTCGCTGCGCTACTGGGCCAGCGAAATGCACGTCGACGGTTTCCGCTTTGACCTGGCGACCATTCTCGGGCGTTATCACGATGGTTTCGACGAGCGCCACAGCTTCCTCGTGGCCTGCCGTCAGGACCCGGTGCTGCGTCAGGTGAAAATGATCGCCGAGCCGTGGGACTGCGGCCCAGGTGGTTATCAGGTGGGCAACTTCCCGCCGGGCTGGGTCGAGTGGAACGACAAATTCCGCGACACCGTGCGCGCGTTCTGGAAAGGCGACGACGGCCAGGTTGCCGACTTCGCCAGTCGCATGACCGCCTCTGGCGAAATGTTCAATGAACGTGGACGCCGGCCATATTCCTCGGTGAACTTCATCACCGCCCACGACGGCTTCACCCTGAATGATCTGGTGTCGTACAACGACAAGCACAACGAGGCCAACGACGAGAACAATCAGGACGGCAGTAATAACAACCTGTCGTGGAACCACGGCGTCGAAGGCCCGACCGACGATCCGGAAATCAATGCGCTGCGCCAACGGCAGATGCGCAATTTCTTCGCCACGCTGCTGCTGGCCCAAGGTACGCCGATGATCGTCGCCGGCGACGAATTCGCCCGCACTCAGGACGGCAACAACAACGCCTATTGTCAGGACAGCGAGATCGGCTGGGTCAACTGGGATCTGAGCGAAGACGGCAAGGCCCTGCTGAAATTCGTCAAACGCCTGATCAAGTTGCGCCTGGCCTATCCGATCCTGCGTCGCGGGCGTTTCCTGGTCGGCGAGTACAACGAAGACATAGGCGTCAAGGACGTAACCTGGCTGGCGCCGGACGCCACCGAGATGACCACCGAGCACTGGCACGACGCGCACAACCGCTGCCTGGGCATGTTGCTCGACGGCCGCGCGCAGGAAACCGGTATTCGCCGCAAAGGCGCAGACGCGACCTTGCTGCTGGTGGTCAACGCGCATCACGACATCGTCAACTTCACGCTGCCGGAAGTACCGGAAGGCAGTTTCTGGACCTGCATGATCGACACCAATCAGCCGGCAATTCGCGGCCAGGAGCGCTTCGAGTTCGGCCATGAATACTCAGTCACCGGTCGCTCGCTGTTGATGTTCGAACTGCAACGCGAAGAAGAAGATTGATCATGGACCTGCACGGCTATTTATCCGCGCGCACTGCGGATTACGCCGACCCCGAAGCCCTCGGCCAGTGTCTGCGTGAGCTGGTCGAGGCCGGACTGGATCGCCTGCCACTGCCGGGCAGTGGCCACACCCTTGAGCGTTTTCAAGGGCTGGCGCTCGTGGGCGGGCATGATCTGGGCGTGTGCAAACTGTATGAGGGCCACACCGACGCGTTGTCGATCATCGAGCAACTGGGTGGCGCGCCGACTCCTGGCAGCACCTGGGGCATGTGGGCCGCCGAGCCACCACAGGCGCGGGTCAAGGTCAGTCCATCCGGGCACATGGTGGTGCTGGACGGGCGCAAGGCGTGGTGTTCCGGCGCTGCCGTGCTCAGTCATGCGCTGCTGACGGCGTGGGATGAAGCAGATCGCCAGCAACTGGTGGCGGTCGCGCTCGATCAACCGGGCGTGACCATCACCGATCAAGGCTGGCAAGCGGTCGGCATGGGCGCCACCGGGTCGGTTGAGGTGTTGTTTGACAGGGTCGAGGGCCAAGCGATTGGCAGTCCCGGTGACTACCTGCAACGGCCGGGTTTCTGGCAAGGCGGAATCGGCATCGCCGCCTGTTGGTACGGCGCTGCACGTGAGATCGCCGAACGATTGCGCCAGCACTGTGCGCAACGCGAGGAAGCGCATTCGCTGGCGCATCTGGGTGCGGTCGATGTGGCGTTGCAGGCTGCTGCCGATGTGTTGCGTTTCAGCGCGCTGCACATTGATGCTCATCCGCAGGCCAATGCCGAACTGCTGGCCCGCCGTGCGCGGGCGGTGGTCGAGCAGTCTGCCGCACAAGTCATTGATCATGTTGGTCGCGCATTGGGCGCCGGGCCGTTCTGCAAGGATCGCCAGTTCGCCCGTTTGAGCGCTGATCTGCCGGTGTTCCTGCGTCAAAGCCATGCCGAACGTGACCTCGCCGCCCTCGGGCAATTGATCGCAGCGCAACCCACGGAGACATGGACGTTATGAAAACCAATCCGATTGTCGGCCAGGGCACGACCCTGCACCAATGGCAGAGCTCGCAGCATTTGGCTGAACTGGACAGCATCGACATTCTCAGCCTGGTGCCGCCCGGTTCGCGCGCGGTGGTCATCGCGCCGCACCCGGACGACGAAGTGCTCGGGTGCGGCGGCTTGCTGCAATTGCTCGCCGCTGCCGGACGTCCGCTGCAATTGATCTCGGTCACCGATGGCAGCGCCAGCCACCCCGGCTCGCAACGGTGGCCGGTTGAGCGCCTGAGCGTGGTCCGTCCGCAGGAATCCGCCGAAGCCCTGCGTCGCCTCGGCCTGCCGATGCATCGCTTGAAATGGCTGCGCGGCGGTTTTGCCGATACTCAGGTGGCGGCGCGTGAAGCCGAGTTGTGCGAATTCATCCAGCGCCATTTGCGCCCCAACGACGTGGTGTTCACTACATGGAGCGAGGACGGTCACTGCGATCATGAAGCGGTTGGCCGCGCGAGTAGCGAAGCGGCTCGTCGCACGGGCGCAACCTGTCATGAATTACCGGTCTGGACGTGGCACTGGGCGACGCCCGAAGATGCCTTCGTGCCCTGGCAGCGCGCGCGCAAAATCAATCTGACGTGTGAGCAAGTCGCGCGCAAACGCCACGCGGTGCATGCGTTCGCCAGTCAGTTGGAAGGCGACCCAGTGGCTGGACTCGGCCCGGTGCTGGCACCGTACGTACTGGATCGACTGCTGCAACCGTTTGAGGTGATCTTCCTGTGAGCGTCGACGACCGCTATTTCGACGGGCTGTTTGCCGGCAACGACGACCCTTGGGCGTTTCGCCAACGCTGGTACGAGCAGCGCAAACGGGCGATCACGCTTGCGGCACTGCCGCGCCCGCACTATCGCGCAATCTTCGAACCGGGCTGCGCCAATGGTGAACTGAGTGCCGAGCTGGCGCAGCGCTGTGACCGGTTATTGTGTTGCGACACGGCCGCCGCTGCGGTGGGTCTGGCGCAAACGCGCTTGAGCTTGTTCGATCACGCCGAGGTCCGCCAAAACCGCCTGCCAGATGACTGGCCAGAAGAAAAATTCGACCTGATCGTATTTAGCGAAATCGGCTACTACCTCGATGGCGATGATCTGACAGCCGTGATCCGTCACATCAGCAATTCCCTGAGCGCAGACGGGCAACTGCTGGCGTGCCACTGGCGCCCGCCGATTGATCAATGCCCGTTGAATGCGCGGCAGGTGCACGATCAGATCCACGACCAATTGGCTCTGCCGAGGCTGGTTTTGCATCAGGAAGCAGACTTCATTCTCGAGGTCTGGAGCCGCGAACCGCGCTCCGTCGCGGCTTTGGAAGGTTTGCGTTGAATCACTGATGTCGCTCAACGTTTCTGCGCCGGTCTGCGACCTCCAACACAGCTATAACAAAAAAACACAGATCAGATTGCTCGCCGACGCGACGAACCGCGCGCCATGAGCAATACTCTTCTGCGCGGCAATCCAGGGTTCGGAGCGCCGCATGGTTTTCCACCAGCCTTCACGGGTCGAAGCGCTTGAGCGATGCTCGCCGCGCGCGATTGAGGGCGAGACACAACAAGGACGTAGCACTCATGAAACCGTTATCCCTAAATGAAGGCAGCCTGCCGGCGCAAATCTGGAACAGCGCCGCGCAACTCGACAACATTCCCGTCATCAACACCCGCAGTCTGGTGCCGGCCGGCGCACGTGCCGTGGTCATCGCCCCGCATCCCGGCGACGAGGTAGTGACCTGCGGCGGCCTGCTGCAACTGCTCGCCAGCCTCGGCCATCCGTTGCAACTGCTCTCTATCACCGACGGCAGCGCCAGCCATCCCGGCTCGCGCCAATGGTCAGAGAAACGCCTGAGCGTATTCCGCCCGCAAGAGAGCGTCGAGGCGCTACGGCGTCTGGGGTTGCCGATGCACAGCCTGAAATGGGTGCGTGGCGGCTTTACCCACAACGCCCTGTTCGACAAGGAACTCCAGCTCAGCGAGTTCATCATGCGTTACCTGCGCCCTGGCGATGTGGTGTTCAGCACCTGGTGCAAAGACGGCAGCGACGACCATCAAGTGGTAGGTCGCGCCAGTGCCCGCGCCGCCCTGCAGGCCGGTGCTACCTACCATGATGTGCCGGTCTGGGCCTGGCACTGGCCGGAACGCGATCACGCGCAGATTCCCTGGCACCGCGCACGCAAATTGCGTCTGGACACTTGGACTGTCGCGCGCAAAAGCCACGCGACCCACGCCTACGCCAGCCAGCTCACAGGCGAGCCGGCCATCGGCATTGCCCCGATGCTGCCGCGGGCGATTCTTGAACGCATGCGCCTGCCCTATGAAATCGTGCTCGTCGACTGAAACACTGAACTGCGCGTTCGCACGTCAGTCGCATGCACAGGCAGTCATGATTCATAGGAGTAAACGTGTCCAGTGATCCCCAGCGTCACGCTATCGACGCTCAGCCCCTGGAGCCGTCGGCCATCCATCGCTTGCGCGTGCTGACGGTTAATACACACAAGGGTTTTACCGCACTCAACCGACGTTTCATCCTCCCCGAACTGCGCGAAGCAGTGCGCAGCACGTCAGCCGATCTGGTGTTTCTGCAGGAAGTGGTTGGCGAGCACGAACGCCATTCCAATCGTTACAACGAATGGCCGCAAACCTCGCAATACGAGTTTCTCGCCGACAGCATGTGGGCCGACTTCGCCTACGGGCGCAACGCCGTTTATCCCCATGGCCATCACGGCAATGCCCTGCTGTCGAAGTACCCGATCCGCGAGTACCGCAACCTTGACGTCTCGATCACCGGCCCCGAGCGACGCGGGCTTTTGCATTGCGTGCTGGACGTACCGGGACATGCGGAAGTCCACGCGATCTGCGTGCACTTGAGCCTGCTGGAAAGTCATCGGCAATTGCAGTTGCAGTTGCTCTGCCAACTGCTCGAGTCGCTGCCCGAAGATGCCCCGGTGATCATCGCCGGCGACTTCAACGACTGGCAATTGCAGGGCAACGCCGCCCTCTCCCGCCGCGACTACCTGCACGAAGCCTTCGAGCGTCATCACGGTCGACCTGCGAAAACCTATCCCGCGCGTTTCCCACTGCTGCGACTGGACAGGATCTACCTGCGCAATGCCAGCAGCCACGACCCACAGATTCTCGGCAACAAGCCCTGGACACATCTGTCGGATCATTTGCCGTTGGCGGTGGAGGTGCATCTGTAGTCGCAGTTTTGACAGCGGCGCGCACCGGTGGTCAGTTGCCCAAGCGCTCTGAATCACGGACTCGAGGCCGTTCTTCCATACAAACAAGAACTTAGATATGTTCGGATAAACAAACACTTGCATTACCTGTTTTAGCCCTACCGCTCATCGTTCATTTTCTTGACGCATGGGCGCGGGTCTTCTTGAATCTAGGTTACTACCCCCGGAAATACTACTCGGGGCTAACCCACGGACACCCGCGAAAACGGGCGCCCGGCGGTTCGCCCCGTCTCATTCGGTCGCCCCTCATTCGGGGTAGGAGAGACGACAAGGCGAGAGTGCGCATGCGATAGCAAGGTAGACCTCCATGAAAACTTCATTCACTGCTCAAGAGATCAAAACAACCTTCTGCACTGTTTCGAGTTCTATCTTGCTGTGCTCATCCATGGAGGCGCAGGCCGGTTCTGCGGCGGATGAGACAACGTCCTGGTACCGAGAGAACGTGCCGGTCATGACCTTGCCTGCCACCGTCATCACACCCGAGCCGCAACGCCTGAGTCCGCGCCCCGATCTGCGCGGCAATCACCTGATTACCGAAGACATTTCGCCGACAGCGTGGGATCAGCTTTACGGACCGAGTTCACGCCAGGCACAAACCGACGTCCTTAGCCCCGGTTTCGCGATGCCCGGCAGCGGCGACTTCAAAGGCCCTGCCGTGTTGACCTTGCAAAGTAGCAGCGGCCACACACAAAAAATCGGCCTGATCGGCGGGGTCAATCAGATCCAGGCCAACGGCAACGGCCTGATCAGCAGCCGCGCCCTCGCCGACCCGAATTCCGACACCCTCAACCTGCAAGGCCAGAGCCTCGGCGCTTACTACAGCCTGACCGGCCCGCAAGGCTGGCACGTCGATCTGTCGGCCAGTGGCGGCCGCGTCAGCGGTTTCAGCCGCAACCAACAAGGCGCACGCCAAGCCACCGAAGGCAGCGCGATGACGCTGTCGGTGGAAGGCGGATTCCCGATCGGCATCAGCGAAAACTGGGTGGTCGAACCGCAGGCGCAATTGATCAACCAACGCATCACCCTCGACACGCCGTATGCCGGCTCGGGCAACGCGTCATCGAGCGATATCTCATCGTGGAGCGGCCGGGTCGGCGCGCGCTTGAAAGGCAGTTACGATCTGAATGGTCTGCCAGTCGAGCCGTACGTGCGCACCAACCTGTGGCACACGGTCTACACCGGCAACACGGTGACGCTGGATCAGGTGGACAAGATCAGCAGCAGCCGCAAATCCTCGACCGTGGAAGTCGGATTGGGACTGGTGGCGCGGGTGACACCGACGGTGAGTCTGTACGTCAGCGCGGATTACAGCAGTGACGTGGATGACAACGACTTGAATGGGTTGATCGGCAGCATGGGGGTGCGCATGCGCTGGTAAGTGGATTCGCCGAGACCCTGTGGGAGCTGCGGTGCGACGATTCGACTTGCCAGCGATAGCGTTGGCACATTCAGCGATGATATTGAATGTGCCGACGCTATCGCTGGCAAGCCAGCTCCCACATTTTGATTTGCACACGCCCCATGCGGCGAAGCCGCCCCACTCAACACAATGAGCGTTAGCTCGAGTACCGCTCTTGATCTCGAGCGCCCGTCGGCAGGCTGAGTGGAGGGATTGATCCGGGGGTGGGAGCGCAGCGACCGTTTGGCGCAGCCAAACACATCGAGAGGAGGTGCAGCGAAGCAAACCGGAGGCGATGCCCCCGGATCAATCCCGGAGCGAAGGAACCCGAGCCACAGCGAGGGCCGAACGTCAGGGAAAAGCCTTTTGGGTTACCTTTTTGGCGTTTGAAAAAGGTGACCCGCCGTCAGGGCGGAACCCTAGGAAGCCGTTACCGCAGCAACGGATATGTACACCGCCAGAAAAATCCATCGCCTGACCCGTCGCCATCGCTGGCAAGCCAGCTCCCACAGGTTCTGGGTACATCCACCATAGCTTCTGCGCCTGAAAGATAGCCTGCCAGCGATGGCAGCAACCCGGTCCGGGATCAACCCTCAGGCTTGAGAATCAACACCGCCAGCGGCGGCAAATTCAGCTCCAGCGACAACGACTGACCATGACTCGCCACCTCTTCAGTAAACGCCCCACCACCATTGCCATAATTGGAACCGGCATATTGCTCGGCATCACTGTTAAGCAACTCCTTCCAGCGCCCGGCAAACGGCACGCCCACCCGATACGCCTGCCGCGGCACCGGCGTGAAGTTAGCCACCACCAGCACCGGCGTACCGTCCTTGCTCCAGCGCAACCAAGCGAAAACGCTGTTGATTGCGTCATCACCGATCAACCACTGAAAACCCTGCGGCGCGTCATCCTGATCATGCAGCGCCGGCTCCTCGCGGTACAACCGATTAAGGTCGCCAACCAGCTTCTGCACGCCTTTGTGCTCCGAATACTGCAGCAGATACCAATCAAGCTGCTGATCATGATTCCACTCGCGCCACTGACCAAACTCGCAGCCCATGAACAACAGCTTCTTGCCCGGATGGGTCCACATGAAGCTCAGATACGCGCGCAGGTTGGCAAACTTCTGCCAACGATCGCCGGGCATCTTGTCGATCAGCGAATGCTTGCCGTGCACCACTTCATCGTGGGAAATCGGCAGGATGAAGCGCTCGGACCACGCATAGACCAAACCAAAGCTCAGCTCGTTGTGGTGATGAGCGCGATACACCGGATCCTGCTGAATGTAGTGCAGCGAATCGTGCATCCAGCCCATGTTCCACTTGTAAGCGAAACCGAGGCCGCCCTGCTGGGTGCTCTGACTCACGCCCGGCCACGCGGTGGATTCTTCAGCAATCACCAACGCGCCCGGCGCTTCCAGCTCGACCACGTCGTTCAAATGACGCAGGAAGTCGATGGCTTCAAGATTCTCGCGACCGCCATGCCGATTCGGCACCCACTCGCCAGCCTTGCGCGAGTAGTCGCGATAAAGCATCGAAGCCACCGCATCCACGCGCAGACCGTCGATATGGAAATGCTTCAACCAGTGCAACGCCGAAGCCAACATGTAGCCATGCACTTCGGTGCGGCCGAGGTTGTAGATCAGCGTGTCCCAGTCCTGATGGAAACCTTCCAGCGGGTTGCCGTATTCGTACAGCGCGGTGCCATCGAACTGCGCCAGACCATGGGTATCGGTCGGGAAATGCGCCGGGACCCAGTCAAGGATCACGCCAATTTCAGCCCGATGGCAGGCGTCGATAAACGCAGCAAACTGCTCGGGCGTGCCGTAGCGCGCACTCGGCGCGAACTGCGAGAGCAATTGATAACCCCACGAGCCACCGAACGGATGCTCCATGATCGGCATCAGTTCGATGTGGGTGAAACCCAGTTCCTTGACGTAGGGAATCAAGCGCTCGGCCAGTTCCGGCCAGGTGTACTGGCGCGCGACCTCGCCGAGATCATCCAGCTCGCATTGCCACGAACCGGCGTGCAACTCGTAAATCGACAGCGGCGCCGCATGCGCGTGGCGCTCGCGGCGGCTGTTCATCCAGTCTTGATCCTGCCAGTCGACTTGCAGAGGCGCAGCGACTTTCGAAGCGGTGTCCGGCGGCAGGCTGGTGGCCAGCGCCATCGGATCGGCTTTCAACGGCAGAATGCCGTGTTCGCCAAGAATCTCGTATTTGTACAACTCCCCGGCTTGCAGGCGCGGAATGAACAATTCCCAGACCCCGGATGGATGGCGTAAGCGCATCGGATGCCGACGGCCATCCCAGACGTTGAAATCGCCCACCACCGAAACGCGTTTGGCATTCGGCGCCCACACGGCGAAGCGCACACCGTCAACGCCATCGACGCTGGTCAGCTGTGCGCCGAGGCAACTGCTCAGGTCGCGGTGATTGCCCTCGGCGAACAGGTACAAGTCCATTTCGCCGAGCAACTGGCCGAAGCTGTACGGATCTTCCGCAACCTGCTCGCCGCCAGCCCAACGCGTGCGCAATAAATATGGACGTGCCTGCGGGAAGTGGCCGACGAACAGCCCCGCAGTTTCAGTCGCCTCCAATGCGCCGATTTCTTCGCCGCTGTCCTTGTCCAGCACCGCAACGCTCAACGCGCCGGGCAGATAGGCGCGAATGAACTGCCCGCCAGCACCATCGCCATGCGGGCCAAGAATCGAAAACGGGTCGGGATGCACCGCGCGCACCAAGGCATCGATGTCCCTCGCCGCGGGCAGCAACCTTTCTTTAGCGTGACCCTGTTCCTTGTTTGAGAAACTCATGACTACTCTCCACCAAGATCGGAAAAGGGTTTAAGCCCCGACAACAACCCGTACAGACCGTGCAACGGCACGGGCAGCCAGGTAGGGCGATTTTCGGCTTCATAGGCCACTTCGTAGGCCGCTTTCTCCAGGCCGAACAACGCCAGTGCGGCGTCAGCACCTTCAGGATCCTGCCAGGCATGATCAAGACTAGCTGCCGCTTGGCGATATGCCTGAACAAATGCCTCACGGGCCTCACGCAAGTAGCGATCAGCAACACGTTTGCGCGCCGCTTCGGACTCGGCACTCATGTCGACCGTATGCACATTAATGGTCATCGCCGCCGCGTAATCGAAGGAGCGCAACACACCGCTGACATCTTTATACGGGCTGTGCTTGCCACGACGTTCGGACAACGGCCGCGCCGGTTCGCCCTCGAAGTCGATGAGGAACGCATCGCCTTTGATCACCAGCACCTGACCCAAATGCAGGTCGCCGTGCACGCGGATGCGCAGGCCGCCAGCAGATTTCTTCGCCAGATCCTGCACGTGGCTGAGGATGGCTTTTTTGTTGTCTTGCAGCCGCGTAACCAGCTTCTGATCCGCGGCGGTCAGTTCGCCCTGATGCTGCTTGAGCAGCTTCAATGCGTGTTCGACTTGAGCGGCGACATCCTTGGCGGTGGCCTGCGCATCCTTGGCCGAGCTGACTTGCGGCGCGAAGTCCGGGTCGTCCGTCTTGGCTGCCAGCACCTGATGCATCTCGCCCAGACGCTGACCGAGCATGCCGGCGAAATCTCTCAACTCGCCGAGCGCGTTGTAATGTTGCTCCTGCTCGGACATGGCGTCCGCCAGCTCATCACGCAGCGCCCGTTCGAGGTTGTTCTGCGTCCATTCCCAGGCGTCGCCCTGATTGCTCAAATAGCCTTGGGCGATCATCAGCAAATTGTCTTCACCCTGCGCGTCACGGCGAATCACCGAGCCGAGCAACGGCGAGATATTGGCGAAACCGGCGGCGGTCAAATAGGCGCTCATCTCCAGTTCCGGGTGTACGCCAGAGGCGACTTTGCGGATCAGTTTCAGCACCAGGCTGTTGCCGATCACCACCGAACTGTTCGACTGTTCGGCCGACAGGTAACGCACCTCGGACTCGGCGCCAAGGCCAAGTGCGTCCAGCTGCGGCGTGGACTCAAAGCGAATCTCGCCGGCGTCCGACGCCAGTACCGTGTTGGCCTGCATGCCTTGCAGCACGGCGCGGACAAACGTTTCGAGGCTGAACGCATCAGTGATCAAACCGACCTGACGCACACGCCGTACGCGGGCCAAAGCCAATTGCTGCGGCAGCGCCGGGCCGACGTGATCTTCGCCGATGAAGCCGAACGGCAGCTGATAGCGGCTGGTCTGCCCGCCACTGGTGACTTCGATTTCGCTGAGCAGCACCGGGTGCTGGGCATCGCCGAAGCGCACGCCATACGTGAGATTGACCTTATCGATGGCAGCATCCTTGCCGGCGAACCAGCGGCGGTTCTGCAACCAGTTCGGCAGAATTTGTTGCTCCAGCGTGGTTCGCGACGGCGCTTCGAGCAGTTCTTCCATGCGTTTTTTCAGCACCAGCGTGGTGAAGTCCGGCAGGCTTTGCGCCGGTTCCACGTGCCAGCTCGGCATCTGATTTTCGGCGGCGAGCACGAACCAGTAGAAGCCGTACGGCGCCAGCGTCAGCAGGAAATTCAACTGGCCGATTGGCGGGAACGCGTTGCCGCCGAGCATCTCCACCGGAACCATGCCGGTGTAGGCCGACAGATCGAGTTCCGCCGCTTGCGCGCTGCGCGACACGTTGGCTACGCACAGGATGATTTCGTGCTTGCCATCGGCGTCGGTGAATTCGCGGGTGTAGGCCAGAATGCGTCGATTGCTCGGCGAAAGCATCTTCAACGTGCCACGGCCGAACGCCTTGGACTGCTTGCGCACGGCGAGCATGCGCCGGGTCCAGTTGAGCAGCGAATGTGGATCGCCGGCCTGGGTTTCGACGTTGACCGATTGATAACCGTACTGCGGGTCCATGATCGGCGGCAGCACCAGGCTCGCCGGGTCGGCGCGCGAGAAGCCGCCGTTGCGGTCGATCGACCACTGCATCGGCGTACGCACGCCGTCACGGTCGCCGAGGTAGATGTTGTCGCCCATGCCGATTTCATCGCCGTAGTACAAAGTCGGCGTGCCGGGCATCGACAGCAACAGGCTGTTGAGCAGTTCCACGCGACGACGGTCGCGTTCCATCAACGGCGCCAGACGTCGACGAATACCGAGGTTGATCCGCGCGCGGCGGTCAGCGGCGTAGTAATTCCACAGGTAGTCACGCTCTTTATCGGTGACCATCTCCAGGGTCAATTCATCGTGGTTGCGCAGGAAGATTGCCCATTGGCAATTGGCTGGAATCTCCGGGGTCTGGCGCAGGATGTCGGTGATCGGGAAGCGATCTTCCTGGGCCAGCGCCATGTACATGCGTGGCATCAGCGGGAAGTGGAACGCCATGTGGCATTCGTCGCCATTCAGGCCGTGCGCGTCGGCGTCGCCGAAATACAGCTGGGTATCTTCCGGCCATTGGTTGGCTTCGGCGAGCAGCATGCGGTCCGGATAGTTGGCGTCGATTTCGGCGCGGATCTGCTTGAGGACGTCGTGGGTCTCCGGCAGGTTTTCGTTATTGGTGCCGTCGCGCTCGATCAGGTACGGGATCGCGTCCAGCCGCAGGCCGTCGATGCCCATGTCGAGCCAGTAACGCATCACCGAAATCACCGCTTTCATCACTTGCGGATTGTCGAAGTTCAGGTCCGGCTGGTGCGAATAGAAGCGGTGCCAGAAGTATTGGCCAGCGACCGGATCCCAGGTCCAGTTGGACTTTTCGGTGTCGAGGAAAATGATCCGCGTGCCGTCGTATTTCTGATCGTCATCCGACCACACGTAGAAGTCGCGCGCCGCCGAACCAGGCTTGGCCTTGCGCGCACGCTGGAACCACGCATGCTGGTCGGAGGTGTGGTTGATGACCAATTCGGTGATCACCCGCAGACCACGCTTGTGCGCCTCGGCGATGAAACGCTTGGCGTCGGCCATGGTCCCGTAGTCGCTGTGCACGCCACGGTATTCGGCAATGTCGTAGCCGTCATCGCGACGTGGCGACGGATAGAACGGCAGCAGCCAGATGGTGTTGACGCCGAGTTCGGCGATGTAATCGAGTTTGGCGATCAGCCCGGGAAAGTCACCGATGCCGTCGTTGTTGGAGTCGAAAAACGATTTGACGTGAACCTGATAAATCACCGCATCCTTGTACCAGAGCGGGTCTTTGATAAAAGTGGCAGCCTTGGGTTTCTTCGCCATGTGTAACTCCTGAAAAATTCACTGAAGCCACATGGACTGGAATGCGCCCCTGTGGCGAGGGAGCTTGCTCCCGCTGGGTTGCGAAGCAGCCCCATTGCATTTCTTCGTACAAACCGCATGCACCGGATTGACGACTGCTGCGCAGCCGAGCGGGAGCAAGCTCCCTCGCCACAGTGCTGTGCAGCAAATTCAAGAAGTAGTGATGCGCCAAATACTGAACGGCTGTTGCGCCGGGTCGAGCCGCATGAACTGGTATTTGCCATGCCAGTCCCAACGATGCCCGCTCATCAAATCCTCGCCGTGGGTGGTGGCATCATCCGGCAGGCCCATTTCCCACAGCGGCAACTCGAAATTCGCCTCCTGCGCGTTATGCGGATCCAGGTTCACCGCCACCAGAATGAAGTTGCTGCCATCCGCGCTACGCTTGCCGAAGTACAGAATGTTGTCGTTCCACGCGTTGTAAATGGTCAGGCCCAGGTGCGTGTGCAGCGCCGGGTTCTGCCGGCGAATGCGGTTGAGCTGGGCGATTTCGGCAATGATGTTGCCCGGCGCATTGAAGTCGCGGACGCGGATTTCATACTTCTCCGAATCGAGGTATTCCTCCTTGCCCGGCACCGGCGCCGCTTCGCACAGTTCATAGCCGGAATACATGCCCCACAGGCCCGAGCCCATGGTCGCCAGCGCCGCACGGATCAGAAAACCTGCGCGCCCCGACTCGTGCAGAAATGCGGGGTTGATGTCCGGGGTGTTGACGAAGAAGTTCGGCCGGTAGCACTCGCGCCACGGCGATTGGTTCAGTTCGGTGAGATAGGTCGCCAGTTCGGCCTTGGTGTTGCGCCAAGTGAAATAGGTGTAGCTCTGGGTGTAACCGACCTTACCCAGGCGCGCCATCATTGCCGGCGTGGTGAAGGCTTCGGCGAGGAAGATCACCTCCGGATGCAGCGCGCGCACATCGGCAATCAGCCATTGCCAGAACGGCAGCGGTTTGGTGTGCGGGTTGTCGACGCGAAAGATCTTCACGCCCTCTTCCACCCAGCCGATCACGATGTCGCGCAACTCGATCCACAGGCTCGGAATCGCATCCGCCGCGTAGAAGTCGACGTTAACGATGTCCTGATATTTCTTCGGCGGGTTTTCCGCGTATTTGATCGTGCCGTCCGGCCGCCAGTTGAACCAGCCCGGATGCTGCCTGAGCCACGGATGATCCTGCGAACACTGAATGGCGAAATCGAGCGCAATTTCCAGACCGTGATCGGCAGCCGCTGTCACCAATCGGCGGAAATCCTCGCGGGTGCCGAGCTGCGAATGGATCGCCTCGTGCCCGCCCTCCTCGCTGCCAATCGCGTACGGACTGCCCGGATCGTCAGGGCCGGCGGTCAGGGAATTGTTGCGGCCCTTGCGATGGCTGCGGCCAATCGGGTGGATCGGCGTGAAGTACAACACGTCGAAACCCATGTCCTGAATCATCGGCAAGCGCGAGTGCACGTCATTGAAGGTGCCGTGACGGGCCGGATCGTCGGTGATCGAGCGCGGGAACAGCTCGTACCAACTGGCGAATTCGGCAAGTTGACGCTCGACGTCCAGCGGGAATTCCGGGCTGACACTGAGATAGGCGCGATGATCGGCCTCGGCCATCAGTTGCGCACTTTGCGGGTGCAGAAACAGCGCGACCTGCTCGGTTTCGAGCAGCCCGGACAGCTCATGATGCAAAGCCGCCAGTTGTTCACTGAGCTGGCCTTCGCTGCGTTCGGCGGCCTGTTGCACCATGCTCCGACCTTCCTGCAACTCCAGGCTGACCGGCACGGCTGCAGCGTGTTTCTTCTCGAGTTCGTACTGAAAACTGGCGAACTGGTCGATCCATGCTTCGATCAGGAACAGATAGCGGCCCATGCGTTCCGGGCGGAACTGGCCCTGCCAGCCGTTATTGCCCTGATCGGCCATGATCTCGGTTTGCCAGGTCTGCTCGCCCTCTTCACGCCAGCGGATACGCACCGCGAGTTTGTCGTGACCGTCGGCGAAGACCTTGCTGGTGACCACGACTTCACGGCCGGCAATCGCCTTGACAGCAAACTGTCCGCCATCAAGGGTCGGCGTAACGTCTTCTATTGCTATGCGTGGCAGCAAGAGCGCCTGCGACAGCGGAATATGCGGGTTGTAGCTCGAATCGGAACCTGTTTCAGCAGTCATTGAGCATCTCTCCTTAACGCCCCAAGGACGCTCGTTTGCCTGATAGATGTCCACAGCGAAGCACTTGTCCGCCACGAACTCACCTAGATACCGAGCGACCGGCGCGGGGAAAAGTTCACAGGGATTTGCCGCACAACAAAACTGGATCGAATTCGCTGCGAGGTGGTCAATCCACTTAAGCACTTCTCACGCCATGTGCCACACGGAGGTAGATCTGATGAACAACCCGTTCCCGGCTGAAACGCCAGATCCGAACATCGACAACCCGGTGATTCCGGAAACCGAGCCGCAACCGATCCCCGAGCAGGAGCCGCCAGGCACCACGCCGCCGCCCAAGGAAGAACCACCGACGACAATGCCTCCGGTGATTCTCTAGCGCTTGAATTACAGCTTGTCGTTAGGTCGTTCGTCGTGATCCTTGTCGAAGATTTTCACGATCCTCGGCATGACATTGAAGATGCCCAACGCAAGCAATGTACTGAGCAACGCCGTCGCTTCGCGGCCCAGACCGGCCGCGACGCCGATGGCGGCGGTCATCCACAATCCGGCGGCCGTGGTCAGGCCTTTGACCCGACCTTCCTCGCCGTCCTGATTTTTCAGGATGGTACCGGCGCACAGGAAACCGATACCCGCAATTACGCCCTGCACCACTCGACTCATTGCGTCGGATTCGGACCCGGAGGTTTGCGGTACCAGCACAAACAGCGCCGCGCCTAGCGCCACCAGCATGTGCGTGCGTACCCCGGCAGCCTTGCCTTTGGATTCACGTTCAAAACCGAGAATCCCGCCCAGAATCGCCGCCACCAGCAAGCGCACGGTAATGCGCGTCAATTGCGACGCATCGCCGATTTCGGCGAACTCCGCCTGCAGGGTCACCCAGACTTCATGCCACCACGCATTCATTGCGTCATCCTTGTTTCAGATTGATGAACGGTGGACAGCGCCGACCATTAATCAGTTGCGTAGAACCATCGCTACGCCACGCGTCCTAACCTCTCAACACCCCTCGGAAAAAGGACAGCCTCATGACCATGCGCATCGAAAACCAGACCTGCTTTTTCGCCAGTGAAAACGGCGAGGAAATCCGTTTGTGCAGTGATCTGACGGTGATCACCGACAGCGACAAAGCCATGTCAGCCGTGGAAATAGAGGGCCGTCGCGTGTATATCACCGAAGCAGAAGCCGACGCATTGACCGTTGCAGGCGCCACGGATGGTCGTAAGCATCTGAAGGCCGACAGCAGTGATTCGGTGATTTGACTGACCTTGATCAACACCCCGCGCAGACGTCTGGGATAGACATCTGCGCCTGTGCCTGCGGGCTGCTTCAAGTTGTCGCAGGCACGCGACCACGCCCCATCTGATCCGCTTTTTATTCATTTAGCTGAGTCTGTTATGCAAACAGATCGGCGCTCATAGTGCATCGGCCTGATGGAGGCTGATGAGCGACTGACCATGAGCGAACAAATCCCCGTCCGAACCCTAGAACCAGATTCCAAGCCGAAGATTCAGAATGTGCCATTGCGTCCAATGAAGACCAAGGCCGGCTACAGCGACAACCAGATCCACACCCGCAGCTTCACCGGGCTGTTTCGAACCCTGCGCATGAGCGGCGCGGGGTTTCTGTTTTTGCTGTTCTTCGGCACGGTGTGGCTGACCTGGGGCGGGCGCCAAGCCGTGCTCTGGGACCTTTCCGAGAGCAAATTCCACATCTTTGGCGCGACGTTCTGGCCGCAGGATTTCATTCTGTTGTCGGCGCTGTTGATCATCGCCGCATTCGGCCTGTTCGCGATCACGGTGTTTGCCGGCCGGGTCTGGTGCGGTTACACCTGCCCGCAGAGTTCGTGGACGTGGATTTTCATGTGGTGCGAAAAGGTCACCGAAGGCGAACGCAACCAGCGCATCAAGCTGCAAGCCGCGCCGTGGAGTCTGAACAAACTCGCGCGCCGCGCCGCCAAGCACACGATGTGGCTAGCGATCAGCGTGCTCACCGGCCTGACCTTCGTCGGCTATTTCACGCCGATCCGCCCGCTCGCCGAAGAACTGCTGACCCTGCAAATCGGCGGCGTCAGCCTCTTCTGGGTGCTGTTCTTCGCCGCAGCCACCTATATAAACGCCGGTTGGCTGCGCGAAGCGGTGTGCATGCACATGTGCCCGTATGCGCGCTTCCAGAGCGTGATGTTCGACAAAGACACACTGGCGATTTCCTACGACGTGGCGCGTGGCGAAAACCGTGGCCCGCGCAAACGCGACGTCAAACCCCTTGAGGCCGGCCTCGGTGATTGCATCGACTGCCAACTCTGCGTGCAGGTCTGCCCGACCGGGATCGACATCCGCGACGGTCTGCAAATGGAGTGCATCGGTTGCGCAGCGTGTATCGACGCCTGCGACTCGATCATGGACAAAATGAATTACGCCCGCGGCCTGATCCGCTACACCTCCGAGCGCGAGTTGCAGGGTGGCAAGACGCATCTGCTGCGCCCGCGTTTGATTGGTTACGTCGCGGTGCTGCTGGTGATGATTGGCGCGCTGGTGCTGGCATTGGTCGAGCGGCCGATGGTCTCGCTGGACGTGACCAAGGATCGCGGCTTGTTCCGCGAGAACGCCTTGGGCCAGATCGAGAACATCTACAGCATGAAAGTCATCAACAAGACTCAGCAGCGCCAGGACTACAAGCTGAGTCTGGTGGATGGCGACGGCTTCCAGTTGCAGGGCAAGACCGAGCTGAGCCTGGCGCCGGGCGAGATTGTTGATGTGCCAGTGTCGGTAGCGATGACCACGGATCGGCCGTCGAGCAGCTCGCAGACGGTGAGTTTCAAGATTGAAGACAGTGATGAGCCGGCGGTGAATAGCGTGGCGAAGAGCCGGTTTGTTGCGCCGATGAATCGTTGAGCCGTTAGAATCCCCCCCTCACCCCAGCCCTCTCCCCCCGAGGGGGCGAGGGTGAAAGGGAGCAGATCTCAGTTGTTTTCAAACCCGAGTTCGACTCGATATCCCAGGTCGATGTATTTCGTGAGCATCCCCGATCAGTCCCCTCTCCCCCCGGGAGAGGGCTAGGGTGAGGGGCTTTTCCCTGCCACCCTACACATCCAGCAAGCACCAAGGCCCCCGATGAAACGCTACGAAAAATTCGCCGAAGACATCGCTGAACTGATCCGCTCCGGCGTTCTCGGCCCCGGCCAACGGGTGCCGTCGGTGCGCTACGCCAGCCAGACCTACGGCGTCAGCCCGTCCACCGTGTTCCAGGCCTACTACCTGCTGGAACGCCGGGGCCTGATCCGCGCCCGCCCGCGTTCCGGCTACTTCGTCAACACCCACGCACCGAGCCCGTTCTCGGAGCCAGTGATCAGCAGCCACGTCAGCGATTCGACCGAAGTCGACGTCAGCGAACTGGTGTTCTCGGTACTGGATTCGATCAAGGACCCGAGCACCGTGCCATTCGGCTCGGCGTTCCCTAGCCCGACGCTGTTCCCACTACAACGCCTGTCGCGCTCGCTGGCCAGCGCTGCGCGCGAGATGGACCCGCGCATGGTCGTCACCGACATGTCGCCGGGCAACCCGCAACTGCGTCGGCAGATCGCCCTGCGCTACATGGTCGGCGGCCTGATGTTGCCGATGGAAGAACTGCTGATCACCAACGGCGCGCTTGAAGCGCTGAACCTGTGCCTGCAAGCCGTCACCGAACCCGGCGATCTGGTGGCCATCGAAGCCCCGGCGTTTTACGCCAGCCTGCAAGTGCTCGAGCGGCTTAAACTCAAAGCCGTGGAAATCCCCGTGCACCCGCGCGACGGCATCGATCTCGGCGTGCTCGCGCAAACGCTGGAACGGCATCCGATCAAAGCCTGCTGGTGCATGACCAGTTTCCAGAACCCGATGGGCGCGACCATGCCCGAAGCCAAGAAGCAGGAACTGGTCGAACTGCTGCGCCGCCATCAAGTGCCACTGATCGAGGACGACGTTTACGCCGAGCTGTATTACGGCCAGCAGGCGCCGAAACCGGCCAAGGCGTTTGATACCGAAGGGTTGGTGATGCATTGCGGCTCGTTCGCCAAAAGCCTCGCGCCCGGGTATCGCATCGGCTGGGTCGCCGCCGGACGTTACGCGCAGAAGATCGAACGCCTGAAGCTGATGACGTCTTTGTGTGCGTCGATGCCGGCGCAAGCGGCCATTGCCGATTACCTGCAACACGGTGGTTATGACCGACACCTGCGCAAATTGCGCTACGCACTGGAAGAACAGCAGAGTGCGATGCTTGCGGCAATTGCGCGTTATTTTCCGGCGCAGACGCGGGTCAGCCAACCGGCGGGCGGCTACTTTCTGTGGCTGGAGCTGCCAGCGCAGATGGACTCGTTGAAGTTGTTTCAGATGGCGCTGGCGCAAGGCATCAGCATCGCGCCGGGGCCGATTTTTTCACCGACCCAGCGCTTCAGGAATTGTATTCGCTTGAACTATGGCAGCCCGTGGACTGAAGACACCGAAAAGGCGATGGAGACGTTGGGGCGGATTGTGCGGTCGTTCTGACGTTTCCGTGTTGTCTGATCTGACGCCATCGCTGGCAAGCCAGCTCCCACAGGTTTTAATGCCGTACACAAAATTTGCGGCCAGCATAGAACACTGTGGGAGCGGGCTTGCCCGCGATGAGGCCCGCCCGGACAACAAAGCTCTCAGAAGTTAACGCCCACCACCCAAGTCAACAAAAGTCCCGGTCGCATACGAAGCCTTGTCCGACAGCAACCAGACAATCGCCTCCGCCACTTCATCCGGACGCCCCCCGCGGGCCATCGGAATCCCCGACTCAAGCTTGCTCACGCGATCGGGATCACCGCTCAATGCGTGAAAATCCGTGAAGATGTAGCCCGGCCGCACCGCATTCACCCGAATCCCCTCGCCCGCCACTTCCTTGGACAAGCCGATGGTGAAGGTATCGAGTGCACCCTTGGAAGCCGCGTAGTCAACGTACTCATTGGGCGATCCCAACCGTGCGGCAACCGACGAGACGTTGACGATACTGCCGCCCTGCCCGCCATGTTTGGGCGACATGCGCAGGATCGCGTGCTTGGCGCAGAGGATCGGCGCCAGAACATTGGTCTTGAGGATTTTGAGGATGCGAAATTCGGACATCTCGTCGACCCGCGACTTGTGCCCGACGGTGCCGGCGTTGTTCACCAGTGCAGTGACCCGGCCCAATTCGCTGTCGACCCGTTGAAACAGCGCGATCACTTCGTCTTCGATACTGACATCGGCGCGCACCGCAATCGCTGTGGCGCCGCGTTCACGCAACTGATCGAGCACGTGATGGGCAGCCTGTTCGTCCGACTGGTAATTGATGCAGATCCGATAGCCTTGCTCGGCAGCCAACATTGCCGTGGCGGCACCAATCCCGCGCCCGCCTCCGGTAATCACAATGACTTTATCCATGCTGGCCGTTCCCCTGAATGCACACGTAACAGTCGGGGGCAAGAATAACCGTCATTGGCGGTTTTTGCATGGCGAGCGTAGTGACCCAGGTCAGACCTTGGCCAGTTGCTCGCCACGTACGATGTCGCGCATGAAGCGATCCGCCGGCAACGGATGCCCAAGCAGATAGCCCTGCAGCGAATCACACCCCAGTTTCGTCAGAAAATCCTGCTGCACGCCGGTCTCGACACCTTCGGCAACAATTCGCAGACCGAGCGCCTGACCCAGCGCCACGATGGCGGAGACGATCGCTGCGTCGTCACTGTCGTGCTCCAGATCGCGTACAAAACCCCGGTCGATCTTCAGCTCGTTGGCCGGCAGGCGCTTGAGGTACATCAGACTCGAATAGCCGGTGCCGAAGTCATCAATCGACAGATCGACGCCCATGTCCGACAGCTCCTGCAACACCATCATGCTGGCGTCGGCGTCGCTCATGGCGGTGGTTTCGGTGATTTCCAGAGTCAGGCTGTTGGCCGGCAAATGGTGGGTGGCCAAGGCTTTGGCGACGCTCTTTACCAACCCGGCGTGACAAAATTGCAGCGCCGACAGGTTTACCGCGATGCGCCAGTCGGTGTAGCCGAGCACGTACCACTCGCGCATCTGCCGACACGCTTCGTTGAGCACCCACTCGCCAATCGGGATGATCAGCCCGGACTTCTCCGCCAGATCGATGAATTTGTCCGGCATCAGCATGCCGTGCAGCGGATGTTCCCAGCGCAGCAGCGCCTCGGCACCCACCGCGCGACCGCCGACGGCATCGAATTTTGGTTGGTAATGCAGACTGAATTCGCCGTGTTCCAGTGCCGCGCGCAAGTCCTGCAACAACTGCAATTGCTTGCGCGCGTTGCTGTTCATCGAGGCGTCGAAGAAGCTGTAGCCGTTCTTGCCGCCGCCCTTGGCGTGGTACATCGCGGCGTCGGCGTTCATCAGCAATTCCTGCGCGGTTTCGCCGTTACCGGGGTACAGCGCAATGCCGACGCTGGCGGAAATCTGCAAGTCGTGGTCGGCGACGCGGAACGATTGCCCGATCAAGCTGACCTGGCGCGCGGCCAGACCCAGCGCATCGTTCGGTTCACTCAGGCGTACCAGCAGCACAAATTCATCGCCGCCGATCCGCGCCAACGTATCCAGACTGCGCAGATCTTCGCGCAGACGCACACCGACTTCGCGCAACAACTGATCGCCCATGTGATGGCCGAAGGCATCGTTGACCGGTTTGAAACCGTCCAGATCGATGAACATCAACGCAAAGCAGCCGCCCTGCTCCTTGACCTTTTTCATGGCCTGATTGATCCGGTCGTCCAGCAGCAGACGATTGGGCAGACCGGTCAATGTGTCGTGCAAGGCAAGCTGCGTGAGTTCGCGGTTGGCCACGACCAGCGAGTGGGCCAGATCGGCAGTACGTGCTTCGAGGCGCGCATCCAGAACCGAGGTAAGCAGCGCGATACTCAGCACCGCCAACGTCGTGATCAGCACCAGGCTGTCGAGACCATTGCCGTTCAAGCCACTGAACGCGGCGCCGCAAAAACTGCCTTCGGGAAACCGCGCCGCCGCCATGCCGGTGTAGTGCATGCCGACAATCGCCACGCCCATGATGATTGCCGCACCGGCGCGGAACAGCCGAACGTAGGGCGAATTCTGCCGCAGCCGGAAGGCGATCCACAGTGCCGCGGCAGACGCGCCGACCGCAATCACCAACGAAGCACCGAACAAGGTCGGATCGTAATCAATCCCGGGTGTCATGCGCATCGCGGCCATGCCGGTGTAATGCATGGCGCTGATACCGGCGCCCATGATCAACGCGCCGAACGCCAGTTGCCATGCCGGCAACTTCGGCTGACTGACCAGCCACAGCGCAAAACCACAGGACAGCACGGCAATCACCAGCGACAGCGCAGTGATACCGACGTCGTAACCCAGGCTGATCGGCAGTTTGAAAGCCAACATGCCAATGAAATGCATCGACCAGACGCCGATGCCCATGGCGAACGCGCCACCCGCCATCCAGAAATGCACGGCGCGACCTCTGGCCGTGGCGATGCGCCCGGTCAGATCAAGCGCGGTATAGGACGCGAGAATCGCCACACACAGCGAAATGAAGACCAGCGTGAAGGAATAACTACCGATGAGCATGCGAATTCTCGTGACCACCCCGCCGTACTGCGTCCGTTCTCGGCGGGGCCAAAGGCGGCGATTGTACTGATTGCACGGAAGAACGCACTGACAAACTGAGCAATTGGCCATCAAGCCGATGAAACGCTTGTTCGATATGTTATGCATGGACTTGCGAGAGTCGCTACCGTTTATCGGAATCCACACCAGACCTGTAACTTCTGACAGTTGTGCGCCTGCATGACCCGGGGTTTGATTACTCGCCAGCCGCAATCAGCGCCCACGAGAATCTCTGCATGCCTAACTCATCGACACCCCCACAGTCCACGCTGGTGCTATATGCGCCGAAGATCCCCCGTGCGACTGCCCCAGTAGTGGACGCTCACTACGGGGTACGTCGGGCCATCTACGATCTGGACCCCAAGGGTTGCGAGGTTGTGGTTGATGCCTACCTGGGACAGCAGGGAGGCGACACCGTCAAAATAAACGTGAATGGCCAGCCTGATGTCGACAGTACAACCACTCAGGGGACAAGTGACTCGGTCAAACTTTACATACCCCATGGCTTGCTTATCCCGGGGATCGTCAACCTGCTGACTTACACCGTGATGCGCGGCAGTTTAAACGCAGGCACCTCTCAGCCACCTATCGAAATCCTCTACAACAAAGAGGGTCCGGGTGAGCAGGATGTGACACCCGGTGACGGTGCGAACTCTTCACTCAAGCTATTTCTACCGAAGGAGATTACTGACGGTGTCGGTCCGGGTTTCATCAAAGCAACGGTGTGCGTGGAATACGCGTGGTGTCGTGCGTACGACCGCATCCGCCTGAATTGCAATGGCCATGACGTCTACCGTACGGTGACAATCCTTGAGGCCCCAGCACCGCCGAGTCATGGATCGCCGATTCCTACACGGATATGTTTCGAGGTCACAAGCGCTGACTTGAAAGATGATCCTGACTTCAAATTTTCATTTACGGTCAACGACCAAATCGAAAACGGTCCGGACTCAGATGCTGTTTGGTCTGCCGTTGAAACTGAGGACGTCGATCAGGCAGGCCTCAAATTAGCGCCACTGATCCCGCGAGAAATCCTCAGCGATACGATCGATGACCCGGGCATCATCAGCTTGAAAAAGTTGGGTTCAAGTCCGCTGTCTTTGATCGTTCTCACACAAGACTCGCGTTTCAAGAAAGGGGACATGATCAAGGCGCAATACCTCACTGAGAAGCCGGGCTTGCCGGATGTCGTCACCGAGACAACCGGGGTTGTGGAAGAAGATGAACTGGGGCAGAAAAAGGCCTGCGTCCTCCAGATCGAGAACCACAAAGTCATGCCGGACAGCAGAGCGCGCATGTCGTACAAGCTTTTCAGAAATGGAGTACTGGAAGGAACATCAAGAACCGCAACGGCGGTCGTCGAACCGTTTGTTCCGCTGACCGTGGACACCTCGCTGCTCAGGCTGCACGGCGTCATGGTCACAGGCAGTTATCTGGGAACGTTGAATGGTGTCGATGCAGAAGACAACACGGCGAGACGCCTCCCGGAAGGCGGTGTTAAACCCTACACTTTTAGATCGACCAGCGTAGCAGTCAAAGTAGACGCTGATGGCAAAGTTACAGGCATGGAGAATGGTGTCTGCGACATCGTGATACGCGACAGCGTCGGTGCTGAAGTCAGGTACTCAGTTTCGGTTAGGAATATCTATTCGCATTGGGTCTACCACAGCGATCGTCCCTGGACTTACGCAAAGTACATTACGTGGCAAAATCAAAAGGGATATTTGGGGCTGACACCGACCTTGCTTGCTGTATTAAAGCGCTGCTACAACTTCCCCTTTTTTGGAGGGGTGTCCCCTGAATATCCAACAGCCTGGACGGGAGCTGCTGTCGGCGAAGTTTACAACTACGTGTCGAAGACTTTTTACACGGTAGACCCGAACTCAGACCAAAGCTTCGGCCTCGGCTTTTATCGGAGACCGGACGTGACAGACGCTATGGGTTCTATGGGAACTGTGCAAAACGACATTGACCCGTCGATTACTACGGCACCCCTGCCCGAATAACCTGTATGGCGGGCTACTCAGCGGTGGTTTCCAGCTCGCCGTCCCAGCCGCCACCCAATGCGGCAATCAGTTGCACGCTGGCGATCAAGCGACTCTGCAGGATATTCAACACGGTGCGCTCGTTGCTCAACGCAGTCGCCTGCACCACCACCACGTCGAGGTAAGCAATCACTCCAGCCTTGTACTGGTTTTCGGTCAGACGCAGAGAATCACGCGCGGCGTCGAGCGCTTCCTGACGCACTGCCGCTTCGTCTTCGTACACCTTGAGTTGCACCAGATAGTTTTCCACCTCGCGAAAGCCGTCGAGCACGGTCTGGCGGTATTTGGCGACGGTCTGGTCGTAGACCGCTTCGGTGCGGTCGACTTCTGCCGAGCGGATACCGCCGTCAAACAGCGGCAGGGTCATTTTCGGGCCGACCGACCAGAAGCGGTTCGGCAGGCTCATCAGATTCTGCGAAGTACTGCTGCTGTAACCACCGCTGAGGCTCAGGGACAAGTCCGGGTAATAGGCGGCTTTGGCCACGCCGATGTTGGCGTTGGCGGCAATCACCGAGCGCTCGGCCGAGGCGATGTCCGGGCGGCGTTCGAGCAATTGCGATGGCAGGCTCAGCGGAATCTGCGGGAGCTTGGGAATGTCCTGGCTTTCGGCAATGCTGAACTGCGCCGGCGGCTGACCGGTGAGCACCGCGATCGCGTTTTCAAACTGCGCGCGCTGCCAGATCAGATCGACCAGATCACCTTGGGTGGTTTTCAGCTGAGTCTGCGCCTGCGCCACTGCATCACGCCCGGAAACGCCGGCGTTGTACTGGTTTTGGGTCATTTTCAGCGAGCGCTGATAAGCCGCTACGGTCGATTCGAGCAAGCGTTTCTGCTGATCGATCACGCGCAATTGCAGATAGTTTTGCACCAGTTCCGACTGCTGGCTCAGGCGCATCGCTGCCAGATCGGCAAAACTCGCCTGAGCGCTGGCTTCATCAGCCTCCAGACCACGGCGCAACTTACCCCAGATATCGGCCTCCCAACTGACGCCCAGCTCGGCGTTGTAGGTATCACGAATGCCGCTGGAAGAACTGCTCAGGCTCGAACTGCTGCTGCCGGTGCCCTGGCTGGAGCGCGTCTTGCCGACGCTCAGATCGACGCTCGGATAAAACGCGCCACGGGCGCTGCGCACCAACGCCTGGGCCTGACGGTATTGGGCTTCGGACTGGGCGACGGTCTGGTTCGAACTGTTGAGCTTCTCGATCAGTTCGTTGAGCTGGCGGTCGCCATACAGTTCCCACCACGCGCCACGCGCCAGCGAGTCGCTCGGGTTGGCCTGACGCCAGCCCTCGGCCTCTTTGTACTGCGCGATTTCAGCGGTTTGCGGGCGCTGGTAGTCCGGGCCGACAGCGCAGGCGCTGAGCATGGCCACGCACAGTGACAGGCTCAACAGACGCGAACCGCGAACAGTGGCCAGAGTGAAAAGCGAACGGTCGGTCATAGCGGAGTTTCCAGAGCAGCATCAGTACGCACGCCGCGCCATTTGTTGAAACGATGGCGCAACTTGTCGAGATAGAGGTAAACCACCGGGGTGGTGTAAAGGGTCAGCACCTGGCTGAAGATCAGCCCGCCGATGATGGTCAAGCCCAGCGGCTGGCGCATTTCCGCACCTTCGGCGCGGCCGAGCAGCAATGGCAACGCACCGAGGATCGCCGCAAGCGTGGTCATCAGGATCGGCCGCAGTCGTTGTAGACAGGCGCTGCGGATCGATTCCAGCGGCGACAGCCCTTGATGGCGCTCCAGTTGCAGCGCGAGGTCGATCATCAGGATCGCGTTCTTCTTCACAACGCCGATCAGCAGGAACAGCCCGAGCAAAGAAATCAGGCTGAATTCGCCACCGAGCACGTAGATCGACAGCAACGCGCCAACCCCGGCCGAAGGCAGCGTGGACAGAATGGTCAGCGGGTGAATGTAGCTTTCGTACAGCACGCCAAGCACCAGATACACCGCCAGCAGCGCGCCGAGAATCATGAACGGCTGGCTCTTCTGCGTGGCGGCAAAGGCGTCGGCGGTGCCGGCCATTTTCGCGATCACGTCTTCCGGCAACCCGACCTTGGCGATCGCCCGCTCAATGGCAGCGCCGCCCTGCTCCACCGTCACGCCTTCAGCCATGTCGAACGCGATACTTTCAGAAGCGAACTGGCCTTCATGGCTGACACGGTCGTTTTCCAGACTGTTTTCGTAGTGAGCGAAGGTCGACAGCGGAATTCGCGCGCCATCGGCGGTAATCACTTGGACCTGCTTGAGCGTCACCGGATCCTGGGCATATTTCGGATTGACCTCCATCACCACTTGATACTGGTTGAGGCTGTCGTAGATCGTCGAAATCTGCCGCTGGCTGTAAGCGTTGTTGAGCACAGCGGTGACCATCTCCATATCTACGCCGAGACGTTTGGCCTGATCGCGGTCGACAATCAGCGTCACCTGCTGAGCCCCTCCGCCCTCGCGGGCATCGATCGCGGTCAGTTCCGGCAAGGCTCTGAGCGCGGTAACCACTTTCGGGTACCACTCGCGCAAGGCCCCAAGGTCACCGCTTTGCAAAATGTAGCTGTACTGCGACGTGGTCTGTTCGCGGCCACCGCCAAATTGCAGATCCTGATCGGCCATCAGCATCAGTTGTGCGCCCGGCACCTTGGGCATTTCCTTGCGCATGCGCTCGATGACTTTTTGCGCCGACAGATTGCGCTCCTTGATCGGTTTCAGACGCACCAGCATGAACGCGTTGTTGGTGCCGTTGCTGCCACCAATGAAACCGGCAACGCTTTCTACTGCAGGGTCCTTGAGCACTTCGCGGCGGAAGATTTCCATCTTCGGCTGCATCACGCTGAACGAGAGTCCGTCATCGCCACGCACGAAGCCGATCAATTGGCCGGTGTCCTGCTGCGGCATGAAAGTCTTCGGCACCACCACATACAGCGCGACGTTGACGCCGACCGTGACGAACAGGCTGAGCAGGGTCAGGCGTCGATGGCGCAGCACCCAGTCGAGGCTGGTGGCGTATTTGCCGACCATCCAGTCGTTGGTGCGGCGACTCCAGCGTTGCAGGCGATTTTCCTGACCTGGCGTATGCGGTTTGAGCCAGCGCGCGCAAAGCATCGGCGTCAGGGTCAGCGAAACCACCAGCGACACCACGATGGCTGCAGCCAGCGTGATCGAGAATTCGCGGAACAGGCTTTCGACAATCCCGCCCATGAACAGGATCGACAGGAACACCGCCACCAGCGACACGTTCATCGACAGCAAGGTGAAGCCGACTTCCTTGGCCCCGAGGTACGCGGCCTGCATCGGTTTGACACCCTCGTCGATGTGCCGGGAAATGTTCTCCAGCACCACGATGGCGTCGTCCACCACCAGCCCGGTGGCGAGAATCAGCGCCATCAGTGACAAGTTGTTCAGCGAAAACCCGTAGAGGTACATCACCGCAAAGGTGCCGACCAGCGACACCGGCACCGCCAGCGTCGGGATCAACGAAGCGCGGAAGTTACCGAGGAACAGATAAACCACCAGAATCACCAGCGCCACGGCGATCAACAGGGTCATTTCCGCTTCGTGCAACGTGGCTTTGATGACCGGCGAGCGGTCCATCGCCAGATTCAGTTTGACGCTGGCCGGTAACACCGCTTGCAGCGCCGGCAACTGGGCCTTGATCTCGTTGACCGTTTCGATGATGTTGGCGCCGGCCTGGCGGTTGATCACCAGCAGCACCGCCGCGTCATCGTTGAAGAAGCCGCTGTTGTAGCGGTCTTCGACGCCGTCGCTGACCTTGGCCACGTCTTTCAGACGCAACGCGGCACCGTCGGCGTAGTGGATGATCAGCGATTCGTAATCCTTGGCTTTCTCCAACTGATCGTTGGCCTGAATCTGCCACAGCCGCTGGCCGTCCTCGACCGAACCTTTCGGCCGGCGCACGTTGGCTTCGGCGATGGTCTTGCGCACATCGTCGAGCGCCACGCCGTACTGATTGAGCGCTTGCGGTTCGAGTTCGATGCGCACCGCCGGCAGCGAACTACCACCGATCTGCACTTCACCGACGCCCTGCACCTGCGACAGGCTTTGCGAAAGGATGGTCGAGGCCAGATCGTACAGCTGGCCTTTTTCCAGTACGTCGGAGGTCAGCGACAACACCATGATCGGCGCTTGCGACGGGTTGACCTTCTTGTAGGTCGGCATGCTGCGCATCCCGCTCGGCAACAGGTTGCGCGAAGCATTGATCGCCGCTTGCACTTCGCGCGCCGCGCCGTTGATGTCGCGGTCGAGGTCGAATTGCAGAATGACTCGGGTCGAGCCTTGGCTGGAACGGCTGCTCATGGTGTTGACGCCGGCAATCGCGCCAAACGAGCGCTCCAGCGGCGTGGCCACGGTCGAGGCCATGACTTCCGGGCTGGCACCGGGCAGGCTGGCCTGCACCACGATCACCGGGAAATCCATTTGCGGCAGCGGCGCCACCGGCAGCAGGCCGAAACTCACGCCACCCAGCAGCATGATCGCCAGGCTCAGGAGCATGGTCGCCACCGGGCGCTTGATGAAAGGACCGGACAGGTTCATGGCTGTTCTACCGGCTCCACGGCCGAAGGCGCACGGCCCCAGCGCCGACCGAGACGGTCAAAATAGAGGTAGATCACAGGTGTGGTGAACAGCGTCAGCACCTGGCTGAGCAGCAATCCACCAACCATCACCAGACCCAGCGGCTGACGCAATTCAGCGCCGGAACCGGTCGCCAGCATCAGCGGCACCGCGCCAAACAACGCAGCCAGTGTGGTCATCAGGATTGGCCGGAAACGCAGCAGCGCGGCCTGATAGATCGCGGTTTCCGGGTCCATGCCCTGATTGCGCTCAGCATCGAGGGCGAAGTCGATCATCATGATCGCGTTCTTCTTGACGATACCGATCAGCAGAATGATGCCGATGATCGCAATCATCCCGAGATCGTTGCCACTGAGCAGCAACGCCAGCAAGGCGCCGACGGCCGCCGACGGCAGGGTCGAAAGAATGGTGATCGGGTGGATGTAGCTCTCGTAGAGCACGCCGAGCACGATGTACATGGTCACCACCGCCGCCAGAATCAGCAGCAAGGTGCTCGACAGCGAGGCCTGAAATGCTTCGGCCGCGCCCTGGAACTGGGTCTGCACGCCAATCGGCATGCCGATGTCTTTCTGCACCTGCTCGATCACGTCCACCGCATGCCCCAGCGCCACACCGGGCGCGAGATTGAAGGACATCATCACTGCCGGAAACTGGCCGATATGGGTGATCGCCAGTTGCGCCTGGCGTTCTTCGACATGCGCCAGACTCGACAGGCGTACCTGACCGCCGTCGGTGGTTTTGACGTGAATCTGATCCAGCGCCTGCGGGCCGATCTTCTCGCCGGACTGCGCTTGCAGCACCACGCGGTACTGGCTGGCCTGGGTGTAAATCGTGGAAATCTGCCGTTGGCCAAAGGCGTCGTACAGAGCATCGGTGATGTTCGACACCGACACGCCGAGGCGCGAAGCCGCGTCGCGATCGATCACCAGAAACACCTGCAAACCCTTGTCCTGCAAATCGCTGGCGACGTCGGTCAGTTCCGGGCGCTGCGCCAATGCTTCGACCAGACGCCCGCTCCACTGACTGAGCAGTTCGGAGTCTGGCGAGGACATGCTGAATTGGTATTGCGTGCGGCTGACCCGGTCTTCAATGGTCAGATCCTGCACCGGTTGCATGAACAGGCGAATCCCCACCAGCTTGTCCAACTGTGGTTGCAGGCGAGCTATCACCTCGGTCGCGCTGAGATCACGCGCACCGTGCGGTTTGAGGTTAATCAGCAAGCGGCCACTGTTGAGCGTGGCGTTGTCGCCGTCGATACCGATGTAGGAGGACAGGCTTTCCACGGCGGGATCTTCAAGAATCACCTTGGCCAGTGCCTGTTGGCGCTCGCCCATCGCCGCAAAGGAAATCGACTGCGGTGCTTCCGAGATGCCTTGAATCACGCCGGTGTCTTGCACCGGGAAGAAGCCTTTCGGTACCACCATGTACAGCACGACGGTCAGTGCCAGTGTGCCGATGGCCACCAGTAGGGTCAGCGGCTGATGCTTGAGCACCCACTGCAACTTGCGCCCGTACGCGGCGATCATCCAGTCGATGACCGCACCGCTGGAACGGTAGAAACGCCCCTGCTCGTGCGCTTCAGGCTCACGCTTGAGCAAGCGCGCGCACATCATCGGCGTCAGGGTCAGCGAGACCACCAGCGAAATCAGAATCGCCACCGCCAGGGTGATGGCGAATTCACGGAACAACCGCCCGACCACATCGGCCATGAACAGCAGCGGTATCAGTACCGCAATCAGCGACAGGGTCAGGGAAATCAGGGTGAAGCCGATCTGCTTCGCGCCCTTGAGCGCTGCCTGCATCGGACTGTCGCCCTCCTCGATGAAGCGCGCGATGTTCTCCAGCATCACGATTGCATCGTCGACCACAAAACCGGTGGCGATGGTCAGTGCCATCAGCGTCAGGTTGTTCACCGAGAACCCGGCCAGGTACATCACGCCGAAGGTGCCGATCAGCGACAGTGGCACGGCAATCGAGGGAATGATCGTCGCGCTGGCACGGCGCAGAAACAGGAACGTGACCATCACTACCAAGGCAATGGCGATCAACAATTCATGCTGAACATCGGTCACCGAGGCGCGGATGGTCTGGGTGCGGTCGGTGAGCACGGTGACTTCGAGGCCGGCCGGCAAGTTGTCGGTGATGCTTGGCAGCAGCGCCTTGATCCGGTCGACCACTTCGATCACGTTGGCACCCGGTTGGCGCTGAATATTCAGCAACACCGCTTGATTCTGATTGGCCCATGCGGCCAGGCGCTCGTTCTCGGCGCCGTCGACGATTTCCGCCACATCTTTCAGTCGCAGCGGCGCGCCATTGGCGTAGGCCAGAATCAGGTTGGCGTAATCCTTGGGTGAAGTCAGTTGGTCGTTGGCATCGAGCATCGACACCCGGGTCGGGCCGTCGAAGTTACCCTTGGGCTGATTGACGTTGGACGCGCCAATCAAAGTACGCACGTCCGACAGGTTCAAACCATTGGCCGCCAATGCTTCCGGGTTGACCTTGATCCGCACCGCCTGACGTTGGCCGCCGGCAATGCTGACCATGCCGACGCCGCTGATCTGCGCGATTTTCTGCGCCATGCGCGTATCGACCAGATCGTTGAGCTTGGGCAGCAGCATGGTTTTCGAGGTGATGGCCAGGGTCAGTACCGGGGTGTCCGCCGGGTTGACCTTGTTGTACACCGGCGGCGCGGGCAGATCGGTCGGCAGCAGATTGGTCGCGGCGTTGATCGCGGCTTGCACCTGCTGCTCGGCGACGTCCATGTTGATGTCGAGGCTGAAACGCAATGTCAGCACCGAGGCGCCGCCGGAACTGGTCGAGGCCATTTGCGTCAGGCCCGGCATCTGCCCGAACTGGCGCTCAAGCGGTGCAGTCACGGCGCTGGTCATCACATCCGGACTGGCGCCGGGATACAGAGTCATGACGCGGATGGTCGGGTAATCGACCTGTGGCAACGCCGAAACCGGCAACAAGCGATAAGCGATCAGACCGGCCAGCACGATGGCCAGCATGCTCAGGGTAGTGGCTACCGGACGGAGGATGAACAGCCGCGAAATGTTCATGCGCCCTTCTTGGCCTTGTCGGTTAGCGCAGCGTCAGCCGGGGTGGCGGCCGATTTGCCTTGCAGGTGTTCGGTCGGAGTGGTCGGCACGTCCTGGCTGTCGTTGACCACTTCCACTTCACTGCCTTCTTTCAAACGGTCGGTGCCTTCCAGCACAACGCGATCGCCGGCGGCGAGACCTTCGGTGATGACCGTGTTGTCGCCGTCACTGGCGCCGATTTTCAGCTGGCGGATGGTGACTTTCTTGTCGCCGTCCAGTGCGTAGACGAAGGTGCCGTTGGTGCCGAACTGAATCGCCGCCGACGGTGCCAGCACCACGCCTTTCAGCGTGTCGGCCAGCAGGTGGATGTTGACGAACTGGTTGGGGAACAGCGACTGATCGCGGTTTTCGTAGCGTGCCTTGAATTTCAGGGTGCCGGTGGTCACGTCGATCTGGTTGTCGAGGCTCTGCAGCACACCGGTCGCTTGCAATTTGGTATCGCCGCGATCCCAGGCTTCGGCCGGCAACTTGGCGCCGCTGCGGTAGCGCGCGAGTACGGTTTCCAGGCTATTTTCCGGCAGCGTGAACGCGACGCTGATTGGCTGGGTCTGGGTGATGACCGCAATGAACGTGGTGTCATTGGCGGTGACCAGGTTGCCAACGTCGATCTGCCGCAAACCAACGCGGCCGGCAATCGGTGCGCGAATTTTGGTGAATTCGAGATTGAGCTTGGCGTCGTTGACCGCCGCCTGATTGGTCTTCACGGTGCCGAGATACTGGCCGACCAGCGCTTCGGCGGTGTCCAGTGTCTGCTTGGCAATGCTGTCTTCCTTGAACAGGCCGCGATAGCGCTCGACGTCGACCTGCGCGTTTTTCAGCTGGGCCTGATTCTGCAGCAAGGTGCCTTCAGCCTGCAGCAAGGCGTTCTGGTACGAGCGCGGGTCGATCTCTGCCAGCAGGTCGCCGGCCTTGACCATCTGCCCTTCCTCGAAATGAATCTTCACCAGTTCGCCGCCAACCCGGCTGCGCACATTGATGGTGTTCAGCGCTGTTACCGTGCCCAAGGCTTTGTAGTACAGCGGGAAGTCACCCTTGACCGCCGGCGCCACACGCACCGGAATCGGCCCGGCCGCACCGCCGAAGCCCGGACGCATCATTCCCGAACGTCCGGTATGCCCGGCAGCCTTGTCCGCGCCCTCCTTGTTGGCTGAGCCGGCGGGCCAGAATTTCCAGCACAGAACGGCGATGACCAACAATACAAGCAGGCTGATCAGCCAGCGACGGGAGTTACGGGAGGACGATTGCATGGAGTGATTAACCATTGGGCGCGTGGGCTTCTTCTACGGGAGGCTGAACGATAAGCACTGATGGGGGTAAAGCAAAGCAGCTTTACCGGCAATTTACCTTCAACTTACGTTTCAAGGTGTGAGGCAAAACACTGATACACAAATGAAAACGGCCTGGACAGGGCCAGGCCGTTAACAATTGTAAAAACGCTGTTTGCGAATGCTTATTTAAGCACTGCCAACGCTGCGTCGTAGTTCGGCTCTTCAGCGATTTCCTTGACCAGTTCGCTGTGCAGCACGTTGTCGTTTTCGTCGAGCACGACCACGGCACGTGCAGTCAGGCCTTTCAGCGGGCCGTCAGCGATGGCCACGCCGTAGTTTTCGATGAACTCGGCGCCGCGCAGGGTCGACAGGTTCTGTACGTTTTCCAGACCTTCGGCGCCGCAGAAGCGTGCCTGAGCGAACGGCAGGTCAGCCGAAATGCACAGCACCACGGTGTTGGCCACGTCATTGGCCTGCGCGTTGAACTTGCGCACGGAGGTGGCGCAGGTCGGGGTGTCGACGCTTGGGAAGATGTTCAGCACTTTGCGCTTGCCGGCGAAGCTCGCCAGGGTCACGTCGGACAGGTTGCCGGCAACCAGAGAAAAGGCTGGTGCCTTGGAACCGGCTTGTGGCAACTGGCCGTTGACTTGAACCGGGTTGCCTTTAAGAGTGACTTGAGCCATGAACGTAGTCCTTCTGAACGTTGTTGTTAAGAATTTCTGAGAGGCCGAAGTTAACCACGAAATTGTCCGACGACCTATGGTTGAACTGAAATTGTCATGGTTGCCAGCCGGCACCACAGGGGGTCTGCGGTGATTCTTGTTTTTTTCTCGGTTTGTCGATTCAGGTTTCGCTCATTCGACTAAACCTTGAATAACCGCAAAACCATTGGAGAAAAAACCATGCGCTTCATGATCATCGTCAAAGCCAGCCCGGATTCCGAAGCCGGGGTCATGCCCAGCGAAGGACTGCTCACCGCCATGGGCAACTACAACGAAGAACTGGCCAACGCCGGGATTCTGGTCTCGGCCGACGGCCTTCACCCCAGCAGCAAAGGTGCTCGCGTACGTTTCAGCGGCGAAACCCGCAGCGTGATCGACGGCCCGTTCGCCGAAACCAAAGAGCTGATCGCCGGCTACTGGATCTGGGACGTGAAATCCAAAGACGAAGCCATCGAATGGGTCAAACGCTGCCCGAATCCGATGCCCGGCACCGATGCCGAAATCGAGATTCGCCAGGTGTTCAGCGCCGAAGACTTTGGCGCTGAATTCACCCCCGAGTTGCGCGAACAGGAAGAACGCATTCGCGACCAGTCCAGAAAAACCTGACACCTGGAAAGTTGGTTATTTGGATTTGAGCTTGAGGTAGGACTGATGCAGATCCGAAGCCCAGCCATCTATCACGTTTTTAACGTCACTGGCCTGCATCACCTGCGAATCGTTTTGCAGCGGTTTGCCGGTGCCTTTGCGCACGACTTGAGCGAGCACATGGTTGTTGCCGCCATCGAGAAACACCGCTTCAGTGGCCAGCGTGGTTTCCTGATCGCGAATACCGCTGGCCGTGCTGACCGCCGCCGCCACCAGTGCAATCGGAATCACTTCATACGGTTTCAGACCTTCAGTCTTGCTGCTGACTGCGGTGATCGCCGCCCGCACCACAATCACGCCCGGGCCAGGAGCAGCGGCCAATGGCAGCGACTTGCCGAGCTCACGTTTGAGCGCCTGATCGTAATAACCGGTGATGCCATTGAGGGTCTGCTGCGGAATTTTCACCGTAGCTTGCGGCTTGGGATAGAGCTGAGTCGGCTCGATGTAAACACTGGTGAACTTGCGGGTGTCGAGCTTGGGATCCATCCAGCGCATCACCTCGGCGCCCGACGGCGATTTGGCTTCCCTGAGCTGGCTGTAATCTTTCAGGAAGCCGGAGTACTCATCGGGAGCGACGGTTTTGCTGGAGCAGCCCACCACTCCGAGCGTGGCAATGCACAGCGTGCTCATCATTACTGCTAGCTTCATGCTGTAACTCCTGTCAGATGTCCGGATTTATTGCGTGGGGAAATACAGTTATAGCTAAACCCCGGTTTTTTGCGTTCGCCGAACGCAAAATTCGCGCAACCGATCACAAGCACAGTTGATTACCAGGAAGAAGTCTCGCCACTCCTCATCTTCATCTCGCGCCGACTATTGGCACGCATCGCTTTGATCAACGACACCGTCCCCACCAGCAAGATCGCCGCGCCAAACAGGAAGTCGATGTTGTACAGCTGAAAGTCTTCAACCGGCCCCACCAGCAACACCCGCACTACGGCAATCCCCACCAGCGTCGCGAGGAAATCGATCCCCGGCTCTTCGCGGAAGAACACCAGCAGCAACGGCAGGGACAGCACCAGCAACAGCATGAACACCAGAACCTTGAACGAATCTTTACGCTCGACGCTGAACGCGCATTCATGCGCGCCATAGGCCTTGTAGTCCTCGTCGCGGATCATCGAGTTGTTCTCGCTGATGTAGTCGACGCGGTTGTACTTCTGGATTGGCGTGAAGGTGTTGGACATCTCCATCAGCGTGGTGATGTTCTTGAAGCGCAGGTCGACGCGCTCGGTGCCCTTGAGGTAGTAGAGCACCGGTTTGTAGCCGTAACGGTAGGTGTCGAAGGGGAATTCGGTGACGCGGCCCTGAACGCCGATCGGCCGCGATTCGAGTTCGGCGAACGCGCTTTTATTGGTCGCCGCCAGGTTACGGCTCAGGGGCAGGACTTTCACCTGTTCAAGGAAAATCGGCGTGACGCCGTACGACCATTGCAACGGCTCCAGCCGCAGGCGCAGTTCGTTGCGGCCGAGGTCGTAGCGGTTGAAGGTGCGCTCGGAAACCACCACCGCGCCGCTGAGCATGAACTCGCCGCGCAGGTTGTTGGTGATGCGCAAGGTCAGTTGATCCTTGCCCAGCAGCGCCGCTTCATTGGACGGCGGCGTGCCGCACCACGCGGTGCTCTGGTTGGCGCCGCCCAACTGGCCGTCGCGGTTTTCCTTGAACACGTAAAAATAGCTGGCCCACAGCATCAGCATCAAAAGCAACGCCGTGAGGCCCAAGATCTTCTTGCCCACAGTCACAAACAGACTCCCTTCTTCGTTCCGTCGTCCAGCCGAAAACCCGCTGGCGGCGAGGACTCTACCAAAAGGCCAGCATCGACCCAAGGAGAAATCCCGAAATGGGCAAGCGTATAGGGGTTTCCCCTGCATTGCTGGCGCACAAAGAACCTGTGGCGAGGGGATTTATCCCCGTTCGGCTGCGCAGCAGTCGTCAATCCTGAGTACTCGGTTCCCATGCCAAATCGCAGGGGGCCGCTGCGCAGCCCAACGGGGATAAATCCCCTCGCCACAAAAGCACTCTACTGTCAGAGAGATAGAATCAGCGCCGCCGAAACAGCGGCCTTGGCTCGATCACCGAGCGGCCGTACAGCACGCTCATCCCGGCCAAACCCTTCAGCGCATCCTCTGCAGATTTGTCCTCGCGCACGGCAAAGCTGTCAAACCCGCACTGGCGCATGTGGCTGAGTTGATCGCGCAGCACATCGCCAATCGCGCGCAACTCCCCGGCCCAGCCGAAACGACTGCGCAGCAAATACGCCTGGCTATAGGCGCGGCCATCGCGAAAGCTCGGAAAGTCGAGGGCAATCAGCGGCAGTGAGGCCAGCCACGGCAGCAGGCTTTCAACGCCGTCATCCGGCCCGAGCCAAACCGCGTGGGTCGAGGGCGATTCGAGCCAGTGCGCCAGCGGCAGGATCGCCATGGCAGCGGGAAGATCGGTTTCAGGCGAGCGCACCAGCGTCCACGGATCATCCGTGACAATCCGCGCGCCACCCTCCTCCATGCGCAGCAGATTATTCATGCCGAGACCTCGAGCGCTTTCGGATACACGCGTTCCTTGAACGGCTCCAACCCGATGCGCGCCACCGTATCGATGAACAACTCCTCACTCTCGCGATAGCGCACGAACGTGCCGATGATCCGCTCGATCACCTGCGGAATCTCCGCTGCGCTGAATGACGGGCCGATCACCTTGCCCAGCGAACTGTTGCGACCCTGCGCGCCTCCAAGGGTGATCTGGTACCACTCGCTGCCGTTTTTATCGACACCCAGAATGCCGATGTTGCCAATGTGATGATGGCCGCAGGCGTTGATGCAACCGGAGATGTTCAGGCTGATATCACCGAGGTCATGCAGATAATCGAGGTTGTCGAAACGCGCCTGAATCGCCTGAGTAATCGGGATCGACTTGGCGTTGGCCAATGCGCAAAAGTCGCCACCGGGGCAGGCAATGATGTCGGTCAGCAAGCCGACGTTGGCACTGCCCAGCCCATGTGCGCAGGCCTGTTGCCACAGCGCAAACAGTTGCGCCTTCGGCACGTCCGGCAAGACGATGTTCTGTTCATGGGCAATACGAATCTCGCCAAAACCGAAACGCTCGGACCAGTCGGCCACCGCCAGCATCTGCAAACCTGTGACATCCCCTGGCGGCGAAGCCTGACCGGGTTTGGTCGACAGCACCACGCTGGTGTAACCCGGCACTTTGTGCGGTTGCACGTTGCGCGCGACCCAGCGGGCGAACGCTGGTGTCTCGGCCATGTGCGTGCCGAACTCCAGATCGGTATTGGCCAGCGCCTTATAGATCGGCGGCACAAACGCGTTGGCGACCCGCTGGAATTCCGCTTCGGTCAACTGCGCCGGGCCGTCCTTGAGGTGCTGCCATTCTTCTTCGACTTCCTTGGCGAACGCCTCGATGCCCAGCGCTTTGACCAGAATCTTGATCCGCGCCTTGTACTTGTTGTCGCGTCGGCCATGGCGGTTGTAGACCCGCAGCACCGCTTCGACGTACGAGAGCAAATGCTGCCACGGCAAGCCTTCACGAATCTGCAAACCAAGGATCGGCGTACGCCCCAGCCCGCCGCCGACGATCACGCGCAACAGCATCTGCCCGTCGCGACCGGGGTAAAGATACAGGCCGATGTCATGCATCATGATCGCCGCGCGATCCTGCTTGGCCGAGCAAATGGCGATCTTGAATTTGCGTGGCAGAAACAGGAACTCCGGGTTGATCGTCGACCACTGTCGCAGGATCTCCGCCAGCGGGCGCGGGTCGATCAACTCGTCTGCCGCGACCCCGGCGAAGGCCTCGGTGGTGATGTTGCGCACGCAGTTCCCAGAGGTCTGGATCGCGTGCATGTTGACCTGCGCCAGGCGCTCGAGGATGTCCGGCACATCGCTCAGCTCGATCCAGTTGAACTGCATGTTCTGGCGCGTGGTGAAGTGGCCGTAGCCGCGATCATAGTCGGCTGCGATGCTCGCCAGCGTTCGTAGCTGATCGGCGCCGAGGGTGCCGTAGGGAATCGCCACGCGCAGCATGTACGCGTGCTTTTGCATGTACAGGCCGTTTTGCAAACGCAGCGGCAGGAACTCCTCTTCGCTCAACTCCCCGCCCATGAAGCGCTCGACCTGATCGCGAAACTGCGCAACGCGCTCGAACACCAGCGCCCGGTCGTAATCGTCGTACTGATACATCGGCCTACCTCATCAGAATCATGCAACTTTTCCAGATGAGGACTATGGACGTGCAGCGCAGCCTGTTACAGATTCACCTGAAACGATAAAAACCGTATCAGCGCGCGGCAGATGGCCGCAGGCAGTGCTCCTATCTGATCCGCATAAATCGAATATTCCTGAGCCTGTTTTGTTTCCGACGGTGTTTCTACAGTGCAGTCCATGCCAGACCGGGTGGCCTGGCAAGACTTTGCAACCGTGGATGAACTGACCATGAGCACAGCAACAATCGGACAGGCTTATAACTACAAGGTCGTCCGCCAATTCGTCATCGCCACTATTTTCTGGGGCGTCGTGGGCATGGCGATGGGGGTATGGATTGCCTCGCAACTGGTATGGCCGGAAATGAATCTGGACCTGCCGTGGACCACCTTCGGCCGCTTGCGACCTTTGCACACCAGCCTGGTGATCTTCGGCTTCGCCGGCAGCGCGCAATTCGCCGCCAGCTACTACGCGGTGCAGCGTACCTGCCAGGTGCGGCTGTACTCGGACAAGCTCGCCGCGTTCACGTTCTGGGGCTGGCAATCGGTGATCGTGGTGATGTTTATCACCCTGCCGCTGGGTTACACCACCACCAAGGAATACGCCGAAATCGAATTCTCCGGCGCGGTGTGGATGGCCGTGGTCTGGGTCGCGTACGCCATGGTGTTCTTCACCACCGTGGTGCAGCGCAAGACCAAACACATCTATGTCGGCAACTGGTTTTTCGGCGCGTTCATCCTGGTGATCGCCATGCTGCACATCGTCAATCACCTGGCGATTCCGGTGGACTGGTTCAAATCCTATCCGGTGTATTCCGGCGCCACCGACGCCATGGTGCAGTGGTGGTACGGACACAACGCGGTGGGTTTCTTCCTGACCACCGGGTTCCTCGGGATGATGTATTACTTCGTGCCCAAGCAGGTCAATCGCCCGGTGTATTCGTACCGGTTGTCGATCGTGCATTTCTGGGCGTTGATCACCCTGTACATCTGGGCCGGCCCGCACCATTTGCATTACACCGCACTGCCGGACTGGGCACAGTCGCTGGGCATGGCGATGTCGCTGATCCTGCTCGCGCCGAGCTGGGGCGGGATGATCAATGGCATGATGACCTTGTCCGGCGCCTGGCATAAATTGCGCACCGACCCGATCCTGCGCTTCCTGGTGCTGTCACTGGCGTTCTACGGGATGTCGACTTTCGAAGGTCCGATGATGGCGATCAAGACCGTCAACGCCCTCTCGCACTACACCGACTGGACCATCGGCCACGTCCACGCCGGGGCACTCGGTTGGGTGGCAATGATCACCTTCGGCGCGACCTACCACATGGTGCCGAAAATCTTCGGCCGCGAGCAGATGTTCAGCACACCGCTGATCAACCTGCACTTCTGGCTGGCGACCATCGGCACGGTGTTGTACATCGCCTCGATGTGGGTCAACGGCATCACCCAGGGCCTGATGTGGCGCGCGATCAACGAGGACGGCACTTTGACTTACTCGTTTGTCGAAGCGCTGCAAGCCAGTCATCCGGGGTTCATCGTGCGCTTTGCCGGCGGGGTGTTCTTCCTCAGCGGCATGCTGCTGATGGCTTACAACGTGTGGCGCACCGTGCGGGTGGCGGACGTAGCATTGGCCCACCGTGAAGCGCAGATCGCCTGATCAAGGGAGCAGGTCATGTTCGAGATTTTTTTGAATGTACTGGGCGTGGTGTTTTTGTGGCTGGCGGTGGAGTACTGCTTGCGCAATGAGACTGCGCAGAGTCTGGAGGACGCGAGTCTGACGCCGTTTGCGGATGATCCGGAGGTGGCGCGGCGGGTTGAATTGGCGACGGGCAAGACAGTGAAAGCGGTGGCGCCGGAGGTGGCGAAGCCGGGGTGGGGGAATGTTGATATGTGAGGGGTGTCAGCGGTAGCCCTCACCCTAGCCCTCTCCCAAGGGAGAGGGAACTGACCGAGTTGTTTGTTCGAGATACATCGACGTGAAATATCGAAGGTGAACTCAAAACTTGAAAGCAACAAAGATCTGCCCCCATTTCCCGCAGACCTCGTTTTCGACAACAACGCAGATCTGCCCCCTTTCCCCCTCGCCCCCTTGGGGGCGGTCCGACGTTTCGGGAGGGTTGGGGTGAGGGGGTAAGCTCTTGATCTCAGCCGCGTTCACGCGGGATCAGGCTTTGCAGTTGCTGCGCCAGAAAGTTCGCATCAAACGCATACGTATCCGGATCCTTCAACCCGTTAGTCTTGCGCCACTGCCACTCCCCACCCGGCAACCCCACCAGCGAAATACTGCCGTAACGCGCAGCCGTCAGCCCCATCACCGCCAGCGAAATCTGCCCGCCACTGCCCATCACATCCGGCACAAACTCCACCGGTTTGCCAGCGATCACAATGGTCAGTTTTTCAGTCTTGAAGGTCGACGTCTCAACCGGCGTACTCGGCCCGAACGCGACATACGCCTCACGGCCAACCTCCAGCAAACCCGGCGCCTGCACCGGTTCCAGCCATTGCTGAATCTTGTCGAACAGTTCGGTGATACGTGTGGCCCACGTCACCGATTGCGTCTCGAACTGCTGCTTCTTGTGCGCTTCGCTGTCGGCATAGTGGCGAAGCATTTCGCCCAGTTGCTGTACGTCGTCCATTGCGGTGTTCCTTTGAGAAGCGGTGCTGCGGACTTTGAGCATGGCAGATGCCGATGACGACCGTGCAAGTGATTTGCCTGCACGGCCGCCTTGTCAGGCATTCACTGACAAAAGGTCAGACCTTGCGCAGGCGCGCCATGCTCAGGGTGTCGACCCATTGCCCGTCGCGCACCGCGTAGTCGCGGAACAACCCTTCATCCTCAAACCCGAATTTGCGATACAGGCCGATCGCCGCTTCGTTATCCGCATACACCGCCAGTTCGACGCGGTGCAGATTCATCCAGTTGTCGGCCACATCCAGCGCCGCTGCCAACAGCTTCGAACCGACACCCTTGCCCTGCCACGCTGTCGCGACACCCATGCCGAAACTGCCGGCATGGCTGCGGCGAATCCGCGAATACGCCTCCAGCCCGATCTGCCCGACCACCACGCCCTGATGCACCGCCACCAGTTTCAGCGCCCGGTCATTGCCCGCCAGCAGCCGCTGACGCCAGATCTCCACCGACTGAAATGGCATCTGCAACACCTGCCGCGCCACGGCCGGGTCGTTGTAGAGCGCGGTGACGCCATCGAGATGCTGCTCGCTGAAGCGCTCGAGGTGAATGGCGGAGTTGTGGTCTGGCATGGCGATTCGTCCGTGATCGTTGTGTGGCTGATCACTCTAAACCGGACAGACGCTCATCTGCCAGATCCTGTACATATCCCCTTCAACGTATCCGCATCAATATTCGCCAACCACAGCGGATCAATCAGCGTGCCCCAATACTTCGGTTCCATGCGGACCGGATCACCGGCGATCACGCCCTTATGATTGAAATACACCCGATAACGGCTGAACCCTTCGGGATAGCTTTTCTCGTAATAAAGCGTCGTGCCACGCGGCAGAACGTAGACGTTGTCATCGTCGTTGTTCGCTTCAATCACCAGCGGTTCTGTGGTTTTCAGCATGTCCGTGCGCTGGCCAAATACCTTGAGCGCAACGACCGTCAGAAAACCTGCGTTGATCAGCAATGACACGGCCAGGCAGACCGCCATTTTCCGGGACTTGCGTGGTGGCTTGCCTGCCATGAATTGCTCCATTCGAATCTTGAGAATTTTGCGAATGGTACAGGACGTGCGTTCTACGCTGAACGCCGGAAACGACCTACAGGCAAACCAGCGCTTTCAGGCGCTCCGGCGATTGACTGCCCTGCCCTCACTCCCTATCCTCGCGCCTGTCACGACTCATTCGTGATCGGGTTTGACGGCTCGGCGGTTTTTAAGGTGCGCATTGTTCCCAAACTTTGCTCGTGCACTCGTGTGCTCGGAACAAAGACTAATGGTGACTGTGTGCAGGGCACTTTCGAGTGCGCCGGGTACCTTAGACCGGTCCGTCAACCTGCGCACAGTTGCCACCCTATCGTTTGACGGCGACCAAGTGGCAGCTCTTGATTACTAAGGAGCTACACCGATGAACACGCATATCGCAATGACCCACAACGAAGACGCAATCCCCGTCCTGCTCGTGTCAACCCAGGCACCACTCGACGTCCTCCACGCCAGCGCAGCCAGCCGCTTCCTCGCCGTAACACAGATGATGGAAAGCCTCGCCAGCCTCGACATCACCGGTGCCAAAGGCGCAGACGTGCAGCAACTCGCGCACGCAGCAGCAATGTTGTTGCGTGACGGCTGCGATGTGATGGATGTGCTGGGCCGGCAGATTCAATTACAGGCCTGACCCAGCAAAATCAAAAGATCGCAGCCTGTTCGCGAACGTACGCGGGCTGTGTAGGAGCTGCCGCAGGCTGCGATCTTTTGATCCTGATGTCCACAATCACACACCGACTCCGACCACTCGTCGCCACCTGTCAGATCTGACAGTAGGCAACACCCGCACGCGATGCTCTGATGATGCAGGCCTCCATCCGTCCCAGAGCGAGCATCCGTCATGACTACTCCCACTTCGTCACCTATCAGCCCTTTCGCCCTTACGCCAGTGCAAATCCCGCTCGACATCACGCCTGTCAGCCAGGGGCATGTCGGGCTGGGGATCGTCAACCAATTCCAGGACTCGTTGGGCGTGATGATCGTGTTCGGGCCTTATCCGGGTCAGACTCCGCTTGAACCGCTCCACCTGCTCCTGAACGGCAATCCCACTCCGATCAGCAGTACCGTGGTTCAAAGTAGTAGCGCACCAGTGTTAATGCGTATGCCACCGGGTCTGCTGTTGGAGGGTATCAACAGCCTGAAATGCGAAGTTGAGCGCCTGTCAGGTAATCGCGAAACGTCGCCGCCGTTGGATGTGCTTTACCACACCTTCGCACCCGGCGGCGACGACCTGGTTGCCGGTGGCGGGCATTCGAAGCTGGCCAGCAGCATCAGCCACCCCATTGTCGATGCTACGCAAGCGGCGAACGGGGTGACGCTGACGCTGGATTACCCGCACAAACATCTTTACGACGTAATAACCATCAATTGCGGTGGAGTGATCATTACTGTTCAGATCGCGCCTACGGTTGCTGACCCAAACCCGGATCTGACCAAACCTATTGAAATCATCCTGACCACTCAGCACTTCGCTAACGACCGTAACAATCCCCAGTTTGAAATTAAGTACAACGTGAGAAGTGAGACTGGCAATCTCTCGGGCACGACGCAGTTCGGTGTTTTCAATCCGCAAGATCATTGGTCCAAGGCTCTTGTGGTTGATGTGCGGCTGGATCAGGTATTGCTTTCGAAGGCAATTCTTCGAGAGAACCCTACCGATAACAATGACGATCCGGCGGTGGTTGATCTCGACAAAATGAAGGGCGGGCCGTTGTGGGCGTTGATTCAAGTGGGAGAGAGTATCTGGAAATTGGGTGATGAGATTCATGTCCTGTTCGAGGCGTGGCTGAATGGCGTGCTGGTTGGAACCCACGAGGACACTTTGACTGTCACCGATCTACCGACTCAGCTGGCATCCAGAATTCCTAACGCAAAGGCAGTTGCCGATAGTGAAGTGAAGGTGACGTATGAGCAGATCAGGGCAGGCAAGATTGTGGGGGTCTCCAAAGTCGCCGAAGCGCAGGTCATTGGACAGGGGTTGCCGGACATTGAGGATTTCGATGGCGCACCCAATCAGGGAGCCTCTGAAGTTGGGCAGTCAGTATCGACTAGCAAAATCAAAGTAACTCTGACGGGGAAAGTGCATTCAAACGATAGTCTGGCGATTGGTAATTTCGTCGGCGATGTAGATGCACAAGGACAAGCGTTCTATGGATATCTAGCGACGCCAAATGGGCAGACCAGCTTCATATCTTATGATGTGGAATTAGTTGGCAGGACCGCCAATAGACTCCGAATCTGGATAGCAGGTGGAAATATTTTCGGTGGCGCCGCTCAGTTTAATTTGGTTTTTCGGGACGCTGCGGGAGAGACAATTAATACCATCAACCGAATGGTCACCCGTTACCAGCGTCAGCAAGAGATCGACACAGGGGCTCTGAACGGTATCAAGTCTATTGCGGTGGTGTCGGATGGTCAGGTAATCATCGATCGGATAGAGTTTTTATAGCCGCAAGTAGTGCTCGACTTTCATTCCAGCAACAATGGGCCGATTTATTTAATTAACAAATAAATAAAATCCCGTTTCGTCGAGCAAAATCAAAAGCTCACAGCCTTTGTAGGAGCTGCCGAAGGCTGCGATCTTTTGATGCTGATGCCCGTAATCACACGCTAACTATGACCATTCGTCGCCACCCGTCAGATCTGACAGTAGCGAAAACGGATCGCACTAACAAACGGGACTAACAAACGGGACGGATTTATTTAATTAAACAAGTCCGTCCTTTACGCAGTCACTCAAACCACTCCCCCCGCTCACTAAACGTGCGCTGAATCAGCTCCACAAGGGTTTGCACTTCAGCGACATCCTGCGAATGCTCATTCACCGCCAACCAAACCCGCAACCGCATCACCTCGTCAAACAACCCCGGCAACGCAACCAACCCACGATCAAAGCGGCTCATGTACATCGGCAACAACCCGATGCACGCACTGCAGCGAATCATCTCCAGCATCAGCTCATAAGACTGCATCTGCACCACGCCAGCCAACCGCTGCTCGACCAGATCATTCCACGGTCGAAAGCTGTCGATCTGCCGGTCGTGCTGCCATTGCACCAGCATGAAGTCGGCGAGGTCTTCGGGGCTTTCCGGGCGGGCGGTGACGCGGGAGTAGCGTTTGGCGATGTGCGGCAGGTAGTCGAGTTGGGCGAGGCGTTGTGGTTGGCTGGTGGCGAAGGTCGGGCCGGGGGTTGGGCTGTCGCCGGGGGCCAGCCAGAGGACGATGTCAGCGCTGATGCTTTGCAGGGCCAGTTCGCTGTCGAGGGCGATGATTTCCAGGCGTACGCTGGCGTTGCGCCGCAGCAGTGCGATGAGGTCGCGGCCGAGGATGTCGTGCAGGATCGATTCGGCCACGGCGAGGCGGATCAGTGGCTGTTCGATCACCGGCAGTTTGCGTTCGTGTGCGAGGGCGATCAGTTGCGCCTGCAATTGTTGGCCCTCGCGGGTCAGGCTGAGGGCGCTGCCCTGGAAGCTGAACAGTGAGCGTTGCAGGGTTTGTTCAAGCAGCGCGAGTTGTTTGCGCAGCAGGGTCGAGCGCACGTTGAGGCTGCGCGCGGCTTGCATGAAGCAGCCGCAACGGGCGCTGACCAGAAAGTATTGTGCGATCTCGCCCTCAATGCTCGCGGCCTGGGCCAGCCAAGGCTCGGCGGTGTCTTGTGGCCAGCGAAAATCGGGATTGCCCGGTCGTCCTGCGGGTTCGGTGAATGACATCGATGACTCCCTGTCGATCTTTGTTGTTGGTCGTTACACACATCCACTGTGGGAGCTGCGGTGCGACGATTCGACTTGCCAGCGATGGCGGAGTGTCAGGCGCCAATGATGCTGGATTTACCGGCCTCATCGCTGGCAAGCCAGCTCCCACAGGGGGTTTGGGGTGATGCTGGGATTATTGTTTTTGCTCCAGGATTTTGTTGAGTTCGGCGCCGTCGATGCTCAGGGTCGCGGTGTTGAGCATGCCGTCCAGGTAGGCCTGGGCGATTTGTTCCTGACGTTGGGCGCGCAGGGCTTTGGTCAGTTGGTCGCGCAGTTCATCCAAGGTCGCGGTGCGGGCCGGTTGTTGTTCGGTGAGTTTGATGATGTGGAAACCGGCGCTGCTTTGGACGGGATCGGAGACTGCGCCAACCTTGAGCCGCGCGACGGCGCTGCGCACTTCCGGCACCAGTTGCTGCAAGGGTTGCAGGCCGGTGTCGCCGCCGCGTTCGGCCGTGACGCGGTCTTGAGAAAATTCTTTAGCAAGCACGGCAAACTCGGATGGAGCGGTCTGCACTTTCTTGCTCAGTTCCCCCGCCTGCTTACGCACCGCATCCAGATTTTGCGCATCACTCACGCCAAGAAAAATCTGACTGACCCGATACAACGCCGGCGTTTGCCAATTGGCTTTACCCGCGTCATACGCCTGCTGCAATTCAGCCGCGCTCGGGTAATCCGCCGGCACCTGACTCACCGACTGCAAATAATCCCGGAACACAATCTGCTCAGTCGCCGCACGGGTCTGTCGTGCAACTTCGGGACGCTGCGCCCAGCCCTGTGCATCCGCCTGCTCCAGCACGGCTTTCTCCGCCAGCCGCGCACGAATCCAGCGCTCCAGCGCCTCGCGGTTGCCGCGCAGTTGCTCGCGCGTCGCCTCAGGCACGGTCGCCAACAGCGTCTGCAATTCCTCCGGTGAGACGTGCTGATTGCCGAGCCGCGCAACCGCCGGCCCGCCAGCAACCGCTGCCACTGGCGACGGTTGCTGAGCGGCGACCGGGTCACTGCCCGGTCGCACCACCAGCGCCACGGCGACCACCAACAACGCTACAGCCGCAGCGCTGATTACCATGGCCGGTTTCTTCACAGCGCGACTTCCTCTTGCTCGGCGACCGCTACTTTCGCGGTTTGCGCGGCGGCACCGTTCTGCGCGAAATCACGCAGATAGACGATGAATTCCTGCAGCAGGCGATCCCACAATTCGAGATTGCCACGCAGGTGTTCGTTGCTGACCCCGGCCGCGACCACCACGTCCATTTCCATCACCAGAAATTCGCCCTGCAACGACAGGCGAGCGAAACGGCGCGAGGCGTTCCACTGCTCGGCGACACCGACCGGCAATTCACCCTGCACCCGCAGCGCGCAGCTGAACGTGAAGTCAACGAAACTGCCCTGCTCCACCGCCGGATTGCCGAAACGCACCGCGTAGCCAATGCCCTGACTGGCGCTGAGCAACTGCACGATGCCGTTCTGTTCGGTCTGGTTCACGCGATAACCGGCAGCTTGCAGCACGTCGGTCAGCGATTGCGGAGAAACGTGGGTGATCAATTGAGTCATGGGTTCTTCCTTGTTGATCCGTCTAATAACAATCAGTGTGCGAGCGCAGCTTGTGGCGCGTCGAATTGGGTCTTGTACAGATCGTCGCCAAAGCCTTGCGTCAGTTCTTCGAACTTGACCCGGGCCGTGCCGGCGAAGGGCTGGCGGATCTTCATCACCTCGGCCACGTCGATGTTTTCGTAGGCAGTGAGGATCTGCTTGGCCACGCCGTACATTTGCTGATTCTTGACTGAACATTGCTGCACTTGTGTGTCACGTTCAGCCAATTGCGCCTGAAGCTTAGACCGTTCCGCCTCTTTGGCACGGGCCATGACCAGCAACTCGTCATAGGCCTTTTTGAACTTGCCGGTCTGCTCGTTGCTGGCCGCCACTTGCGCCTGCGCCTGGCTGTGCAGGTTCTGCTGCTGCCCGGCCAGTTGCTCGGCAACGCCCTGGGCCTTGGCCAGTTCAGCGCTCAATTGCTTGATCTGCGCCTGCGCAGCCTTGGCCTCGTTCTGCGCCGCCAGTTGCGCGGCGCTGGCCTGGGCCTGCTGACTTTGCAGGGCTTGCAGTTGCTGGGTGGTACTGCGCAACTGGGTGCGCAGGCGTTCTTCCATGCCTTCGGCGCTGGCCCCGCTGGCGACCAAAACCCCCAAACCAAACAACAAAATGCGCATGTGCATTAGCCTCTCCCGGCGCCTTAGAAGCGCGTGTTGATCTCAAGCTGCATGACGTCGATGTCGTACGGCGCGCCGTACACCGCTTCCGAACTCAACCAGCGGCCAGTGGCGTAGACGTTTTTTGCCAGACCGTAGTTGGCGCCCAGGAAGTAACCCTTGGCGTTGGTGCCGCCGAGGTGGAACGAGGAGTCGTTGAAGCCGTCCGGCAAGGCATCCGGCTGGATGTATTTGTAGCCCGCGAACAGGTTCCAGTCGCCCTGCTTCTTCAGCTCCAGCGCGGTGCCGAGCGTGAACTGCACCATCCACGCATTGGCGCCGCTTTCGACGTTGCCGTTGCTGTCGAGGTTGTTGACGATCTGCCCGGCCGAGCGCTTGCGCATGTCGCCTTCGTCGTAGCTGAGGTTGTGGATGTAGTTGCCCTGGCTGCGCAGTTTGAAGTCTTCCGGCAGGTCGGCGTCCCACACCACGTTCAGATCAAGCAGGTTGAACTCCGAAGCCAGGCCAACGAATTGCGGCTGCGGCGTGGTCGACGGGTTGAGCGGGTTCGGCGTGATGTCGCGCAGCAGGAACACGCTGTTGCCCTTCTGCATGAAGGCGCTGCGGCTGCCATCGGTGTCGCAACCCGGCGCGCCAGCCCACGGTTCGCAAGGGCTGGAGCGCTGTCCTTCGATGTCGTCGAAACGGTAATAAGCCAACGCACCCTTGATGCGGTTGTTGCTGTTGATCGCCCATTTCGCGCCAAGCTGCGCGCCGTACAGCCACTTGTTGTCGCTGTCTTCCTTGTCGAAGCCGTTGCTCGATGCGGTGTCGTTGGTGTACTCGACCGGGAACGCGCCGACGGTGCCGAACACGCCCCAGTCGCGGCTGAGTTTGTGGTCGAAAATCGCTGCCACGCCGTCGAAGTTCAAGTCGTTGGAATAGAGCATGTCGGTGGACATGAACGGGTTGCCGAATCGGCCGCCGGTAAGGGTCAACTCGTCCGAAGGCTTCCAGCTCAGATAACCCTGATCGAGCCAGATGTCTTTTTTGGCGAAACCACCGCCGAGGCTCTGCGTAGTGGAAACCGGGTTGTTGTCCGAGCCGGTGCCGATGCGGATGCCGGCAGTCCATTCCGGCGAGATCACGGCTTTCATGCCCAGACGCGCACGCAGGCGGAACAGGTTTTCGCGGTCTTCGCGGGTGTTGAGCAACGGCGGCAATGCGGTGCTGCTGTTGGGGTTTACGTCGTACGGGCCGTTGTTATTGAGCTTGGCGAAGTCGACGATTTCGTTGCTGTTGCTGCCCGAGTAGTAACGCGATTCGTCACGCAAACGGATGTCGCCGTCAAAGCTGACGCGGGAAATCCAGTCGGGAAAAGTATTGGGGGCGGCCCAGTTTTCCTGCTTGGCGGTGGCCATGACTTCGGCTTTGACCTGATCGCGGATCTGGTCACGCACCGCTGCCGGCACGTATTGCACACGCACATCACCCGGCGCTGCGACCGGCCCGGCGGCGACCACGGCGGTGGATGCGGCAGCCTGTTTGGCTTGCGCGGCTTCGTTCTGCGCCTGAGCGATCAGCGCGTCAGCCTTGTCCTGTTTCAGAATGCCCTGCTCGACCAGCAAGCGGATCAGATTGATCGTGGCGTTCTCCGAGGGCGCAGGCGCTGCCACGGCCTGACCGACCAGGGTCGCGATGACCATGCCGACCGCCAGGGACAATCGATTCACGTTGGAAATCATCTGCACACAACTCCTTATGGCAAAACTCTAAAAGTTCGGTTAACCCGGACGCCGCCCTTGCAGGGACATGCGCACAGGCAAAGTGATGGAGGCCGGTGGCCGCTCGCTTAAGGCAGGCGCGTTACGCAAGGCAGCCAGCACCTGAGTGTCGATTTCGGGGTTGCCGCTGGACTTGATCAGCTCGACGCGGGTGATCTCGCCAACGCTGCTCAGCCACACATCGGCCTGCAACGAAAACGCGAGGTTGCGCAGGTCGGGGTTCTCGCGCAGCAGCTTCTGGAACGTGAACGCGAGGAACTGGCTGTAAGTGCCGTTGCCCAGGCGCCCGCCGCCCGCACCGGCCATGCCGCCGCCCTTGCCTGCACCGATGTTGAAAGCATCGCTGCCGCTCTGGGCGTCGCCGTCCATTTGCATAGGGTTGGCCAGATCGTCCGCTGGTGATGGCGGTGCTTCTTCCTCGGGCTTGACCTCTTGCGGCTCGGGCGTTGGCTCGGGCTCGACGATTTTTTCTTCGACCGGGGTTTCCGGCTCTGGCGGTTTTTCTGGCGGCGGTGGCGGCGGTGGTGGCAACGGAATGATCGTCGGCACCTTCGGCGCTTCACGGCGGATGCCGCTCATGTCGTTGGCCCACTGCCACAGCAAATACGCGGCGATGGCGCCGAGCAGCAACCCGGCGCCCCACTTCACAAAGCGCAGCGGCGACTTCTTTACCGGCGGCAGTGGCTCGATTGGCAGTTGTGCGGTCATGGTCAGCCCTGGCTCGGTTTGCCGGTGACGAGACCGACCTGCGACAGTTCGAGCCGGCGCAGCAGGTCGAGCACTTCAATGACCTTCTGGTACTGCACCGTAGCGTCGCCGCGCACGATCACCGGGAAATCCGGGTTCTGCGCCTTCTCGATGCGCAGGCGTTCCTCCAGCTCCGGCAAAGTCACCGGGTACGCATCGAGGAACACCTGACCGCCATCGTTGACCGAAATCGCCTTGGTCTTGGCTTCCGACAGCGACACCGAGGCGCTGGCCTTCGGCAGGTTGATCTGGATCCCCGAGACCTGCGCGGTGGCGGTGAGGATGAACATCACCAGCACCACCATCAGCACGTCCACCAGTGGCGTGATGTTGATACTGTCGACCGGTGCATCGTCATCATCGTCGTGGGAGGTATTTACGGACGCCATGTCAGTGCTCCTCAGGCCGGTACGGATGCATTGGCGTGATGGCCGCGCTGATGCGCCGCTTCACTGAACTGGCTCTCGCCATGCATCTCCGCCAGACGGGTGATGAACTCGTCGACGAACACGCGCATGTCGGCGCTGACCTCTTTGTTGCGGGTGATCAGGCGGTTGTAGCCAAACAGCGCCGGGATCGCGACGAACAGGCCCATGGCGGTGGCCAGCAAGGCTGCGGCCATGCCCGGTGCGATGGCGTTGATGTTGACGTCACCGGCCATGGCGGTGCCGAGGAACACCACCATGATCCCCATCACCGTGCCGAGCAGGCCGATGTACGGACCGCCGGCGATGGCGTTGGACAGGGTCGAAAGCTTCGAGCCAAGGGCTTGGTTTTCGCGGGTGCGCACGCCGTCCATCGAGCAGCGGATGGCTTCGATGGTCGCAGCGGAAACCGAAGAAGTGTCAGCGCCCTGCTCGCGGCGGGTGCGAATCTCCTTGACCGCCACCAGGTACAAACGCCACAGCGACGAATGCTGCAAACGCTGGGCGAGTTGCACGTCATCGGCGAACATCTCCAGGCGCGTGCCGACCTTGGCGAATTGCTCGCGGAACAGTTCGTTGGCGGCGGTGACGCGGCCGAGGGTGCGGTTTTTGCGCAACATGATTACCCACGACTGGAACATCATCAGCACCAGCACCGCGATGATCACCCAGGCGTCGATTGGCACCGCGTTGAGCAGGAAGCCGAGGCTGCCGAAACCAAAACCGGACTGTTCTTCATCAACGCCGTAAGCGACCAGTTTCGACTCCGCGCCCTGAGACGTGGCATCGGCCAGCAACAGCGGTACCGGACGCGAGACTTTCGACAGGCGCAGCTCATCGATGGCGCCGGTAAATGGCTGGAATGCGCTGGCCGAGAGATCCCCACCAACAGCCATGACCGAGTTGAACGCGGGCATCGCCACAGCCAACGTCGCGCCTTCGCGACCGTTGATGAACAACGTGACTTTGGAGCCTTCAGCCGTCAGCGCAACATGCTGCCACTGGCCTGGATTCAGCGGTTGCGTGGCGACGGCGCGTTGGCCATCGATTTCCACAAACGGCACGCCTTGGTTCACACCGATCAGCAGACTGTTGGCGCCTTCACGACGGGCCAGAATCAACTGTTCGCCATTCGCCTGGTCGAGGCGCAACCAGGCACTGAAGGTGAACGAGCTGCCCGCGTTGTGTTGCAGCGAAGGGCTGGCCGGCAGCAGCAACGGTTGGCCGCTGAACTGCAAGGCCCGCCCGACTACGCCGTCGATGCTCGCGCCGGTCGCGCTTTGCGCGGTGTTGCCGTAAGCGGTGGTGTCTTTGGCCGGGGTGCCGGTGGCGCCTTCGAAGTGATAGAGCGCGGTGTAATTCGGATCGAACGTCAGTTGGCCGTTGCCGGTGGCCTGGGCCTTCTGGTTGCCGTAGTACATCCAGATGTCCTGACGCTGACCGCCCTCGACATTCGGCACATCGACCCAGATCAGCGCCATGCCCATCAGCGCGTCGAAGCTTTCGATCTGGTGGTTGAGCACGGTTTTATCGTCGGCGCTGACGAAGCGCAAATCCGAGCCGTCCTCCTTCACGCCGTCGAAGGTGAAATTGCCAGTGTGCAGGCGCACCAGCAGCGCGGTGCGGCCCAGCGCCTGATTGATCGCCGCGCCTTGTGGCGTGGTGTCGACGGCGATCTGTTTGCGGTAATGCCAGTCGTCCTGCCACCAGGCCTGAGCCGTGGCCGGGAGCACGAAGCCCAGGCAGATCAACAACGAAAGGAAGAGGCGCTGCATGAAAAGTGCTCCTTGTTAGAAAGTGGCCTGAAGGTTGAAGTGCAGGCGCGATTCCTGTTTCGAGGTGTTCGGCCCTTCGAGTAGCGGGTAGCCCCAGTCGAGGCTGCCGGACAGCCATTTGCTCAGGCTGGCGCGGGTGCCGAGGCCGACGCTGGCCAGGGCGTAATTGGCGTCCTGATCAGGCAGTTCGTCGCGCAGATACAGCTGCGCGCCTTCGGCGAAGGCGTAGAAGCGCCAGTCCTGCACCCAGGTGCCGGCGTACTTGGCCAGCGATGGAGTGCGCAGTTCCTGGCTGAGCAAGTAGCCGTCATCCGCGGTGCGTTCGGCGGCCAGATAGCCGCGTACCGAAGTTGCGCCACCGGCGGAGAACTGTTCGTTGGAAACCAATGGACCGGATGCCAACTGGAACGCGGCTTTGCTGGCGCTCTGCCAGTCGTTGTTGAAGGTCCAGGTGAAGTTGGTGTCGCCCTTGAGTACGGCGAAACTCGGGTTGGCGCGGTAGCGTTTGTAGTCGAAATCTTCGTCGGAGCTGCCGTAACCGAAGATGCTGCGCGTGGCGGCGACCAGACTCAGGCCGAGACCGAGCTGGCTCTTTTCGGTGTAGCGATAGCCGTTGTAGGCGAAGGTGAATGGCGCGTATTGCAGCGGGACTTTGTCGCTCTCGCCGGACAGGGTCAGGCGCTCGTCGAAATCCTTGAAGTCGATGCCGGCCGACAGCGAGTTTGACCAGTTGCCACTGGACGGCAGCGTGTAGATCGCCGCAACCCCATAGGAATGACCTTTGCCAAGCACGTTGCTGCCGCCGATGGTGGCGACGTTGCTGTCGGACTGATAACCGGAGAATTGCACGCTCCAGCGATCCGTCAGCGGCGCGGTGTAGGAACCGGACCAGACTTTGGCGTTGCTGGTGTCTTCGGGCGCGGTGAAGTAGGTCAGGGAAATGCTGTGACCGAGCTGCCAGAGGTTGTTGTAGCCAAGGCTGGTGACGGCACGCAGTTTTTCGGTGTCGGCGCTGTAGTCGTTGTTGAGACCGACGCTGGCGGTCCACGGGTTCTGGTCTTCGACCTGCAAATCCACGTCCATGGTGCCGGGGCGCTGACCTTCGCGCACCAGCGGCATGACTTGCCGGCCCGGGGTTTTGTTGAGTTGCGCGAGTTCGCCCTGGACCTTGGCGAAGTCCGGCACCTCGCCTTCTTTCAGCGCCGGGACGTTGTCGCGGATATCCAGCGGCGAATAGTGTTTGGCGCCGACCACCCGCACCCGGCCGACCTTGGTTTCGCTGACTTGCAGGTAGACGATGCCGTCAGCGACCGCTTGCTCCGGCAGTTCGACGAACACCGATTGATAGCCGCGTTCCTGATAGACCTTCTGCAACGCATCACGCGCGCCTTCGATATCGGTCAGGGCTTTTTGCGGGCCGAGAAACGGGTACACCGCCTCTTCAATCGCCCGCGCATCGAGCACGGTGTTGCCGCGCACGAAGTATTCGTTGACGTCGACCAGACGCTGGGCGGCAGCGCTTTCGGCGGCCTCTTCGGCGAACACCGGCTGCGCGCCCGCCGTCACCAGCAACCAGCCCCACAGCGCCAGCCGTGACGTGAAAATCTGTTCCACACTACCCCCTGAAATTCCCTTGGATCTGTTGGCGCTCAAGCGCCGCGTCATCAATTGCTGGCTGTCGAGGCGCAGGAATGCTTGCCGAGCCAGGTGTGCAACAGCGCGAAGTTCAACGAGAACTCGGGCATTTGCAGCAAGGCACCGCAGAACACTTCGCCGATGATTTTCTGGATGAGCTGCACCGCACGCGGGTTGTTGAGCAGCGTGGCGATGTCGCGACTGAGGACGTTGAAGCTCCAGACTTTCTGGTTCAGGCCAAGGCCGACGAACCAGCGGAACAGCAGGTTGTAATTCAGCTGTTCGTAGAGCTGCTGTTCGCTGGGCACCGAATACAGCAGTTGCAGGAGCAGGATGTGCATGACCGTTTGCGCGGGGATGAGCATGCCGGGCTGGGCGTTGAGGTCGTGCAGGAGCTCGCGATGGGCGTCGAGCAGATCGTCGATCTGCGGGCGCAGCAGCACCAGCGAATGGCCGGGCGGAATGTAGCTGGAGACCTCTTTCAAGGCGCCCTGCCAGTCATCCTGCGACACGATCCAGACCCACGGCGCGCCGTAGCGATACACCGAAACCGGCTTCTTGCGCGCGGCTTCGACGATCTTCGACAGGCGTTGATCGAGTTCCTGCATGCCCACTTTCGAGTAGCGTTCCATAGTCCCCATTGCCTCACTCCCGGCGTCCCGCCTCGGCTTGTGAAAAGCGGCCTCAAGGCCCCTCAAGCGCGTTACATAGGCATGACCGGACTGGCTATGTGCTACCGAACTTTTGTCATGAAAGCTTCATGTCGGAATTGGAGTGAGATCGACGGGGCACCACAAAAACCTGTGGGAGCTGGCGTGCCAGCGATAGCGTCAGGTCAGCAACATTTATTTGGCTGACACACTGCCATCGCTGGCAAGCCAGCTCCCACAGGGTTTTGTGTTGGACGCAAAATGAGTGTCTGGCTGAGCTCCCACAGGAGATTGGTGGTGATTTGATGTCAGGTGTAGACCGGCCAGGTGTCGACGATCTTGCCGCCGCGCACGGCCAGTAAGTCCCCGAACTGCAGGAGGACAGCTTCGGTCTGGGTCGGGCGCAGGAACACTTGATCCTCCACGGTGAGCCCCACGGCATTCGAGCCGTTGACCATTTCCTGATTCGAGCTGCGGCCATACACGCCGTTGCTTTGCAATCCGCGCGGCGATTCGAACTCGGCCATCCAGTTGCCGCCGTAGATGAAAAAGGTCTGGCGCTGGTTGGCGTCCCACCACGAGAACAGCTTGGACTTGTCATCCAGCGCCGGGATGTTCACCGCACCGGTGCTTTTCAGCACGGGTGTGGCGATGTAGGCAGCGGGCAGGTGATCGACCAGCGACGGCAGATCATAGTGAGTCGGTTTGAGCATCGCTGTGCCCACCGAAACTTCAGTGCTCAGACGTTCATTTTCATGCATGCGATAGCTCGGACTGCCGGCCGTATTCAGAGTCAAACCGTCATGCCACAACGCCGGGAATTGCTGGCGGGTGAAGTCGACGCAGCGCTGGTAAATCACCATCACCTTGGCGAACAACTCTTCAGGCGAACCGAGAATCCCCGGCACACCCATGCCCACAAACGGGTCGTAGCCCATGAACCCGGCGAACTGCAGATGCTGCGGATTGGCGGCGATCATGGTGAGCATCGGCCCGAGCACATTCACGTCACTGACACCGCCGCGATGCAGGCCGACATCCAGTTCGATGTTGATGCGCATCCGCGTGCCCAAGCCTCGCGCCAAGTCGAGGTATTGTTGCAGGCGCTCAGGGCCGTCGAGCAGCCATTGCAGCTGTTTGGCCGGCTCGAACTCACCTTTGTGCGTCTGATAGAACAGCTCGGCCGAACGCACCGGCAGCGGTTTGCCGAGCAGAATATCGGACTGCGGAAACGTCAAAGCATCGTGATTGAGAAACGGCTGATGAAAAGACATCAGCCGCTGCGTGCCGACGCGCTGAGCGATGTAACTCAACAGGCCCGGCGCCGGCAGGGATTTCTCCACCAGCCGCAGATGTTTGCCGCTGCGTTTGACCGACGCCACCACCACGTCAACGTTGTGATCGAGGCGATCAAGATCAATCAACAACACCGGGCGCATCGGGCCGTTCGCCTTGAGTTCGCGATTCAGCGCGCGGAAATATTCGCTGTATGGCGCGCCGCGATCCCCCGGCCGCAGCCACGCGCCAACTCCCACCAGCAACGCGCTAACACCCAATGTGCCGAGCAGAAAATTGCGTCGATTGACCGCCATCAGCTCACCCCCAGAATCGACGACAGATGTGCATTGAGAAACTTGCCGCCCGGATCCAGCGCCTGCTGAACCTGAATGAATTCCTGCCAGCGCGGATACAGCGTCTGCAACGTCCGCGCATTAAGCGTGTGCAACTTGCCCCAGTGCGGGCGGCCGTTGTACTTCCAGAAGATCGGCTCGACCGCTGCGAAGAAGTTGTGGTGATCCATCTGGTAATGCTGGTGCACCGAGATTGAACAGCTGTCGCGGCCCTCGAACATGCTCAGCGGAATATCGTCGGCCGCGACGTAGCGGTACTCGATGGGAAACCAGGTGCGCAAATCCTTGTCCTGAATCAGCTTGAGAATTTCGCGCAGACAGGCCGGACCGTATTCGGCGGGCACCGAATATTCCATCTCGTTGAAGCGCACGGTGCGCACGTTGGCGTAGATGTCGAACGAGTCACCAACCCGGTCATCGAAACTGGCGAGATGGCGCAGGTTATTGAGCAGCGTGCGGCGCAGATCCGGGAAATCACTGGCGTACTTGTCGATCTTTTCGATCAGCGTTACGAACTCGTTACCGCCCTCCTCCTCGGGACTGATCGGCGGTGTGGGCGGATCACTGGTTTCGTTGAGGGCGATGGACAGTGCGTAGTCGGAATGAGTGACGACGAGCATTTCCCAGTGCTGATTTTCGCGGGTGTTCTTGTCGAGGTCTTCAAGCAGTTCTTCGGTCCTGGCGATCCACTGGGTTTCGCGCAGGCGATAGCCTGGGCGGTTTTGCATACGGATTTTCGTTGCTACGCCGAGTGCGCCGAGGGAGACGCGAGCAGCAGTGAACACTTCGGGATGACGTTGGCTGTCGCAGTCGAGCACTTCGCCGCTGGCGGTCACCAGTTGCATGCCGCAGACATGGGCCGAGTAAGACTGGAAGGTTTTGCCGGTGCCGTGGGTCGAGGTGGCAATCGCGCCAGCGAGGGTTTGATAGTCGATGTCCGCCATGTTTTGCAGGGCCTGGCCGACCTCTTTGAGCGGCACGCCCATGCGCGACATCGGGGTGCCGGCGGCGAATTCGGCTTGCAGGGTTTTCGGGTCATGTTCGAGCAAGCCGTTGAAGTAACTCAGGGACAGTAACGTGCCGTCGGTGGGCACCAGTGCGCTGAAGGAATGCGCCGAGCCGACCGGGCGGATCTTGCCCGGTGCCTGCTGGATCACCGAGGTCAGTTCATCGAGAGTCTTCGGCGCCAGGCGCGCGGCTGGTTGGCAGCTCTGCCCGCCCGACCAGTTGCGCCACGGAATCAACCGAGGCGCGCGCAGCAACTGGCCCAACGCCGGGCTCGATGCCAGCGCACTGAACGCACCGACAATGCTTGCCCGTTGCAACAACTGACGCCGTGTCAGGTCCATCGTCATGCGCGCCCCCTTAGCGTGGCAGCGGCTGATCGGCCATGAAGCCGATCAACTGCAGAAACTGATCTTCCGAACACTCGACGCACTGGCCCATCGGCGGCATGCCGTTGTAGCCGTTGATGGCGTGATCGAGCAACGTGTCGGTGCCTTGCTGCACGCGTGGTTCCCAGGCTTTGCGATCACCGGTGAGTGGCGCGTTGGCGGCGGGGTTGGCATGGCAGAGCTGGCAGCTGTTGGCGTAAATATGTGCCAGGGCTGGATCGGCCGGCATGCCTTTACCGACGACGGCCGCTGGCTTGGCATCCTCGTCGCAACCGGCCAGCGCCATGCACAGCGCGATCAATAAAGTCAGTCGGGGTGCGCGCATCGTGATCCTCGCGTGGAATGCCTTTTATTGTTGTGATTCCTGCGAGTTCAACCATAAGCCAGACGCTGCGGGCATTGCGGGCCATTGATGGGGACTTCCGGGGCCAGCCAATCGCCTCTGTTCTGCGCCTTTGCGTGACATTCGCGTGACATTTGCGGGTTTAAATTTCGGCGCATTCAGGCGTATAACCAGTACAGACTTTTCCGATCGGCACGCCGACAAACTCTATGGGGTAGCGACATGGCCACAGCACACATCCTTGAGAACCTGTTCCCTTCTGTCAGCGACATCCCGGAAAAATATCGCCTCGAGGGTCAAGTCGAGCAACGCGAATATCTGGTTGACGGCCAGTTGCGCCGCTGGGACGGCCCACTCGCCACGGTGCGCAGCCCGGTTTACTTGAAGGGCGAAAACGGCGACGAACAAGTGATCCTCGGCAGTACGCCGCTGCTCGATGCCGACACTGCCCTCACCGCCCTCGATGCCGCCGTGCGCGCCTATGACCGTGGTCAGGGCCTGTGGCCGACCATGCGCGTGGCCGAACGTATCCAGCACGTTGAAGCCTTCTTGCGCCGCATGCGTGAACAGCGCGACGCCGTGGTGAAGTTGCTGATGTGGGAGATCGGCAAGAACCTCAAGGACTCGGAAAAAGAGTTCGACCGCACCTGCGACTACATCGTCGACACCATCAACGCACTGAAAGAACTCGATCGCCGCTCCAGCCGTTTCGAGCTGGAACAGGACACGCTCGGGCAGATCCGCCGCGTGCCGCTCGGCGTGGCGCTGTGCATGGGGCCTTACAACTATCCGCTGAACGAAACCTTCACCACGCTGATTCCAGCGCTGATCATGGGCAACACCGTGGTGTTCAAACCGGCCAAGCTCGGCGTGTTGCTGATCCGTCCGTTGCTCGAAGCCTTTCGCGACAGCTTCCCCACCGGCGTGATCAACGTGATCTACGGCAGCGGCCGCGAGACAGTCAGCGCGCTGATGGCCAGCGGCAAGATCGACATCTTCGCCTTCATCGGCACCAACAAAGCCGCCAGCGACCTGAAAAAACTGCATCCGAAACCACACCGCTTGCGTGCTGCTCTGGGCCTCGACGCCAAAAACCCCGGCATCGTTCTGCCAGAGGTCGATCTGGACAACGCGGTCAGCGAAGCGGTCACCGGTTCGCTGTCGTTCAATGGCCAGCGCTGCACCGCGTTGAAAATCCTCTTTGTGCATGAAGACGTGGTCGACAGCTTCATCGAGAAATTCAACGCCAAACTCGCCACCCTGAAACCGGGCATGCCGTGGGATAGCGGCGTGTCCCTGACGCCGTTGCCGGAAGCGAGCAAGGTCGATTACCTGCACGGCCTGGTGGCGGATGCCCGGAGCAAAGGCGCGCAAGTGGTCAACCCGAATGGCGGCGAATCCCGCGAATCGTTCTTCTATCCGGCGGTGCTGTACCCGGTGACGCCGCAAATGCGCGTGTATCAGGAAGAACAGTTCGGCCCAGTGGTGCCGATCGTGCCGTACCGTCACCTCGATACCGTGATCGATTACGTGCTCGAGTCGGATTTCGGCCAGCAACTGAGCATCTTCGGTACCAACCCGGTGGCGGTCGGCCGACTGGTCGATACGTTTGCCAATCAGGTTGGACGGATCAACCTCAACGCCCAGTGCCAACGCGGCCCGGACACTTATCCGTTCAACGGTCGCAAGAACTCCGCCGAAGGCACGCTGTCGGTACACGATGCATTGCGGGTGTTTTCGATCCGCACGCTGGTGGCGACCAAGTTCCAGGACAGCAACAAGGATCTGATCAGCGAGATCATTCGCGGACGCGATTCAAGCTTCCTGACCACCGACTACATCTTCTGAGGAGACCAACACTGAGCACGTTCAGCCCGCACCGTTGGCCACCGCTGTTGCGGCGGATTCTGCGTCCTGTATTGGACCCGTATCGCCGCTATCGACATGCGCGGCTGATCCACGCGGTGCGGGTGGCGTTGGGGCTGCTGGCGACGATCGTGCTGACCACCGGCATCAACCTGCCCCACGGCGAGTGGGCGTCGGTGACGATGCTGGTGGTGATCGGCGGTTTGCAGCATCACGGCAATATCGGCAAAAAAGCCGCCGAACGCGCTACCGGCACTTTGATCGGTGCCGGCGTAGGGTTATTGCTGGTGGCGCAGGAAGCGTGGCTGGGCATGCCGTGGCTGACGTATTTCGCGATGGCGGTGGTGTGCGGTTTCTTCTCCTATCACGCCATCGGCAAGGGTGGCTACACCGCCCTGCTCTCGGCGATTACCGTATTCATTGTTGCCGGCCACGGCGACAATCCGATCACCGACGGGCTGTGGCGCGGAGTCGACATCCTGATCGGCATCGCCTTGGCCTTGGCATTCTCTTTCGCGCTGCCGCTGTACGCGGTGTACTCGTGGCGCTACAACCTGGCTGACGCTTTGCGCGACTGCGCCACGGTGTACGGGCGGATCATCAGCGGCCAGCCGGTGACGGCCGATGAACATCTAAAACTGATGGGCAAACTGAACACGGTGATGGTGCAGCTGCGTTCGCTGATGCCGTCGGTGTCCAAGGAAGTGAAGGTTTCCATGACCGAACTGGATGCGATCCAGCGCAACCTGCGCATGTGCATCAGTACCTTGGAAATACTCGGCAATACCCGACCAGACGCCAGTGACCCCGAGGCGATGGCGCATTTGCAATTGGCGCTGAAGGCTGAACATCGACAGATTCGTGTGCAACTGATCGGTATGGCCCGGTCGCTGAAAACCGGCTCGACCCAGCGCTTGGCACGTCCCGTGGATTTGCCGGACGCCAGCCTTGATGCACCGGTCTACAGCGCGCTCGACGGCTATCGTTTGCTGACCCGGCAACTGGCGAGCAACATCGGCGAGATGCGTCAGCGTCTGGCAAAGACGGCGCCGCGCTGGAACATCTGATCATTCGCCGGGATTTTTTGATGTAACAAACCCGATACCCTCTCTACAATGCGTCCCCATCATGGATGTGACACGGACGCCAAATGCAATTCAGGACGAACATCAACGCCTTGCGCGCGCTCGCCGTACTTTCGGTGGTGCTGTATCACTTCGGCATTACAGGATTCGGCGGAGGCTTTGCCGGGGTTGACGTGTTCTTCGTCATTTCCGGCTTCTTGATGACCGGCATCATCTGCAAGGGGCTGGAGCAGCAGCGTTTTTCGATTCTGGGGTTTTACGCATCCCGGGCTCGCCGAATCATTCCCGCACTGCTGGTGCTGTGCGTGGCCTTGTTACTGTTTGGTTTCGTGTTCCTGCCGCTGGATGACTTTCGCGAAGTTATCCGATCGATCAAAAGCAGCCTGCTGTTCAGCTCCAACTTCATGTTCGCCAAGGGTGGCAGCTACTTCGACGCGCCGTTGCAGGAAAACTGGTTGCTGCATACGTGGTCGCTGTCGGTGGAGTGGCAGTTCTATGTGCTGTATCCCCTGCTGCTAATGGTGCTGTACAAGTTGCTTGATCCACAGAAGTTTCGCTACGCCGTGCTGGTGCTGGCTGGGGTTTCGTTTGTGGCGTCAGTTGTTGTGACTCGTTCAGATCCGGTTTTTGCTTTCTACATGCTGCCGACCCGCGCCTGGGAATTGCTTGCGGGCGGGCTGGTGTTTCTGTTCCCGCTGCATATCAGCAAGCGCAACAGCGTGATCTGCGAGGGGTTGGGGCTGCTGGCGATTGCGGCCAGTGTGGTGTGCTTTTCGGAGCAGGATCAGTGGCCGGGTTACCTCGCCTTGTTGCCGGTGCTCGGTACGGTGCTGGTGATCTACGCCAATACGCAGTCGGTCTTCAGTAATAACAAGGCGCTGCAATTCACCGGCACTATTTCCTATTCGGTGTATCTGTGGCATTGGCCACTGGTGGTGTTTCTCTATACCTGCGGCCTGCTCGATAGCTGGCCGCACGTTCTCGGCGCGGTGATCATTTCGTTCGCGCTGGGTGGCCTGTCTTATTACCTGGTTGAATCCAGAGTGAAGCCGATCAGTTCGGCACGCGGCACGCTGTTCAAGTTTGCAGGGGCCGTGGTCGGGGTGGTTGTGCTGTCGGCCACGACGGCCTCGCTGGTCAAGGCGCATCCGGATCTGCGCTTTGCCTTTGTTGACCTCGGGCAACCGGAGTACACCAGCAAGCTCTATACGCAAGAGTGCTACCCCAACGCCTACGCCGCAGCCGATTGCAAGCTCGGTGCCGGCGAGATATCGGTGATTCTGTTCGGCGACAGCCATGCGCAATCCACCGCGGCCGCCGTGCAGCTGGATAACCCGAATGCAGCGTTTTCCTGGGCCCGTGGCGGTTGCCCGACGTTGCAGAACTTTCAGATGCGCGACAAAGAGCTAGAAGGCCAATGCCGTGCGTTCAATCACGACAAGCTGAAAATCCTCAAGGATTCATACGCGGGTGTTCCTGTGGTGCTGTTCAGCCGGGCGGCGTTGTATGCCGATCCAAGCCGCGGCAACAGCTACCGGATTCGCTTTCCAGATCAACAACACGTGGCCTTCAGCGATGCCTACATCGCCGAGTACGCCGCAACCGTCTGCGCAATCGCCGAGAACCACCCGGTGTACATCGTCAGGCCAATTCCGGAGATGCCGTTCAGCGTCTTCAAGGGGCTGAATCTGCATCAGCGCATCTTTGGCGATGCTTCGGACATTTCGGTCCCGTTGCTCGACTATGAACGGCGCAACAGCATTGCCAACAACGCCATCGCCGTAGCGGCGAAACGCTGCAACGCTCAGGTGCTGGACCCGACTGCGAATCTTTGCCCTGACGGCAATTGCATGGGATCGAAGGATGGCGTGCCTTTGTACTTTGACGACAACCATCTGGTGGATGCCGGCAATCTGCAGCTCAAAGGCTTGTTTAAATCGGTGTTCAAGGACATATGAGGTCACTGCGCCGCCAAGCGCCGCGCTCTCAACCCCCAGCCCTGTTGCATGCCGGCCGCGGCCAGCAGAATCGCCGCCACGCCGAGCCATTGCAGCGGTTGCAGGCGATGGCCGAAGGCGAACCAGTCGACGAAAATCGCGGCAATCGGATAGATGAAAGACAGTGCGCCGGTCAGCGCGGTCGGCAGTTTCTGAATTGCGCCGTACAGCAGCACATACATCAAACCGGTGTGAACGATGCCCAGTGTCACAAGACTGGCCCACGCACTGGTTGCCTGTGGCAGCGCGGAGAAATGCGCAAACGGTGCGAGCAAGAGGATCCCGGTGCACACCTGAATCAGCGCGATCAGATGCGGCGGCGTGCCGGTCAAGCGTTTGATGATCAATGCGGCGATGGCGTAGAGCAACGCTGCGCCGAGCGCCAGGGCAATACCGATCAGGTAATCGCTGCCGCCCTCGCCCTGCCCGCCATGCGCACTGACAATCGCCAACATGCCGAGGAAGGAAACCGCCAGCCACAACAGTTTCTGCACGGTGATTTTCTCGCCGAGAAACAGCGCCGCCAGTCCCACCAGCATGAATGGCTGCACGTTGTACACCGCCGTGCCGATGGCAATCGACGCCCGCGAATACGAGGCGAACAGCAACACCCAGTTGCCGACAATCGCCACGCCGCTGATGACTGCCAACAGGAACGTGGTGCGGGTCAGAATGCCTGGTTTTAGAAAGCCGAACGCGGCGCAGATCAACAGCAAAGTGCCGGCGCCGAACACGCAGCGCCAGAACACTACGTCGAGAACCGGTTGCCCGGACACCAGCACGAACCAGCCAATGGTCCCGGAAATCAGCATGGCGGCGGTCATCTCGAACGAGCCGCGCCGGAGGGTTTTGTCCATCATTGATCTCCTGTGTTTGAGGGAAAGTATGCCAAGCGGACACAGGGCTTCTCCAGCGCATAAAGCAGGCTAAACTCGGTTTCTGCCTTTTTTATCGCGGGTAGTTCGCAGTGATTGCCTAATGCTGGAGTTGTATATGACTGACGATATCGACCAGATCCTCATCGGCGCATTGATGGAAGACTCGCGGCGTTCGCTCAAGGCGCTGGCGCAGATCAGCGGATTGTCTTCACCGAGCGTCGCCGAGCGCCTGCGCCGGTTGGAAGAGCGCGGTGTGCTCAAGGGCTACACCGTGGAGATCGACCCGAAGTGCTTCGGTTATCAGTTGCAGGCCATCGTTCGGGTGCGACCGCTGCCCGGACAATTGCAGGAAGTCGAGCGGCAGATCCAGTCGATTCCCGAGTTCACCGAATGCGACAAGGTGACCGGAGAAGACTGCTTCATCGCGCGCCTGCATGTGCGCTCGATGGAACAACTGGATACGCTGCTGGATCGCCTTAACACGCTGGCTGAAACCAATACTGCGATCGTCAAGAAGACCCCGGTCAAACGCCGGTTGCCGCCGATGGCTTGAGTGCTTTTTAACCGCGTTCGGCGTAGATTGAGACTTTTCCGGCGAAGGATTGGCGGCATGAGAATTCACGCAGTGATGCTGGCGGCGATGATGCTTGCCGGTTGCGGGACGGTGCAGACCGTGGTCCTCAGCGATGAGTCGGCGGCGAAGGATCTGAGAAAACAGAAATCCTACTGTGGGGCCGTGCCACGGATCTACAGCGGCGTAACCTACGATTTCTGCATGCTGCACGCCGAGCGCCCGGAAAATGTCGATGCGTTCAACTACAAAAACGCAACGCCAGGTCTGCTGATCGATGCAGCAGCGTCCGGGGTGCTCGACACGTTGCTGCTGCCTTACACGATCTACAAACAGAATGCCGATGGCAGCATCATCATCAATTAGCCTTTATCGCAGGCAACAAAAAACCCGCCGAAGCGGGTTTTTCGTTATTGCGAGTCTAGCTATCAGTCGTCGCGGCTCATGATGCCGAAGATCTGCAACAGGCTGACAAACAGGTTGTAGATCGATACATACAGGCTGATGGTCGCCATGATGTAGTTGCGCTCGCCACCATGGATGATCGCGCTGGTCTGGAACAGAATGCAGACCGACGAGAACAGCACGAAACCGGCGCTGATTGCCAGTTGCAGACCGCTGACCTGGAAGAAGAAGCTCGCCAGGGTTGCGCCCAGCAGGACGAAGAAACCAGCGGTGATGAAGCCACCGAGGAAGCTCATGTCCTTGCGGGTGATCAGCACGTAGGCCGACAGACCACCGAAGACCAGTGCGGTCATCGCGAACGCGGAGCTGACCACTTCAGCGCCGCCCTGCATGCCCAGGTAACGGTTGAGGATCGGGCCGAGCAGGAAACCCATGAAACCGGTCAGGGCAAATGCCGACACCAGGCCCCACGCGGAATCGCGGAGTTTGTTAGTGAGGAAGAACAGCCCGTAGAAGCCGATCAGCACCACGAAAATGTTCGGGTAGCCAACACGCATCTGCTGAGCCACGAAAGCCATCACGCCGCTGAATGCAAGCGTCAGCGCCAGAAGGCCATAAGTGTTGCGCAGGACGCGGCTAACCTCTAGCTGCTCAGCCTGCACGCTGTTATTAACTGCGTAATCCTGTTCGCGCATGGCGACACTCCTGTTGGTTTGAAACGTTCAGTCGCAAAGATCATAACAGACGCTCTGTAACAAGCCATGCAGAGAGTTTGACAGTGTGTTTCATTCAGGTATTATGGCGCCCGCAACGCAACGGAGGTGTGGCCGAGTGGTTTAAGGCAACGGTCTTGAAAACCGTCGACTGTAACAGGTCCATGAGTTCGAATCCCATCGCCTCCGCCATATTTGTACCGACAAAGCCCTGATTATTCAGGGCTTTGTCGTTTCTGGGGTTCGAGAAAATTCCGGCTCGTCCTGATGTGTTCCATAACTTTTATGGACGTGTTCCATAACTCGGCCTGTTTTTCCCCTTCTCCGGCGTCCTGCCGATCGTTAAATACTCTTCATGTAACACGGTGCTAGGCTGGGTTCATTCACGAAGGAAGCCCAATGCAAAACTCAGATCTGCTTCCTTCCCTGCTCTACAAATCAACGAAAACCAACTCGCCCTCGAAGCCGCCATCATGGAGCTGACGCTGTGGCGTCGAGCAGCGCGGATATGTCTGCGTCGCGGAGAACGTGTGTGGCGCGCTCTGGACGATCGACAGTAACGAGGAACTATCAAGATGTCCCTGACTGTATTGATGACCTCGACTGACCGCTTTCGGCCCAGAGTGTGTAAAAACGCTTCGTCAAAACTGAAGTTCGCGCGTCTATGCGAAATCTGAAAATTTTCGGCTGCTCAGCGAGCTGGATTTTGCGTAGAAACGCGATTCTCAGTCCAACACTGGGCTCCAATCGCGCTGAAAAACGTTTTTACACAGCCTCGGCCAAAAGCAGTCAGTCACGGGTGTGACAGAGGTGATTAAACGGTTGGTATTTGGTAAACAACCGAGTCGTACTTGGCTGATGTGCGCATCTCGAGGATGATCCCACCCAGAGCCTCGGCAATACGTCGACTCGCATAGTTGTCTGTCGCAACGGGGTAGATGAAGTTTTTTGCTACCATTCGCTGGCTGGCCCACTGAACAACCGCTCGGACCGCTTCACCTCCAAAGCCTAGCCCGTGTTCATCTTCACGAATCCAGATACCCAGCTCTGGTGTTTCACTTTGGGTATCGTGCAATCCAACCAAGCCAGTAAAACGGGCATCTTCGAGTTGTCTAATTGCGAACACAAAGTCGCTGCCATCAGCGATTGAAGGCAACCACTGCCGCCAGACTTGTGCGTAATCCTCAAGCGAAGCAGGTGGTTCCCACGACATGTAGCGAGTCAACGAGGCAGTTATACAAGTGTAGGATTCAACCGCGTCCTGCGCGCAGAATGGCTCAATACGAAGGTGTGGCGACTGAATGCAGATATCGCGGGTATCGACGGGCATCGTAATTTCCATATCAGAGGTGCAGTACTCCGCTTGTGTCCGGTAAAAGTAACATGCTGATCGTTTCTTCAGCGAATCGAACGTCCTCTTCGGGTCAATTGCGGCCCTTTACGACAGGCTGCAATCGGCCAGAAGCGGACTTCCAGATAACTTGCTCCAGGTATCACCGCCCTTCAGAAGCTATGCTTGTTATTTTTCGAAAGGAATGGGAGCAGTGTCAGACGAGTATTCGTTATCGGATGCGCTGGAAAGGATGTACCAGAATCAGCTCGGTTTGGAAGCGACCCTGATGGTTGACGCTTCACGCAGAACAGCAAGGTTTGGCCGGCGTTGGTGAAAACGTTCGTGACGCCTTGTGGGGGATCGGCGAGAGCGCTGGTCACATCAAGCAGGGCTTGGCCAAGTTGAGGGGAAAGAGCGAGGGCTAGATTGAGTGTAGACGTCTGCCCAGATTATTCTCACTGGAATGAAGGAGCAAAATCATCAAAGCCATTTTCTCCAGACTTACGTACAGACCTTATAGGTTAAAGTGTTGGTCTCTACCACGTTCTTTAGCTATGTAAAGAGCTCTGTCGGCTCGGGCTAGCAGATCGTTACATGGGTGCAGAGGACTAAATACATGTACTGAAAAACCAACGCTTATAGTTAAGTATCCTGTCTTAGAAGCACACTGCGGTATTCTCAAATCTCGCACTAGCTGGCATAGAGTTTCGACGTGCCGAGCTGATTGCTCGATTGTCATTCCGCTGAAAAGAACTACAAATTCTTCACCGCCATACCTAGCTGCAAAATCTGAGCCTCGCTGGAAAGACTTATTCAAACTATCCGCGACACGCCTCAATACTTCGTCGCCAACTTGATGCCCGTAAACATCATTGAATAACTTAAAGTGATCAACATCAATCATGGCGAGAGTCAATGAATCACTGGTACGGCACGCGATTCTGCATTGAACTTCAAACTGCGTATCAAAAAAACGACGATTATAAATACCTGTCAGCCCATCTTTTATAGATAATTGCTCGAAGTGCGCCTTCATCTCTTCAAGAGACTGATGCTCGTCGCGAAGCTGCTGCAATATCAGCATGCGAGGCGTTACATCTTTCTGTATACCCAAAAAATTTGTCACAACACCATTTTCATCATGAATTGGAGATATGCTCAGCTCATTCCAAAACATCGTCCCATCCTTGCGATAGTTACGCAATGTTACAAGGCAGTACTCTCCATTTTTAACGGCACTGGAAACAATTTCAAGCTCAGGCTGTTCTCGATCGTCTTTTTGTAGATATCGACAGTTAACATTCGTGATTTCTTCAAACGAGTAACCGGTCATGCGCTCAAAAGCAGGATTTACAAAAATCAGCGGATTGTCGTCAATACCATTGTCAGAGATGGTGATGCCGTCTCGTGAATCCATAACTGCCTGTTTAAGAATTTCAATTTTCATGCAAATTCCTTTGATAGGACTGGATGGAGGAGAGCTGTCTTAAAAGGGCATACCATCTAGACTAGAAAGTTAATTAACTTGACGAATGTATAAGTGTAGTCGTTGAAAAAAATACAATGTCTGTTTTTTATGCTTTCGATAGCCGCTGCGCTTGACTTCAGTCAAAAGCTCCGCAGAAACAGCCCTGGCTGGCTGACTGCGACAGAAATGAACTGCATTAGGGCATCAGATAAAGGCTTAATTGGCCACTTCATTTTGCGCGCGGCCGCTTGGTGACCGGCAGCTTCTGGCCGATTGCCGCCAGCTAGGGCGATTCCTAAGACTGCCGTATCCGCATGATCGCATCTGTAATCGCTTTTGCGTTTGTGTCTAGGGTCTCCATAGCGATCACAGCGTTATCTGCAACTACCTCCACGCCATTAGCTGAAAGCCATACGGTGACCTCCTCTATTGCAGCCGCCAACGCATGCTGGTTGTGCAGGAGCAATGTCAGCGCATCTGCCGTAGCGATGTTGGAACCTGAGTTATTGGGCATGGGATCAGTCCTAAAATGATGGTTGGGAACAGCGTAGTCCATGCGTCCGGATTAGTTTGTCCAACAATCATTTTTCCCAAAGCAATCCCCGTAACCCTCCGCGCAGGATCGTGGACCGCCATCCACAACAGCTCGTCGCCTCACCCTCGCCCACCTGCCGCGCCTCGATTACTGTATATGCAAACAGTATTCAACAAAGGCGTTACCGTGGATCCCTCCGATATCGAAAACACTGACGACTGGCTTGGCAATCCCGAGCCGCTCGAAACCTGCCGCCACCAGCTCAGGATGTACGAGAACGAATTTGAATCGCTCACCCTTCGACTGGCGCGGGCGCTGGAAAACGTTCAGGGGCTGGTGCGCATGAATGACGAGATCACCAGCGATCGGGATTCACTGCGGGCAAAGCTGGCCTGGGCGGAAACGGACTTGTTGTGCGAGAAGCGCAGCTTCGCTGACGTGGAGCATCAAAGACAGTACTTACAGAGTGAAAATCAGCGACTGCTCAGGGAGAGGCGCGATAGCGAGGAAGAATGATCGCGCACCACTCGCGTCACGGCACATCCCTGAAGAAGACGTGCCCGCCCAGCTTGAGGGTCTGCTTCGCCTTCGCCGCCCACGCTGGCGGCTTTTTCATGCTGACGGCGTAATAGTGCGTGGCGCCCCCGGTCGGATCCGGCACCTTGTCGTCAATCACCTGATCGGCAGCGATCCGCGCTTGCGCCAGTTCGCGGAAAGGGATCTGCTTCACGCCGATCAGGAACTGATAGTTCGGGTCGGTCTTGTTCCAGCAGCTGAACTGGTACGGCGCTTGGCACACGCCGGCGTAGCCCTCGCCCCACCACGATTTGGTCTTGCCGTCATTTACTCGGTTGCGGATCGTGCAGGCCACGGCGATCTGGCCGACCAGCGATTCGCCGCGCGCCTCAGCCCACAGCGTGCGGGCGAGGATGTCGCGGTCTTTTTCGGTAGCGCTCATTGTTTTCTCCGGGCAAAAAAATACCCACTCAAGGTGGGTTCTAAATGGGTTCTGCAACGGTTCAAGCCGGAGCAATGGGCCATGCGATGATCTGCGGATACCCCGCCTGCTCCGCGAGACGATTGAGGGCAACGCGGTATTTCTTCCAGGCTTTCAGCCGAACGCCTTCGTCCTCTGTCTCCTCATCGATGTCCACTGCATCTTGCAGTGGCGCGATTCGCAGCGCGGCCTGTTCGAGAAGTCGATCAACCTTCGCCATTGCCTCATTCACCAACTGCCCATGCTCCAAATCAGCCAGTTCCAGCTTGGACAGCGCTTTGTCATCAACCCAGACACCTTTCACCCACTCGCCCGAAATACTTCTTGAGCCTGCATAGCGCGCGGCGAAGAATCCATCCGGGCAAATATCAGCCGTCCAATCATTGGGGGTTGGAAGGCCCATGCCTTCAATGAAGTCCGAGACGAACCTCCCGGACGGGTCTAGCTCTACGATTCGATTCATGCTGGCTTGAACTCAAAGGCGAAACTGGTAGAGGCGCCGGCGACACCCCCATTAACGGCGACCGTGCCGTCGGTGTTCACAACCACCCGAGAGCCAAAGGTTCCCGGTATCGCGAACGCCTGATCGGGTCTAAACCCCGCAGGTAATGTCGTAACAACCATGCCATCCGTGTAGCTCGCAGGGAAGCTGATGTTCATCTTCACCTCGACTTTGCCGAGGTACATTCGGTAACCGTTCAGGCGGCTCGGTTGAGTCGAGTAATTGTTCTGCAGCGTGGTCGGAATGTAGTTACCAGCCGCAAGCCCGCTGTGGTAAATCGTGTAATTTCGCCAAGTACCGCCAGCGGAGGGGTTCGTGATCGAAGTCCAGTTGAGTTCCCCGCTGGTACCAAACTGAAGTACGTTCCGCCACTCGCCAGAGGAGCCTTGGATTCGTAGCGCGCATCCAAACGAGGTCTGTCCGCCCGCGGTTCCGCTATTGAATTGCACAGCTTCAAATGCGCGGCCGTTGTACAGGTCGGTGACGATCGGTGCGCCGCCATTGCCACCCAGGCCAAAAGCTCCCGCCAGTAAGATCCTCCCCGGCGCGTAGTCGGTTGCCGAGTTTTGCAAGATCAGGCCGAGATTTGCTCTCGCTGATGCTGGATCGCTGGCCGCAGTGCCGCCCTTCTCGACGGGCAGTACATCGTAGTTGCCAGTGGTTCCGAGCGCCGCCATCTTCGGCCCGTAGGTGTTTACCCAGCCACGAACCTCATCAGCAAGCCCCTTCTGATAGCCCTGAACGGGTACGACTGCATAGCCGGCACCGGAGACGGTAGGCCCTATATAGGCTGGAATAATCGAGATCACCGTATTGCTGGCCACGTTCCCGATTTCGTACTGTCGACCGTCGGGGCCAATGAATGCGTCGCCGATTCGGGTGTTTGCCGCAAAAGCGGTGTTTACACCGGTCACGGTGCTTGAGTTTTGGGTGACAGAAACCGTCCCCGCTCTGTGCCAAGGCATGGCATTTCCTTAATTTAGGCAAAAAAAAACCGCTCGATGGCGGTGTATAAATCTGCAGACCCTTTTAACCGTATGGAAACGGGTATGAGCTCGTTTGAATCACCAGCGCTACGGGGTAGCGGTCGGTTGGCAAATTGAAGAACGAACAGGGCACTACCTGGTTGGCAACGGACGGCCCAGCGCTTGTAGTTCCTGGAGCCACGCCAAACATGAAGCTGATCCCTCCCACGTATCCATACGCCCCTTCATTTCCGCCGTACTGAGAGAAGTTGTCGTAGCCGTTATATGGGAAAAGGTCGTTGATACCGACTCCACGACTCCAAGGCAGATAGGCCGCGTACTCAACGCCCGGTGAGAGAGGAATATTTACTTTCGAATGAAGGTTTGAGTAGTTGTTCCGAGAGGATATAGGGCGGCTTACCGACTGGTTATAGCCATTGGCGTAGCAGGTCTTGTATCGCCCGAAGAAATCCAGCGCTCCCGGGCCTGGCGCCTGAATAGCGGCGACCACATTCATTGGTGGCTGTAGTGAATTGAAGGTGATCCGTCCCGTGGGATCCCACGTTTTTAAATAGGGCGAGCCGGGGATATTGTCAGCCATCAAGTCGAAGCAGTAGAACCTCGTCGAGGTCTCTGCATTGGCATACAGAAAGGTCATTGTGTTGCCGCTGCGCGATGTCCCACTCAGTGTCCCCGGCCCCACCAAAAACACCACCGGACAAATCGCATTGGCGACGGTGAATCCATGCAGTCGGTCATCATAGGACTCGTTGACGGTGACAACGACAGGAAACCAGTTGGCCCCGTTGTTTGGATCGAGGTGAATGGATCTCAGCATGCGGCGAGTCCAAGACTGCGAGTACGCCAGATAGCCACTTTTGATCAATCCATAACTGATCAGATCGGTGTCGAACAAAAGTTCGCCCGTGTCCTTGCTTACCACCAGGTGCGCCATCAGTAGTATCCGTAGAAGATTCGGCAGTTTGCCGAGAAGAATCCAAAACCTGCCGTGGAGTAGGCATAGGCCCAAGACAGCACGCCTCCGGAAAGCGTCACACCCGGCTTTTTCCCCGCCTCCTGCTGCAAATCCACCAGCGGCACCACCATAAAGAACTGCTGTTTTCCAGCGGGCGCCGCGGGTAAAGCAGCAGATCCGTTGCCGCCGCCCGTGTCGATATACCCCTGCATTTGGCTGATTTTCATGGTCATATCAACCATGACCACACCCTGATCGTTTCTTATAGTCAGTCCAGTCATGTCACAAACTTATGTCGATGCCCAACACGCCATTGGCGTGGTAGAGCTTGATGGCTGTGTTGGCGATCTGGAGTCTGCCCGCGCCGTTGGTACCATTCATTTGCCAAGCCCCGGCGCGAGGCAGCATCCAGCCCTGTGTGTTGGCGATGTAATCCGTGGATTGAAGCGCTCCCCCGATCTTCCCGTTGGTGATGGTGCCGTCTTGGATAAATGCCGAGCGCAGAAACACCTGCCCATCCTGAACCGCAAACGGTACCGAGATGGCGCCACCGGCGATGGTGTTGACGATGGCGAACCGATCCGCGCTCACCAGGAATTGGCTTTGCAGGCCTGCGCCTGTGTTTTCGATGCCGAGGCCAACCCCTGCGGCGATGTACTGCCCCTGAGCGTTTATCTGCATCTTTACGGACCACAACGTTGTCAGCTTATCGGCCGTGTCCGCATAGGCAGTCGATGTCTCCTGGATCAGAGCAGTGTTTTGGCCTACCGAAGCGCCGAGCTGCCCGATCTTTGTGGCGGTCGCCGAGTTGGCGGTGGTCACCACCTGCTCCAGTTGTGTGATGTTCGCCGCGTTTTCGCCAACTTTTGCATCGAAGCTTGTCAGGCGTCGGGCTGTCGCTTCGCGATCAGAGGCGCTGACCTTACTTTCCGAGGCTATCGCGGCCGTGCTGGTCCAGCCCTTCATCGCATCGGAAAGATCCCCCGATCCATCATCTTCGCGGGACGAAGCGCGCAGCGCCTGAAACGCTGTCGCATGCGCCGTCACCACGCCGTCGAGTTCAGTGATCTCGGCGGTGTTGGTTGCGACTTGCTGAGCAAGTCCATTGGCGGTCTGTACCGTCTGGCCGACGTCGAGCCAGTAACCGGGATTCGGTGGCGGTGTATCGCGCGGTACCGGGCCGGTGGCTTGGTAGATCCGCTTGCCCACCACCACAAGGTCGTATTCCTCGTAAGTGGCTTCCGGGTCATACGTTTTCAGCCCGTCCAGCGCATCGATCTGCGCCTGAAGACCCGGTATTTTCTGGATCTCGTCCAGCAGGTCTTGGCCAAGCTCCGTTTCGCCAATCTGGCCAGCGATCATTTCGAGAATCGCCGCGGCGTCCGAACTCGACTGACCCTGCACACCCATGCCGATCGGATACCACGGCCCGATGTTTCCGATCTTGTCGACGATTCGCCCCCAGAAGTAGAACGTCACGCCGGCGCGCAGGCCCAGCAGCGAAAAATCACTTTGCGGGTAGGCCAGATCAGTCAGCTTGGTGGCGGCCTCTAAACTAGTCGTCGGCCCGTACCAGATCTCCGTGCGCTGACTGTCCTCAGCACCTGGTGGGAAACCCCACTTCAGGTAGATGCCGAAGATCAGCGGCGTGGCCGTCAGATAGCTGAGCGCGGGTGGGTTTCCGGTTTTACCTTGAAGAGCAGTAGGCTCGGAGAACGCCCACAGAGAGCTATTTTCGTTCGCACCAATGGCCGCTACGCGAGCCGTGTAGGTGCCGGTATAAATGCCCGGCACTTCCATTGAGGCGGTATACACGCGCCCGCCAAAAATCCAGTCGCTCGAGCCTCTTCGCCACCACACGTTGTAGCTAGCAGCGCCCTTGGGTGCAGTCCAGGTAATGCGCATAGTGGCAACATTTACCCCTTGGCGAACCGCGTCGAACGTTGACAGCGTCACGTTGGTCGGTATCGCTTGGACGGCTGATGGAAGAACCGTTGTCGGCAGTTTGACAATCTGCGCGCCGCTATCGATTGCCGCGAATTTGCTTGCGTTGTGCTGCACGGCGACGATGTCGTACTGCAGCTTGTCATCACCGAAGTTCTCGACAACAGACAGAATCCTAAATGTCTCCGCCTTCAGCTCGGCCGACTCAATCGTATAGACCGACTGCGAGGTCGGTATCGACGAGAAGCGCTCAGTCACCGTCACAATGCGCCCGGACACGCTCTGAATGACTCGGGCCTCGGCGGTGCCAGTGGGACGGATCACAACCAGCGTATCCCCGACTTCCACCTCAATGTCAGCATCCAGCGTCACGCTGCCGGCAGTTGCGGCTTTGATTCGCCCTGACATTGGTTTACCGCTGTAGTTTTCGTCAGCAACCCGAATCAACTGCCCGGGGCGAGCAATGGTGCCATCCATGCCTACTGAGAAGCTCACCGTGTCTGTTTCGTAGTGATTGGTCAGCAGGATGTATTGACCAAGCCGCTGGGCTTGCCCTTGCGATACACAGCCAAATGCTGTGGTTTCAGTTTCACGGATCTGATACCTGGCGATCGCTTTCTGGCTTTGGACGAACTCGACTTTGGCGGCGCCGAAGTTGGTCCGGTCAGACCAGGAAACCTTGCACACGCTGTAACGAGTCGAGCCGCTCGAAGCCGAACGACTGAACTTACCATCGATCACGTTGGCGTTCGTGTAGGTGTAAACCGGGTCACTCGGCATGTCTGCCGATACCATCACTTCGCTGCCAGCGTAATAGCTCATGCCGCGGAAAATACTGGCCATGTCCTGCAGCACGGTCAGCGCATTGGCGCGACTTTGCAGGTAGAGATTGCAAGTAAAACGCGACTCCTTACCGCCCCTCCCGTCATCCACCAGCTCATCGCAGTAGCCGGCAATCTGGTAGAGACCCCACTTGTCCACCTGGCTATCGCTGATCACCGCCCCCAAACCGTAGCGGTCATTGAGGATCAGGTCGCGATATATCCAGGCAGGGTTGTCGGTCCAGGCCAGTTTGAAGGTGCCGTCCCAGGCGCCCATGTAAACCCGAGTGCCCGGGTCATAGTTGGCCGGCACCTGGATGATGCGCCCCTTGATGTGAAAGGCGCGCTCAGGGATTGAGTTGAATTGTGAGGCATCAATCTTGGTGCCGATCAGCGCGGTATATGGGTATTGAAGCTTTGCGTCGATCACCTCGGTGTAGCTGACGATCGAGGTGTTGGCCTGGATGCTGGAGTTAGGGGCGTCCGGGGTCAGGCGGCGGATGCGAATCTGCCAGCCTCCGTCAGACGGTGGCAGGTCGATTCGATGGCTGCGCTGATATCCTCCCGTGGTTTTGCCGTCGAAAGCCTGAGCCAGGACGGTAACGTAATCACCGTTGTTCGTGGAAAGGTCGATCGCGTATTGCACCACGTACCCCACGGTGTCGCCGTCCGTCTCGGTCGTGTAAAGCGTCGATACGCCCAGGCGAACACGCACAGCCGACAGCTCGCTATTGCTGATCGCCTGCGTCCACGACTGAGAGAACTTCAGCTCAACACCGACAGAGGTCTCAGACTCAACCGCCGGAAAGCCACGGATGTATTCCTGTTCAGCCTCGCCTGTGCGCTGCTCCCAGGTCACACCGGTAAAATTCAGGCTGCCGTCAGAGTTGGACAGCGGCGTCTGGTTGTAGAAAATCGATTGGGCGCCATTCACTAGGCCGACGATCGGCCCTTCGCTGACAGCATCGAGGATGTTGGCGTAGCTGGTGTTGATCAGGCTGTCCGGGCTCTCTACAGGCGAATGCGGTTTCTCGCTGCCGCCTTTCGAGCCGCCGGCGCCGAATGTTTGTGCTGCGCCCATGCTTTTCTCCAGGCGAAAAAAAACCGCTGTAGCGGTCATTGGGATTTCTGTGTGTTTGGTGCGGCTGGGCAGGCTTGCCTACTGCTGGTCTTCTGCGACAACTCCTAGCGAAACGCAGGCAGAGCCAACGACCATCTCGCCGTAGCAGAGAGGGACCGGGTTGCCTTGGGTTACCGTGTTTTTGATGCCACTGAAGTTGTAGCTGGGCTGGTTATTGGCGGCCTCCGAACTGTCGATGCCAGGCGCGGTGCCGGCGACCATCTGGGCTACACCGCCGATAGCAAGGGATAGACCGACTGTACCGGCGACCGTCCATGCCGCACTGGCGGTGCCGAACAGGCCCGCTCCGGCAGCGCCAGACGCAGCACCTGCCGTGAAATAAGATGCGGCAACAACCAGAGCAATACCAATAATGGTCTGAAGCCCACCACTGTTTTTGCTTCCCTGGACGACTGGGGTAATACGCATAACCCCGCTGCCCGGCGGGTCGCGTAACTCACTATCTGAAATGTTCCGATCACCGTAGAAAACGGCGAAGACAATTCCTCGGCTTTTGGCCTCATTCAGATATTGAGTAAATCCTTTCTTCAGTACACCTAATGCTCGGATCGCCTCTGCGAAGCTACTGACTGCAAGGCTGTGCTCCCTGCCGAATCGCTTGCCAAGAGCTCCGTCCAAGCGGATTTCTCTTAAGCGGTCGTTGGCAGAAGAATTGATCGAACTGGATATCATGACTTTCTCCGGACGAAAAAAAGCCCGCAGAGCGCGGGCTTTTCGTTTTTGAAGGGTTATAGACAGGCTTCAATTTCAGATTTCAGTATTTTTGAAACCCAACTGTTGGCAATTTCATAATACTTGATACTGGTGCCCTGCTTTGCCGAGATCACGTCAGCAAAATACTCGCGATTCCCAGCATAAACGGATTTACCGCCATCTCGACCGGGCTGCATCCCCATCGGCATACCACCTCCAGAGAGGCTGCTATCTTGCCATGCAAACAGAATGCACTTGGCCAGCGCGTCCTCTGGCTTGTTCGACGAGTATGTCTTCGCCGGTTCGGACTGACGCATCTCCGGCATCGTCGGCGTCGAGCACCCAGCCAGCGCCACCAGCGCCAACGCCCCTACGAATAATTTCATGCAGGTCACTCCTGTGGAAAGCGCCAACCATATCACCGGTTTGCGCCTGTACGAATCTCTGGTTATGTCGCTGAAGGCGCATCCTTGTGACGCAGATATAGCCGAGCCGCATCACGCCAGTACCCGCCAAAGATGTCGCGCTTCGAATCTTTATCGTAAAGGTGGTGAAGGATGCACCCGAGCACCGGATGGTGATTCGGCTCGGTCTTCAGCTTTCCGTCTGCCAAATAGATGCCGGCGTGGTTCGCCTTCTCGGCCCGCACTTGCATGATGATCAGGTCGCCCTGACGAAGCTCGCTCGGATCGATTTGACGGAATCCGGTTGCTTCGTACTTCTCCATGTAGTGGTCTTCGGTGCCGTTCCACCAACCGTCCTCGCGCTCATAATCTGCCAACTCAATGCCCAGTTCTCGCCGGTAATAGTCGCGGACCAGTGTGTAGCAATCGAGCACGCCATGATGAAACGAGCGACCGAGCAGAGGAGCCTGGTAACCAGTTGGCAAGTGGATCAGATGTGAGAGGGGCTTGCCCTCGCGCACCTCCACGATCAGCCAAGGCAACTCGGTAGCCTCAAGCGAAACTCGGTCGGCGCCACTCAGTCGGGCCGATTGCCCTGGGTGGCTGTGCACGACACACACCGGCTCTCCCTGGTCTTCGGCGCCGGCCCAGCTTTCGGCGCTGATACGGAAATCCTTCTCGGGTGCCTCGGCAGCGTTTGGCAGTGGCAGATAACGTTTCTTCCCGCCGGCCAGCACCACAATGCCGCAGCACTCCTTGGGGTCTTCCGCTTCGGCGTGAGCGTAAATGGCCTCGACTATGGATTTGCTGAGTTTCATGCAATGCCCCTTAGTTTCCGGCGCTGGGATACGATCCGTAGCGAAGTTGGTTGTTTTCGCCGAAGCGGAGCTTGCAGCCCTTCAGAGTGAACGAGCACATGTCCTTGGCAGGATCGTCCGTCGGCACGTCCTTGTCAGTGAAATAGTTCGACCCGGTCCAAGCGCAGTAGACGCCGCGGTACCCCCCGATGGATGACCATTGGCAGCAGTTGGCGACAATCTGCCGGCCGGGCAGTTTGCGGTCGGTTGCAATCAGAGGTGACTTCAGGACAAAAACCACTGCCTCGCCATCGGCCGATTGCTTTTGATCGATGACGTAGCTATCCGAAGCGAAGTACTCGTTCGGGTCAGCTTCAGGGTTTCCGCCCGGGAAATTCGCCGCATCCATGTAGCGGCCGAGAGTTCGGTGACGGCGCAACTTGGCGTCGACCAGATCCTGATAGGTAGCACAGAGCGCAGTGATGAAGCCGGTTACGTTGCCGACAGTGAGCGAGGGGTTGGATTGCTGGCCTTCCCCCGTCATGCCCAAGCCTTCAATCTTGATTGGCCAGGGCGAGTACTCAACGCCTTGCCAGTAGATCGGCCCAAGCTGCGTGTACCCGTGGAAGCGGTAGATGTCGCCGCTCATGGGTGTCAGATCGAGTTCAAACAACTCGACATATAGGCCGACCTCCAGCTTCTGGATGTCTTCGTAAATACTCTCAGCCATCATTGCACCTGGAAGGTTTGTTCAAAGGTAGCGGTGAGCACCCAGGCGTTGCCGCCTTGCGGTGTGGCGCCGTAAGCGTTGCATGTGAAATACAGCGGCCCATCGAGAGGCGTTACCCAAATGAAAGACTTGTAGCCCTGATGTGCCCGTAGAAAGGCAAGGATCGCAACAATCCTCGCTTTCGAGCCGGTGAAGGTCTGCGACCAAGTCTGGGTTTCTGTGTTGAGTCCGTCGCCGGCAGTCTGCTTGTAGCCTCCGAAAGTGGCCGATCGTGTCCGCTGGGCGAACGTCACCGGGACCGACTTATCCGGACGGAACGTGAATGTGTTAGCCATAAAGCGGCCCCCGTCTGTGTACTATGGAGGCCCAAAACGGAGCTCTCTATGAAATGTAAACTGCTGCGATTTTCGATACAGGCACCATATAACCCAGACGAAAGTCCGTACTTCACTGCAAAGCTGATGATTGTCTTTAACGACCCCGAAGCGAAAATCGGCGGTGACATCGATGTCGAGGTAGAACATCGCGATCCAAAATCACTTACTTTCGCTGAGGTTGAGGAGATGGCCATAAGCAAAGCGATATCCTTGCTATGAAGACGTGGGCATGCAGACTCTCGACTACCTGCCCATCCTCCCGTCGATAGCTCTACGGATATTGCCTTGGGCCCCCAAAGACTTCGCCTCCAGTTGCTTGTACTTCTGCTCAACGAATTTCCCGATTTCAGCGCCGAAGCTTTCAAGCCCAGACTGATTGCTCGAAACATCGGTCTGTCCGTCACTGGAGATGTTGATGTAGACCTGAGGCGCGCCGCCCGTGCCGCCAGAAGCGACCATTCCAGGGCCGCCACCAGTGGTCAGCGGCGTAACACTGCCGCCATTCGCGCCAGTCATCAGAAATGATTTCCCACCCTCGCTGTAAAGCTCCGGCCCCTTCTCGTTCACCTCGTAGAGTGTGTTCGGATCGACACCCCCACCGGTAGCGCGGCCACCGCCGAAGGAAACAGTTGCAGAACTGGCATCAAATTGACTGCCGAACCCTTGTGCTCCTGCGTCAGCACTCCCGGCCGTAGCCTCAGCAGTAGCGCCGCCTCCAGCGAAATAGTTGGCGCCCGCGCCAATAATTGCGTTGAGAATCCCAGACGAAGCTTGGCGGCTCGCAATCCGCGCCATATCCGCAATGATCGACTTGGTGAAGTCAGCAAACGAAAGCTTCCCGGTCATGGCGAAGTTGACGACCGCGTCTTCCATCGAACTGAAGGCGTTGGTGAACAGGCTTTTGGTCTGCCCGGCAACGTCGCGCGCTGACTCCAGGTAGTTCTGCCAAGCCGAAGACGCACCGGCGCTCCAGTCGCCTTGAGCGGCAGTCATCTCGTCATAGTTGGCCTGAACGGTGTCGTGCAGATCCTGCTGCGTGGTTTTCAGCGCCGCGAGTTTCTGCGTGTACTCGTCGAGGCTCATGCCGCGCGAGCCATCGCCATACTGGTTGGCCAGATCAAGCTTCTGCGAGTTGAGGCGGTCGTCGATAGCGTTCTGCTGATCGGTCAGGCCACGCTGCCGATCACCTTGACCCAGGCCAGCGGCAGCGCGCTTGCCCTGCTCGCGCAAGGTATCGACCTGCTGCTGCAACGCGCTGGTGTAAGTTCGAACGGCCTGCTCCTGCTTCTTCAGCCGCCCCAGCTCATTCGTCGCCAGCACTTCCAGTTCGCTGTCCGCCGTCTTCTGCGCTTTGACCATGTCCGTGCGCGCGTCTTCGATCTTTTGATCAAGCTGAATGCGCTGCTCGGCGGTGGTGCTGGCTTTCGCCTTCGCGGCTTCGAGCGCTGCGATCTCCGCCTCGTATGCGGCGGTGACCTCTTCCCGCTCGTTGCCGATCAACGCCTCGCGCTTTAGCAGATAGTCCTGCTGCGAAATCAGCCCGGCCTTCTGCGCTGCATCCAGTTGTTTCTGGGTGTTCGCGTAATCGGCCTGGATTTCCTTGAGGGCAATTTGCGCGGCGTTGTAACCGGTGAGGTCAACGGCGCCAGCAGAAGCTGCTTTGGGGTCCTTGTATCTGTCCTTGATGTTCTGGATATCTTTCGCAACCAGCTTCTCGTCAAGCAAGGGGCTGGCCGCATTTCGCTTCCTGAGTTCCTCGACGCTTTTGCGGTAATCGAGAATCTCCTTATCGCGCTTCTGCTCGTTGCTCTGGAAGCCCTCGCGGACTTTGCCGATGTGCTCTGCCGCTGCAACCGCTTTCTGTTCCTGCTGCTGAGCAAACCCTTTAGCGGCCGCCCGGCGATCCTCCTCTCCCTTTTCAATCAGGAGTTGGGTCTTTTCGGCTTCAAGCTTTGCCACGCCGTTGGCCGCAAGAGACGCCCCGTAGCTGCCGCCAATGCTTTCACCCTGCGTCTTGAAATCGGCGATGCGCCGTTCGAGGTCTGACATTTTGTCAGCGAAGGACTTCTCCCGACCGACATTGAGCATCGCGTCCCAAGCACCTTTGGCGCCGTCCGCGACATCCTTCCAGGCTGACTCGATAACGCCGAGGTTCGCCTTTACGTTCGAGGAAACTGTGTTCAGCGAATCCGCGTAAGCCTTGCTCGCAACGTTCGCAGCTTCTTGGGTTCGGCCTTGGCGCTCAAGCGAAGTGATCTGCTCATATGTGCTGACCGTCAGGAAGTTCATCGACTCGTTAAGGGCAAGGACTGCCTTAACTGGCTCTTTGGCGATCTTTTCGAAGTTGGCGACGGTTTCTGATGCCGCTTTATCAGTGGCATCCTCAAAATTCGCCGCGGCCGTAGCGATCATTTCGAACGAGGTGACTGGGATTCTCGTCGAGCCTGCGAGCAGAGCCAGGCTTGCAGCAGCCTCATTAATTGTCCCGTTTGATTCGGACACGGACCTGGCCATGACGCTGAGCTGCGCGGCCGTTATCCCGGCTGTATTTCCGGTCATCGCCAGTGCGGTGGAGTACGCGGTGGACTCCGCACTGCCCTGCTTGTACGCGAAACCCAGCGCCGCAATGGCCGCAGCTGCCGCGACGGCTCCAGCGAGAACTACCCCCAGCCCAACCCCCAAAGGAGGAGTTGCGGCGTTCAGTGCCGCTGCGGCCTCCTTGGCATTTTTTGTAGCATCGGCCGCCGTGTTGGCACCCTCAGCTAGGCCAGACAGGCTTTCACCTGCTTCACTGGTGTTCTCGGCCATGTCCTTGGCGTTGACAGCTATGCCGGCGAGTGACTCGCCCAGCACCGCCGCCCCTGCGCCGCCGGTGAACAGGGATTTTATCTTTGCTCCGAGGGCATCGAACGTGGCACCCACGCCGCCGAAAGAATCCTTGATCTGCCCGCCCTGCTGAAGCAGAACGAGCAGTGGGTTTTGACCGCCAGCCAGGCTGGTGAAGATGTCTGTGAACTGCGCCGGAAGCTGCCGGAGTGCGGCCTCGGTTTGCTTCGAGCTAACACCGGTCTTGCGCAAGCCCTCATCAAAGTCCCCCAGCTTCTGCCGGGATGCTTCGATGCGGGTCGAGTACTCGCGAAAGGTGTCGGCATCGATCAGGCCAGCCGCTTTGTACTTCTGCAACTGGGCCTGTTGCTGGTCCAGCTTGTCGAGCGCGGCAATGGCAGGATTGATCTTGCCGAGCAGCGCTTGCAATCCCTCCGCTTGTACACCGGTCGCAGCCGCCGCCCTCTTAGCCGCATCAGCCTCTCTATCCGTCGAGCCGACCAGTGCGTCCGATTCAGCCTGCAAGCGCCGCTTGAGTGCCGCGAGACTGCTGACTGAGGAACCCGAGGCATCCATTGCTGATGCACTGGTACCGACGCTGGTCGTCAGCCGCTGGTAATACTCGCTGGAATCCAGAGACGCCTTGGCCATTGCCGTCAGACGTTTCATGGCGTCGTCGGTGGACTCGGACAGTTTGCCCTCGGCGGAGGCCAGTCCGGTGGACGCTGCCGCCGCTTTGTCGAAACCAGCCGCCACACCATCAGCGGCTTTCTCTGCCTTGGCGCCGGCCTGCGCGAGACGCTCCAGATCCGTAGCGGCCTGGACTGCCTCGCCTGAATCTACGGCGACACCTAACTGCGCAATTGTGCCCGACATGAGTGCTCCATTACTTCGATTCGCTCATGACGAGCAGGGCTTCGGCCTCCATCACCTGGAGGTCGTGGAAAATCTCAGCGATTTGTTTTTTCTTGATGCTGAGGTAGCGCGCCACGTCGCGAATCGACGTGTAGTCCAGACCGGTCGGGCCGCCCATGCCGCTGCGCCATTGCGTGGACAGTGCGTTGAACAGGATGAAGGTGCGCCAGTTGTCCGGCAGCACCTCGCACTCCTCGCCCGGGATGTCCGCACGGGACATGCCGAGCGCCGCCAGATCAGCGTCCGACGGGCCACGCTCGTACATCAGCCGGGCGACCCGGGTCAGTTTCCCAGGCGGGCCGGGACAAACGCCTTCTGGTAGGCCTCGACAATCGCATCCCCGGCGCCGGCAGAGGTTTCCACCAGGGCACGAATGGCCGCGTCGTCAAACTTGTCGTCGAAGCCCCAGCCGGAGACCAGCGCCTGGACCTGCTCGATCTGGCGCTCGATGTGCGAGTCGGTGATCTCCACCAGGGTCAGGTCATCACCCTTGGCCTTGAACCGCTCCTGATCCGCCTTGGTCTGCTCCTGCCAGCCCGCGAACAGCGCGGCGAGTTCCTTGCGGTCGCGATACTTGAACTCGAACAGAACCTTGATTGTGGTGCCGCCGACTCGCGGGATGTCCACCTCGACCTTGAAGGTCGGGTTCTGGGCAATTTTGAATTTGGTAGCCATGCGGACCCCTTAAGGTGCTTTTTTGTAGCGGGTTGGACGGCCAGACAGCGCCACGCTGATCACCCGGGTCATCAGGTTGTTGCGACCCAGAGCCGGGGTCGAGGTGATCGACACGTAGCCGTTGTAGAGGATGATGTCGCCGTTCGGCAGGTTCAGGCGCAGCACCCGGACTTCGCGGTCTTCATCGGCTGCTTCGACGATCGGCACATAGGCCTGATCCGGATCATCGGCCACGGTGATTGCCAGGGTCACCGGGTTCTTGGTGGTCGGGATCTGCCGATCGTCATCCTCAGCCAGGAAGCCAAAGCTGAAGAACTGCTGATCGCCGCCGCTCGAGGCCAGGTCGGTGATCTGCGAGATCTCCTGAAACGCCGTGACCTCACGGACCGAGCCGACACCGGAGCCCGCCGGGTATGGCTGCACGTTGGTGGTGTTGATGTTTTCCAAGGCGAAGGTGCCGGACTGGATATCCGCCACGCGCACCGCTCGATCGTTCAGGCGCGTCCAGCCCGAAGCCACCGCGATGATGTCGCCGTCGGCCAGGCCATGCGCGGAAGCCGTTGCGACGGCCGGGGCGGCGTTGCTGAGCGCGGTGACCTTGATGGCAACGCCGTACGCGGCGGCGATCTCAAGGGTCGCGCCATTGGGGAGTCTGAAGCCCATGGTGTGTTACCTCATTGCAGAAATGACAAAACCCGCTCGAGGGCGGGTTCGTGGGGGTGCCCTATGGGCTGTCTTGGCAACGCGGAACAGTTCAACAACTGTCACGCCTGCAAGTGCATGGATCTTGACATGGCTACTTGATAGCATCGCAGGCCTTGTTCAAGTCCAGAAAGGGATTCGGTAAAAATGAAAAGGGAACTGGCTCGCGAAGCCATGAATCTAGTGATAGTTACATCGATGGTTTCACTTATTTCGGCATACGGCCAAATGGGCGCGAATGGCACACAGGGGTGGCTATTCAAGTCCAAGCTTTTGGGATCGCTCTGGATTGATTCATTGCCAGGAGCAGCGGGCCTGGTGCTGATGCTGATGATTCCTTTGTATGCAGTAAGGTTTCTCCTGAATCGGCGCGCCAAGGCGTAGGAATCTTCAGTTGGTATCGGCTCGGTACATGAACGAAACAGGCACGGTGAAGGTGGTGTCGTCCGGGATACCGGGACCTGGGTCGACCGGGCTCATGGTCACCACCGTCAGCGCACCTAGGGTGTTGCGCTCATACAGCGGGAACAGCGCGGCGATCTGATCGGCCAGCGCGCCGGCTGCGCCGCGGTACTTACCCGACGGCGTGACGATGCTGACCTGAAACACGCCGGTGTAGAGCCGGTGATCGCCGCTGAGCGTATTGCTCGCGGTGTCGGCCGGCAGCGTGAAGGCACGCAGGTAGGTTTCACCGTCGACGGGGTTGTAGGCTTCGTTCTCGACGACCACCTTCAGCGGTACCGGCAAGGCTTTGGCCCAGTTAATCAGCTTGGCCTCGTAGATCGAGGCAATGAGGTGATGACTCATACCTGGTTGTTCCTGATGGCGTCGCTAACGGTCTGCTGGAAGCGAGCGAGTGTCGTGCGAACCATCCCGCCGGGCGGCACCTGCTTGCTGTGGCCATATTCCAACGGGATGCTGTAAGGCAGGTTGTTCACGATGTACGCGGTCTGGCCAATGGTCAGCGCGGACACCTGTGCTCTCAGCGCCGCCAGCGTGGCGTTGCCGGACGGGTCGATCTGATCGAGCACACCCTCAGCCGGGGAATCGATGGAGAACTGCCAGTTGCCGCGAAAGCGCCCGCCTACGTAACCCTTGCCGGCCACCAGCCCATTCACATTGAAGTTCTGGTTCCGCTCGGTTTTGGTCAGTGGCTTGGCGTACTTCACGCCGCGCTTGAGCCTGCCTGACTTGGTGAAGTTGCTGTCGGTCAGGTTGATGGCTGTGTTGCGCACGGCCACCTTGAAGTCGTAGTCGTCGGCCGCGCGGGTGTTGGCCGCTCGGTGCGCGACGTTGGCCGCCCAGATCTCGGGCTTGCCCACCGGCGACATGCGGATCACGCTATTACCAAGCTCGATCACGATCTCGCGGAAAGTGGCGTCGAGCGCCGTTTGGGCCTGCTCGGCAAACTGGCGGATGTTCTCGGCGAAGCTGCCGTTCAAGCCCGAGTACTTGCTCATGAGCGCACCTGCAGCTCATAGAGGATCGGCGTGCCGGCCGGGTTGATCTCTTTCAGCGGCGGGACGATTGACCAGGTGCGCCCCTGAACAATGACCTTGTTCAGCAACTCAGGCACCCACTCCAGCCCCTGTGCAGCGATCTTCAGCTTCTTATCGCCCTGCTTGATGAGGCTATTGTTCTGGAATTCTTGACCGGTGAAGTCGAGCAGGATGCCTTGGGCGGTTTGCTCTTTCGTAGTGTCAGGCGGCGCGGTACCGGCGTCCGGATCGTACTCGCCTACAGTAGTCGCCCGGATGATCACGGGCTGGCCGAACTCTGTGATCATCTCCAGAGCCATCACGGCCATTTCGTCGTAGAAGGCCATGTTGGCTCCGTTTCAGCTATGCGCGCACTGCGAACAGACCGCGCTTTTGCAGATAGTCGGCGAACTGAGTTGCGCTCGGCCGGTCCGGCGCCGCTGGCAACAGTCGGCCGCTGGTGTTCGGGATCGTCGCGTATTCGCGCGTTACCGCTCCTTCGACACGCTCCAGCGTCACAGCGCCTTTGCGTTTCTCCACCGGATCGATATCGTCCTGATGGATCTCGGCCGCCAGAGCCATCTGTCCGTACTGGATGCGCGCCGGCAGATAGTTGTCGGGCTTGATCTCGTAATCCAGCTCGACACCCCGGCGCGGCCAAGACAATGCCTGCTCGCTGCTGGACTTGCGCCCCTTCCAAGTCTTGCCATCCATTGCCAGAGCGGCTCGACGAAGCAGTGCCTCTTGCGCTGGCTCGTCCGCAGGAATGGCCACGCCGAACTTGCCGGCGTACATGACCAAATCCGCAGCGCTCGCGTAGCTTTCGGCATCGGGCTTGCTGGTGCCGTCCTCAATGATGAGTGTCATGAAGCAACTCGCTGGATTGAGTTTTGAATGATTGACTGCCGTCTACCGGCAGCCAGCAGTATCACGCCTTGGGTAGATCAGACACGAGCTTTTCCAAGGATTCTTTCGAGGCGTTTGCCCTGTACGGCACGCTGGCAGTGTCGAGCTTAGCCTTCAGCTCGGCGATTTCCTTCGCCTCCTTGGCGTCGCCTGTTTCCAGTCGAGCCTGAGCAGCCTGAGCCAAGAGGTCGTCCACCTTCTTTTGCAGATTTCTGGCGCGATCAGCTTCAGCATCACGCTGATCGACCAGCTCAGCCATCTTGAGGCTGAGTCCGTCCAGCGACTGAAACAACCGGATCGCGAGCTCACCAGCTTCCGGCTTTTCAATCTCGCCGGCGTCGAGTCCATCGATGACCGCGCGCACCATGTCGCTTTCGATACGCAGCTTGCCGATCACCTCTTCCAGTTTGGCCGTGCCGTCAGCAACTGGGACCAGAACCTGGCGCGGCTCAGCCTCGACCGCAGTCACGTCGACGCCGACACTCGCGTAGGCAGCAACCACTTTCGGCCAATCACCGATCACGACTGCATGGGTCACCCCTGCCTCCGGCCGGTCAAAATGCGAAGGATTGCGGTAGCGCTTTTCCGGATCGAAGTCCGAATTCTGAGTTGAGTAAACCAGTTCCATAAAAATCTCCGTAGCGGCCATCGCTGGCCGCTTTCAGGGGGGCAGCATCAGCCGCCGGCTGGTGGCGTGGTGGTCAGAGAAATCAGCACGCCAGCAGTTACCTTGTTGCTATTGGAATGCTTGACCCAATTCGCGGCCGAGCCCACAGCAGCAAGCGTAGGATTCGCGCCGCCAGCGGTTTCCTTCCAGCTGTAGCCAAGAACGTCGATGTTGACAGTGCCTTCAGCGCGATAGCCGATGCCCAAGTTCTCTTCATCGTTCACCGCGTACGAGCGGAAGCCCGGCGCCTGCGATTCGGTGATCACCACAGCATTTGGCAGCAAGCCGAAGATCACATCAGCGGGCGCGGTGTCGGTGACCAGCACCGGCTTACCAAGGGTGCCTGGCAGACCGCCGTAGATGACGACACCAGCCTCTTCGTAGACCTTGTTCGCGATCGCCTCGTCGACAATGTCGAAGTAAGCACTGGAGTGCATGACCCACAGCGCGATGCGGCCGAATTTGTCGCCGAACTTACGCATGCCACGGGTCAGGGTCTTCTTGCCGTCGGTCTCGATGTTGGCCGAAACCACCATGTCAGCGTTGGAGCTGATCGAGGCACGCAGTGCGGCAGTGGCGTACTGAATGAATCCTTCCAGTGTCGCGTCAGCAACGTCGGCGCCGATAATTTGGGAGAACTCTTCGACTGGGCGACCGCGACGTTTGAACGCTTCTTCGGTGGTCTGATAAGGGCCGTATTTCCACGGAGCCTTGACACCAATGGCCTCGCCAGCGCCGATCTTTTTCGCGGTCACCTTGTCGGTGGAATTGACGTCGCGATGTTCGAGCGAGCCGCCGATCTTGTAGAACGCGCGCTTGCGGAAGTCGCCTTCGATCAACTCGTTGTCGAGCACGATCGCGCCATTGGACGATTCGTTGAAGATATCGAGGTTGTCCTGGACGCGCTCCAGATATGCGGTTTGCGCCTCATCGTTGTAGATGATCAGGTCGCTGTTAACAGTCGTTGCCATGGGTGGTTCCCCTTACTTGGGCAATTGCAGATATGCGGTTTGGCCGTGCTTGCGCTGGTAATCGCGCTTTTGCTCGGAGGTCATTTCGGAGCGCTTGAATGCAGCCTGGCCGCCACCCCCGCCCGGGGCTTGTGTCCCTGAAGCCCTTGGCCACAGGTGAGGCGCGCTTTCGCGCAGTGACTCCGCCCATTCGAGCGGGGTCAGAGGGGTCTTGCCATCTTTGCCGAGGATGGTCTGGCCAGACTCATCGACAGCGACCGCTTCGCCCTCTTCGTTCAGTGAAAACACGCCTTTGGCGCGCAGGATGATGTCGTCGGTTGCTTCAGGTAGCGCGCCGGCTTTCAGCGCTGCGCCGCGCACCGAGTCGCCCAGGACCTTGCCCTGGAACTTGGCAGCAAACGCCTCAGCCTTCTCGGCACGCGTAGTGATTGCCTTCAATTGCTTGTCGGTATCTGCGCGCAGGCGTTCGGTTCGGCGATTGAAGACTTCGTCCACCTTGCCCTCTGTCAGCAGCTTGGTTTCTTCGTCTTGGCCTGCGCGACTGAGCAGACCTTTGACGGCGTCGATATCGATGCCTTCAAACTGGGTTTCGAACTGGCTCAGCTTCGTGGTCGCGTCTTTCAGCTTGCCGTGCAGTTCGGAGTTCTTGCCCTTTAACCCAGCGACGGAGGCGTCAACGGCAGTCGCGATAGCGGCCTTGATTGCCGGGTTTTCCAGGTCGATTTCGTTTTCTTCTGCCACGTTGATGCACCCCTTGGGTTTGTTTGCCCGCTTTACAGGCATAAAAAAACCCGCCGAAGCGGGTTTCTAAAAATAATGTGTAAGGTATTACTAGAGCCCGAGGTCATCCTCCAGCTGCCAAATCTTCACTTCGTCCGGGCCAAACGGATAACGCGGCTCAGCTACTTCTATGCTTTTCAGCTCCTTGCCTTTGCTAAACATCCAGGTGTTGTGAATGAACGCCGTCAACATCGCGTTGTATATGTTCTTTTCAAGCCGACCTTCGCGTACTGCCCTATCGGTCAAAACCTTAAGCTCTTCGTGTTTAGCCTTGCATAGAGCTGCATCATCCGGATTGGCCATGACGCACCTAAAGATCGCAGCCAATTCTGCTCTTTCGAAAATATTCAGATTTTCAACCATGTTAGACGCTCCGGACTGATGAGCCGGGCAATCTACAGCTTGGCTTTTTCAAACGCCAGCGGCTCAAGCGCTCGCATTTGTGCGAGGGTCAGAGGTGAAAAATTGCGATCAAGTTGCAACTCGGAGAATCGCTCGATGCTCAGCCCGCCCTCCCGGAATAGCTTGGCCCGGACCGAACCGATAGCCACATCCTGGAACGAAGCAGGCTGCTGCTGAAGCCAGTGGTAATAATCGAGGCTCGCACTGACCTGCCCCGCTCCACTAGCTCCTACGGAAGCTCGGGTAGCGTCCTTGGCGAACATCTCGCTGAGCTTGGTTAGTAGGACGAACGTCGTGCGGCAATTTGGGTGAAACGGTGGTCGCGGCCCGGAGTCGACCGGAAACCGTCGCTTATCCATCGACCGACATTGCTGGCTGGTCTTGCTGTCCAGCGTAGCGACCATCTCGACTTCAGACACGATGTCGGTGTTGCCCTTGGCCACTTCCATGCGCGCCTGAGACGACACATGCTGAATCGCGGTGTGTACGACTGTGCTGGCATTGCGGTTGGTGGTGGCGAGAATACCGTCCTTGTAGCCGGCAGACTTTGTACCTCGGATGTTGCGAATGATCTGGAAGTTCGTCTGCCCCTCAAAGAAGCCCTGTCGGATCGTGCCGGTGACGCGCTCGCGCTCTGCACTGGTCCAACCCTTGATGAACGACTTCAGCAGCTTGCCGCCACCGGTGCCGCGCACACTAAGGGGATTGGTCAGCACCGCAGTGCGAATAGCCGCTGCCGTTGGCGCGACCACATCCAACGAGACGCCAACTGGTGCAGACCGGGCCAGGCTCGACGCCTCAAATTCAGCCTCGTAGTTGGCGATGTCGATCAGGTCGAGATTCAACTGCGCGCTGTAGCGGTCGAAGATGCCCAGCAGCAGGCTATCGACCTCCTTCAGCAGCGCCTCCAGACGCTTGACGTTGTACTCGGTCAGATCCGACTGTGTAAGCCGCTCGCGGATCGAGCGGTCAATCTCTTTGAGGAAAGGCGCGAACTTGCCGACCTCTCCTGCCTTCAGCTTTTCGAGAAAAACCGCATGCCGAATCGTGGCGTCAAGGATTGCTTGATTTGCCGCCATCTAATTTATCCTCGTCGTCCAGGCCCAGACCAACGCCCTGCTCCTCCAGCTCGCCGTCAATCTGCTTGTCGGTTCGCTCCGGCGCGATCAGGCCCAGTTTGCGCAGGTAGGCACGCAGGTCTGCTTTAGCGAAGCCGCCGTTCTGCCACAAGCCAACCAAGGCTGTGATCATCTGCGGATCGGCGGTCAGCTCAACGAACTCTTGATTGATCTGATAAGCGACCTTGTCGGAGATTCCCATGTACTGACCGCACCACATGATCGCTCGGGTGTACGCCTCACTGACGTTGGCCACGCAGCCGGCGAGCACCGATGTCGATGCTGACTGATCGCCGCGCGACTCGGTCGCGGTCTTGGTGGCCAGCGAAGCCACCACCATGCGAGCGCCCAGTTCGATCATCATCTGGTTCTTGTCGGCCATGGCCTCTTTGACCAACGTGTTCGGGAGCGGCTGCGCATAGCCAAAAGCGCCACCGACAGGAAGCAGCATTGGCGCCCGGGAGCCGACGTACACGCCCTTTTCTTCCAGCAACTTCACCCACTGCTCGGTCAGCCCGGAAATCCAAGGCTGAGCCTGGCCACACCAGAAGACACTGTCTTCGTAGTCAGCACTGTTCCGGTAATGGCCTAGATTGATCATGGCAATGTCGTATAGCGGCGACTCGTCGATAGTCGGATCGTTGTTCTGCGCACCGACGAAGGTGAACGGAATCTCTTTCAGCCGTCCGGTAACGCCCTCCGGAGTGAATGTGTCCGTGACCTCCAGTGGCCCACCACCCCGTGGGCCAGAGCGGCGCCAGACACGGCATACAAATCCTTCAGGCTCAAGCGCAAGCTCTCGGAACTGCTCGACAACCTTGAAGCCGAACCCGTCCTCAACCTCTGGCATCTCTCGTAGCACGACCAAGGTCAGCACGTTGTGGCCGTTCACCATGCCGGTGCGCCAATTGATGATGTCCTCAGCGCAGTACGAGAGGATAACTGAGTGCCCGCCGGCGCCTTCATCTTGGTGGTAGTCGACGTATAGGCCGTGGCGACCAGCCTCAAGAACCTTTTCCAGTGTTCCTTGGGAGTGCTGGTAAATGCTCACTCCCGATCCATTGGCGTTGTCCTGCAAGTACTCCAGTTTCTTCGGCGTTGTCAGCGTCGGGTCTTTGTGAAACGCGAGGCCGAGCAAGCCATTGCGTGTATGCCCGGTCGCATTCTTGAACACGGCTCGCTCGCGGTAGGCCTTGTTGCGGTCGGTGTTTTCCGGCGACTTGTCGTGGGCATTGATGTACGGCAGTCGGTCGACCACGCGGTGCTGGCCGGCGCAGACATCGCGCACGGTCGCCCAGCGATCCAGCACTTCGATGTAGTCCGCCCGCTTGAAGGAAACGTCGTTGCTCATCGGGCGTATCCCATTTTGATAAAGGTGGCCGGCTTCCGCGCGCTCTTGGCGACAGCGAAGTACCGAAAGGCGTCGGAGCCGTGAGAGGTCCAGTCATGGAGCGGGTTGTTCTTCCAACAGCCGCGCTTGTCGTCCCACTCCTTTCGGTAGTTTTCGAGACAGCTGATGCCCTCTTCGCACTTGGCCTCATCGAAGGCGCAACTGGCGAGGATCTCGCGAGCCTGTTCAATGCCGTCGTTGATGCCAATTTTGGGGACGACCTGGAACGTCATACTGTATTTCTCGCCGTCGATTTCGTAACCCTCGCGGGCGATCTCGCGACGAGTCTTGGCATCGCTACCGAACTCACGGTTGTCGATGTCATGCGGCCCCCAGTGCTCGGAGTAGGTGTAGCCCTTGTCCTTGAGCACCTTCATGTAATGCCGCAGGCCTTCGCCGGAATTCTCGTAGTAATCGATGATGTGGTACTGCTCGCCGACCTGACGCACGAACCAGATGGCCGTGGAGTCGCTGACGCCGATGTCCCAGATGGTCATCACCGGCAGGTGGTCGTTGTTCGGTAGCAAGCCGATGCGCTGACTGGCGTACAACTTATTGAACTGCTGGGCGTAATACGCGCCCTCGATCGACTGCTGGAAAGCCTCGGCAGGCAGAGACGGGTATTCCCGCTTCATGTCGTCGCCGAGGGTCTTCTCCTTGGCGGCGTACCAGGCGCGCTGGCCGGGGTTGGTGTCGATGCCGTGCTTGGCGAACAACTCGTTGAAGTAGTCGGTCAGGCGCTGCGGGATCACCGCGTCGGTCGGGTCGAGCCAGTAGGCCTTGTTCTTCCACCAACTGAAGAAGAAGAACTTCCAATCCAGCTTGCCCAGCGGCGTGCCAGACAGCAGTTGTTTCTCGGCGGTCTGCGAATAATCAAAGAAGTAGCCGGCCCGGCCTTCCGCCGTTGATTCGATGGTGACGAAACAGTCAGTGGCCACAGCCTCAAAGGCACCGGTGACGATCTCGCGCGCCTTGTGCGGAAACTTGGCGCAGATCTTCCCGAACTCGGAGACGTGCAGATAACGCAGCGTGCCGCCCCGGAACGAGGTGCTGACGTAGAGCGAGCCGCCTTTGCTGAATACCAGCTCACCGGCGGCGTCGTTGCTCGCCGGGTTTGCAGCGCGGATCTCCTTCGGCAGGTTGTCGTAGGCGTACTTCACCTTCTCCCGGAACAGGCGCTTGGCGTCGTTCAGGGTGTGGGCGATCAGCGCGCACTTGGCCGACTCGAACAGTGCGGCGTCGAGCTGGATGATGCAGCACTCAGTGGTGAAGCCGAGCTGCCGAGCCTTAAGGATGATGTTGCGGGTGTGCATCCCATCGAAGTACTCAATCTGCTCGTCCGTCATCCGGAAGCGGGTCTTCTTCCCCTGCTTGTCGGTGATGAAGTAGAGATTGTTCAACCGCCATCGCTTGTCCCGGAGCAGCTTCATGTACTCGGGCTTCATGTCAGGCGTCCTTCGATAGTTCGTCCATCATCGCGGCCAGGGTGTCGACTGTTTTATCGCCCTCTTCCGTGTCGAGGTTGAATGCTTGGCGCTCGCCCTTGATGACCTTGAGCTGAGCGTCGACGCCGGCGTTGAGTGAGCGAGCGAAGTCGCCGTGGTTATCATCCGTGACCGTTACGCTGGAGAGAAACGTGCTGAGCTTGCTCGCAATGCCTCGCCATTGGGCCAAGCCGGATCGGTGGGCAAGCACCACAGCCGCGGCTTGATCTGATGCCTCCTCAATGATCTCCGCATCAGTGACCAGCTTCTCGTGGTCACCATCCGTGGTCACCGCTCTGGTCACCTTGTCCTTTACAGCGCTTCTAACCTTATTGGTCAGGTCACGCTGCCAGCCTTCCTTCTCGGCGCGCTTCATGATCGTGTTGTGCGCCACCCCGTGTTCAGCGGCGATGGCGCGCAGGGAAAGCAGACCGGCCCGGTAGGCTCGTTCGATCGCCTCCCAGTCGGGTTGCTTGGTCGTCATAGGATTCTCTGATGCTTGAAATAGCAATTTTTTGCCGGTATTAAGTCCGCACAAATGGCGCTACAGAAAAAGGTGGAAAATGGAAAACCTTACAAAATTGCGCATCGCGCTGACAATCGGAGCGCTTGTCGGGCTTTTGCCAATTACCCTCCTCTTCGCAGCTGGCATCGTGGGTTTGTTCATTCCGCTCTTTTTTGTCGACCAAGATCCCCCTCTAGTCGTGCTGGGAGGTATAGCCGCCTTCATCATTTCGTTGCTTGCAATATGGTCAGCATGGAAAATATATGCTCTCGCGATGGCAGCCTCACCAAACGTGCGCAACCCTCGATCGCTCGCATTGGGTGCTGTGGCTGCCATGATCTGGGGCATATTTCTCGCTTACTATATGCGCGACCTTCCCGCACTCACGTACATCTTTATATTGCCTGGAATAGTGTCGACAGCCATGCTCGCCGTTACGCTGAAAAGGCAAAGAGCCTGACGTAAGCGGCAAACCGGCTAACGTCTTTCATTTGACGCGACACAATTTGCTGATTCGCGAAACGTGTCGCGACCTACCTGTTCTTTTGCGCGGCCGCGTATGCAGCCTCACACGCAAACCCAGCTATTCGGCTTCGGTCAAGCGCTTCTGCCAGTCTTCCCGCTGTTTCGTCAGCGCTTCGACGCAAGTCGGCGAGCAGAACGGTAAGGTCGGCTCTTGCCTTGCTTCCGCTGGCAACCTCGGCAGTACAAGACTGTCGCTTGGCAATGAGGTCGGTGATTTGCTGCTGCAGGCTGCGAGCGCGGCCGTCAGCAAGAGCAACGGCAGCCGTAACGTGTTCAGACTTGGCTTTCGCATCGTCGGAGACTCGATTGATGTCGTCGGTGATTTCGCGCTGAAGGCGCAGCGTGTTTGTAATCGAGGTCACTCGCGCATTGGCAATGTCGCGCTCTGTCGTGATGGCTGCTCGATCCGCCTTCACGCTGTCCAGCCGAATCGCTAGGTAACCGATAGATCCGAGAGCAGCCAAAACCACCCACATCCAGACCGGGATCAACCGGATAAGGCCGCTCACGGGAGTTTCCTCGCCGGAGCCTCTCCAGGCTTGTCCGGTCCCGTCTGGCGATCGCAGCTCAAGCAGTGCTCGCAGTTCATCGTGCGACAGAGCCAGGCTTTCACCCGCTGCCACCAGATAACCATGAAGATGTGGCGCAGGCCTGCGAGCGCGAGCGATACGTGCAACGTAATCCCGGCGGTGGTCGGCCCCATCATGAAGATGTTCTGGTTACGACTCATCACGACAAAACCACCAATGGCGATCGCCGAATAGATCAGCTTGCCGAGGATACCGTCGCGCACTCGCCCGCTCAGAACGCACCAGGTCGCCCACAACGCAATCAAGCCGCAGGCGATGGAGTTGATCAGTTCAAAATTCATGGTGGATTGCCTCCCCCGAACCGCTGGCGGATAAGCGCCCAGAGGTCAGCGGCTTTGATGGCGCGGTTGATGGCCGCCAGCAGCGAGCCACCGAAGGTGCCGAGCAGGAAGCCGATACCGATGACGATGTTTGGCTCAGTCACGCCGAGGTATGCGGTCACCATCCCAGTGAGGTACATGGCGCACGCCAACCCGGTGGTCAGAAAAAACAGCCAAGCGCGCCAGTCGGTTAGGTCGTCTTTGTGCCACCAACTTGCGACGACAGCGCCGATCAGTCCTGCGATCAGCAATTCCAGCCTGTCGATCTTGTCGAGCAGGCGCTGCAATAACTCCATGCGCTCGACTCCGTGGGTGCATGATTGAATAAATCGGCGTCCGCTGCACTCCCAGCTCGGAGCAATGGGTGGCGGAGCCAAAAACGAAAAGACCTCCATCAATGTCGAGGCCATGAATAGGTGCGCAATCGCAGCGCGCGAGGTTTAACCACTGCGAATTTTTAGCGTTCTATGGACAGATAAATGAAGAAATCGAAATCTTCGCCTTACTGCTCTCGGCCTTCTCCCTTCCTTTGAATGCGAGCGAAGTTGAACAGAAATTACGGTTACACAATCCGGGACACCTGCAGAACATGGGAGTTACACCACGTCCTGGCCCAACAGCGCCATCGTGTATTCGCGCCACTGAATCGAGGGCACGCGATAAAATTCGCCGCAGTTATTTGACAGGCCACAATAAGTATCTAGAGTTCGTCTGTGAAGAACTGGAAGGAATCCAGTCTGCCCGAGCTAGAACCAGGAGTTGCATGATGTACAAGATCACGGATGAGCCGCAGTTGAACCGCGCAAAAGCCTACCAGAACAATCCCGCCCACTCGTATATCGACTTTCGCCAGACAGCCTCCGCGGCTATCTGCAAGTTGACGCCCCTCTCCTATTGCGTACGCCACTAGTGACGTACTGCATTCGCTCGTCCCGAATAAAAATCAGACGTTAAAAACTTGGTGTGCCATTACCCCAACAAGCTATCCGGGGTGGTGCATCTCGCTCTACAGAACTGCCACTCGAATCTCTGGCGTGTTTGTGTAGTTGAAAAGCAAAAGGTCCCTGCACTTATGAAACATGTTCTTGTGATTCGTTATTCGCAAAGCGGTCAGTTGAGCGAAGTGGTCGAAAGTCTAATCTCGCCTCTACGTTCGACACAGGAGGTTAAGGTACATGAAGTGGTGCTCAAGCCCCGGGTCGCCTATCCATTTCCTTGGCCGGTGGGCAAATTTTTCGACGTGTTTCCCGAGACCGTGCAGCTCAGCCCGCCGGCCATCGAACCGGTGTATACGAATCACACTCAGCCCTTCGACTTGGTGATCCTAGCGTATCAGGTCTGGTATCTGTCGCCATCACCGCTGATCACCGCATTTCTCAAGAGCGCGGAAGGCAAGCGTCTGCTGGCCGGGCGCCCGGTGGTCACGGTGATCGCCTGCCGCAACATGTGGCTGATGGCCCAGGAGGCGGTCAAGCGTCTACTGGATGAGGCCGGCGCGCAGTTGCGCGACAACGTGGTGCTAACCGACCGGGCCAATACCTTCGCCACACTGATTACCACACCGCGCTGGATGTTCACCGGCAACCGCGAGTCATTCCTCGGCCTGCCCAAGGCCGGGATTAGCGCCCAGGATGTCCAAGGCACTGCACGTTTCGGGCGGGCATTGAATGCCGCCCTGTATGCCAATAAAGAGAAAGCCGAAGGGCCGATGCTGGCTGGACTGGGGGCGGCGACCGTCAATCCTGGGCTGATACTCAGCGAGCGAGCGGCTTATAGAGGCTTCAAGTTCTGGTCGGGAATAATTTGCCGTTTTGGCAAGTATGGACAATGGCTACGGCGACTCTTGCTGTGCTTATTCATCGTCTATCTATTGTTGGTCATCATGACCGTCCTGCCTATTTCACTTGTGTTACGCCGCTTGCTTCATCCATTTATCCGGACGCGCCTCAATGAGTTGCAGCGTTATTACGAACAGCCGTCCGGTTCGCAACTAAATTTTGAATCTAAAGAGTGAAATAATCATGAGTAAATCGTTTGTCTATATTACGAAAACATCCACTTATATGCCGGGAGAGGCGGTCGATAACGATACGATGGAGAACATTCTCGGGTATGTGGGCGGGCGACCTTCACGGTCTCGGCAGGTGGTGTTACGTAATAACGGAATCAAGCAACGCTATTATGTGCTGGACCCGGAGACTGGTGTTCCCCGTTTCACTAACGCGCAAATAACCGCCGAGGCGATCAAGGGCCTGGTGGGCGACGATTTTACCCTGGACTCCATGGAATGCCTGTCCACCGGCACCACCTTGCCGGACCAACTGATGCCCAACCATGGCGTGATGGTGCATGGCGAATTGGGCAACAAACCTTGTGAGGTGGTGTCCACCGCCGGCATCTGCCTGGCTGGCCTCACCGCGCTGAAATATGCCTACCTGTCGGTGCTTGCGGGAGCCAGCCGCAATGCAGTGGCCACAGCTTCGGAGGTGGTTTCGCCGGTGCTGCATGCGCGCAATTTCGATGCGGAAAACGAAGCGCTGGTGGCGCAGATGGCGGCCCGCCCAGAAATCGCCTTCGATAAAGACTTCCTGCGCTGGATGCTATCCGACGGGGCCGGGGCCTTCCTGCTGGAGAACCAACCACGGGCCGGCAGCCTGTCGTTACGTATCGACTGGATAGACATCTTTTCCTACGCTAACGAATTGCCGACCTGCATGTACGCGGGCGCGGAAAAGGCCGAGGACGACAGCTTGACCGGCTGGATGCGGTTGCCCTCTGAGCAATGGGCGTCGCGCTCGATTTTCGCAATCAAGCAAGATGTGCGGCTGCTGAACGAGAACGTGGTGAAGTACACCCTCGGCAAGCCGCTCAAGGAGGTGATGATCAAGTACAACCTGTCGCCCGAGGCCATCGACTGGTTCCTGCCGCACATGTCATCGGAATACTTCCGCAAACCGATTGTCGAGTGCCTGGAAAACACCGAATTGGCGATTCCCCAGGAGCGCTGGTTCACCAACCTGTCCCAGCGTGGCAACACTGGCTCGGCGTCGATCTACATCATGATCCACGAGCTGCTTGAGTCCGGACGCCTGGACAAAGGGCAGCGCGTGCTGTGTTTCGTCCCGGAAAGCGGGCGCTTCTCCGGTGGTTTCATGCATCTGACGGCGGTCTGATACGCATCGCCATGTCTCAAGAGCCCAGTGGTCGGCACGGGCCGGCCACTGTTTCGTGGTACGCATCTAACCGCAAGGGAATGAACATGGAAACGTTCGAACAACATGTGGAAAAAGTGGTGGCGCCCGAACTGGGCGTCAACCAAGCAGACTTCACAAATTATGCCCACGCCTCACAATGCCCAGTCCGCCGAATACCGAGTGCTCATCGAAGCCTGGGCGGCCTACGCCGGGCCGCCGACGCCCAAACGGCGAAAGACGTTGGCAAGTCACGAGTACCTGATGCGCATTGAGGACCCGGCCATCCGATCCATCATGCAGGCTGTCATCACCGAGCGTGACAAGTTCAAGGCGCAGCTCAATTCTGAAGGCCAACACGCAGGTGACCGTAGACCGGCGCCCACAGGGCGCAATCATTGCGGTCGCCCTCTCTTTTTCTCCGTGCATAAAAAAGCCCAGAACTTGTCGGGGCTTTTTGCATTCCGGCGGACAAAAAAAAACCGGCTCGGTGGCCGGGTTCTGGCAAAGGTCGAACGCTACGGCGCGGGGTGCTCGCCCGCTACCGAATCGGCAGCATCCAGATCCGTCATATCTTCCTCAAGCGGCGCTTCATCGTCCGCCGGCAGCGGAACCTGATCATCACGCTTTGGGTCGTGACCGGCTTCGTCGTCGGTCGTGCGCGTCACGTCCTGCTGCGAAATATTGCCTGGGGCGTTCTCGTCGATGTCCATTGTGGCTCTCCACTGGCGCGCAGGATGTCCACGCTTGAAGGTGAGAGAACACAACATGGCGCGAGTGCCGAACATTGGACGAACGGTGGGCAATAAAAAACCCGGCGCGACGGCCGGGTTATTTAAATTTTCAGCGTTAGTTGCCGTAGGCAAAATGCTAACTATGGCAAAATGATGCCTTCAGCCGTGCGGGAAGTCAATTAAATGTTTTTTGACCTTATCTGATCTGATTAAGCGGCCTCTTTAATCTTGTAGATCACTCCACCAATCGGACTCAATGCTCGGGCATCGATGTCGTAGCAGGCGTCGAAGCAGAGCTGCACGAACGGCTCCCAATCTCGCCCCCACGCCGCCGACGGAAGCTCAATGTCGTACTCCCCTTTCACCCAGGCTCGAAAAAATTCCGGCTTAATCAGCGGATCAGCATTGGCAGATTGTCCACCCTGATGCATGTAGCGGTAGCGTCGAAACACGCCCTTGGCAACGTACTCGGCCCGCTCCCGCTTGCTGGCGGTCATGCGTATTGCTCGCGAACATGCAAGATTGAAAACCGCAGCTTCGGCCTCCTCCCGATCATCATCTGTCGGCTCAGCCGCATACATGGCATTGCCGAAGGCTCGAAGCTGGAAGTGGAGTCGCGCAATCGCTGACTGGATGTGGCCAGCCAACGCACCGTGTATTGCGGAGTTGGCCGTAGGGCCGCGTTCAGTGCTTTGCACAACTACGCCCAGCTCGGCGGCGTCCGAAGTCTGACCCGGGGCCGGGTTATAATTACAATCGTGCCAAGCCTGACGCGTGGAATGAATTTTCATGCTGCCGCCCTCTTCAATTCTCTTGTCTTTGCCCGGTATTCGGCTTTGATGGTTTTGATTTCTTCAACGGTGTACTTGCGGGCCGGATGAGGCCCTTCGAGCCATGCGACTGTTTCGGCGCCGATGATCTGCTCGAGCGCGATCCGGTAATTAACCAAATTGCCGGACAGGTGCGTGTTGCATGGGGCGCATTGTTTCCAGACATTCAGCGGTTCGAAGCGCAACTCTGGGTTCGCTCCCACAGAGCGGTAATGACCAGCGTGGTATTGGCCTTCATGGTGGCGACCACAGCTCACGCATGGGCGATCGCCATCACGGAGGCGAATCCACTCGTTGAATGCCGTCTGAGCTTCGCGCAGATGCTCGGCGCGGCTCTTCAGCTTCTCCTTGCGGACTTTGATTTCGCTGCGCTCGAGGTCGGCCAGCGCCTTACGCGCCCTCACTTGATTGGCTGGAGCGTGGGCTATGGCGCAAGCGATCTCCCCGCACACTGTCTGGAAGTTGCGGACAGGCGTGAACATGACTTCGCATACTTTGCAGCGCTTCTTGCGCCTCTCCCGCGATTGGATACCGCCAGAGCTAAGCGGCGTTGTGCGCCTCAGTTCAGTGCGCTTCATGCGGCCTCCTTGCTCAGCAGGTCAGTGAATACCACGCCATGACAAGTGAAGTAGGTGGCGATGCGGTCGGTGTACTGGATGCCCTGGGCGCGGTTGAACAGGCTGGTCACTGGGAATCCGTCGGGACCGAACAGCTTGCAGCCGCCCATCATGGTCAGCTTCATTTCGTACGGCAGGTGCCGCATAACCCGATACCACTCCGTCTGAAACCCTGCATCCTCGTTCAGCAGGATCTGAACACCGAAGTGCAGCTTGCAGTACCGGCGGGCATCGGCTTCATCGCCAATCTGAGTCATCTCGGAAATGCGTTTGTACATTCCGAACCACAAGGCGTTCTGGTCGAGCGTGCGATCCTTCCCCGGGCGTAGCGACACCACCACGAACTTCTTGTCACGGTACATTGCACTCAGCTTGGTAATGGCTTCGGAAAGCTTGGCCTGACAATTGACGCTGATTTTGTCAGCCATGGCTTGCCACCTTGCTAGCCAATCCGCCGATCAACTCCTCAAGTTGCTTTGTCAGTCGTTCGTTCTCAGCCAGCAGCTCCAGCGCCACTTCCTCGACGGTCTTCTCCCCTAGGAAATCTTGCAGCGCCTCGGTGTTGCGCTTCCAATCACCGCAATCAGAACTCCAAGAGGCGGCTTCGGCCCAGAGCAGTGCTTGGAGTTTTTGTTTGTTGATGGTCATTGAGCCGCCCTCCTGGCTTCCAATTGATTGGCCTGCTGGATCAGCAGCGCCCGGCGATCAGCCAGTTCGTTGGCCGCTTGAATTCGCAGTTCTTTTTTTTCCTCTGCCGACGCTCTGCGCATGGCGAGCATCGAAACTTTCACTGCTTCGAGCTTTGCCCGAAGCTTCGGCGATGGACGCGCGACTTCGCCGGTGAGCAACGCCACGACCGCCCTGCCATCCTCAGTGACCGGCGAAACACTCAAGTCGGCCAAGTACTGCTGAGCGCTTTCCTGTGGGATTCTCTGCATCTGCACAGCCTTGGTGATCGCCTGAGTACGACGGTTCGCGTCGAACCCCACCGAGACGTGCCAGTTCACCTGCTTGGTGTCCTCGCGCGCTTGGCCGACCAGTCGCTCGTAGGCGCTGATGAACGCCATGCGCGCGCCCACCTTGTCGCCGGCGTCGAGAATCGGTTTTGCGGCAGCAAGCGCGAGTTGGATCTCGTTGGTCAGCACCACGGTTTCGAATTCGTCGTTCGCGGTCATGGCGATCGCCCAGGCTTCGTCTTTTCCCGGTCGGCCATCGGAGGCCTGTACTCGCTGAAGGATGTCCGCCATCGCCAGCTTGCCCTTCACCTCGAAGCGGCAGGCCTTCAGCGCGGACTTCACTGCGGGGACCGAGTAGCAGCAAAGGTCTTCAGCCATCATCGCCGCAGTGCCTGGATTCATTTCCTGACCCATGGCCTCGCCAGTGGCGCAGATCGCGGCAGCCAACCCAGCGACCTGCGCATCGTTCATTTCAGAGGTATTCATTCCGCTCTCCCGCTTGGCGCTTGGCCAAGACCATTTGCGCAGCCTGTTCGGCGGCGGAGACGTTCGCTTCAGTGCGTTCCATCTGGCGGGCAGTCGTGCCGTTGATGCGCTGACCAGTCACCCACTGGGTGTGGTAGCTCTCGGCATTGGCCAGTAGTTCGTTGAGGCTGTGGCACTTCCGCAGCACGGCGGCATCAGCGGTTTTCAGGAAGTGGGCAGCGACGTGGTGAGCGACATCGGCGCCAAGGCGGTCGACGAGTTGACCAAGCTGTCCACCGACCTTGGCGTTCCACACCGGCCAGGTGTTGTAACGCTTGCGGTAGGCCATGGCGTAGTTCGCCCAGACTTTGAAGGTTTTGCAGGACTGGTCTTTCGGGCCTGGCATGTCGGCAGGGATTTCAACCCGTGGCGCATCGGTTCGATCAACCACCAGCACCAGATTGCGGGCCGGCTTGTCCGGGCGACCCTGCAAGTCCTGACTGGTATCCTGATTAGTACCCTGATGATTGGTATCCTGATTTGTCGGAGATTTTTCCGACCCTTCCTCGGATTTTTTTCCGACCTTGATCGGATTTTTGTCCGAGGTAGATCGGATTTTTTTCCGACCTTCGTTCTTTGGTGGGGTCGGATATTTTTCCGACCCGTCCAGCTTCTGGTTCCACTCGATCGCCTTCTCGGTCAGACGGAAAAGAGTGATGTTCGATGTACTGGAAAGCTCAATCAAACCGGCTTCTTCCAGAGCCTTCAGCATGCGGTAAGCAGTGTCTGGCTTATCCGTGAGCAGCGGCAGCTCCTCAGTAATTTTGGCCTTGCTCAGAGCGAAGAAGATCCCGTCGTCAGTCTTGATTGGCTTGGTCCAGCTCGGGCAGCCGTAGACAAAGGCGAACAGCAGGGCCTGCTGAGAATTCAGCCCCCACTCCAGCGCCTTCACCTGATTGATCGTGACGGTGAATTGCATGTCAGGCCTTCCCTGCCAATACCAGCGTGGCCAGTTCGACGAAACGATCGACATACCAGTGCGGCTGCGTCTCACGGGGCGATTGTGGGCTGGTCAGGTTCTTGCCAAAGGCCATTCCTTTTTCGGTAACCGACCAGAAGTCCACGGTTTCCTGCTTGGAGTTTTTGCGCTGAAGCTGCTTCAGAAACCCCTTCGCCGCCAAGGCGCGGTTGAATGCAGCCGGCGCATAACGGATTGCGGTGTCCTTCAGTAAGGCCGTGGCCGACTTGGTAGGCATGGAGAAACCACCAGCAGCATCTGGTGCGGCATCGATGGCGTAGCCTGGGAGAAACTTCGGGTCTAGGCCGTTGTTCTGGGCGATTTTCGTGAGCATGGCCATCTGGCAGGATGGTGCAGGCTTCAGCAGGCGCGTGAAGCACTCCATGATCGCGATCTCGCCGACGACCTTTGTGCCGTTCAGCAGAACCTGTTCGCGGGCGCCCTGCTGCTGCTCCAGCTCTCGCCAGCGGCGAATAACCTTCATGCGCATCGGCGCGCTGTAGCCGGTTAGTAGGCAGTCCGTGTGCTCGCGATCGAGCATGTACTCAACCTGCTCGCGGTTTTGGCCGTCCAGATAGATGTGCTCAAAACTGAGCACATCTAATTTAAGTTCTTTCAGCATTGCCGCAATGTCCCGCTTTACGTTGTTGTGACGTTTGCCGGTGACGTTGGCGATCTCGCGAGAGGACATAACGGTGCGCGACACGTTTTCAGAATTCGAAAAACGTGTCGCGACATTGTTGGGGGTATTGACGTAAGCATTCTGTGTATTCATTATTGCCTCGCAGATGTAGCAATGAGCCGGGCCGTGAACCCGGCTTTTTTGTGCTCGCGATTCAGCCGCGAACCTTGTGCAACTCGATTACTGCGCCGACAGCCTCAAGGCTCGCCGACATGTATTTGGCGTGTAGGGCGCGAATCTTCTTGGCTTCGTCCGAATTGATCTCACCGTCTTCCAAGGCGGAAGCCACCATCTGATCAAGAGCGCCGCGCTGTGCGGATGCAGCCAGCGAGCGCTGATACAGATCAACGTTGTCCAGCTCCCCCGCTTCCGGGATCTTCACGAACACACCGCCATACATTCCGCAGATGTAATCGGGCAGAAAGGTGGTTTTTGCTTGGGTTTCGAGAACGCAGACTTCGTCATCAGTCAACCGCTTAACCCCCGCAGACTCATAAATCCGGTTCTTGAAACGCTTGAAGTCTTCCTCGCCAAGAAAGGCAGCGGCGCAAGGAAGGCCGCCCGAGATGGCGTTGGCGGCAGCAATCACTGCGGCTCTGCGGGTTTCTAGCACTGACGGCTTCATCGTCTAGTTTTTCCTTGGGTCGGTTGCGGTCAAGATGGCTTCAATGGATCGGCGGACAGGGATGTCGCCTAGCTGGCGAGGCGCTGATTCTGAGAAGGAAAAGCCCTCACCTCTTCTGCTGTACAAATCCCATTCGGGTGAGGGGTGACGTAGATGTCACGACCAATACGAATGGCTTTACTGATGGCGCCCTGCGTCATCCCCAGTAGAGCGGCTGCCTCGCTCTGCCCAAGCCAGCGGGCAAAATCAGTGATGTGAATTCGATTCATAGGAGTGATCTCCGTGGTTCTTCATGCGGAGATATTACCTATGGCATTTTTAAAAGTAAATGCCATTGGCATTTGTAGCTATATTACCGATGGGAATACGATTCAGGGATGAGCAAGAAACCCCTACCGCAAGATAAAAAGGAAGAGTGCCTTCGGCTGAAGGCGCTGTTCAATAGAAAGAAAAATGAGCTTGGCCTGACCCAGGAGAAGCTGGCTCACGCCTTAGAAATCAATCAAAGCTCTGTCAGCCACTATTTAAATGGCGTGAACCCGCTTAATCCTTCGATTGCCGCGTCATTCGCGAACATATTGAAGGTCGATGTTCGCGACTTTAGTGAGCGTCTCGCCAAAGAGATTTCTCAAATGGCAGCATCCGTCGATCAGCACCAAAGTGGATCTGTTCGCGCCCCTCTCGTGAGTAGCGAAGATTATTCTGTGTCTGATCGCGATCTTGCTGGGGCTGGCGATAAAGCAAGGGCCCTGGCCTTGGCCGCAAGCCCAAGGTCTAGATTGGCGCTTGAGCGGATTGCCGAGGCCGCAGATTCTGGATTACTTAGTGAGCAAGATGTTCTGCTCCTAGAGGCTATTGCCACTCGATTCTCGATCAAGGCCACCACCAAAACAGAATCGCCTCATCAGCGTTTAAGGAAAAAGCTGACTCAACATGATCCAGTTTCTGAATAGCGACTGCTTCGGCGGTCAATTGCGTGACCCAGTTAAGACAGGGCTTAACCCATTATTTCGCGCAAAGATTCGGGTCGGTGACGAGTCTTTGCACTGCTACGTAAAGCCGATCCCAGATAAGGTTTGGGAAAGGCCGGGCACCTACGAGTTTGAGTCATCTGAAATCGTAAGCGAGGCAATCGGGTATGCGCTGGCCGGCATCGTAGGTCTGCCGGTGGCTAAGAATGCGGGGGTTATTGAGCTGGACCGCGACCAAATTCCTGAGAGAGTTCAGCGCGCGCTCGACTTTATTTCTCCCTCGGGCCCACAGAAAAGCTATTTGGCGTGGTTCTCGCAAGACACGACGTATCCCAATCTTGTGCAAAAGCACGTGGATGGTTTTCCTGATTTCATGAAGGAGCGTCGAGCAAAGAGACTCGTAGCGCAGCTATCCAAGAACAAGTCTATCCCGGCAATTTTGTCTTTTGATGCATGGCTTCAGAACTCTGATAGGCACCTCGGGAACCTGCTGTGGGCGTCTAGCGGATCGTACACTCTGATAGATCACGGAAGGCTATTTGTCTGGCCTGACTGGACTCCAGCCAAGCTGAGCGGGGCAAGAAAATGCCCAAATAGGCTGATGGAAATAATCGATCTTTATGTCCCTCAGTGGAGTCAGAATCTACCTGTTCGAAGCGCTAGGCTGATCGCGTACAATTCGTTCTCTGTGGCTTTTCGGGACGGTGGAGCAGAAAAAACAACGGAAATGTTATCGAGCTTTCTAGGCGACGAGGGGTCAGCCCAGGTGGTCGACTTCATTGCCGCGCGTCTGGATAATGACCGATACTCCAAGGAACTTGGAATGCTGGGAATATCATGAATATCTCCGAAAAGCTCAGAAGTCGCATAGGCGGTGCCCCCCGCCAGGAGCTCGTGCGTGGCTCCTGGAGAAGCATAAGCATGTGCCTTGATCCTGATGCAGGGGAATTCCTTAATGTCGGGGTTGCCTTCCAGCATGGCGCGCAAGTCGAGATTCGCATGCTCGATACATTCCAACGCCTGGCTTGCTTATATGATGGTCGAATCGATCAAAACGATTTGGTTCATTACCTTCAAGACGTAGAGGCCACCCTGCTGAGTTATGGCGGAAATCTCCCTGACTTTATCGGACACGATGTGCGACTGGGCGAGGCCCTATTTGCATCTGGCGCCACGGCAGAAAGCGTCGTTGATGAGTTCTTCAATGACGTAGTGACCCTCGCCCGCCCAAAATTTGGAGCCAGGCGTGACCACTTCCGCTATCACTCCACACCCAAGCTACGGGACGGAGTGCTGAGAATAATGGAAGAGAAAATGAGGCTAAAAGCATCCCGCATCATTCAGCAGGGAAAATTCAGCTTAAAAATGAAGGGGTCTGCGAACCGCATCGAAGTAGACGTTCCACTGCTTAGCAGTGATGCCGCCGGCACGATTGTCTCAGCGTGGTACAAGAGTCCGTTGGTGGTTGAGCACAACATCCTGCAAGCAGCCTCGGACATTCTGCTCATCACCAGCAACTCAGATCGAAAAGGCTCTATTTCGGTACTTATGCCTAGTTCTGATAGCGGTATGTCCGCAGAGGAATTTCGGAAGGTCCATGACACGGCCTTTCGCCAGATGGATCGGGCCAGCAAGGCTGGTGTTGACGTCATCGAAGCCGTATCGACTGACGCATTGGCCAATCAAACAATCGAATGGTGGGAAGATAGAGTCGCATAACGCCTAAATCATCCATCAAATCAGCCCGCCTAGTGCGGGCTTTTTATTGCCATCGGCAAATATTATTACCAATGGCATTGACAGCTAATAATGCCATTGGTAATGTTCATTCATCGCAGCGACACACAGTTACTGCGAAGGGCCTCAACAGACCCGTCGCTCTTTAACAGTCAGAAATCTTCGCGGATCGATCCCCGGAAACGGGAACAGCGCGAAACACAAACTTCGATCTCCATGCAGGCTCTGGAACCTGCCGGACTCCCCATATGGGAGAACGCCAAACCATGCAAGCCAGCCGGCGAAGAACACCGAATGCGAAATGTGTGACGCCGGCCAGGTGGGGAAACCGCGGCGCCGAGCATGGGGCGGACAGCAACACGGAAAGTTTCACTGATGCACCTGGTGACGGGTGCATTGGGAAAACAACCGATCAAGCACGGAGCATCAAATGAGCGAACAAACACTTCAAGCGCTGCTCGCCGAGCGTGTCAGCACCTACGCCCTCTCTGATCGCCCTCGCGAGCTGATCGATGAGGGCATCGACAAGATGTTCAAAAGCATCGTCGAAGATGCTTTCAGATCTTACGGCACCATCGGCGAATCAATAAAAACGGCCGTGAAGGAAGCCTTTCCGGCCAATGTCACCGACATGTTTGAACTTCAGCGCTACAACGCGCTGATCGCCAATGCTTTGCGGGAGCGCTGGGAGGCAGCGGGTATGGAGTCGGCAATCATGAAGCAGGCCGATGCATCCATCACTGAGGTTTTGACCGGCGGAGGTCTGCTCACGGGTGAGATCTCGCTGAAGGATTTGCTCGAAGCATTCATTGATGAGCACAAAGAAGAGGCTGCGGACGAGCGATGGAGCGCCCCGGAAATCCGTTTTACCGAGGACGACAGCCACTCCCACAAGTTCTATCACATCTACTTCGACCCGCAGCCAGAAGGCGGGAATCGTTACAGCCTTAGCAATGAGCGCCGTAGCGACTACAGCCTTAAGCACAATCTCCATGTGATGGTTGAAGGCGAGCGCGAAACCGGCGACCACTGGAGACCGAAAGTCGAATTCGGGAAGGTATACAGCGCCCAGCTCGACGAGAAGAAGGTCTCGGTAAAAATGAAAATTCAAACGAAGTGGGAGCGCATCCTGGCTTCGCTTTACTTTGGCGAAGCCGTTCTGCTGATCGACTGCGAGGAAGGCGATTTCTCTTACGGGTTCGACGACTGACCAACCAGCACCACGACAGCCTGTCGTTAACTGCCCGATCCTCTCTATGAGAGCGCACCGGGGTGTGATCTGAATCCTGCCGCCAAGCAGCACAGCTTCCATCCAGCGAGATCCGGAGGAATGAACTCGGATCGATGCAGGGATTGGCACCTGCAAGATCACACCCCGATGCGGACGCCTGATAACAGCTCAAAGGTTGCAGCTGTATTGATACTCGAAGGGGAAAAAGACGGTGTCGACGACCAAAGAAAACGGCGCATCGATCAGCAAAAATGGAATTAATTTTCCTTTGGATGCGCCCACCGCCCACCAATCAAACCGCACACCGATATAGGGGCACCGGCGCTCGTCGTAATCCATCCGCATAGCGGTCGCCGCACACCCACTGACATTGGCAAGTAGCGCCAAAACAATCGCCCTTCGAAACACGTAACATCCTTTTTAATGGTTGCATTCATGCCAGCGTTTGCGGTGATCAGTACCAGCAAAAAGGGAGTGACGCAGTATCAGCCACGAAAGTGAATGGTAAGTCGATGAACACAAGCGGGCCGAGAAACATCCAAAGGTCGTATTCACCCTCAACACCGTCATAGCAGTCATATGAGCTATTCGGATTGGTAACTGCGCCAAGCCAGGCGCAGCCACTCAACTGTGAAATGGCCAACATCAAAATGAGCTTCCGTAGCACGTAACTTCCTTATCACTTTTCCATTGTGTGGCCTGTAGACGCAATCACGGAAAGTTAGTCACTGCCCGACACCACCCGAATGCACTCCCCTCCGCGCCCAACGGCAACCAGCGGAGCGGATGAGTGCATCCGAGTTTTGTTGGATCAACACCCCGCCACTCTGGAGGCGACCATGTCAGCTCTACGCAAGCTCATCCCGGAAGACGACTTTCTCGACACAGAAGCTGGTCAGGAATGGCTGACTGAATCAGTCGACGATCTGCTGTGCCGACGCCACATCGAGGCACCAAACCCGGTGGGCCGAAGCAAAGTTTTGGTCAACGCTGACCACCTGCCGGAAGCCCTGACGGACTACATGGCCGCGACCCCGGATCCTGATCGCTACATCGAGAAGATTTTGATCGAGCTGATCAGGCGCGGTGATGGTGGAATTTTGCACGAATGGGCCGTTGAGGCCGTCGGCGGAGATCCGCAGATCGTTCGGTCGTTGGCGAGTGACTTGGTAGCAGTACACGCCAACGAGTATCGGGATGCCAAACGGGACAGTGACCACGTTGAAAGGGAGTGCGGCTTTTGAGCCCGCACATCCTGATCGACCAAGCGCTCGATGGCGTGTCAGTGCCTGCCGGCGAAGAAGACATCAGCTTGCTGGTACAGGGGCTAATCACCCGCCTCTTCACCGACGGCGCTATCTCCATCGACGAGTTCAACCACTACTGCAAGCGGCTGCGCGACATCTGTCAGCAGCGGAAGGAGGCGGCATGAGTACGGCACCGGTTAAATCGCTGATTGAAGAGCAGCTCGAGGACATCGAACACAAGATCGCCATTCTCGGTTTTGGCCTTCCCTTCAATGAGGTGATCGGCCGTAAGCGCGAGGACCTGGTCGCCAATCTCCCGCAGCGCCTGGCACCCAGCATGAAGGGCAAACAGATTGCAGTGAGAGTTAGGCCGTGACCGGTCGCCAGTGGGCGCGGCGCCTGCTTATTTGGCGCGGTGCGTTCACCTCCCTCGGCGTTTTCACCCTCCTGATGTTGCTCAGCGCCCTCGCCGACCGCATCACTCAATAAACAAAGCATTCAATCGCTGCGCTCGGCGCGGCAAGGATTCGCTCGTGTCCACGAACATGCAGATCTGGGACAAGGTCAGCACGACTGATACCCGGTACACAAAAGCCGCTGAGGTGGGCGGCCAGAAGATCACCAGCCTCAACGGCACCGCGATGATCATGAAGGCAACAGAGATATTTGGCCCGGTCGGCATCGGATTCGGTTGGTCGATTATTGAGGAGCGCTTCGACGAAGGTTCCGAAATGGTCAGCGGCGAAGGCGACAAGCGCCTGGTGCTGGGCCGGGAACTCAACCACACCATCAAGATTCGCTTCTGGTTCGAGCTGAATGGCAAGCGTGGCGAAATCGAGCAGTACGGCTGCACTCGCTATCTCTACAAATCGAAGTACGGCACCACCACCGATGGCGAGGCGCCGAAAAAGTCCCTGACCGACGCCATCAAAAAGTCGTTGTCGATGCTCGGCTTCAGTGCCGACGTATTCCTTGGCATGTTTGATGACGCCGGCTACGTCGAGCAACTTAAGGATGAAGAGCGCCTTGAGGATGCCGCAGATAAGGATGCCGAAATTATGCGCCAGAAGCAGGAGCGCATCGACTGGCTCGCCTCGGCAGTCGAAACCATCGGGAAAGCGGTAACAACCTACGAATTGAAAACACTTAACGTGAAATACATTCGAGAAGCGACCCGCCGAAACGAGCCCACGCATATCGCTCGCATCACCCGCGCATTCGAAGAGCGCAAAGCCAGCCTTGAGAAAGGCACGGAGGCAGCAGCATGACCCAGCTCTACGCACTGACCGGCAAGCTTGCCGAACTTCAGGGAATGGCTGACACCGATGACGAGGGTCTGAAAGAGGCCCTGCAGCACGCCATGGACGAGATCCAAGGCGAGTTTGAGGTGAAGGCTGACAACATCGTCATGCTGCGCCGCAACATTGAAAGTGATGTAACCGCGATCGAAAACGAAATTGAGCGCCTCACCGAGCTAAAGAGGATCAAGACCAACAGTGTTTCGGAGATCAGCGACTACCTGCGCCGAAACATGGAAGCCGCGAACCTCAAATCGATCAAGCGGCCTCTGTTCACCATCACCCTCGCCCTGGGCAAAGAGAAGGTCATCGTCGACAACGAGGACGCGGTGCCCGACGAGTTGACCGCCGTGAAAACCAGCATCGCGCCGGACAAGAATGCCATCGCCGCCAAGCTCAAGGAAATCCGAGAGCACAACGAAGCGGTGCGCAAGCGGATGGCCGCCGGCGAAGACGCGGAACACGAACTGCTTCCTGAGCCAGCGTGGGCGCATCTTGAGCGCGGCGACAGCTCAATCCGGATCAAGTGAGGCAAGCATGATCAGCAATTATCTCAACCTGGTCGAACAGCAGCGACAAAGCGCCGAGGAGATATAGGCGCAGGTCACCCAATACCTAGCCGCCGGCGGGCTAATCGGACAACTGAAAAGCCCGCCGCGCAACCCGCTGCCGCCGCCCCGCTCCAACAAAATAGACCCTGAAACGGTTCTCAAACGGCGCCCGAAGCCGATATCGGCTGCCGACCGGAAGGCGCTGCGCAAAATGGCAGACTCGCTATGAAATCGAAACGAAAACCCAACAACGGTTTCGCCCGGGCCGAACGCAGTTGCCGGGCACTGCTCAGCACCAACCACGTCGCGGTCGTGAACATCGATCCGAGCGGCAGCCAGATCATGGCGAACTGGAAGAACTGCCGGCAGATTCGAAGTGTTGCGATCGCCAACGCCCTTTTCGACTTCTCCTACCGATGGACGATCTACATCGGCGCCATGTGTCGAGACGAGCGCGGCGCCGAGTACATCAAGTCGGTCGAGATCTCGCCCGAGGGCATGTACAAAGTCGAGCGATTGACCAATGCCATCGAGCATTACTACTTGGAGCTGCGAAACGCCTGTAACCCAAACCACATGGTCGCATCAGGCTGGATCGCCATCCCGGCAGAGGTATCGCTCGACGAAGCACAAGCCGCGAAGCTGTTCTACGCCGCCGGCGCTTGGCACCAGGTGAAGGTAGCAGCGTGAGACGTTTTCGCACCCAACAACGTAAACGACAGACCTGGCTGGACTTGACGGCCAGCGGAATTCGAGAGGTAGGCCATGGCCGAGGAACAGCAGCAGCCGACGGCGGAAGCTATGAAGCAGCGCAGGAAGCGCGAGAAGTCAGCGGCGAAGGATGCCGCGCTCGGGATCGGAAAGTTTCAAATCGAAGTGGCCGGAGTATTCAAGCCTGACTTGCAGAAGGTCATGAAGGCCCATGGAATCAACAACCAGCAGGATGTTCACCAGCGGCTGCTGAGGAACCTGATCGGCGCCGACTTCGAAACACAGGCTTGGATGTTGCGGAATGTCACGACACCTTATGAGTTGAGCGAAAAGGTGTCGCAATCATTTGACGAAAAGAGCATCGCCGAACTGGCAGCCGATCCGGGCGACGAGATTGTCACGCCTGAAGATTATTTCCCAAGCTAGACCTGAGAAAATTTTCAAAATCCCGGATAGATCGGTGCAGCTCTTGCTGCGCGTTGAGAAACTCTTCTACGTGACTCGAGGTTGAGTAGTCATACAGAGCAAGACGCTTCGAGGCAGCGAGTTTCGCCTGCATGTTGCTTGTCAGCCTTGTGCACTCGTCCATGAATTTCTGGATGCTCATAAATAGTCCCTAGCAGCTCTCGATACCGAACCCCTAGAAATAACCTAAGTGACATCTAATTGCCATAATAATGTGTTAAGGCAACGATCGCGTTGCGTGGTGTCTGACTCAGATAACGCCCGGCGCTTCGATAAAGCGGTCAGTTGAATCCATATAGGTGGCGAGATCAATTATCTGACGCAGGCAGATGACCATCTCGATCTTCTGGCCGTTGTCGGGCAACCCTATCCGCTTCAGCATTGCTCGCGCGTCTTCCTCAATTGCAGCGAGCGCATCTACATCGCTTTGCAATCTCATGCCGGCCTCCTGCCAGTGTGAGTTGAGGGGGTTGATACATCATCTAGTGACTTGCCGGCCAGCGGAATTGAAGAGCTAGGCCATGGTCGAGGAACAGTAGCAGCCCACGGCGGAAGCCATCGAGCAGCGCAGGACGCGCGAGAAGGCAGCAGCAAAGGACGCTGCATTGGGCGTCGAGAAGTTTACGACTGAGGTCGCCGGCGTGTTCAAGCACGATCTAAAGAAAGTGATAAGTGATCATGGCTTCAACAACCAGCAGGAAAATCATCAAGACCTGATTCGAAACCTAATCGGCGCCGACTTCGAAACACAGACGTGGATGCTTCGCTGTGTCACGACACCTTTTGTCATAACGGAAAAGGTGTCGCGACTTATCTAGGCGGCCGGCATGAACTCGCTTGCCGGTGATCCGCCGGAGCCTGACTACGAGATCCACACCCCGAAATGACCAAGAGCGACATGCGGTCTTTCCGTAACTAAGGCACAAGTAGACCAGTCACCGTGCTTATAACGGTTGTGATAATTGGCGGGACCCAGGCTTCGCTGAAGGAGTTGAGCACTTTCTGAATGTAGCCTGTGTCTGGATTCACGGACTCCAACTGCTTAGCGATCTCGTCGAGGGAATCAATCAAACCTTGCATCTGCTGGGCAATAGCGGCATTTGCTCCGTCAACAGCGATCGAAACGTCAGCGCTGCTCACAGAGACTTTGTTGCCAATCACTGACGATCCACTTGCTCCACCAATCGCATTCACGACCATCCCAATTCCGCCACTGCTGACGATTTTCTGCCCTACAGCTTTGGCAGAAACATTGAACGTGAACTGATTAGGCTTCGCTCTGAGGCAATCCGCAAGATTGCGGATGATGAGTACAGCTTCACTTTTTTCCACTGTGTTTCTCCAACCGGCTTCATGCCGAGCCCAATACAAATAGCCCACTTCTTCGAATCACGCCAGCCGGCGAGGCAGGCGCGCACATGGAATTCAATATGACCATCACCGCACCGGTCATCCGCTACCACGGTGCCAAGTTCCGGCTTGCGCCGTGGGTGCTGCAACACTTTCCTCCGCACACCTGCTACGTCGAGTCATTCGGCGGTGCCGCCGGCGTCCTGATGCAGAAGCCTCGATCGTATGCCGAGGTCTACAACGACCTGGACGGCGACATCGTCAACCTGTTCCGCGTCCTACAGGATCCGGTGACGCGATCGGGACTCACGGAACGCCTGGTCTTCACGCCCTACTCCCGCGAGGAGTTCGAACTATCGTGGGAGCCGAGCGCCGAGCCGGTCGAACGCGCTAGGCGAACCATCATCCGTGCCCAGATGGGTTTTGGTTCTGCCGGCGCCACCAAGGGCGTAACGGGCTTTCGCATCGACACGAAACGGCAGTACGGCACGGCTCAGTCGCTTTGGGCTACGTACCCTGAGCAACTCGCCGAGGTTGGTCAGCGCTTGAGCGGAGTGCTGATCGAGAACAGGCCGGCGATCGAGGTGATAAAAGCCCATGACGGGCCGCAGACTCTGCACTACGTCGACCCGCCCTATGTGCATGACACCAGATACAAAGGCGCATCGAGCGGGCGCTACTACAAGCACGAAATGGACGACGCAGCGCACCGCGAATTGCTCGGCGCTTTGCTTGAGCTGAAAGGCATGGTAGTGCTGTCTGGATACCCGAGCGACCTTTACGCAGAGATGCTGCCGGACTGGGCCTGCTACAGCACTTCGGCGCGGATCAGCGCCAGCCGCGGCACTGCAAGTCGAACTGAATGCGTCTGGCTGAGCCCGGTATGTTTCGATCGGGTCAGCCAAATCGGCTTGGATCTTGGCGAACGACCGTAACGCTACCAAGCATCGAACCACGTCAGCCGCCGTCAAATAGGCATGATCTTGTACTCATGCTGATGCCATGAACTTTCCATGATCGCTTCCATAAATTCATTGAAGGCGAACTCAAACTCAAGGGACATGCCTCGATCAGAAGACGCTCCTTCGACATACGAAAACTTCGTCAGTGCGGTCAATACCATGCCCATAACAGGTAGGGCCCGCTTAAAGTTCTCCGCTGAAATCTCTGATCGAACATGACCGCCAAGATAAATTTGAACCTTGTCAGCTTTTAGAAACGTGTAATGCATATACCCGGAAAGTGAGGCGAAGTCTCCAATCCAAGTCGCAACTTCCCGTCTGCTTGGCTGAATTGGTTTGCATGCAAGGTCCGCGAGACTCTTAAATGCCTTCTGCCATGAAAAAAGTTCGGGATCCCCGACCTCACTGAATCCAAGGGATGGATTTCGGTTGTCTGGAAAGATCGAGTCATACAGTTCGTATCTTCGATAAAACTCAATATTGAGAGAAGACTCAACCCCGTCCAGCCACTCGTTAAAGGACTCGAAGTGCATCCTGTATGTTTGACGTCGTATCGATATTGAAGAGTCAAATGACTGCTTCTGAGCAGCGCTTGCTGCGCTCCATGCTGCGAAGGCAGCGAACGCCGTCGCGACAGCAGAAATGATCGCGAACAGGTCAACGATTTTGAAGCCTTCGGCCTTCTCTCCCGAGAAGCCATAAGCGAACAAGGCGCCAGTTAGAAAAAGACCAACGCACCCGCCCCATACCACCTTGTCCTTAATCACGACCGCATCCTCCGAGTTGAATCGCGATTATGCCGAACTGCTGAGCCTACCGGGAAACTACCCACCCCCCCACCGCCCGGGCATGCCGCGGCATAGGACGCCCCATGCCCACAGAAAACAAAACGGCCGAGCCGCTGAAGGTTGAGCGCTCGACAGTAACGAAGCTGGTGATTACCGGCGCGCAGAATCTCGATCCAATCACCGTCTTCCTCGAAGACCTGGCTCCGTCCAAAGGCAAGATCACCGTCAGTTGCTGGGGCAAGAGTTGGGCGGCGTACTGGGGCGGCATGTGGGATGGCCACACCATTGCGCAATCCTTCTGTGAGCTGAACACCAGCTACATCATCGGCTACTTCGATCAGAACATCAGGTCGCGCCAGTTCAGCGGTGATGCCCTGGCAAACGAAGCGCAGCGCCTAGTGCTGAAAGATCGCCGCCGATTCGGCTACACATCGGACGAAGCGCGAGAAATGTTCGACGCGGCAGAGGATCTACGCGAACCGCCTTCGATTGATCATCTCCACGGCGCCCTCAGCGAGCTGATGACAAAGCTGTTCGGCGACGAGTGGTGGCACATGACAAGTGATGCCACTGAGCCAAATCCCGATTACGCCTACCTAGAGCGAATCATCCTCGCGGTGCAGCAGGCGTTACGGCAAGAACGCCCGCAGCAGGAGACTGCATGAAGCGCGACTACGTCGGCCCTCAGCTCTTTAATCAAACTAATTGCTATCTGCTCCTGCGGAATTACCTAACCCATACATTTTAAATATTTCGTACTCTTCAATTACGGCGTGAAACTCTGGAAACTTGTATAGCCACTCACCGAACATTATCGTAAAAATCTTATGCAGTTCTATCGACTCAGACGCAACACGCATACAAGTCTCTTTTATGGCATCCAGACCGCCTTCACCAGACCAGTCCTTTTCAACCAGCCGATGAACTACGATATGTCGATCTTCAATGTAACGAAGAATCCTTTCTTCCAGATCTTTAATTTCTACGCTGCCAGAGATCTGTTTCAGTAAAGCGGTGACGGGCTGTTTAAAGGCCTTTGACGCATTCACCGGAACGATATCTTCAATTGTCAGCGCATCCGCTTGTTTGATCGCATGACGCGCAGCCAATACGAACATTTTTTCAAATGCTTGCGAACTCAGCACTGCAACTCCAACAGCAGCACATAATGCCTCATCTAGGACAGGCTCCACTTTCAACTCCGTACCTTATCAATAATGAAAAACTTCCCATTGCTATAGATATCACATTTTAGCTACCCCCCCCCTTAAAAGTCAGCCGCTATAGCGGCAAGGACGAAGTCATGTCTGCACAAAAGCCAATCATCATGTACGACGCTCCTGAAGCGGCCAGCCTCCAAACGGTAACCGGCTGGGTTTCCGCTGACGGGCGCTTTTTCGGCGCCGACGAAAACCTTGCCCGCTACTGCGGCGCAAGTCACCGACGCTGCGATGTGAACCCTGAACACCCCATCTATGAGGTGAACAGTTCCTGCTATGAGTGCCGACACGTCCGGCGCCGAGCAAAATTCGCGGCGATGCCGATCAAGGAATGGGCCGGCGAGCCGCTGGTTATCTTCGATGGCGACCGGTACTTCTTCGATGAGGACAGCCTGCGCGACTACCTGATCGAAAGTGATATCGAACTGGCCGACGTACAGCTCTGCATCTGCGAACCGAACTATCCCAGTCAAATTGATCCGGCAGACCACTTCTGCGACGACCTGCCAGAAGACGGCGAGATCCGCGACGACCAGTTGCTCGCAGCCTTCGAGTTGCTGAACGAAATGATCCGCCAGTCGGAGCCACTGTCCTGGTCAGAAGGCGAATTCGCCGCGCAGCTCCCGCAATCGCTGATCGACGAAGTCACTGCCGCGAGAGCGGCAGCATGCGAGGTGATGCCATGACCGCCATCAAGGAGCGCCCCATCCTGTTCTCGGCACCGATGGTGCGCGCCATTCTGGATGGGCGGAAGACGGTCACCCGGCGGCCGGTAAAGGGTGCACAGATCCCGACCGAGGACGCTTCAGTTGCTGCCGGCGAGCGCCATCGCTGGATGGCAATTGCCCAGCGCGACCCGCGCTACGGTTTCGGCGTGTTCGGAGCGACCGAAGCGGAGTGCGCCAAAGAGCTGGAGGAGTTCGCGCCTTGCCCTTACGGCCGGCCCGGTGAACGGCTGTGGGTGCGCGAGGCATGGGCTTGTGATGCGCAAGTAGATTCGATAGCGCCTCGCGACCTGAGCCAAGGCGAACCAATCTGGTACCCAGCAGATGGAGCTGTCCGTCAGACCGGTTGCTCCATGGTCACGACTGGCAAAGGTCGTCCGAGCATCCACATGCCGCGCTGGGCCTGCCGCATCCTGCTGGAGATCACCGACGTCCGCGTCGAGCGGTTGCAGGACCTCAGCGACACCGAGATTGAAGCCGAGGGCATTGATCTGGATGCGCTGGCCGACGGGCAAGACCGATACGACATGTGCCACGCAGGGGCGGGCGCTGACGGACGTCCCACACTGCAAGCCGCATGGCGCCATCTCTGGGAATCAACTGGCGGCGACTGGGAAGCCAATCCGTGGGTCTGGGTCGTCGAGTTCAAGCGGGTGACGCCATGATCTTCCCCATAGCAGCGCCGCTCTACATGGCCTACCTCATCTACAAGGGGCCGTGGCGATGACCGAACAAAACACCAACGAATTTTATTCTGCCGAGCAAGCTGCCCAGCATGCCGTCGACTGGTGCAAGCGCAATCCAGCATGGCGCCGGATCTGTGATATTCCGGGTCACTCCGTCTTCATGAAAACCTACGATGAGCTTCCGAAGCGCGAGCGGGCCTACTGGGACGAGAACGGCGGCGAAGAATGCTGGCGAGAGTTCGGGATCGAAAGAAGCAAAGTACCTACGGGTTTCATCTCTGGAAAAGGTGAGTTTTTCGACCGCGTGCTCAAAGTGCCCCTCCACCACAATCTGATGATGGTTTTTCGCGTTGGCACGCGCTGGAAGCCATGAGCCGCATGGTCAGCGTCCGCACCGAGGAACTGACCGGCCCGGCGCTGGAATGGGCAATCGATGCGATCGAGGGTGATCAGCAGCCCGTCGCGGGTCAGATGGATCTCTTCGCCCTGCCCGACGCCGAGCGGCTTATCACGAAGCACGGCGTCTGGGTCGATGTCGGCCATCAGCAGCCGTGGCTGGCCGACATGACGAACGATCCGTTCAACCGCCAGCCCGGCGAAACCCGGACCATCGCAGTGTTCCGCGCAGTGGTCTTCGCCAAGCGCGGCGCCACGGTCAACGTCCCCGCCGAACTCACCCAGCAGTAACCCCTCACCCTACTCAACAGTCTGCCGGTGGAAGGGGGGATGCGATCCATTCACGAAAGTCCGTCGAACCAGCCTAGAACACGCATTGCTCTCGCATACGCTTTTTCATTCGCAAGAAAAACCAACAGTAATAGACCGCTCCCCATGACGGTGAAAAGAACTCCACCCACTCCCTCGATGGCAATCAGAAATAAGCCCAAAGCAAGGAATGCGGCACCGAAAGCACCTATCACCCTTCGGCTCTGCTTCTGTTCGGGATACCTGCTGAACATCCATTTTCTCCGCATCAAGTAGCGCGTCCACTAACTGTAGACCAAGTGCGACCACTCAATACCTACCACCTCTGCCGCCACGCGCGGCATGGAGCACCAGCATGGAAACAGAAATCCTCTCCGACGAGGAGTTGGCGGATCTCACCGGTTACAAGGCGCGCGCGTATCAGCGCCGATGGTTGATTGATCGCCAGTGGGTGTTCGTCGAAAGCCGCGGTAAACGCCCATTGGTGGGTCGGATGTATGCCCGCATGAAGCTGGGCATGATCAGCCCCTCCATTGCCGACCCGAACCCACGGCCGGCTCCACCGGTATGGACGCCAGACTATTCGCAGGTGAACTGATATGCGCCCCCGCAAGACCGAGCACCACCACCTGCCGCCCCGGATGTACCAACGTTCACGGAAACGCAAAAACGGCAGCGTTTGGACGGCCTACTACTACCGCGACCTACTCGGGAAGGATATTCCGCTGGGCAAGGATCTCGACAAAGCCAGGCTCAAATGGGCGGAACTTGAGGCGAAGGAAAAGCCGCTCGACTTGCGCACGATGAAAGGCATTTTCGACAGGTACATCCGCGAGATCGTGCCCAAGAAGGCCCCGCGCACGCAAAAGGACAACTTGGCGGAGATCAAGCAGCTCCGGCCGATGTTCGACGGCGCGCCGATTGACTCGATCACGCCGGCAACCATTGCCGGCTACCGGGACGCTCGCTCGGCCAAGGTGCGGGCGAACCGTGAGATCGCCACCCTCTCGCACGTCTTCAACATTGCCCGCGAATGGGGGCTGACAACGAAGGAAAACCCCTGCCAAGGAGTGCGCAAGAACAAGGAGACGCCGAGGGATTATTATGCGAATGATGTGGTGTGGGATGCGGTTTACAAGAAGGCAGCTCAGGAGCTGAAAGAAGCGATGGACCTGGCCTATCTGACCGGACAGCGGCCGGCAGATGTGCTGGTTATGAGGAAGGATGATGTTGAGGGCGGATACCTGACGGTGCAGCAGAACAAGACGCACAAAAAACTGCGCATCCAGATGACCACCGCCGGGGAGGCAAACAGCCTGGGCAAGCTGATAGCGGAAATCACAGAGCGAAACACTCTGCTGGTTTCGAGCTATCTGATCGTGAGCCGGAGCGGCAAGAGGATGACGGCGACGATGCTGAGAAAACGGTGGGATGCGGCGCGCGAGAAAGCAAAACTGGAAGCGCTTGAGAAAGGTGACGATCTCCTCGCCGGCCGGATCGGGGAATTTCAGTTCCGCGATATTCGCCCAAAGGCCGCGTCAGAGATCAGCGATGTGGGCGACGCAAGTTTGTTGCTTGGGCACACGAAAGGCGACATCACCGAGCGCGTTTATCGCCGTGTCGGTGCCATCGCGAAACCCTCAAAGTAACCAAAAAAAGCGTTCCATAACTCAAAACGCCCCCCCTTATAATTCGCGGTCTGTAGGGGTGTCGAAAAACAAAAGTAATGGAACGGAAAATCGCTGTACGCCGCGATTTTAAAGGCTTTGAATAGCGGTCTTGAAAACCGTCGACTGTAACAGGTCCATGAGTTCGAATCCCATCGCCTCCGCCATATTTGTACCGACAAAGCCCTGATTATTCAGGGCTTTGTCGTTTCTGGGGTTTGCCCGGAATTGGTCAATCGCGAGCTCCGCGGGGAGCTCGGTGTAGCGTTACAAGCGCCAGCCCTGCAAATCAACGGAACTCGAAAACTTCGAAGTGCAGATTGGCTTTCGGGATCCGGTTGATATCCATCAGCTCATGCACCTTGGTCAGCAAGCCTTTGGGACCGCAAAAACTGATGTGGATTTTGCGCGGTTCGGTTTGGGTCACCGCCTGACCGATGGTTTCAGCTAGCTGTTCGATACCACCGACGTTGCGCACGAATTGCGCCCCACGCCTCTCGGTCATGACTTGCAACTCCTCGGGCGCGGGGAAGGCGCGCGCGGGTGTGAAGCAATAGACCAGCGTCGCTTTTTCGAAGTCTTTGCCGTCTGGGTCCTGCAACCAGGAAATGAAAGGCGAAATACCCACACCTGCGCCGACCCAGATTTCCCGCTCGGCCTGAGAGGCGCGTTTAAAACGTCCGTAAGGGGCATAGACGGTGGCGCGCATTCCGACTGTGGCGCATTCGCAGAGCTTTTTCGTGTAATCCCCCAGCCCTCTGATGATGAACGCAATCTGCCCATCCGCACCGTTGGAGCTCGCTATCGTGAAGGGGTGCGGCTCGCGCAGGCCCTTTTCCTGCATTGCCAGAAAAGCGAACTGCCCGGCTTTGAATTCAAAACCTTTATGAGTCGGCTGCAGTGTCAAATGCAGCGCATCTTTTTCTCTATGCACGGCTGTCACTCGATACTCGCCCGCACGGGCAACAAATGGATAGAGCACCAGCTTGTAGAGGGCAGCGAGCACACCCAGTGTGCAGAACAGCGTCAACCAGATACCCGAAGGGCTGAGTAAGGTGATCGGCGATCTGAAACTGAGCCAATGCAAGATCACGAGCAGGAACAATGGGCCGGAGAGTTTGTGCCACCATCGCCACAGGCTGTAAGGAATATGACGGTTCAGCGCCAGTAGCACTATCAGACCCAATGCGACATAGCTTAATTGGCGAACCAGTCGCGTCCAGTATCGGGGTAATTCCAGGATAGATGCGCTGTGCCAGACATCGAGATCCGCCTTGAATACAAAATGATACGTGGCGAATACCAGAGCCCATATACCTAGCCACTTGTGTGCCTCATAGACGCGATCCAGGCCGCCGAACAGACTCTCAATAAACCCCCAGCGGCTGGCTAGCAGACAGGAAGCCGCCATGTAAACCAGTGCGCTGGCCCCAAGTGTCAGGCTCAGGGTTGCCGACGTCAGCCAAGTGTCGATCGGTATTTCAATCAACAGTAATAGCGTCGTAATCAGCAAGATTCCGATTATGCAATGTGAGGTTTTCAACCAATATACTCCAATCATTAATTCCGGACTACAAGACCGACGCCTCGCATGTATCAGAGACGAGCACTATAAATATTTAACCGTTATTCTAAGCGAGGCATTTGCCGACCCAACCGAAACGTTCTTGCTTACTTGATAATAAGATGCTGAAAAGCTGTACCGGTTACTGCCCATTTGCGGCTTGATAAAATCGGTTAGCCACGCCCCTAATGAAACGGGATGGCCGTCACGCTTGATTTGCACGCCTACACCGGAAACACTTTGCGGGTCGAGTTTTATAACACCTTGATCAGAAAAATAGTTTCCGTCAGCGCCATCCAGCATGTAGGTGACTTTGTTGATACCTGAGCCACAGCGTACCAAGTCGATATAGAAATCTCTTGCAGCTACGGTCACGCCAATGCCGGTAAAATCAGACGCCAGCTGATTACCCATCTGCACTGTGACGTCGGGTACTTCGCAGCTGCTCTGATTGATATAAACATCACTGGCGAGACTCGCGGTATACATTTTCACCGAATCACCATAGAAGCTCGCGAACGCCCCTGCGGGAATTATAGAGCCTTTGATCGGGCCAATTTTGTAGATTTCTAGAGTAAAAGGATTTTTGGTTCCCAAATCCGGACCAGAAGTGGGATTTGGATAAATGCTATCACTATTCCCATTCGCCGGACTTACAGCAGAATAAAGTTTATACCCAAGCCCTGACTCGCCGAAAGGAAGTATTCCGTTATTTGCCACTGCACCTCGCTCCCCTTTCAACCCTCTGTTATAGGTACCCGTACATCTAACTCTCACATGAGCTGATGTTGAAGATTCCGATGTATGGAGAAGAGTCCCAACTGGCGTATCAGCGGGTATCGCAATAGTTTGGGGTATAAAATAGCTTATTTGCGCCGTGGAACCGATAGAAAGAACGCAGCCCGCATTGGCCTGACCAGCTATGATTGAAAAATTTAAAGCCACCAACAACTTTATGATTGTTTGATAAGACCCCCTACACTTACTTACAGACACAATGCTTTTCATCTACACAACACCTCCGGCCTTTTACCCACATTACATGCGAACAATTGGCCCGAGCGATAAGACGATTCTTAAATGAACTGGCTCCAGCACTTTAGGAATCGTCTGATACACATCCAAACCTACCCTCATTAGGGTAACCAGATGAAACTGAAGAACTACCTTCACCAGATAAATCCCCTCCTCTCCACACCAAACGCTGCGCGACGATTGTTGCGTATTTTCGGTGTGGTCTTGCTCGTCGGCATTCTGAGCGGTGTCTACAGTTTTTTGCTGCTGACGTTCAATGCCGAAGTGTCGCGCAGGCGCAGCCTTATGAGCAGTGCGATCGCTGAAGCCCACACGTTTTTCACCACGCGCGAGGCGCTGCTCGAGAGCCTGAGCCTGTCGGCCATCCGCCAGTCCAATGGTTCGAAACAGCTCGTCTCGCCGGAAGAAGTCCGTCTATTGCTCGGCACCACGCGCGGTAAGCAATGGAGCATCTGGCTTACCGAGCGGATCCGGCAATACCTGACCAGCAAGCAGGTCAATCTGCTGTACGTCAGCAGTGGCAACGACCTTCAGGTGAAAAGGCTTTATACGGCCACCCCGATACGCGCTGATTTCCCTCAAGCGATGCTCGATCGCTTGCAGGCATTGAAACGCGACAACAGCAATGCGATGGACGAACTGTGGTTGACCGAACAATCGCCCAGCCATTCGCAGCTTTACATGTTTATCCGGCTCGATGCGCAGGACCTCGACTCCGGCTGGCTGGGTCTTGAGATGGATGGCCGCGAAGTCTCGCATGCGCTGGATGATCAAAGCGCCGGGCAGTTCATGATGTTTCACCCCAACGGAATGTTGGTGTTCAGCAACAGCCAACCTGTACAGCTGTGTCGCAATCTCATGCAAATGCAGCGGCAGAATTTCTTTGGCTTTGTCGGCAGAAACTGGCTGCCCGAAAATCTGGTGATGCGCAAACAACTGAAGTTTTCCGACTGGCAGTTGGTTTACTCGATCGATTTACAGGATGTGCTGATCGCGCTGTGGCCGCGAGTGGGTGGCGCCCTGCTGTTTTGCCTGTTCAGCATCAGCATGATGTGGGTTGTGATTCGACGCCTTGAATACCGCTTTATTACGCCCACCATCAGTCGCATTCAGGCGCTGGTCGAAAGCGAACTGTTCAGCAGCGACGTGATCCAGACCGCACCGGTTGCGCTGTGCGTATTGCGTCGGGCCAACGGCCAGGTGGTGCTGGAAAACACCTTGTCAGAGCAATGGCTGGGCCCAAGTGGTGAGCGTGAGCGTCTTAGCCGGCGCTGGATCTACCAGGCGTTCGACGAGATGAATCCGCAAGTCACCGATTACTTCGAAGCCGCCGACGGACGCCACCTGTACCTGAGCTGCGCGCCCACTCGTTACAAGGGCGAGGACGTGTTGCTCTGCGCCTTCAGCGACATCAGCACGCGCACTCAGATTGAAGAAGCGCTGGATCAGGCGCGGCAAATAGCCGATGCCGCAAATGAAGCGAAAACTCTGTTCCTGGCCACCATGAGCCATGAAATACGCACGCCGCTGTATGGCGTGCTGGGCACCCTCGAGTTACTCGCCCGAACCGAACTGAATGCGCAGCAGACCGACTATCTGCGCACCATTGAAGGGTCTTCCGCAACGCTGTTGCAATTGATTTGCGATGTGCTCGATGTGTCGAAGATCGAAGCCGGGCAACTGGCGCTGGAACTGACGGAGTTCAGCGTGCTTGAACTCGTCCACGAGGTGATTCAAGGATACGCCGCAGCCGCCCATGGCAAAGGTCTGGATTTGTACGCCGTGATTGATGCGAAGTCGCCGGAGCGGGTGATCGGCGATGTGTCGCGCATCCGGCAGATTCTCTACAACCTGCTGAACAATGCGCTGAAATTCACCGATGCCGGCCGCATCGTCCTGCGTGTGAGCGTGCTTGGTCGGGACGGTGAACGCACCAACCTGTTGTGGCAGGTTTCGGATACCGGCAAAGGCATTACCGAGGAAGACCAGGCGCAAATCTTCGAACCCTTCTATCAGTCGCGTGGCCACACTAACGTGATCGCTGGAACTGGACTGGGGTTGCCGATCTGCCAGCGTCTGACCCACTTGATGAACGGAAGCATCCGCGTGGTCAGCGAACCCGGACTCGGCAGCAGTTTTTCTCTGGATCTTTCGCTGGAGCAGCCTGTGCATTCGGCCCTGCCGCATGATTTGCCGGCATTGCCGTCGAAAGTGATTTTCGTCGTCTCGCCCGTTCGCGAACTGGCCGAAGCCATCAGCGGCTGGCTACGCCGCTGGGGTGCTCGCCCTCAGTTGGAACGGCCATCACCCGGCATGAAAAACCAGCAAGCCGTATTGCTCGAACTGCACCCCGGTCGCTTTGACAAGCGTCTGGTCCCTGAATGGTCAGGACCGCTGGTGTTGGCCACCGGTGATGGCTTTAACGAACCGCAACCCGGCTCGGGCGGTTGGGCAGTCAACATCAATCACTTGAATGCCATTCGCCAAGCGCTCGGCCGCGCCCTAGGGTTGCCTGCCATCGAACCGGACACGGTAAATCCCCAACTGCAGATGAAAAAACTGCATCTGCATGTGCTGGTGGCAGAGGACAACGTGATCAACCAATTGATCCTGCATGACCAACTGCACGAACTGGGGTGCACGGCGGAGCTGGCCGGCAACGGCGAGGAAGCCTTGGCGATGTGGCACGCGGGACGCTTCGATGTTGTGTTGAGCGACGTCAACATGCCGAAAAAAAACGGCTACGAATTGGCTCGCGAGTTACGTCGTCTGGGCTGCAAGGTGCCGATCATTGGTGCAACTGCCAACGCCATGCGCGGCGAGGAAGCCCTCTGCCTGGCGGCTGGGATGGACGATTGTCTGGTTAAACCTTTCACGTTGCAGGCTCTGCACAACCAACTGGCGCCCTACGAAAGAATCCCCAATGAAACCACTTAGCATCCTGATCGTTGAAGATCATCCATTCCAGCAACTGTATCTACAAAATCTGTTAAGTGAACTCGGCGACTTCGACTTGGCATTTGCTGAGGAAGGCAGCGCGGCACTGGACTGTCTGAAGCGCCGTGACTTCGATCTGGTGTTGACCGATTTGCTCATGCCGGGCATGGACGGCGTGCAGTTCATTCAGGGGCTGGCAGCTTCGGGCTCACGACCTGCGCTGGCAATCATGAGTGTCGCGTCACGTCGGATGTTGACCAGCGCCAGCCTCGCCGCGCGCAATCTGGGCGTGCGCGTCATCGGTCTGATTTCCAAACCGGTCAAGAGCCACGCCTTGCGCACCCTCACGGACCAATTGGGCAATCTGCGCCAGGCTATCGCGCTCCTGCCCCAGGCCGGTCCGAAAATCGATCGCCCGGGCATTCTCGCCGCACTGGACAATGGTCAATTGCAGGCATGGTTTCAGCCAAAAAAGTCGCTTGCCAATGGCCGGATCGTTGCCGCTGAGGCATTGGTGCGCTGGATACATCACGAGCACGGCGTACTGTTACCCGGAACTTTTCTGCCGGCGCTCAAGGCGTTCGACCTGGAAGAATCCCTGCTTTGGCAAATCCTCTCGCATACGATCAAGGCACAAAAGTTGTGGGGCGCGAAAGGCTATGCGATTCCCGTATCCATCAACTTGCCCACGCACCTGCTGAACAGCCCGGATCTGGCTGACCGCATTCTCGATTTTGTCATTGCGCAGCACGGCGTTCCGGCGATGATCTGCTTTGAGCTGATGGAATGTTCGATGCCCGATGACATCAGCAATTTTTACGCCGGTGCATGCCGGTTACGGATGAAGGGGTTCGGTCTGTCGCAGGACGACTTCGGTCAGGGCTACAGTTCGTATATGAACCTGGTCTCGACGCCCCTTACCGAACTGAAAATCGATCGGGCGCTGGTGCACGGCTGCAGCGAAAACGAGGAGTTGGCCCAGGCTCTCACCAGTATCGTCGCACTCGGCCTTCAGCTTGGCCTGACGGTGGTGGCAGAAGGCGTCGAAACCGCACGAGAACTGGCCCTGCTGCGTAAAATCAACTGCACTCAGGTACAGGGGTTTCTCATTTCGCACGCAGTGTCGTCATCCGTGTTTCAGCAGTTGCTGATTCAGGACGGCCCGGCTGTTGCTGACTGACCCTTGCGTACAATGGTGTTTTCATCGGAGGTGATGGTGCCCACAGTCTATCGACGCAGTTTCAGCAGACCTGCCCAATGACGCACGCGAACGCGCTTTTGCAGAAACTGACCAGCAGCTCACTACGGATGAACAAGGGTCTGGTGGTGCTGTGCGGCCTCGCATCGATACTGGTCGGCCTGACTGCCTGGGGCCTCAATCGCATGATTGAGGAACAGCGTGACACGGTGCGGTTTCACTTCGCGCGTCTGATGGAAAACATCGAGGAACAGGAAGTCTTTCTCAGTGCGCTCGCCACTCAAAGTGCCAAAGGCTTGCCGCTGGATACTCATCAGTTGCGCATGATTGTGGAGCAAGCGCTACCCGCAGAAGGACAGGAGATCTTCAAAGGTCAGGAGCTGCCGCTCTCCCTGCCCTTCAGCGTGAACATCAATCCGCTATCGATTCATCGCAGTGAACGACACAAAGTCTTTGCATTGGGTGCGCACCTGGCCAGTTACTACAGCGCATTCTGGTCGGCATCGTATTATCAGTCACCTCAGGTATTCCTGTTCAACATGCCGAACAACTTTGATATCACCGTACCAGCGGTGGGCCAGTTGCGCGGTGCCGGTCAGATCCAGGGCGGCGAGTTCCAGCCTGTGATGAAGCAGGTGCGGGAACGACTGCATGCCTCCAACTCCAGCCCGCTGGACAATCAAGTCCACTGGATACGTTATGGCTCTGCATCGAATGAGGCTCAACCGCCTACGGTTCTGGGCTACGTCAATATCGAATTGCCTGCGGCGCAATTGGCCATCGACGGCGCCAGTGCATGGGTGGTCGTGGCGTCGCTGATGAACCTGAACCAGATCAACGACATCGAGCGCATCATGAAGTGGTCGATTTACGACAGCTTCAGCCTGACCGCGCCCAACGGCAGCCTGTTGATCGGCAGCGGGCAGCTCGACCGTGCGTTGAGCGAGGGGCTGCACGTGCGCCTCGATGGTCTGGTGTTCAAGATTTCCAGTGCCGGCCCGCAACGCTGGACCGCCGTGTACGTCATCGGCTTCAAGAGCTTCATTGACTACGCGTGGCGGCCGTTGCTCGGCGTCTTGACGTTGATGCTTGCCACTATCGCCGGCGGCCTGGCCTTCAACCGCTGGTACAAAATCCGCGTGGTGCTGCCAGCCCATCAAGCGCACCGGAGCATTGCCGAAAGCCAGGCATTCAGCCGCGCGGTCATCGACGCTGCACCCACCGGGCTGTGTGTGGTGCGTTGCAGTGATCATCAGGTAATGCTGGAAAACCAGCGCATTCTAGAGTGGCAACCAAGCGACCAACTGATCGCCGCTCTCGACCAGAAACACCCATTGACCAGCCCCGGCCAGACCGACCTGGAAATTGACGGTCGCCATCTGCATGTGGGAGTGGTCGGCGCTCGCTACCATGGCGAAGATGTGTGGATCTGCGCATTTCATGACGTCACCCGGCACATCGATGATGCCGCAGCACTGGAGCAAGCCTTGCGTGCAGCCGACTCGGCGAACGAGGCGAAAACGCGCTTTCTCGCGACCATGAGCCATGAAATCCGTACGCCGCTGTACGGTGTACTGGGTACGCTCGAACTGCTGGGTCTGACCGATCTGGGGCCGCGTCAACAGGAATACTTGCGCACCATTCAGCGCTCTTCTGCCACCCTTTTTCAACTGATCAGCGACGTGCTCGACGTGTCAAAAATCGAATCCGGGCAAATGACCATCGAAGCTCAGGACTTCTGTCCGCTAGAGCTGACCGAAGACACCTTGCGCACCTACAGTGCGTTCGCAGAGGCCAAGGGTTTGCAGCTTTATGCGTGCATTGATTCGTCGATACCGGACCGGGTGCAGGGCGATCCGCTGCGCATCCGGCAGATTCTGAATAATCTGCTGAGCAACGCCATCAAGTTCACCGACAACGGCCGCGTGGTCTTGCGACTGCGGCTACTGGATCTCCACGCCGGTGGCGCCAATCTGCAATGGCAGGTCAGCGATTCAGGCATCGGTATTTCCCAGGCCCAGCAAAGCCAATTGTTCGACCCGTTCTATCAGGTCCGCGATGCCTCCAGCGAAGGCGGTGCCGGCCTCGGCCTGGCCATTTGCTGGTGGCTGTGCGAACTGATGGCCGGGCAATTGAAGGTGGTCAGCGAACCCGGACTGGGCAGCAGTTTCTCGCTGCAATTGCATCTCGCTTGCGCACAAGGTCAGTTGAGCGATTGCCCCGAATTCGCACCTGATGCGCCGCCGCTTTACGTACAGGCCCCGGCACCGGAACTGGCGCAACATGTGTGCAACTGGTTCAGCCGGTTGGGGCAGGAAGCGCGCATCCTCGGCCCGGACGCAAAACAACTGCCCGGCACTTCAGCGCTGTTGCTGGATGTGCTGCCGTCCGCGCAAACCGCATGGAGCGGCGCACGCGTGATTGCCACCAGCGCCGGGGCCAACCCGGCGGAGTACACCGCCGAGGGCTGGTCGGTCGATGCGCACGATATCCGGGCGATGGCCTGGGCGGTCAGCTTCGCGCAACAAGGCGTGGGCGAGCACAGCCGCACTGCGCTCACGGAGCAAGCCCGGCGGCTGGATCTGAATATCCTGATTGCCGAAGACAACCCGATCAATCGGGCAATCATCAAAGAGCAACTGGAAGCGCTCGGTTGCACGGTTGTCGCCACCGCCGATGGCGAACAAGCCCTGCACCAATGGCTGCCAGGCTTGTTCGACATGGTGCTGACGGACGTAAACATGCCGGTGATGAATGGCTATGAACTCGCCATAGCGCTGCGCGAGAACGACGCCGATCTGCCGATTATCGGCATCACCGCCAATGCCCTGCGCGATGAAGGCGAACGTTGTGCAACGGTCGGCATGAATGCGTGGCTGGTCAAGCCATTAAACCTGCAGACACTGCGAACGCAACTGCTCAAACATTGCAAAGTCGCCGAAACTTCGCCGGCGGCCGATCCTCACAGGCCCACGCACGTCAAGCCTGGCTTTGATCAGCCGCAGTTGTCAGCAAAAATGCGTGTCTTGTTTTTCAGCACCATGCAGCAGGACATCGACAAGGTCACGGCAGCACTTCAAGAGAACGACGCGGCGGCACTTGGCCAACATCTGCATGGCATGGCCGGAGCTTTGGGCGCCGTGCAGGCCGGCAGCCTGGCAGACGCGTGCATCAACCTTGAGAGCCGCCTCGATGGTCACCCTCTCACTCCGGCCTTGGCTACAGAGATCAGCGCTATGCTGGAGCGACTGGCAGCAATGCTCGACGCGTTGGCGTAATCCGTATGCATTCAACAATAAACAGGGAACGCCGAACATGGCAAAACTCAACGTCGTGATCGCCGATGATCACCCCATCGTATTACTGGGCGTACGTGAGCTGATAGAGCGCGATGAGCGATTTCGCGTCGTGGGTGAAGCGGTTTGCTCGAACGAGCTGATCGAGCTGCTCAAGCGTCAAGCGGTCGACCTGGTGATCACCGACTTCAACATGCCCGCCGACTCGCCTTACGGCGATGGATTGAAACTGGTGGAATACCTGCTCAGGCATTTCGCTGATGTGAAAGTCCTGGTACTGACCATGATCTCCAGCCCGTTGATCCTGACGCGCCTGTATGAGTTGGGCGTCGTCGGAGTCATTCAAAAAAGCCAGTTGCATGACGAAATTCAATTGGCGTTGATGGCTGTGGCGCAAGGTCGCCCGTTCAACAGCGCCAAGCCGACGCCAACGTGCGTGATGGAACCGAATGTTGCGCTGGATGAAAGGCTGTCGCGGCTGTCGCCCAAGGAATTCGAAATCTTGCGCATGTTTGTCGCCGGGCAGAGCGTCACCACGATTGCCCGCAGCCTTAACAGAAGTACAAAAACCATCAGCACGCAGAAGATTGCGGCCATGCGCAAGCTGGATGTTTGCAGTGACCAGGATCTGCTGACGTATTGCCTGGAAACCAATGTTTTCAACTAATGGTTCTGCGAAATACACCCAGTAGCGTGATCGGCCTCTTGAGATTACGCAACTATCCGAATCCAGCCCGGACTCTAAGAATCGTCTGATGGGCACCCCATCACACCCGTTTTATATTCTCGGTCGTGTTTTAGAACACAACTTATCTCCGACCTGATGGATATTGAAATGAAAAAGCTTTCGCTGACTCTGCTGACACTTTCCATGCTCGCTGTGGCGGGTCAATCCTTTGCCGCTGAAACCCCGACCAAAGCGGGCAGCGGCACTATTAACTTCACAGGCACCATCAACAATGACGCCTGCTCGATCGAAGACGCAGGCCCGGGTAAAACCATCTCGGTAGCGATGGGCGACGTTTCCATCAAAGACATGGGCACCGCGGCTGCACCGAAAGGCAGCGGCAAGTTGAGTGTCGAAAACTTTGATATGAAAATCAACTGCAACGCCGGTACAAAAGTAGCGATGATCTTCGAACCGACCAAGAGCGGTGGTTCGGGCATTTTCCCCGGCACTAAAGTGCTTAATTTGATCCCGGGTGTGGGTGCAGCGAAAAACATCGGTATTGCATTGCTCGACGCCCAGGGCGAGCTGATCGACCTGAGCTCCCCGACCGCCGCCAGAATTGAAAACAACCTGCAGGATGGCGACACCACGCTGAAATTCTCTGCCGCTTACGTGACCACTGCCGATCCTAAAACGGCAGTTGCCGGCCGTGGCGATGCCACCCTGCCGTTTACTCTGCAATACGAGTAATCGAGGCTCCGGGCTGACATTGTGCGGGACGTGATCGTCCCGCCTTTTTTGAATATCAGGCGGTTTACCCATGTTAATTCGTCATTTCCTTTGCGTATGTCTGGGCTTGCACTGCGCGTTGATCACGCCTCAAGCAGGTGCCGGTATCTCATTAAGCGCGACCCGACTTGTGTTCGATGGTGAACACAAGGAAGCCAGCATCAAAGTCAGCAACAATGGCGACGACCTGTTGATCCAGTCCTGGATTGATAACGACGCTGGCGACGCTGTGCCTTTCGCCGTGACCCCGCCGTTGGCAAGAATCCAGTCCAGGGAGCAGCAACTGCTGCGGGTGATTTATGAAGGCACGGGCATGCCCACCGACAGAGAATCAGTGGTATGGCTCAACGTGCAGGAAATCCCGCAAACAGCCAAGAAAGAAAACACCCTGCAGTTGGCTGTACGCCAGCGTATCAAAGTGTTTTTCCGGCCTGCCGGCCTTGCAGCGAAAGCTTATCTCGCTCCGACACAACTGCTGTGGCAAATACATGAGCAAGGACGTCACGCCACATTGACGATCAGCAATCCAGGCCTCTATCACGTGTCCATGTCAGACGTGACTGTTCGCTCAGGTTCCACAAATGAACTTCTGGTCGACTCAATGATGATTGCACCGGGTCAAAGCAAAACCCTGAAACTTAAACTTGCAAGCGCCTCGCATTATTCATTGTTGAACTTCTCCAGTATCAACGACTACGGCGCGCAAGATCGCTACACGGCGATGCTCAATCACGATAGCGCAATCAGCGCCAAACCAGCGCAATCAACTGGCGAAGAGTAACTCGCGCGTCGCGACACCACCTGATTTTAATAACTAATTAATCTTTTTGTCCTCTGTAGCAATATAGGGCTGGGCATGTATTTATTCCCACGCGGCATTTTCAACTTTAATCCTCCACATTGCCTTGCAATCAATCCGGGATTAAACGCGCTGTATCTGGCGATAATCGTTGGCGTGCCCCAACTTGCGAATGCAAGCGAGTCGGTCGTTCTAACGAACCAGGGACAAGATAACCAATTCAACACCTCGTTCCTGCAGGGTGTCGGGTCGTCTGTCGACCTGGATTTGTTGTTGTCGGCCAACCGCGTATTACCCGGCAATTACCGGGTTGACGTTTACAGCAACGAAGTCTTGGTCGGTCGCCGCGATATCGATTTTCGTCGCGTTGAAAAAACCGGCCGGGTTGAAGCCTGTCTGACCCTGGATATGTTGCAACAACTGGGCATCAATATGAGCCGACTGGAAGCAGCCGGCCAGTTGCAACCCGGCGTGCCTGAGGCCTGTTACGACCTGCCGAGCCTGATCGATCAGGCCAAGGTCAATTACGACCCTGCGCGGCTGCGACTGTCGATCAGCGTGCCGCAGGTTGCCATGCAACGCGGGATGCACGGTTACGTGGATCCTGCGCTGTGGGATGCCGGCGTGTCTGCCGCGTTCATCAACTATCAGTTAAGTAGCAACCGCAGAAACACCGACAACGGCACGACGATTTCGAACAATCTCGGGCTGCGTAACGGCGTCAATCTGGGCGCCTGGCGCCTGCGTAATGAATCGAACTTCAGCAGCCGCACCGGCCAGCCCAATACCTTCCACAGCAACCGCACTTATCTGCAGCATGACGTGACCGCGTTGAAGGGTCAGTTCAGCGCCGGCGATATTTTCTCCGACTCGCAACTGTTCGACAGCGTGCGTTATCGCGGCCTCAAGTTGAGCTCCGATGAAGGCATGCGCGCCGACAGCGAGCGCGGCTATGCGCCGGTGATTCGTGGCGTGGCCGAGAGCAATGCGACGGTCGAGATTCGGCAGAACGATTACATCCTTTACACCACCAACGTGCCGCCCGGCCCGTTCGAGATCAACGATATTTATCCCAGCGGCTCCAACGGTGATCTGCAGGTGACAATCATCGAGGCCGATGGCCGTCGGCGCGAAACCGTACAGGCGTTTTCCAGCCTGCCGATCATGGTGCGTCAGGGTCAGATCAATTACAGCGTTTCGGCCGGCAAATACAAAAGCAACAGCGAAGGACTGGCCTCGCCGCAGTTCATCAGTAGCACCCTGGCCTACGGCATGAGCAGCAACATGACCGGTATTCTCGGCGTGCAGACCAGCGACAACTTCAATGCGATGTCGCTGGGCATGGGCCGTAACACCTCGTTCGGCGCGGTGTCGTTCGATGTCACCCACTCTTCCAGCCAGGCACGTGGCCAGACCACCCAGGGCAACAGCCTGCGGATGCTCTACGCGAAAACTTTCACCGGCACCGACACCAACTTCACCCTCGCCGCCTATCGCTACTCCACCGAGGGTTATCGGACGTTGACCGATCACATTGAAGATGAAAGTGCCACAGAGCAACGGCGCGGCAACTCGAAGACGCGTACCGACCTGACCGTGAGCCAGAGCCTTGGCCGCGACCAGCGATTCGGCAACGTGTACCTCAATGCCACCGACCAGCGCTATTGGGGGCGTGGCGGATCGCAAAGTCTGTCCGCCGGTTACAGCAACAACTGGCGCGATATGACGTACAACCTCGGCGTGATGCACACCAAGGATGTCGGTAATTCCGGGCCGTCGAACAACGACACTCAGCTAAGCCTGTCGCTGTCATTCCCGCTGGGCTCGACGCCTCGCGCACCGCGCGCATTCCTCTCGACCACCAGCCAGAAATCCGGCGACAACACCCAATTGGGCGTGAATGGCTATCTGTCGGAGAACAGCGACACCTATTACTCGGTTCAAGCGGGCAACAACAGCACCAGCGGCAATTCGGGATCGGCGAGCATCAGCACGCGTAATTCTTTTGTCGACGTCAACGCCGGCTACAGCCAGGGAAGCGGCTACACCTCGCAAAACCTCAGCCTGGCGGGTTCGGTCGTCGCGCATGCCGGCGGTATCAACCTGGGCCAGACCCTCGGCGAAACCTTCGCCCTGGCCGAAGTGCCGGACGTACCGGCTGGCGTCAAGATCGGCAGTTACAGCGGCACCGAAACCGGCCGCAACGGTTTTGCCGTGATCCCCAACACGCAACCCTACCGGGTCAACTGGATCAGCCTGGACACCCGCGACCTGGGCGCTAATGTCGAGATCGAAAACGCCACCCAACAAGTCGTACCGCGCCGTGGCGCAGCGGTTCTGGTGCGCTACCTTTCGCAGACCGGGCGCCGGGTACAATTCGAGCTGTTCGACACCGCGCACAATCGCTTGCCGTTTGGTGCAGCGCTGGAGGATGCGGCGGGGAAACAGATCGCAATTACCGACCCTTCCGGCAAAGCTCTGGCCCTGGTGCAAGACCAGAGTGCAACGCTGACGATTAAATGGGCCGGCAAGCAATGTCAGGCGACCTACTCGCTGCCTCCGCGCGATGAGGCACTTAACTATGAGCGAGTCGCGCTGACCTGCATGCAGTAGTGCTGACTCCGGGGGCGATCAGATAGACCCCGGAGGCATGGAGCGGGGCTGGCTACACGCAATTTCTTCGAGATGTCTTCGTTCAATGGCAGAATCCCTCAACCTGCCCTTTTCGGAGACCACAATGCTTCGCGTGTTTGAACGAAGACTCGACCCATTCCCCCCCGACGAAACGCCGCCACCGCCCGACGGCCTGATGCGCTTTCTGTGGGCCTGCACACGCGGTGCGCGCGGTTATGTGCTGCTGCTGGCGCTGTTGAGTGCCAGTGTGTCGATCTACGAAGCCTGGCTGTTTTCCTTCCTCGGGCAAGTGGTGGATCTGCTCTCGACCTGGAAGGCCGGCGGCGATATCAACGGGCAGGAAGAACGTCGAGTACTGTGGGGTATCGGCATTGTGTTGCTGACCAGCATCGGGCTGGTGGCGCTGCGCACCATGGTTCAGCACCAGATTCTTGCGATCAATCTGCCGCTGCGGCTGCGCTGGGATTTCCATCGGCTGATGCTGCGGCAAAGCCTTTCGTTTTTCTCGGATGAGTTCTCCGGCCGGGTCACGACCAAGGTGATGCAGACCGCACTGTCGGTGCGCGAAGTGCTGTTCACCCTGATCGAAATCGCCCCGGGCATCGGCGTTTACTTCATTGCGATCATCGCGCTAGCCGGCGCCTTTGACCTGAAACTGATGCTGCCGTTTCTTGGCTGGATCGTCTTGTTCGGGCTGGCCATGCTGTACTTCGTGCCTCGCCTGGGCAAAGTCGGCCAAGAACAGGCGCATGCGCGATCGTCGATGACCGGACGGATTTCCGACGCCTATACCAACATCACCACTGTGAAACTGTTCTCGCACTCCAAACGTGAGGCGCACTTTGCGCGCGCGGCGATGGAGGATTTCAAACAGACCGGTTTCAAGCAGATGCGTCTGGTCAGTCAGTTCGAGATCGTCAATCAGGCGCTGGTGGTCGGGTTGATCCTTGGCGCTGGCGGCTATGCGCTGTGGCTGTGGCATCAGGGCGAAGTCGGCACCGGTGCGGTGGCGGCGATTACTGCCATGGCGCTGCGCATCAACGGCATGTCGCACTGGATCATGTGGCAGATGACGTCACTGTTCGAAAACATCGGCACCGTACAGGACGGCATGGCCACCCTGACCCGCGGCCCGAAGGTGCAGGATGCGCCGAACGCCGGCGTGCTGGTGCCCGCGGGCGGCGCGGTGACTTTCGACAATGTCAGCTTCAATTACAACGGTGAACGCCAGGTACTCGACGGCCTCAACCTGAACATTCGTGCGGGCGAAAAAATCGGTCTGGTCGGCCGTTCCGGTGCCGGTAAATCCACGCTGATCAATTTGCTGCTGCGTTTCTATGACGTAAACAGCGGTGAAATTCGCATCGACGGACAGAATATCGCGCAAGTGACTCAAGACAGCCTGCGCAGCACTATCGGCATGGTCACTCAGGACACTTCCCTGCTGCACCGCTCCATTCGCGACAACATTGCCTACGGTCGCCCGGATGCCACCGACGCCCAGGTGCGTGCTGCTGCGGCGAATGCGCAGGCCGCCGGTTTCATCGAGCAACTGAGCGACCAGAATGGCCATACCGGCTATGACACGCTTGTTGGCGAGCGCGGTATCAAACTTTCCGGTGGCCAACGCCAACGCATCGCCATCGCCCGGGTGATGCTCAAGAACGCGCCGATCCTGTTGCTCGACGAGGCGACCAGCGCGTTGGATTCCGAGGTCGAAGTGGCCATTCAGGAAAGCCTCGATGAAATGATGCAGGGCAAGACCGTGATCGCCATCGCCCATCGGCTGTCGACCATCGCGGCCATGGATCGGCTGATTGTGATGGATGAGGGCTGCATCATCGAACAAGGCACCCACGCTGAATTGCTGGCGAAGAACGGCACCTACGCGCGGCTGTGGCAGCATCAAAGCGGTGGTTTTCTGGGTGAGGAGCAAGGCGTGGCGGAGACGCTGGATCAGGCGTAGGCGCTCCACCGACGTAAATGCCCTCAAAGCTTTCGCTTGAGTTCATCAGGCGAAAGCGCCAGTTCCCGCTTCCAGTTCACATTTTTTTCACGAATGCCTTTGTCACTGTAAAAAACCCTGACACAATTAATAGTAATGATTCGCATTAGCTCCATTACTCTTAGTTAGAAGTCAGGAAGTAATCATGTCGCGCCCCGCCTCGCATTGCCGTTTCAATCCGTCACGCAATCTCCTGTCCATGGCCGTCTGCATGGCGATCATCACTCCGGCACTGGCCGAAGAAGGCAGTCCGGTCCAGGACAGCGCCCCGCCAGCCGTCCTCGAACTCGGCGCGACCGCAATCACCTCGAATCAATTGGGCAGCACCACCGAAGGCTCCAACTCCTACACCACCGGCACCATGGCCACCGCGACCAAGTTGCCGCTGACCTTGCGTGAAACGCCGCAAGCCGTGACGGTCATCACCCGCCAGCGCATGGACGATCAGGCGATGACCAGCATCAACGACGTGGTCAAATACACGCCGGGGCTGTTCCTGAATTTCTCCAGCGGTCCCGGTCGCCAGTCGTACACCGCGCGTGGTTTCGACATCGACAACATCATGTACGACGGCATTCCCAGCGGCTACAACGGTGTAACCGTGGGCGCCCAGCCGAATCTGGCGATGTTTGATCGGGTAGAAGTTGTGCGCGGCGCCACCGGTCTGGTCACCGGCGCAGGCAACCCTTCGGCGGCGATCAACATGGTGCGCAAACGCCCACTGGCCGAGCAGAAAGTCACCCTGACGGGCGCAGCCGGGACCTGGGACAACTATCGCGGCGAAATCGACGCCTCCAGCCCGCTGAATGACAGCGGCACCCTGCGCGGTCGAGTAGTCACGTCTTATCAGGACACAAACAGCTTCATCGATGACGTCGAGGAACAACACGATCTGTTCTACGCCATCACTGAAGCCGACCTGAGCGAAGACACCACGCTGACCCTGGGTTTCTCGCACCAGAAAGACAAGACCAACTACTTCTGGGGCTCATCGATGATCGGCCAGGATGGCCATCACCTCGACCTGCCGCGTTCGTACAACCCGGGCACCAAGTGGGAGAACAAGGATCAGGAGATCAACACGCTGTTCGCCGAGGTCCGCCAGCAACTGGCCAATGACTGGAAGCTGCAGGTCAACGCAAATTACTCCGAACAGAACGCGCTGTTCTCCGGTTCCTATCAGTCGCGCTGGGTCAACAACACGCTGGCGCGCACTGTTTACCAGTCGGCCCACGATGAAAATCAGGCAGGTCTGGACGCGTTCTTCAGCGGTCCATTCGAAGCATTCGGGCGTAGCCATGAACTGGTGGTCGGCGCAAGCAAGCGCATCTACGACATGACCACCCACAACTACGACCCGTACGACACCAACTGGCCGATCAACGCCGGCAAGCCGAACTTCACCCACACCGACAACACGCGCGAAGTTACCACGCAGGACGGTTTGTACATGACCACCCGCCTGAGCCTGGCCGATCCGCTCAAACTGATTCTCGGCGGGCGTCTGGACTGGTATGACTACGACAACCGTGATGGCGATGGCGACTACAAGGTCACGCGCAACGTCACGCGCTACGCCGGTCTGATCTACGAACTGGACGAGCATCACTCGCTCTACACCAGCTACAGCGACATCTTTACTCCACAGAGCAACAAGGACACTTCGGGCACACCGGTCAAACCGATTGCCGGCAAAAACTACGAAGTCGGCATCAAGGGCGAATACCTTGACGGCGCGCTGAATGCCAGTTTCGCCGTGTTCCGCGTGGATCAGGAAAACCGCGCGGTGCAAGTGTTCGTGCCAAATTGCCCGCAGTCTGCCTGCTATGAAAGCTCCGGCGAGATCCGCAGCCAGGGTATCGACTTCGAACTGCAAGGCGCGCTCACCGACAATTGGCAGGTCGGCGCTGGCTACACCTACGCCCGCACGCACACCATCAAGGACCAGGAAAATCCGCAGAAGATCAACAAACAGTTCGACACCGATACCCCGGAGCACCTGTTCAAACTGACCACCACCTACCACCTTCAGGGTCCGCTGGAAAAACTGCGCGTGGGCGGCAACATCTTGTGGCAGAGCCGCATGTACAACGACATCGAACTGGCTGATGGCAGCAGCAACCGCCTCAAACAAGGCGCCTACGCGGTTACCGATCTGATGGCCGGCTACCGCGTCAACCAGCACCTGGATCTGCAACTGAACGCCAACAACATTTTCGACCGCAGCTACTACTCGTCGATTGCCACCACGGCGGATTACGGCGGCGACAGTTATGGCTCCCCGCGCAACATGATGCTGACTGCCAAGTACAGCTTCTAAACAGCTTCAGCGCAGGGACGCGCTCGCACCAGGCAGTTCGCGTTGTAAGCTTGCGGCATCAGCCCGAGAGTTACCGAAATGCCGAAGAAGCCACCGCAAAGCCAGACCCCCACCGCCGCCGAAATAGAGCGCTCGATCCAGGCGCTGAACAAAATGGCCGAGCGCTTGTGGGGTGATGGCCGCGAAGCCGAAGCCAAAGCCCTTCTCGATGCGCTGGATGCGTTGAACCGCGCACTTGACCGCATCAGAATCGGCGAGAGCCGCAGAGTCCTGCACTGAGAGTCGAGAACAAGTCTCGCCTCGATCCAAACTTTTCCGCTAGCGAAACGGTCTGTGTCTTTAAGACTGCCGACATGGCTTTTCAAAAGCGGACAGCTGATTTCAGCTAAGGACTGGTGATGACTTTCTTTATTTTCCTTCTGGCCTGCGCTGCTGCGGCAACCACCGGCGTGATGTTCAAACCGGGCGACTGGTATGAAGCGCTGGCCAAACCGAGCTTCACGCCACCCAATTGGTTGTTCCCGGTCGCGTGGACGACAATCTACCTGCTGCTCGCCTGGGCCGGTTACCGGTTGAGCTTGATCCCCGGCAGCCAGACAGTTCTGGCGTTATGGGCCGCACAGATTGCGCTGAATACGCTGTGGACACCGGTGTTCTTCGGCGCCCACAAGATTTTCGCGGCGATGGTGATTTTGGCCGTGCTTTGGCTGGTGGTCGCGGCGATGGTGGTGTTGGCGTTGCAGCTGGACGTGATCACCGGTTTGATCCTGTTTCCTTATCTTGCCTGGCTGTGCGTCGCAGCTGCGTTGAATTTTTCGATCCTGATCAAGAACCGCTGAGGACAGGTTTCGGGCGGGGGATTCAAGCGCCCCGCCCCCCATTCGCAAATTCAAGCTTGCTCACAACATATGGATATCCGTATATTCGGCCATCCACATGTAATGAGCCGCCTACGTGATCACCCCTCCCGAACTCTTCAAAAGCCTGGCTGACGAGACCCGCGTGCGCGCCACACTGCTGATCGCCAGTCAGGGTGAACTGTGCGTATGCGAGCTGATGTGTGCACTCGACGACAGTCAGCCAAAGATCAGCCGTCACCTCGCGCAACTGCGCAGCAGCGGTCTGCTGCTGGATCGGCGTCAGGGCCAATGGGTTTATTACCGCCTCAACCCGGCGCTGCCAGAGTGGGTGCAGCAGATATTGCAGCTGACCGCGCAAGCCAATTCCGAATGGCTGCACAGCAACGCTGCGCGCCTGCAAAACATGGATAGCCGTCCTGTCCGCGACGCAGCCTGCTGCTGAATCCCTAACCTGCGCCCACGCGCAAGGAGCATTTATGCGAGTCCTGTTCATGTGCACGGCCAACAGTTGCCGCAGCATCCTTTCAGAAGCCATGTTCAATCACCTGGCACCCCACGGTTTCGCAGCCGTGAGCGCCGGGAGTTTCCCCAAAGGCCAGGTCCTGCCGCGCAGCCTCACCACGTTGCAGCAGGCCGGGATTTCCATCGACGGTTTGCACAGCAAGGGCAATGACGCTTTCGCGGACAACCCGCCGGATGTGGTGATCACCGTCTGCGACAAGGCTGCGGGCGAAACCTGCCCGGTGTATTTCGGCCCGGCGCTGAAAGCCCATTGGGGGCTGGAAGATCCGTCCGACGTGATCGGTGACGAAGCGCAAATCGACGCGGCTTTCCGCGCCACATTGGCGCGCATCGAGCAGCGCTGCACAGCCTTCCTCGGGCTTCCCTTCGATACGCTAAGCCGCGAACAACTCACGCTAGAGCTGGCCCGAATCGGCACACTTTAAGGAACACTTTTCATGTCAGAGCACCTGCCCAATCTCGATCTGAGCCTGTTCGAAGAGCCACGAACGCCGAATCCTAGCGAGCACAAACCGCGCATGCTGTTGCTGTACGGGTCGACTCGCGAGCGCTCGTTCAGCCGCCTGCTGGTCGAAGAAGCGGCGCGCCTGCTGGAACACTTCGGCGCTGAAGTGCGCATCTTCAATCCGTCCGGTCTGCCGCTACCGGATGACGCTCCGAATACGCATCCGAAAGTGCAGGAACTGCGCGAGCTGGTGCTGTGGTCGGAAGGTCAGGTGTGGTGTTCGCCGGAACGCCATGGCGCGATGTCCGGCGTGTTCAAGGCGCAGATCGACTGGATACCGCTGGAACTCGGCGCCGTTCGCCCGACCCAGGGCAAGACGCTGGCGGTGATGCAGGTGTGCGGCGGCTCGCAGTCGTTCAACGTGGTCAATCAACTGCGCGTGCTCGGCCGCTGGATGCGCATGTTCACCATCCCCAATCAGTCCTCGGTGCCCAAGGCTTTCATGGAGTTCGACGACGCAGGCCGGATGAAGCCTTCAGCCTATTACGACCGGGTGGTCGACGTGATGGAAGAACTGGTGAAGTTCACTGTGCTGCTGCGCAACAATCAGGATTTTCTGGTGGATCGCTACTCCGAACGCAAGGAAAGCGCCGAGCAACTGAGTGCGCGGGTGAATCAGCGCTCGATCTGAGGACGAGCAACTTGCCGCTCGTCCTGTGCGCTGCACCTTTGGCGTCGACAATCTTCCAACGCAGTACACCCCCTCGCACGGAAGATTTGATGATGAACAAAACAATCGCCGTTCTCACGCTCGCCGGGCTGCTGTCGTTCTGTTCGCTGTCGGTGCTGGCGGCCGACAAATCCTCGGCGGGATCCGCCGCGCCACCGAGCGGGATTCCCGGGGTCGATCAGGCTCAAGGCTCGGAATCCAAATACGACAAGGCCGATAAAAAAGGCGAAGAAGCCTCCGGTAACAACTCTGGCGCTGAATCGCACGAAACGGCAAAAGACGCCGCCACCTCAAGCGATTCCAAAGACGCAAAAAAACCCTGATTCATGTAGGCCTGTCTATCCGACAGGCCTACATGTTCACGCGGCTGAGTAACCAGTTTCTGAATGCCGTGATTTTCCGGGACTCAGCCGTGGCATGTGGCGCGACCAGGTAAAACCCCGAGTCTGACTTCAAGCGCAGATCAAACGGCGCCACCAGCCGGCCCGCGCGCAAGTCGTCTTCCACATAGGTGGAACGACCAATGCAAACGCCCTGCCCGTCCACCGCCGCTTGCACCGCCATCAGCGCCAGATCGAACGTTAGACGCGCATCCTTCGCCGCGAGATGCGGCTGACCGGCAGCGCTTAGCCAATTGCTCCAGTCATTGCCGGTCACACCGTTGACTTGCAGCAGCGTGTGATTAGCCAGATCGGCCGGGGTTTGCAGCGCATTCGGCCCGGCGAGCAAGCGCGGGCTGCACACCGGGAAAATCTCGTCGGACATCAACCAGTCGGCGCGCAGCCCCGGCCAATTGCCGTCGCCGTAACGAATCGCCGCGTCGATGCCACCCTTGCGAAAATCTGCCAGCTCGGTGAACGCGCTGATGCGCACATCAATCTCGGGATGCGCCTCGCGAAATGACGGCAACCGCGGCAACAGCCATTTCGACCCCACCGACACCAGCGTGCTGATGGTCAACACGCTGTGGCTGCTCGACGCCTGTAACTGCTCGGTGGCATGGCGCAATTCATGGAACGCCGCGCGCACGCCAGGCAGATAAACCTGGCCCTCATCGGTCAGCGCCAGCCCGTCCTTCAAACGCATGAACAGGCGCACGCCGAGCTCATCTTCCAGTCGCCGAATCTGGTGGCTGATCGCAGTTTGCGTGACGTTCAGCTCTTCGCCGGCCTTGGTAAAGCTCATGTGTCGGGCGGCGCATTCGAACGCGCGCAATCCATTGAGCGAGGGTAATCGGGTGAGCATAGGCAGGCTTCGATCCATGAGATTTTGTCATACGCTAGCACCCTAGATGTCCTTTGCGAAGCGCCGCAGCGTTGGTGGATGCTGAGCCGCATCATTCAAAGGAAATCCCATGAAACTGTACTTCGCCCCCATGACCTGCTCGCTGTCGCCGCACATTGTTCTGCGTGAACTTGGCTTGCCGTTTGAACTGATAAGGGTCAACAACCAGACCAAACGCACTGCCGACGGCCGCGATTTTCGCCAGATCAATCCGAAGGGCTACGTGGCGGCGCTGGAATTGGAGAATGGCCAAGTGCTGACCGAAGGCCCTGCGATTTTGCAGTTCCTTGCCGACCTTATGCCCAGCCGAGCTTTGGCGCCGGCCGCTGGTACCTGGGCGCGCTCGCGGTTGCAGGAGCATTTGAATTTCATCAGCTCGGAAATTCATGGCGGCTGCGCGCCGTTATTCAGCGCTGATCTGCCGGAATCATCCAGGAAGATGTTTCAGCAAAAACTGTTCAAGCGTCTGGATTATCTCAATCGAATTCTCAGCACTCAGGCGTACCTGATGGAAAGCTTCAGCGTGGCCGACGCTTATCTGTTCACCGTCCTCACTTGGCTGCCGGCGTTCAACATCGAGATCAACGACTGGCCAGCGCTGGCGCTGTACATGAAGAGAATCGGCGCCCGACCGAGCGTACTGGCCGCCATCGCCGCAGAAGCCGCAACGCAGCCGGTTTGAGTCTCCCGGCTGCGGCTTGCCGATAAAGCGGCCATCCGGCAGACCAAAGGCACGCGCGGGTTGCCGAATGCCGCAGCGCTTCTATATTAAAGGCAGCCTTTGCCCTTCATCCTTGAGCGCCCCATGGCCACGACTGATCACTTGATCATCTGCGAGCACTGCGACTGCGTGTACGAAAAAGTCCCACTCGCCAAACATCAGAAGACTATATGCGTGCGTTGCGGCGGCGTGCTGCAGCGCTACAACGGACTGACGGTGCAACAACGGCTGGCGTTGACCTTCACCGCGAGCATGTTGTGGCTGTTCGCCAATTTCTACCCGGTGATGAGCATCAGCCTGCAAGGCATCAAGAACAGCGCGACGTTGTGGGATTCGGTACTGGCGCTGAGTCAGGGGCCGATCACCTTCATCGCGATGGTCGCGGCGATCTCCATCATTATCGCCCCGGCCTTTCAACTGGTGCTGCTGACCTGGGTGCTGGGCTTCGCCCTCGCCTCACAGCGCTCGCCGGGATTCAAGACCTGCATGCGCTGGCTGGAGACGCTGCGCCCGTGGAGCATGCTCGAAGTGTGCCTGCTGGGCGCGATGGTCGCAGTGTTCAAACTGGCCGGGATGCTCGACGTATTGCCAGGCATCGGCTTGTTCGCGCTGGCGGCGCTCAGTCTGTTGCTGATCCGCATTGCCGGGCGCGATGTGCGCGACCTGTGGGAGATTCTATGAGCCGGCCACCAACCGCCCCCGAACTCAATCTATGCCTGTGCCACAGCTGCGGACTCGCCTGCGACATGACCGGAGAACCGCAGCAGTGCCCGCGCTGCGACGCTGATTTGCATCGTTACAAAACCAATTCACTGGCCAGAACCTGGGCTTACATGTTCACGGCGCTGGCGTTTTATGTGCCGGCCAATCTGCTGCCGGTGATGAACACCGTAATGCTCGGGAATGGCGCCGACAGCACGATCATGAGCGGCGTCATTGAGTTCTGGCAGCACGGCGCGTGGGACATCGCGCTGATCATTTTCATCGCCAGCATCGCCGTGCCGGGCATCAAATTCGTGGCGCTGACGCTGCTGCTGATCACCGTGCAGCGCAACAGCAACTGGGCACGGCGCGAGCGCTCGAAAATGTTCCGCTTCGTTGAACTGATCGGCTATTGGTCGATGCTTGATGTGATCGTAGTAGCACTGGTGGCGGCGCTGGTGAAGTTCCAGGCGCTGGGTGATATCGAGCCGCGCGTGGGCATTCTGTTTTTTGGTCTGGTCGTGGTGTTCACCATGCTCGCGGCGATGAGTTTTGATCCGCGATTGATCTGGCAGGATGCGCCGGATGAGCTTGGCGAGCCGCAACCGTCAACCTGAAGCCACGCAATAAACCGTGACAAAGCCACCTCGGTGAAACCACCTCAAGACGTATACTCTCGCCCGCTTCGTCTAACCTGACTTTGCCGCCGCTGTGATTTGCAATCGCGGCGCATCCATCTCGACGCTTATGAAACGGAGAATATTCATGCTCAAGCGCACCCTGGCACTGACCGCAGGCCTGGCCCTGTCCTTATCCGCCGTGCTGGCGCAAGCCGCCGACGTTTTGAAAGTCAGCGCCATTCCCGACGAAGCACCGACCGAACTGCTGCGCAAATTCGAGCCGTTGGGCGCCTATCTGGAGCAGGAGCTGGGCATGAAAGTCGAGTTTGTGCCGGTTGCCGACTATCCGGCAGTGGTAGAAGCCTTGGCCACCGACCGTCTCGACATGGCCTGGCTCGGCGGCTTTACCTTCGTTCAGGCGCAGCTGAAAAGCGACCCGAAAGTCATTCCATTGGTGCAGCGTGAGCAAGATGCGCAGTTCACCAGCAAATTCATCAGCGCCGACCCGAACGTCAAAAGCCTCGCCGATCTGAAAGGTAAAACCTTCGCGTTCGGCTCGGTCTCGTCGACCTCTGGCAGCCTGATGCCGCGCTATTTCATGCTCAAGGACGGCATCAAGCCAGAATCGTATTTCAGCCGTGTCGGCTACTCCGGCGCGCACGACGCCACCGTCGCCTGGGTGCAGGCCGGCAAAGTCGATGCAGGTGTGCTCAACGCCAGCGTCTGGCAAAAACTGGTGGACGCCGGCAAGGTAGACACCAACAAGGTCAAAGTCTTCGCCACCACCCCGACCTACTTCGATTACAACTGGACCGTGCGCGGCACCCTCGACCCGGCGCTGGCGGCGAAGATCAAGCAAGCCTTCCTCGACCTCGACCCGGCCAAACCTGAGCAGAAGAAGATTCTCGATCTGCAAGCCGCCAGCCGTTTCATCGAAACCAGCCCGGACAACTACAAAGGCATCGAGGAAGCCGCCCGCGCTGCCGACCTGTTGAAATGACGTTACGCCTCGAGCAAGGTTTTCTGCGCCACGCCAACGGGGTCGAAGCCTTGCGTGGTGTGGATTTGCAGATTGGTGCGGGCGAGCAAGTGGCGATCATCGGCCCGTCCGGTGCGGGTAAATCGAGTCTTCTCAACTTGCTGGCCACCGCTGTGAAACCCAGCAGCGGTGAAATCCAGGTGCTCGGCCAACGCGCCTGGCACTTGTCCGCCCGTCAACGGCAACGCCTGCGTGCGCACATTGGTCTGGTGCATCAGGCGCCGCCGCTGCCGCCACGACAACGGGTGGTGACAGCGGTGCTGGCCGGCAAGCTCGGGCAATGGAGCCTCGGCAAAAGTCTGCTCAATCTGCTGCATCCGCTGGACGTGCCCGGCGCCCGCGCGGCGCTGGCGCGGCTGGATCTGAGCGACAAACTCTTCGCTCAATGCCAGCAACTGTCCGGCGGGCAATTGCAGCGCGTCGGCATTGCGCGAGTGCTGTATCAGGCGCCGGAAATCTTGCTGGCCGATGAGCCGGTTTCGGCGATGGATCCGGTGCTCGCCGGGCACACGCTGTCGATCCTGTCGCGGCATGCGCGGGAACATAACGTCACGTTGGTGGCGAGCCTGCATGCGGTGGAACTGGCATTGGCGCACTTCCCGCGCATCATCGGTTTGCGCGATGGGCAGATTCTGTTTGATAGCCCTTCTGCAGAAGTCAGCCGCGAAATGCTTGATGCGTTGTACGCCAACGAACAACTGCAATCGCCGGTGACCGTCGCGGCGTCTCTGACTGTGCAGATTCCTCGATGCTGAGTGCTGATTCACGCGATCCCGCTGCTTGGCCACGGCTGTTGCTTACGTTACTGGCGATTGCGTTGCTGTGGCCGGGAATTCAGCTCAGTGAACTGGATTTGGGCGTGCTGTTTAATGCCGACAGCCAAAGTGAAATGGGCCGCTTTGTCTCGGCATTCTGGCCGCCCGCGCATGATCGGGATTTTCTGCAATTACTCCTGAAAGCCACCCTGCAAACCCTGGCCATCGCCACGGCCGGCATGGCTTTGGCGCTGCTGCTGGCGGTGCCGGCCAGCCTGCTCGCCAGCCGCGCGCTGTCGCTGTCTGCGGCTTCGCGTAGCGGCCGACCTAGCCGTCTCGGCCGACTGCTGCGCTGGCCGGTGCGCGGCTTGCTGATCTTCCTGCGCAGCGTGCCGGAAATCGTCTGGGCGCTGCTGTTCGTGCGCGCCGTCGGCCTCGGCCCGGCGGCGGGCGTGCTGGCCATCGCCATCACCTACAGCGGCATGCTCGGCAAGGTCTACGCCGAAATCTATGAATCCACCGACCAACGCCCGGCCCACGCCTTGTTGCAGGCCGGCAGCGGACGGCTGGCGAGTTTCGCCTACGGCGTTCTGCCCAATGTCGCGGCGGAATTGCTCTCGTACACGGTGTATCGCTGGGAATGCGCGATTCGCGCGTCAGTCGTAATGGGCTTCGTCGGCGCCGGAGGCTTGGGACAACAGATCGACCTATCGATCCGCATGTTCGCCGGCGGTGAAGTCGCAAGCATGTTGCTGACCTTCCTGCTGCTGGTACTCGGCGCCGACCAACTCAGCCGCCTGCTGCGCTGGAGGCTGGCATGAAGCGCCTGATCAACCTGCTGCTGATCGCCGGCATCCTCGGCGCAGTCATCGCCTCATTCGCCTACCTCGGCCTCGACCTCGAAGCACTCGCCAGCGCCGACAGCCTGAAACACATGGGCAGCTACGTGCAGCGCTTCCTCAGCCCCGATCTGAGCGCGGGATACCTGACAGCCGTGCTGCGCGGCTCAATGGAAACCCTGGCCATGTCCGCCCTCGGCACCCTGCTCGCCGCCATCCTCGGACTCACCCTCGCCCTCCCCGCCGCCGGCCGCTTCGGCTGGCCCCTGCAAAGCGCCTCACGCCTGCTGCTCAACGCCCTGCGCGCCATCCCCGAACTGGTCTGGGCCGCTCTCATGGTCCTCGCCGCCGGCCTCGGCCCCAACGCCGGCACCCTCGCCCTCGCCCTGCACACCACCGGCGTACTCGGCCGACTGTTCGCCGAAGCGCTGGAGAACACACCGCCAGAACCTGCAGAGGCGATTCGTTTGCAAGGCGGCAATCCGGTTCTGGCGTTTTGCTACGGCACGCTGCCGAACCTTGCGCCGCAGTTGCTGGCTTATTGTTTGTACCGCTGGGAGAACAATATCCGGATGGCCAGCGTACTTGGGTTTGTTGGCGCGGGTGGGTTGGGGCAGATGTTGTATGTGAGCTTGAGTCTGTTTCAGGAGGCGCAGGCGAGTACGGTGATTTTGGCTATGTTGGTGTTGGTTTTGGGGGTGGATATGTTGAGTGCGTGGAGTCGGGGGCGGTGGGTTAAGGCGTAGATTTTCGCATCCTCAAGCCTGCCTATAGCGATCAGTGAGCAATTAGCCCCTCATCGCTTCTTAAGCAACTTGTTCACGTAATACTTCAAACTCCACCGATCCTTCGGTCGCGGCTTGTAGTGCGTTTTATTCCGCTGCGACGGATCTGATGCCTGCGTACTCGCGGTGTAGTAATAAAGCGCAATGGATCGGCGTGTGATGCCCTCAGGCGTAGTCAACGGCTCCGGATGTCCGTGATTGCTGTCCTTGTCCGTGTTGAAGATCACGCACCGGTTATAGATCGGTAAAACCTTTTTCAGGCATTTCTTCATCCCTATATCCCAAAGCTCCAGGTTCCCGCCGTACTCCTCCTGCCAATCCTCCGTCAGGTAAATGATCACGTTCAGCCGCCGCTCAACGTTGAGCTTTTTGTTGAGGCGAAAGTCCGAATGTACGCCGAGGAAACCGCCACTTCTCGTTTCGTGCAGGCCACCACCGGTGAAATAGGGATCGGGGATCAGCCCGTGAATGCCGGTCAGCTTTTCAAGGAATTGCAGCATCGGCGCGGAGTTGAAGGTGTTGAACACGCTCTTCAAGAAGGGGCTGCATTCGTTCGGGCTGATCTGGCGCTTGAGTTGGCCTTTGTAGCCGCGCTCGTAAAGCATTTCGTTGTTGGTCGGTTCAACCGGGAAGTTTTCGCGGATGCTGGCGATGACGTCTGTCTGCAGGAAGTTGTCGATGACGATGTGCGGGAATGGGGTCGCCTGGCTATATTCACTGGTCAGCGACTCGCCGAAAACGCTGGCGGCGTTTTGGTCGAAGTCGAGTTGCGGGTTCAAGGTGATGGGGAGTGTTTGCGTGTTGGCTGACATTGACGCTCCAATGGTCTTTAAAACTTTCAGGGTTCGTCAAACAGGGCCTGAGACTCGGCACAGTGCCGCTGTTGGCTCGCGGAGAAGAGGTACGAGCAGGTTGCCACGTCAGCAATGGCCTGCCGAGTGTCCTTTTCCAAAACGTGGTGGGACGCTGTTACGGCATGTTTCTGGCTGTCACAAACATGTCGGTATGAAATAGTCCCCTTTTCGTACTTTTCGCAGGGAGTAACGCAATGACCCGGTTTCTGTTGTTACTGACATTGGTACTCAGCGTCGCGAGCTGCGGCAGCGTGGATGTCGCTCGTTATGCGGATCAAAAACCGGCATTGAGTCTGGAGGATTTTTTTAGCCGGCCCGTCAAAGCCTGGGGGATGTTTCAGAAGAGCAACGGTGAGGTAACCAAGCGTTTCGGGGTCGACATCGTCAGCCGTCGTGAGGACGGCAACCTGATTCTCGACGAGCGCTTCCTTTACAGCGACGGCACTCGCCAGCGCCGTGTCTGGACTCTGACGCCTGAGGGCCAAGGCCGCTGGAGCGGGCGCGCGGACGATGTAGTGGGTGTCGCCAAGGGCCAGATCGCTGGCAACACGTTGCACTGGCGTTATCGCCTGAACCTGCCGGTCGACGACTCGACCTACGAAATGAGCATGGACGACTGGATGTACTTGATGGACGAGGACACCTTGATCAACCGCACCAGTATGTCCAAGCTCGGGGTAGAGGTCGGCCAGGTAACGTTGTTCTTCCGTCGCCAGAGCGCCGGAGCGAGTCAGTGAACCGCCCCAAACAGGATCCGCGCTGTGCCGAGGAAAACTCACATCACCAAAAGCGACACATGCCTGCGATTATCCGCCTAGCTCAACCGGAAGATGCCCAACTCCTGCCCGCCATTGAAATCTCCGCTGCTCAAGCATTTCGCATGATTGATGAGTTGAGTTGGCTGGCTGAATCGCCTCCGATGTCCATCGAGCGTCATAGCCAACTAATTGCGCTATCGACCTGTTGGGTTGCACTTGATGCCGAAAATCGGCCACAAGGATTTCTCAGTGCTGAGCGCCACGGCAGTGATCTTCACATCTATGAATTATCAGTTATGCAATCGATGCAAGGACAAGGTACGGGGCGGCGCCTGATTGAGGCAGCGAAGGATTATGCACGCTCAAACAGACTGGGTTTCGTGACGCTTACGACATTCACAAACGTGCCATGGAACGCACCGTTTTACTCCCGCGCAGGATTTCAGATTAGAGCCACCACAGACCTGGATCAGAGGCTCGCGGGGATATTGCGCGAGGAGTACAACCACGGATTCGCTCCGGAAAGTCGGTGTGCCATGGCATGGTCGGTGATTTAAGTGCAAAACCTTCAGGCCTCTAAGCCCCTGGGAAAGAAAAGCAGAAAAGCGGACAGATTTATTTTAGCTGGATAACGAATCCGTCCCCTTCTTCCACAAGATGTCTGCTTGTTGTTGACGAAGTCGGGCGCTGACGTAAAATCGCCACCCCAAAAAACAGCGTGCATATCGAGAAGGTGCTTCGATGCAACGGGTGATGATTGTTGGTCAGCCTGGGTCGGGCAAAAGCACTTTGGCGCGTGAGCTTGGGCTGCGCACGGGCTTGCCAGTCGTTCATATAGATACAATCCACTGGCAGCCAGGGTGGGTCGAACGGAGCCGGGACGAGAAGACGCGCCTTTGTCACGAGGTCGAGGCCTGTGATCGCTGGATATTCGAAGGTGGCCATTCAGCCACTTGGAACAACCGGATGGCCCGCGCCGATATTTTGATATGGATTGATCGTTCGGCGACGCTTCGATTCTGGCGCGTGCTGCTCAGAACGCTGCTCCAGCGCGGCCGGTCTCGGCCTGATCTGCCGGAGAACTGCCCCGAACTGCTGGCGAATCTGCCAGAGTTTTTTAGATTCATGTGGCGGACAAAAAAATCAGCGCGGGTGAAGATGCAGCAACTCGTGGCGACTGCACCATCGGCTTGCCGGGTCGTTCATCTGCGGTGTAATCGCGATATCAGAGTTTTTCTCACGAGCATTGGATATTTGGCTGGCCAGAATCCGCGAGATTGATCGACGGTTGACTGCTTTAGTACGGAAACTGCCGGTTGCGAGCGGCTGGTATTGGCCGAATGCAGCCTTTCTTGAGAGGCAGCGATCGGCCAGAAGCGGTCGTTCGCAGGCTTCTTAAAGTTGCAATTGTTAGATCGTTACCCATATGAGCTTTTCAACTCTCTGTATTCTTCCGTCCGACCATTCAAGTTTTACAAGGTGCTTCGACTTGGTGCTGAGGCTCACGGATGCAATGAGTTCAACAGCCTGATGAACATCAAGGAACTGCAGCGGAAATTTTTCATTGATCTCGCGCTCTGAAATAACTTCATTTCCTTCAGGAAACTCTATTGAGACATTCTGTGCGAGCGCCTTACCTTTATTCCAAATTTTCAGTCGATACTTGTTGCTTCCCAGCTTTAGAAAGGACGCGCCGAGCTCAGCTTGCTTTTCGACCTCAATTACCGTGGTTTCTTTCTCAAGCAGTAACTGATTAAGCTTCTCTTGTGTAAGAATCAGTTTTTGCTGCCGATTGTTAAACTTAATAGTTTTGAAAGTTGCATAGATTGAAAAAACCAATGCAAGCCCTGCAATTATGTCTCCGGAATCTACTACAAAACTAATCATTTGAATTTAATATTCTTGCTACCCTTGAAGGCATCTTTCAAAGTCTTTCTAATCTGGCCGGCAATGTCTTTTGAAACGTTTGACTTTACTTCATTTAAATTCTCCTGGATGTTTTCACTATTCTCGCGCAAAAGCTCATCGCGCTGAATTACTCTCTCGCACTGAACGCATTTGACTTCAGGACTTTCAATCGTTTCAGATTCAAAAGATGAGCCTCCACAAGTCGGGCACTGTAGGGCAATAGTACGGGAGTGCTTATCAAGATTCATAATCAACCTCAGCTGTTTGAGATAGGGTTGGGCTGAAATGCGCACAGCTTGGGATTGAGTATAGCCCAAGCTAAAAAACAAGCGCTCACGGCATTAGCTGTCCGTCTCATTCACGCCAAAAGGGTTGCGGCCAAAACTGTCTCAGGGCTCAAGTCTGCTTTCGGCCGCTCCGGAGGCGAGACAACGCTCCTATCTGCTTCCATACCCCTGCCCAAGAACTCGACTTAGCGGCGATTTTTCCTGCGATATGAGCGAGATGGGTAGCTATGTACTACTGTTTGAAAGCTTTTCATCTACTGTTCTTTAAGGAGTATGTATGTTTACTGATATCAAGCCTGGCCCGAAACCTAAGCGCGAGGATGGCAAAGACGACCGCAGACGGCACGTAGATCCGCCTAACGATAAAAAACACCCGACTTTACCTATTCACAAGCACAAGCCTGGTGACTAGACGCAGAATGGCAGCCCTTCGTCATTTAGTGTGCCGGAGGGTAACTTATTAGCCGTAAAAATAATTCTGTGCGCTTTTTCCGTCGACTTCGGTGGTTTTTCAAGTGAATAAGCCGGGGAATTTGAGCCCTTGGTGTCTCATAGCATTATGCTTGACCTTTCGAGTCGAGTGACAAAATGACCACTGTCAAAATCCTGAATCTTGCATCGTACGCTTTTCAGCTCCTTGCTCTGTGGCTCGCGACACGCATAGATCTGAAAATGCTGGCCATCAGCCGAGCTGAGGAAGAACTACCGGTCTATTTTTTAAAAGAAATATATGAAAAAGCGAGAGACGATAAGCCTAGGATGCCAAGCGAAGCGGAAATCAGGTTTCGTCAACTAAATAACACCAATGATGAAAAACGCAATGGTGCGTATCTAAGGTGGGCAGCCACCTTGGTTGCCATCTCAATAGTTTTGCAGGGGATCGCCACTTGGGTGGCTCCAGATTGAGTGTGCTGAGTGAAAAATCTTGCGCGAAACCTCCGCTAGAAGGCAGGGTTTACCGTTTGCATAAGCAAAGGAAAGCGGATGTTTTGTCACGTAAAAAATGGATGTTTTACTTATAAAACAATTAGTTGTGACTCTAAAGTGCACGGCTTGGGGGCTAGGGCTCTAATTAGCTGTCATGTCGGGCGCCATGTCCGCATTCGGCCAGATGCAGTCACTCAAAACATCTACTAAATTGAGGTCGATTCACTCAACGAATTTTTCATACGCACGTTTTTCACATAAATCGTCCCATATTTTCTTTGGAATCAATTTGCTTGACCAACCGTAGTATCCCCAAGTTTTGGCGATGTCTTTCTGCCAGCAGGCATCACACATTAACGAATGGAAATGAACATCGTCACTTATGATGTCTTGGTAAATAGCATGCAGACTCTGCGGATTATTACAATAGCATTTGAATTTCTTGTCTCTTTTACGCTCATGAAGTGGCCCTACGAGCCGCTCATAGATTTTTGGATGACACTTTTTAAGGCGTTGATTTACTGAGTCCAGAACATCAGTTCGATCTTTATCAATAGCATTGTCACGAAGATTCAGCAGACTCTGCTCAGAGTCATATCTTCCCTGGTTGATTCTGGAAACAATACCACTCATACATCAACTCCATGTGACTCGTAACGCTTGACCAAGTGCTCGTCAAGCTTTCTGTTTTAGATTCAACAGACACCTAGCCCAATCCAGGCAGACACTACTACCTGCGGCAGAATAGGCGAACTGTGAATCGCCGCTACGACATGAGTCATATAATCGCTCTCCAGCAGCGTCGATACCAGCGCTCATTTGACTGTCTCTCTCGCAGCCTTTTCAGATTCTCTGCAACCTGCATGGCTTGCTCAAGAAGCAAAGCGTTCTCCTCATACGCACTTGGATCACTGGTGCCTTGGTACAATTGCCCACCCTCCGATACGTCTCTCACGACACTATCCGCAAGCTGGTAGAACCTGACAATGAGGGCCGCTTGTTCCGCGTCTAGGCAACCAATGTTTTGAATGTTCCCGGCATAGACCCTACAGTAATGGTCAGCGACGGGTATCCTATATTCCTCGGCCGGCTTCGAAGGGTCGTTGTTATAAAGCTGGGCACGCATTCTCAAGTCCTGCAAGAAGTGACGATGCCTAGTTATCTCTATGAGCGCCATGATCTCCGAGTAAATAGCTCGACCAACAGTGTTGTGCTCCCGAGCTAGCTTCAACCACCACGCAAGGATAGCCAATACGACAGGCAGTAAAAATTTGACTACTTCGTCCATGAAACCTCCTAGTTGCGAGAATTCCAAAAGGAAGCCCTAAGGGCTTCGTTGTCAGTATCTGTCAGCTTTCATTAAAGCTCATGCGCTAGCCCTATTGGAGAAATAGGAATCGCCACTGCGATCGTACACACTTCGTGCGGCCGCTTTTGGCCGATAGCTGCCTGTCACCAAGCAACTCCGGCCAAGCGATGGTCAAGTTATGTGCGCTCACAGCCCCCTAGACGAGGTGGCAAATGCTCACACCTTCACCTCAACATTATCCAGCGCCTGATTCACCGCCAATTCCCCCAACATCACCACCTGCGCAATCCCCAGCGCAGTCTTCCGGTGAGCAGGATCCAGCACGGCAGCAAAATTATGGAGCATTTCCCCGGCCGAACCGAGAGATTCGCTGGCGTTAGCCAGCAGCGATTCGGTGTCATAGGCCGTATTGGCGATGAACATGGGGTCGTGTTTGTGGTGGCTGCCCATGATGCGTTGCTTGGGCGTCAGGTAATGGTCGAGGGCGCGTTCGGCGGCTTCGTTGAGGGTTTTGGAATCGGGGAATTGGTAAGGGGAAACCGGGTCGGTTTCTGGAGGATTTGGCGTAGGTTTTATCATGGTGTAACTCCCAACGGATAAGCGATTAGGAGCCATCACCCTCGCTACCAAACGAAGGGTGGTGGCCATACGCAGGTTGGTAGACCGGCCGTCAGGAACCCCGGCGCGTCCGAGGACGCCCCGCGCATGACCACCATAGAACGGAGACGATAAGAGTCGCCGCAAGACAGTAGTCTTGTGCTGCTGACGGACACGGGCTACCAAACCCGATCACTGTTTCTCAGTGACCGACCAACAATAGAACCCGCGCCGTAGACGCACAAGCCGGCGGATTCTGGCGTAGTCGTAGGCAACGGCGCAAGCCGCTGTAGCCTTTAGGGAGTAACGTTTAGTGTCCTTAAACACCATCGAAAAACCCGATTAAACAAGGTTGGAGGTGAATCAGGCGTCAGATCACGTCGAAGTCGCGCAACCACACGAATGCTTACCGCTCAGCGCAGAAATTCCCCACTAATCAAATGCTCCGTTGAGAACTTCATAAATGATTCCGGTCGCCAGCGCGACCAGTATCAAGTCGGTACCGGCCTGCTGCCATTCGTATCCGTCGTAATGAGGCAGTCTGCCGACCAGCCGGCCATCGAGTTTTTTGGCGATGCCGGGTGGAAGCGGTTTACCCCTCGCAAGATTCTTTTGAATGCCGGGTGGCAACGCTGGGCCTTGGCTCCAGTAGTCTCGATAGCCGCCGACAATTCCGAGCACGCTACCGCGGTCAATACTCGGCCCATGGCTCCGGTCTGCGTCGGCACTTTTGCCCTTGTTTGTATGCGACTTCGAATTGCCTTGGGCTTGGCCGTTTTGCGCTTTTCCCTGACCCTTCCCAGGATCGGCCAGTGTCGTCACCGAGCCGCAGGCAAGCGCGAGACAAGTAATCGTGGCAAATAACGCGCGAACGTTGGGCATGGTTCGTTCCTTCAGAAGACCAAGGGGTGTCTTTTAACCATAGACGCATTTGACGATCAGGGCGTCGTTACGCTTGACCTGCAACGACAGCCTTTCAGAAACTGGAAAGAAGGTGGCAGCGCGTGCCAAGCAACCGCCGATTCATTGGATGAAGAGCTGAAGGAGTTTTCGCATTGGGACATTTTCTGAGTGAGCCGCAGTTGACCGACGTCAGAGCCGCACTCTCCTGGCCGTTCAACGATTTTGCCGTCGAGTATGACTACATAGCGAATAGCGTAAGAGGCGTCGATCCTGACGTACTTTACGAAATCCTTTATTCAGAGGTCGCACCAGTGTGCTTCACCAACCTTATGACGCCCGTGCCCCCGGTGTGGACGGGCTTCGATCCCGATCTACTCAGGGCTTCGATAGAGGAAAGGTTGGCGGCAAGGGAACGTAACTGGTTTCGCAGGCAGTTTGATAAAGCGTTGGTGCGCTGGCTGAAATACAACTACAGCGACATCTGGAAGGAAATTGCTTCCAGGCTATGAGCGCCTGAACGCGCCGCGGTTAACAGCCATCCGCCGTATCTTCGTCGGCTGCTCTACAACGACTCAAGCCGCCAGCGAACCTTTCCCCCAAAAACACCGTCCGAGCTTAGGCATTAATGTTTACCGCTCGCCACGAGGTTTCCGTTTGAAAGCTGCCATCATCAAAAAATACCGTCTGATCATCAAGACCATGGGTTATGTAGGCTGGGCTTTGTTCTGGCTGTTGCTCTGGGACATTGCCGTTACTGTGGACTTCATGCTGTTCCTCAACGCCAAGATCAACCTGCCGTTGATGCCGCTGACGTTGCTCGGTTCGGCATTGGTGGTGCTGATCAGTTTTCGTAACAGCAGCGCGTATAACCGCTGGTGGGAAGCGCGGACGTTGTGGGGGTCGATGATCAACAATTCGCGCAGCTTCGCCCGGCAGGTGCTGACGTTGCTGGATGACGCTGGCGCCGAGGTCAATCCGGTCAAATCGACTCTGCTGCGCCGCCACGTGGCGTATGTGAATTGCCTCGCGGCGCATCTGCAGGGCCATCCTTGCCCGGATGAAATCCGTGCATTTATTCCTGCGGATGAATTTGCGCGCAGTGGCACCACCAATAACTTTGCCAACGACATTCTCACCGGCTCGGCGGCGTTGCTGGCGCGCGAGTACAAGGCCGGACGGCTGGACAGCATTCGTCTGGCCCGGCTGGAGTCGACGTTGGTGGATTTGTCCAACAGCCAAGGTGGCATGGAGCGGATCGCGAATACGCCGCTGCCCTACCCTTACGTGTATTTTCCGCGGCTGTTTATCTCGCTGTTCTGCCTGATCGTGCCGGTGGGCCTGGTTGAGTCGCTGGGCTGGTACACGCCACTCGCCTCGACCGTGGTGGGTTTCATGCTGCTGGCCATCGAACGCATCGGCACCGACCTGCAAAGCCCGTTTCGCCATAGCGAACATCAGATTCAGATGGAAGCCCTGTGCGAAACCATCGAGAAAAACCTGCAATCGATGCAGCGAGATTCTTTGGGGCATGGGCGCAGGCTGGAAGAGCCGGCTTGAGGGTTTGCGCTCCGACGCCCGAAAAAAACCGATATATCAAACTAACCCGCAACAACCACTGTCCATCTGTTGTGCACCTCTGGAAAACACCGCTGCATCCACCCCACCCGTGTAGACTCGACGTACACACATCGGAAATCTTTCAGCCATGCCTACGGAAAGCGAAGAGGGCCGCCGGATCGTTGCGTCCCTGGCGCTCCGGGTTGATCACATCGCAGACATCGACCAAGTCGCCGGTGCGATCATTACGTTGCTCCATGACACCAGCGCTGCGCTCGTTCCGGTCATTGGCCCCAAAGGGGTCGCTGCACTCTATCGCCGTAGTCTTAACCTCTGCACCTCTGCGCAGCCACGGCTGGTCGACATTTCTCGGCGCCTCGCAGACCCGCTGGATCTGGAGGATCTCAGATCCATCCTCGTCCAGCAAAATCGAACCGACGTCATTTTCTTTGGCGAAGAATGGTTGAAAGCGCTGTATGCGTTGCTCGCCACGCTGATCGGTAATTCGCTCTGCGCACGTCTGCTTCTGGATGTGTGGGACATCAATTCGAGCGCCCCACCCGCGCAGGAAATCTCGCCATGAGTACCAAAGTGACAATCAACCGTTTGGCTACGGGCGTACCCGGGCTGGACGAAGTGCTGGGCGGAGGCTTGCCGGAGTTTTCCTTCAACCTGATTGCCGGCCCGCCTGGCTGCGGCAAGACCACGCTGGCGCATCAAATGATGTTCGCCCTGGCCACCCCGGAGCGTCCTGCGCTGTTTTTCACCGTACTGGGTGAGCCACCACTGAAAATGCTGCGCTATCAGCAGCAGTTCGACTTTTTCGACAGTGAAACCATCAACAAGTCGGTGCGCTACATCAACCTGGCTGACGACACACTCGCCGGTGATCTGGACGAAGTGTTGCGCCGCATCGTCATCGAAGTCGAAAAATACTCGCCGGGCCTGGTGTTCGTCGATTCGTTCCGCTCGGTGGTGCTGGCGAGCCAGACACAGGTCAATCCGAACAACAATCTGCCGCAGTTCGTGCAACAACTGGGCATGTTGATGACCACCTGGCAGGCCACCACGTTCCTGATCGGCGAATACTTCACCGAAACCGACACCAACCCGATTTTCACCGTGGCCGATGGCTTGATCTGGCTGCGTCAGAGCGTCCAGCGCAACTCGATGGTGCGCAAGATGGAAATCATGAAGATGCGCGGCCAGCCGACTCTGCCGGGGCTGCACACCTTCCGGATTGCCGAATGCGGGATAAAGGTTTTTCCACCCGCAGGCGCAGACGGGGCAGTAATGGCCGATTCAGCGGCCGGCAAGCAGTCTGGACGTCTGAGTATCGGCGTGCCGGGTATTGACGAAATGCTCGGTGGCGGCCTGCCCCGCGGTTATTCATTGCTGGTTGCCGGACCTTCGGGATCAGGCAAAAGCATCCTCGCCTCGATGTTCCTCGCCGAAGGCGCGCGCAACGGTGAAACCGGGGTCATCGCAGTTTTCGAGCAGCGGCCCAATCACCTGCGTAGCGCTGAGCTGGCCGCGTTGATTCAGAGTGGCAAGGTCGGACTGGTCGAAAGCCACGCGCCCGATCTGTCGATCGATGAGATTGTGCAAATGCTGCTGGACGAGATCCGCCGTCTGGGCGCCACCCGCGTGGTCATCGACTCCCTCTCGGGCTTCGAACTGGCGGTGGCACCGACCTTTCGCGACGACTTCCGCGAATCGTTGTCGCGACTGGTCATCGCCTTGACCGGATATGGTGTTACGGTGTTGATGACCTCCGAACTCGAAGATCGGTATACCGATCTGCGGTTCAGCCCTTACGGTACAGCGTTCCTCACCGATGCGATCATCGTGCAGCGCTATATCGAGGTCGACAGCCGCTTGTTACGCATCATGGGTGTGGTCAAGGTTCGTGCCAGTGCGCACTCGGATGAACTGCGTCTGTATCAGATCGACGACAACGGGTTGCAGGTTGGCGAAATGCTCCACGGTCGTGAAGGGTTGTTGGGCGGACGCCCGACTAAAAGCACGTCCTGATGCTCCACGTCTGGGAGACGAATATGACTGAGTGCCTCACATGAGCGAAACCGGTGGCAAGAACGAACGCGAGCTGGCCAACGCCGCCCGCGAGCTCTTGTTGTTGGGCAAAAAAATCATCAACGCCCGGGCGCTGCTGGTAACGCTGGAAAAAGAACTGGTCGACGTCAACAGTGAACTGCGCGACAGCCCGCAAATCGAGCATCTGATCGAGGCCAATCAACAATTGGTCCTGGCGCTGCTCGGGGCGTTGTCGGATCCGGATGCGCCGGCCAACGCGGAGCTGTCCGAGTCCTATCTGGAAACCCTTGAAGCCAACGAGCAACTGGTTCTCGCCGCCCTCAGCGCTCAAGACCTGCAATCGCGGGCCGAGCAGGCGTTGGCGCAGCAAAAAAGCGTTCTGGCGAAAGTCGCCCACGAGCTACGCAATCCACTGACCCCGATCAGCATGATTGCCGAACGCATGGTCAAGATGCCGAGCGTTGAGTTGCCACGCATGCGCGCGCTGATCGAAGGCCAGATTCAGCATATGTCGCGCATGGTCGAAGACTTGTTGGACGTGTCGCGCGCCAGCAGCGGCAAGCTGCGCCTGAATCGTTGCGACGTTGATATGGTGCAAGTCATCAACAGTGCAATCGAGACATGCAGTCCGATGATGAGCGCTAAAAACCTGCAGTTGACCACTCATTTCCCTGATGAAACGCTGATGGTCAACGGTGATGCGGTGCGTCTCGCGCAGATCCTGCACAACCTGCTGACCAACTCGACCAAGTACACGCCGAATGACGGGACGGTCGAGCTATCTGTTGCATCCGAATCCGACTTGGTGGTGATCCGTATTGCCGATAATGGTATTGGCATCGCCGCGCATGCCCTGCCCTTCATTTTCGATCCCTATGTACAGGACGTAAGCGCCATCAGTTTCAACGGGTCGGGCCTGGGGATTGGTCTGACAGTGGTGCGCGAACTGGTCGAAGCCCACGGCGGCACGGTGATTGGTCGCAGTGAAGGCGAAGGCAAAGGCAGCGAATTCACTGTGACGTTGCCTTTGGTGCGTCCTTGAAAGCCGCTTGTCAGGCTTGGCTGAGCAGCTCGCTGATCCATTTGGCCTGTTGCGCCGTCTCCTGCACCTTCTCCTCGGGAACGGCCTGCCGCGCCTGAGCGAAGCTGGTCAGAGTTTGCTGCTTGTGCCGCAAGATGTGTTGCCACTTGCTCAAAAACACCTGGCTGCGCCCGAGCATTTGTAGTGGGCCGAAGTACAGCTCTTCGGGGCTGTACGCCACCGGGCCATCGCGCTCGGCGACGATGATTTCATAGTAAAAACGATTTTCCCGCAGCAGCTCTTCAGTGACGATGCGGTAATCGTGTTGCATCAGCCATTGGCGCAGAGGCTGTTCGCCGCCGTTGGGTTGCAGGATGAGCCGCTCGCGGCCGCTCAGTTGAGCCTTGCCAGCCTCGAGAATGTCGCGAATCGTCTCGCCGCCCATGCCACAGATGCTGATCGCGGTAATTCCGTCGCCGGGTTCGATTGCCGCCAGACCACTGGCCATACGCACCGTAATTCGCTGCTCGAGATCGTTTTCGCGCACGGTGCGTTGCGCCGCGCGAAACGGCGTCAACGCCACCTCCCCCGCAACCGCCGCCGAGATGGCGCCACGGCGCATCAACGCCACCGGCAGATAGCCGTGATCCGAACCGATATCAGCCAGCCGCGCACCCGCCGGCACATGCGCCGCCACGCGTTCCAGGCGCATGGACAATGTGTGTTGATTCAACTGCAGATCCTTTTCACCACGAACGTCCGGCGCTGTGGGCCGGATCGGGGCGCGATTGTGTCGGGCAATGCAGCACATTTCAAATTTATGCGATGAAGGCCGTGGCAGATTGGTCGAACTCTCGCGGATGCCACCAAGCCGTCAGTCGACAACCAGAACAACGGCTGTTTAAATCTATGGCCGCTATTACTCAAGTAAACCTGCCACATGAATGACCTGAACCATCGCATGGCGGCGAGAGCCAACCGAAAAACCCAAGATCTTATCCATGCTCGAAAACTGATCGGGCAGACAGTGACTGCACTGCTACATAATCCTTATTACTTCAACGATCAAATATGCCGGGACGACGCAGGTTCAATTCAGTGGCAGTGCGCTGAGCATTTGACTGTTTCAATGCATACGCTGAGTGATGGCGAGTCTGTAGGTGCAGATTTACTGCCTATCGACACGCCGCCCACCTTTGAGATTGAACCAGGCGCGATCTGTTCCTGGCGAATTGAGTGCCTCCTGACCAGACTTTCAGCAACTCATCTCAAGAACACCGTAATAACCGACGTTCGTGGCATGGTCGACACCAAGCTTGGCCCAAGTAATCACCTCGTAGGTTTCAAAACAGTCTTCAGCACTGAAGATTTCATAATCTTCCTTAATCAGGGTGATCAATCCGTGGTGCTGCTCAACGAGCTACCCGCCGACCTTGAAGGCGTTGTAACTCGCTGGTTGACCACCATCGATTGAATTTTTTACCCGTCAGTGCCCCGCCACCACAGGCTTGCCCGTCGCTCGGCGGCCTGCTTTAAAGCCGTGAACCCGCGCCCGCCAGGCAATCGCAAATCCCACCCCGACCAACACCAGCATCGCCCAAGGAAAAGAGGCGACGCCCCATGTGTCGAGCAACACTCCGCCCATCACGCCGCTGCCAGCAATCGCGCTGTTCCACGCCACCACATTCAACGACAGCGCCACATCCGCCCCATCGCCGGCGGCGTCGGCCAGTGCGGTTTGCAGCAACGTCGCCGCGCCACCGAAGCTCAGCCCCCAAACTGCCACGCCCAGATAAATCACCTCAGGCCCGCGCCCGAAAAGTCCCAGCACGACGCAAACCGCTGCAAATGCCGCAAGGCTCACCAGCACGGTCTTGCGTAACAACGGCTCAACCAGTTTGGCCGTCAGCCAAATCCCCAGCAACGCGGCAATTCCAAACACCAGCAACACCAGATCCACTTGGTCACCCAACCCCGCTGGCACCACGAACGGCGCAATGTAGGTGTAGAGAATGTTGTGCGCCAGCATCCAGCTGATCACTACCGCCAGCACCGGTCGGACACCTGAAGTGGTCAGCACAGTGCGCAGCGACATGCGCTGGTGCGCCGCTTGCGGTGGGTAGTCAGGGACTTTAACCAGCACCCACGCAATCAACACCAGGGTCAGCGCCGACATGATGCCGAAGGTGGTGCGCCAACCCACGAGCCCACCCAGCCAGGTGCCGAGCGGCACGCCCAACGACAACGCAATCGGAGCACCGACCATGGCCAGTGCCAGCGCCTTGCCCTGTTGATGAGGTTCGACCATGCGCCGCGCGTAACCTGCCAGCAGGCTCCAGGCCAACCCGGCCGCAATCCCGGCACAAAAGCGCGCCACCAGCGTCACGCCGTAATGCGATGAGAATGCGGTAATGGAATTGAACAGCAAGAAACCGACAATGGTCAGCAGCAACACATTGCGCCGACGCCAACCACGGGTGGCGATGGTCATCGGGATCACCGCCAGCACTGAACCCAGTGCGTAAGCCGTGACCATCTGGCCGGCCATCGACGGGGAAATCGCCAGGCCTTCGCTAATCAGTGGCAACAGACCTGCGGGCAGGGTTTCGGTGACGATGCAGATGAAGCCAGTCATCGCCAGTGCGAGCAAAGCTCCGATAGGCAAGCGTTCGGGCGCTGCGGATAAAGTCATTGAGGGGGTCACGGGAGATTCCTTGAAAGCGTATCGCGGATTTAAATACTGATCGATACAAATGTTGCGGGCGACACGCCTCGTTGTCAACGATTTATGTATCGACTAGTATTTATCTCTTCCTCAGAGGAGTGTTGAAATGGCACAAATGGGCCGCCCACGTAACTTCGACCGCGACCAGGCCGTAGAACAGGCCTTGCTGTTGTTCTGGCAACACGGCTACGACGCCACTTCGCTCGCGCAGTTGAAAAACGGCATGGGCGGCGGGATTTCCGCACCGAGCTTCTATGCGGCGTTCGGCTCCAAAGAAGCGCTGTTTGATGAGTGCGTACAGCGTTATCTGACGACATTTGCCCAAGTCACCGAATGCCTGTGGGACGAGAACCTGCCGCCCCGCCGCGCCATCGAAACCGCACTGCGGCAGTCGGCGCTGATGCAGTGTGAAGACGGCCACCCGAAAGGCTGCATGGTCACCCTCGGCGTGATGAGCGCACCCAGCCCGGAAAATGCGCGGGTGGTCGCGGCGCTGTCCCACTCTCGCGCCCGCACTCGCGCGGGGATTCTGGCGTGTGTCGAGCGCGGAATCATTGCCGGTGAACTACCGGGAAATACCCACGCGCACGGCATGGCGACGGTGTTTGACAGTTTCTTGCAGGGCATCTCGATACTTGCTCGGGACAACACATCGCACGAGGTCATCGATGCGGCGATCACCCAGATAATGCTGACGTGGGACATTGCGGCCTCCGCCATCTCGACGCGTCGATAACCATCGATCACGCAGCGGTTCTGCCTGGCACTAGCCTGTCGCGATACCCCGCTGTTAGCATCGGCGGCAGCGTCGCTCAGGGGCAGACTCGCCTGACGCGTTGCTCCCGATGAGTTGATCCATTCAAGGAAGATAAAAACAATGAAAAAAGCTTTCGCCTCACTCCTTCTGATTTGCCTGAACACCTCCGCATTCGCAGTCGACAGCCCTATCGGCTTTCAGACCACTACCCTGCCGGACGCACAAAACAATCGTCCGCTGGAAATGGTCGTCTGGTACCCCAGCACAACCACCACTACTCCGGAGTTGATCGCCGACACCATCGTGTTCGTCGGTAACCCTGCTGTGCCCGACGCGCCACCGACTGCGGGCGAACATCCATTGGTGGTGATTTCTCACGGTAACGGCGGTAACTGGATCAACCAGGCGTGGCTGGCCAGCGCGTTGGCCCATAAGGGTTACATTGTGGCGGCGGTCAATCATCCCGGCACCACCAGCAAAGATCGCAGTCCGCAGGCAGCGGCGCAGTTGTGGCAACGGCCCAACGACATCCGCCGGGCTATCGACGCAGTGACGGCGCAACCGGAAAAGTTTGGCGCCGTTGCCAAGCAACGCATTGCCGTCGTCGGCCATTCGCTCGGAGGCTGGACCGCGCTTGAACTCGCCGGCTCGCGTTTCGATCCAGACCTGTTTGCCAAGGATTGCAAGGTTCATACGCAACTGAGCAGTTGCATCAACTACCAAAAATTCAATCCCACCCCTGAGGCGCGTCTGGCCGCTGACTTGAGCGACAAGCGGATCAGCGCCGTCGTCTCGCTGGACCTCGGCCTGTCCCGCGGCTTCACCGATGCGAGCCTTGCGGCCCTGCCGGTGCCCGTGCTGGTGATCGGCGCGGGCGTGCCGTCGGTAGACCTCCCCGTGCAGCTGGAATCCGCCGATCTGGCAAAACGCTTGCCCGCAGCGTCGTCGCGCTACGTCGAGATCGCGGACGCCAGCCACTTCACCTTCATGGCCCGATGCAAACCCGGTGCGGTGGAGTTGATCGAAGAATCGTCGCCCGGCGATGGCATCATTTGCGGCGATGGCGAGGGTGGCCGCGCGCGCGAAGTGATCCAGAAGGAGGTGACTTCGTTGATCACAGGGTTTCTGGCGCACGCACCGCGCGGCTAGATCGGACGTTATTTAAATGGAAGTTATCTGACTTGAACGATCGGACCCGCCGCCCGAAGTTGATCCTTGTTGCTTTAGCGATCTGCACGACCCTTTGGGGCGCTTCGCAATGGTGGGAAAAGGCGTGGGCGAAACCCGCCCATGCCGCCGACATCAGCCCCAATGGCTGCTACCGAGTTCAGCAATTCAGACCTTACTGGGTTTTGCCAAGCTTCTTCCACCCTAAACCCCACCCTGATGAGATGATGGAAACCCACTGGTTTGTCGGGTGGGAATCTCCGGCGTTTTTCCGCTTGTATAACAATCACACCGGCGAATTCATCAGCGAAAGCGGCATCTACGATCTCGTTAACTTCGGCGGCAATCTTTATTGGGGCAGAAGTGTTTCGGTCGGCATGATCGAGGTTGGCTCTAACCTCCCTGATTGCATGGGCGGTAAGTAACGCTCGACGGTAGTGACGCGGCGCTAAAGCTGCTTCACCATCGGAATGCACGCCAGTTGCAGACCTGACGGCGAATGGTAAATCGCCGTTTGCTCACCTTCATAACCGCTACGGCGATAGAAGTCCGCCGCATTCAACGTGGCATCCAGGCTGACTTTTTCGAGGCCCGATTCCCGCGCAACCGACTCAAGGAAATCCAGCATCTGCAGACCGAGGCCGCGCTGCATGAAATCGGGCAATACAAAGATCGCGCCGATCTCCCGATGCTCCAGATCGAGCATCCCGGTTGCCACCGGCTCGCCCTCGATGCAGCCCAGATAGAAGTGCTTTTCCATCAGCGTGCAATATCCGTCCTCGGCCGCGCCTTTGGTCCAGATCAGCATTTGTTCCTCGGTATAGGCGCCGATGCATTGATGCCTGATCGCTCGCAGACGGATGTCGAATGCCACTTGGGCATCGCCGGGGCGGGCGCGTTTGATCTCCATGATTTGAATCTCCTTGTGCTACTGGCCAACCAGCCGGAAAAAGTCGCTAGAGTATCCGCCAAACAGACCGCACCAGCGTACAGAAAGGATTGCAGCGTGAGCTCCACATGGGAATGGCTGGACAGGTTGAAGAACAAGCACACATCCGAGTGCAAATGGGAGGAGCGTCGACGCGCCGAAGCGTTGGAGCTGCTGGCGAACGCCAAGGGCAGCGGATCATGGATAGAGCTCAGCACTCACTACAACGGTTTCGTGCGCGAAGTCGCAGTCAGAGAACTGTGCAACGACGCTTCGCCAGAAACACTCGTGGCGCTGATCGTGCGCCTGAATGATTGGGTGCCGCAGATCCGTGAACTGGCGCGGGCCGGGCTGAACCGTTATCTGACGCCCTTGCACGCTTCGGCGTTGTTGTTCGCGCTGGTGCCGCTCATTGCGCTGGCTGCGCGGCAAAGAGCCGACCACGGCCCGACCCTGCATGCCGCTCGCGCCGTACTGCAATTGCCCGAAACTCGCGCGCAAGTCCATGCCGATTTCCTTACACGACAGGGTAAAGCCGCGCGCTATCTGTTTGCGCTTTTACTGGAGAACGATCCCGACCCGCAAGGCCTCCTGCGCGATGCCTTGGCTCATCGCGAGCTGATCGTTCGCTTGGATGCAGTAGCTGCCTGCCAGCAATTGCCGGCACAGCAAGCCTCACCTTTGTTAGTTGAGGCTTTGGCGCGTCAGGGGGCGAAAGTGCGGGTGTGCGTGCTTCGCGCTCTACTGCCGTTGTTCGAAGACCCGCGACCGCTGTTGCGCAAGGCGTTGCTCGATGCATCGCCCGCGATCCGCAGTCTGGCGCGCTGGTCGGCACCGCGTCACGACCTCGATGCGCTGGCAGCGTTGAATGAACGGTTGGCGCACGATCACCCGACAGGCAAACGCGAGTGGCTAGGCATCCTTGGTCTGGCGGGCGAAATTGACGCCTGCCTCGACCAACGATGGCTGACCGCAGCGCTGCGCTCCAGCTTTCCCACAGTGCGTCAGGCAACGGCGCGGCTGCTTGGCGAGGCGCATCTGCCCGAGTTACTCGGGGCACTTGATGACCCGTGCGACAAGGTGTTCGCCACAGCAATCGCGCGGCTCGACAAGCAGTCCTGGTCTGCAGTGAACGCGTTGGTCGGCGAGAAACTGGATCGCGACTGGCATGAGTTATCGCCACGTCGCCGCCAACAAATACTACATTTGCGGCCCGGTTGGCAGCAGGTGGCGTACCTGTTGCTGCGACTGGAAAAAGAGCCGGTTGTGGAGGATTTCTGGCTCCGCCATCTCAATGCGTGGTGCGATGGTCGCTATGCAGTTCAGGATTCATTTACCCCTAAAACCGAGCGCGAAGCCGTGGTGACAAAACTGCGTGACCTTGCGGCCGTCGGCCTCATATGCAAAGTCAGTGTTACCCGGTTTACCAGATAATTTGCGTAGCCCTTACCCATTCGTCGAGAGCCACACCTCATGGAAGAAATCATCACCTACCGAACCGCCACCGCAGACGACGCACTGACCATGTGCGAGTTGGGTCAATTGCTCAACGCGGTCCACCACGTTGCCCGGCCCGACATTTACGCCGCGCCCACCGAAGATTTTGCGCGTGATCTGCCGCACTGGTCAGGCGTGTTCGAGAAGCCGGGGCACGTTGTATTCATCGCGCATGTCGATCAGCAACCTGCCGCGTTCATCACTGCCAACATAGCGCCAAGCGTCGGCCCGTTGATGCAGCCGATGAATGTGGTGCGCATCGGTTCGGTGTGTGTCGCCGAGCGGTTCTCCGGCAAAGGCATCGGGCGCGGGCTTATTCAGCGTGTCAGGGATTGGGCGGTCAAGCATGACGCGCAGGACTTGAGACTGACGGTCTGGCCGTTCAATGAGCGTGCGGCGCGCATGTATGCGGAGTTCGGGTTTGAGAATCGCGCGGTCGAGATGGGCATGCGCTTGAATCAAAATCCTCCACTGCCGTCAGACAAGTCAATCAATTCAGGGCACTCTGCTGTCGCATAGCAGTCTGCTCATACACCCCCTGGCTGTGCACATTGGAGCGCCGACATGATCATCGTCCACCACCTCAACAACTCACGCTCGCAGCGCATTCTGTGGCTGCTCGAAGAACTCGGTCTGCCCTACGAGATCAAGCGCTATCAGCGCGACCCGAAAACCAATCTCGCGCCGCCGGAACTCAAGGCGATCAATGCGCTGGGAAAATCACCGGTGATTGAGGACGGTGCCAACGTGGTGATCGAATCCGGCGCGATCGTCGACTACCTGATCCGCCGCCATGGCGACGGTCGCCTGCAACCGGATCCGGCCGGTGCCACCTACGACAAATACGTGCAATGGCTGCACTTCGCCGAAGGCTCGGCCATGCTGCCGCTGATGCTAAACCTCTATGTCGGACGCCTCGGGGAAGCCGGCGCGCCGTTGCATCCGCGTATTGAGTCGGAAGTGGCCAATTATCTTGGTTACCTGAACGACGCGCTGGAACACTCGCCGTATCTGTTGGGCGAAGAACTGACCGGCGCAGATATCCAGATGAGCTTTATCGGCGAAATCGCCGGGGCGCAGGGCAAGTTGCAGGCGTACCCGAATCTCGCGGCGTGGGTGAAGCGCTTTCAGGGCAGAGAGGCGTATCGCAAGGCGCTGGAACAAGGTGGGGAGTATGCGTTTGCGAAGTGAGATGCCGTAAAAATGGGGACCGTAAAAATGGGGACAGATTTATTTACGGATAATAAATCTGTCCCCTCTCCGTTTTACCTTCGCTTACTCATAAAACTTGCCAGCGAGCAGAATTTCCGCACAACGCTGCCATACATTTGGTTCCGGAGTACTCGACGGAGTACTCCTGGAGTCAGCGGTCGCCCAGGCAGCTGCTGCATCCAGAAACGCATCGACAGATCCATTCTCCCAACCCAAAACCCCGGGCCCGTACGGAGATGAGGGAGTCGACCGCTCCAGCACACGCTCTCTGGCAAAATCACAACCCAGCGCCTGAACAAACGCGATAAACGATTGCTCATCGTTCACGTTTTTCAACAATTCATCCAAATCTACAGGCATCGCTATCCTCATATCGGGTTGCTGGCGTTGGGATCTGCGGAAACTAACTTCTAAGCTTGCGCATGATTTGATCGACCATCGGCCTCGTGTATTTCTCAGCCGGGTTGGTCTCCGGAGGATCGTAACGGCGAATCCATTCACCTTGATCGAATGCCTGATAAAGGGCGAAAGCCGGCTGAGGCATATCGTCAGTCATCCCCACTTCAACCACAGCACCTATGATCCCGTTCATGACAGCATCGCAAAAATCATAGCTCAGGGCCCTCTGTAGGTAGCCATGCGCAACTGCGACAGACAACTCGTTCAGCAGGTCTGTCGGCGCAATATCGAACTTTTCGCAAGAGACGGCCAGATCACCCAGCGTCAAGCCATCTGCTTCGGCTTCGCGCAAAAGTCGGTTGAGTTCGTGCGTGGGAAATATCCTGGTCATACGCCTCGCAGAGTCTGCTTGGGGTTGAGGTGCATCAGCTCATCGAGCACCAAAATGGCCGCGTTCACTCGTTCAAATCGCTGATCAGATAGCCGCCGACAATTTGCGAAACGCCGGTCAACGCCGTGCGCACCAACTCGGGCTCGGTGCGATAGCGCAGCGGCTCGTAACCGTAGGTGTTGGCGCCGTTGAACGCGGTGATCGGTTCATTGCGTTGCCAGATCAACTCGTCGCCGCGCTTCATCACACCGCTCACCCCGATAGTTGGGTAGACCACACTGCTGAAGCCTTGAGTCAGTGCGAAACCCCAACTGAAAATCGTCAGCTCGATCTGCGCATCAGCCGGCTCGTTCTCGCCGACGATTTTGAAACGGCCGCTGGCGGCGAGTTTTTCCTCGAAACTCTTCTTTACCAGATCGCCGAGATTGATGTCGGCGGTTTCCATGTTGTAAAGGATCGCATCGACCGTCGACATTGACGCCAGATCGCCCGCCTTCATACCCGCGGCAAATCCGGCACCGCCCAACGCCGCCGTGCCAATTTTGCCGGCCTCCGCCGCCAAACCAACACCGGTTCCAACGCCCGCGCCAATGGCTGCGCCCCACGCTTGTTCTCGGCCCATGTAACTCATTTCCTTGGGCTTCCACGCGACCGGCAGAATTTTCACGGTGTGGATCTGTGTGCGGTATTCGGGTTTGAATTTCTGGTTGGCACATCCGGCCAGGAACAGAACGGCGAACATCAGGACAGCGAACTTCTTCATGAAGGACTCACGCATAGAGAAAGGTACGGGCAGGTTGTCGTCACCGGGCTGAAATTCTGTAAAAAACAATCAAGAAGGGACAGATGGGCACGCCAGATCGTGGCAGCTGCTCGCGCGATCCTACTCGGGCAAATACTCCGTAATCGCGCTGTGCAACACATCAAGCGTCCATGGCTTGCGCAGGAACATTGCGTGATCGGGAAGTAAGTCCTCCGGCATCGTACGGTTGCCGGAGGTAATGATCACGGGCAAAGATGGCCACCGTATCCAGATCATTTTCGCCAGCCCTATTCCATCCATACTGCCCGGCATGCAAACGTCGGTTATGACCAACGCCACTGAAGAACAGTCAACCAAAGTGGTGAGCGCGTCATCCGCAGAGGCACAATCCAGCACTCGAAAACCCAGCAGCGAGACAGCCTCCACGATCAGGGAGCGCAATGTTTCGTCATCTTCTACTACCAACACCGTAAGCGACATATCGTAAATCCCAAGACCTTGATACTTAGTGCTGTCGCGGTTGCTGGACGTTTTACGTGGCTGACCAGTGGTCTGAATCGACGCAATCGGTCTGCAATTGCAAGCCTGTCTTGAGCAAAAGAATGAACGACTGCCCCCCTCCTGCTTTCGAAAAATACAGCACGTCTAATCAAGAGGTGCAGGAAGTTCATTTTTACGATGCAAGCAACAGACAGGTATCCGCATGCGGCCGCAGACTTCATTTATTTTCGACCTTGATGGCACATTGACCGACAGCGTTTACCAGAATGTATTCGCCTGGAAAGCGGCGCTGGATTCAGAAGGTATTCCGCTGGCGATGTGGCGTATTCACCGCAAGATCGGCATGAGCGGCGGGCTGATGCTCAAGACGCTGTCGCGGGAAACCGGGCAAGAGATCAGCGCAGAACAGGCGCAAAGGTTGAGCAAAAAGCACGCTGAGGTTTATCAGGATCTGCGCCATCAGATCACCGCCCTGCCCGGTGCGATTGAATTGCTGGGCACGTTGACCGAAGAGAAATTGAAATGGTGCATTGCCACCAGCGGCGGGATCGAAACGGCGAGCATCAACTTGAAGGCGCTAGGGCTTGATCCGCAAGGCGTCAATCTCATCACGCGCGATGATGTCAAGTACGGCAAACCGGATCCCGACCTGTTTCTGGCAGCAGCGCAAAAACTCGATGCGCCGATAGAACAATGCCTGGTGATTGGCGATGCGGTCTGGGACATGCTCGCGGCCAGACGCAGCAAGGCAACCGGCATAGGCTTGCTGTCAGGCGGTTATGACACGGGTGAGCTTGAGCGTGCCGGGGCGCTGCGGGTTTACGAGGATCCGCTGAACCTTTTGCAGCATCTGGATGAGGTTGCATCGCGTCCATAGCCCGTCGCGTACTTTGTATTTTTATCAGGATCACCTACATGCGGCTGTCAGATTTCATCACCGACAACATCGAGCCCATCTTGCAGGACTGGGAAGATTTCGCACGGACCATCGACACGCCTGGCGCACCGTTAGGTACCACCGCGTTGCGTGATCACGCCGAACAGATGCTCCAGGCCATCGTGGTAGATCTGCGCACCAAGCAAACGGCCCAGGAGCAGCTTGCGAAATCCCATGGCAACGCACCTGCCAGCCCGGTCGAAACGCCTGCGGAAACCCACGCTGTCACCCGACTGATGGCAGGCTTCACCATCGATCAGATGGCGTCCGAGTACCGTGCGCTCAGGGCGAGCGTGCTCAGTCAGTGGTCAAAGCAAATGAAGGCTGGCACGCCACTCGACGTGGATGACATGACCCGATTTCACGAAGCAATCGACCAGGCGCTGGCGGAATCCATCGCCAGCTACTCACGCGCGGTCGAAGTGTCACGCAACGTCTTTCTGGGCATTCTCGGGCATGATTTGCGAACGCCGTTGGGCGCCATTTTGCTCGGGGCCGACATGTTGCGACGCTCGGAGGACATCGGACCCAGAGGGACCAAAATCGCATCGCAGATTTACACCAGCGTCAAACGCGCCAGTCAGATTGTCGGCGATCTGCTGGATCTGACGCGATGCCAGATGGGCCCGGGTATTCCGGTGAAAAGAGAGCGGCTGGACCTGGTGCCTTTGTGCGAGCGCATTGTTGATGAGCTTCGGGCATTCCATCCAGGCACGGATATCCTCTTAGAGAAAAGCACTTCCTGTGAGGGCGAGTTTGACGGCGCGCGAATGGAGCAGGTGTTCTCCAACATGATCGGCAACGCCGTGCAGCACGGTGATAACCAGCAACCTGTGATGGTGACACTGGATGCTTCGCAGGACGGTGTGACGTTCTCGGTACACAACAGTGGTCAACCGATTCCGGACGATGTGCTGCCGTTCATTTTCAACCCGATGGGCCGCTTTTCTCAGCACCCGGTTGCCGACCATGGGCCAAGTGAAAGTCTGGGTCTGGGTTTGTTCATCGCGTCGGAGATCGTTACGTCACACGGTGGCGCCGTCGAGGTCATTTCAAAGCAGGGAAGCGGCACCACTTTCGTGGTAACGATGCCGAAGCGTGCGTGAAGCGTTTCACGCGTCCCCCCCGCTCGGTTGGAGCGTGACTAAAACCGCATAGCGATCAAGCGACAAGCGTAGCGAATCTTCCTCATTTCTCGCAGGAAGTTCATAGAGCGTTCGGCCCACAGGATTTTCGAACTGGTAGACGATCCGATCCGAGAGATTCAAATCGATCCGAAGAACTGAACCGTCGCCCATGCGCCAGCGTGCCGATACTGCTTTATCACCCAGCACCAGTGTTTCAATCGCTTTGGCGCCAGGCAGTCGGGGCAAAATCTCACGCTGGCGTAGTTGCAGCAGCTCACGGTACAAGGCCAACCAGTCGGCGGGATTGAGGTCTTGGTCTTTTTGCTTTGATGGTGCATCCAGTGCCGGTATCGAGTTTTCGAATGACGATGTGGCGTTCGGATCAGGGATGCGCTCGCGTGTTTCTTTGTCCGCAAACGCGGCAAAATTTTCAAACTCCCCTCGCCGCCCTTCACACACTTGCTGCGCCAGTTCATCGCGAAAGTCAGTGAAGAACAGAAACGGCTGATCGGCCCCACATTCGTCGCCCATGAAGATCAACGGAATCATCGGCGAGAGCAGCAACAAGACCGTGGCAGCGCGCAAGGCTGGCGTGGGAGCAAGATGTACCAGCCGTTCGCCGAAAGCGCGATTGCCGATCTGATCGTGGTTTTGCAGGAACAGCACAAAAGCACTCGGCGGCAACTGCGCGCTGCATTCACCGCGGGACTGGCCATCGCTGGTCGGCTCGCCCTGGTAAACAAATCCCTCGCTCAGCATCCGGGCCAGTTTTTGCGTGGTGGCTTGCGCGAAGTCGGCGTAATAGGCGTCGGTCTCGCCGGTGAGCAGCACGTGCAGCGTGTTATGCCCGTCGTCATTCCACTGCGCATCGAAACCTTGTTCAAGTCGATGCGCCTCGTTCAGTTCGTTCTCCAGGATCAACCAGACCTGACGCGCTGCGTCGCACTGCTGTCGAACGCGCTGCGAAAATTCCTCGAGAAAAGTCGGATCCTCGATGGCGTGGACGGCGTCCAGCCGCAAGCCATCAAAACGGTAGTCCTGTAGCCACATCAGCGCGCTGTCGATGAAAAAATCGCGCACTTCACGCCGCCGGTAATCGATGGCATCGCCCCACGGCGTCTCCTTATCGCTGCGGAAAAACTTCCTGGCATACGCATTCAGATTATTGCCGTCTGGTCCGAAGTGGTTGTAGACCACGTCCAGCACCACCGCCAAACCCAGCCCGTGCGCGGTGTCGATCAACGACTTGAGTTCGTGTGGAGATCCGTAGGATGCATGCGGCGCGTACGGGAACACGCCGTCATAACCCCAGTTATGAATACCCGGGAACTGCGCGAGCGGCATCAGCTCGATAGCCGTGACGCCCAGATCAGCCAGGCGCGGCAACATCGCCTCCACTGCCGCATAGCCGCCCACCAGGCCAACGTGGAGTTCGTAAAAGATCGCCTCATGCCAGGGCCGACCCTGCCACGCCTGATGCTGCCAGCGAAAGGCGTTTTGATCGAGCACCACGCTGTGCCCATAAATGTCTTCAGCCTGAGCGCGCGAAGCCGGATCAGGCACCTCCAGATGGCCGTCAATTCTGTAATTGTAGAGAGTGCCCGCCGCGCATTCGACTTCGAGCACGAACCAGCCACCCTGTTGTGCTGGCATCGGCCATGAGCGACCGTCGGAGGTCACGACACTGACTGTCTGCGCATCAGGCGCCCACAGCGCGAAACGCGTCAGCCCCGAATCCATGAAGATTGCGCCGTGGCGTGCGCGCAAATCGGTCGGCAGATCCATTCAATCCTCCTTCGACGTGTCTTGCTCGCCCCGCTGGTAATCCGCGCCCGCGACTGCGCGCAAGTAAGCCTGATCGGCGGCCACGCGCAGCTCGCGCCACTCATCCCAGTCAACGATGCACTTGCGATCCATCTCATCTGCCTGACGCAGAAGCTCTTCGTGATAGCTGTCCGGGCAATCCATCCGCAACGCGCAATTTTCAAAAGTGCGATACCAGGAATCCAGCGCATGCAGTCGCCGGAGTTGAACGGGCAGGAGCATGGTTTTGAAATGACTCATGGCAGCGTCGATCCCGATAGGTTTCAGAATGGAGCTTCGGAATTGACGGCCGGTTCAGAACGTCCGACGAGGGGTGATTTTCTTCTTGCCTGCACTGCCCATCAGGGGCCGCACAATGAAAAATATTCGCGCAGATTCATGGGCTTGTAATTGCCCGGAAAAATCTTGGAATTTTTTCTGACGCAGTCACTCCTTGTGTTTATGAGCTAGAGGAGGGTCTCATGAACACTGATATTTTCGTCATTGAATACAAACTCCATGGGGCGCCGAAGTCCTTCGTCATCCGCACAAAATCGATGCGCAATGCGGACGCGTGGCACTGGGCGAGTTGTGATGCGGGGATGGCGCCAATCCCGAAACCCGGGAGGCCGCCACTCAAGGTGGTGTCCAAACCACAAGCGGAGAAATACGGGGTGACCGAAGTGAAATGGCGCGAGACCGAGTCGCTGGAGTGGTCGGAGGTTACGACCTGATCACTCGATTGGCTTTGCAGGTCTCGATACCTGCATTCAGCGAAAAATCAGCGACTGGTGCACCGCGCCTCCCGTGCGTGCACCGTCGCCCACGGCGATTGCCACATTGCCCGCGCCAACGGCCGCATCCCCGCAGGCAAATACGCCGGGGACGGTTGTTTCGCGCATCGCGTCGACCTTGAGGAATTCCCCCGTTGGCCCAGCTTCAAACTCGCAACCCAGTTGCGTCGCCAATGGGCTGCCCATTCGCGTCAGAGGCTGAGTAAACAACCCGGCAAATTTGATTACACGGCCGCTGGCGAGTAACACATCGGCTTGTTCCCCGCCTACCGACAACACAGCTTCGCGCTCTATCACAACGCCACGACCGGCGAGCTTTTCCAACTGTTCGGGATCCGGCTCGAATGCCTGGTTGAGCAACAGCGTTGTTGGCCCCCAGTCGGGCAACATCAGCGCCTGATGAATCGCTACAGGCGACGCGGCCAATACCCCGATCGGCCCGCTGTCGAGTTCATAGCCGTGGCAATACGGACAGTGAAACACGCACTGCCCCCAGCGCTCTGCCAATCCGGGAACCTTGGGCAATTCGTCCACCACGCCGGTGGCCAGGATCAGACGCCGTGCCGCAAACTCGCGCCCGTTTTCGGCCGTTATCACCAATCCATCGCCGCCCGCCTTCGCCTGCATGGCCGACTGCGAAAGCCACTCCACAGTCGGGTAAGCAAGCAACTGAGCGCGTGCCTCATCGGCGATCGCTGCGTGGTCGCGACCGTCCTGCCCGAGAAATCCATGTGAGGCGTGAGCAAAGCGATTGCGTCGCTGCCCCGCATCAATCACCAACACTTTTTGCCGCGCCCGCGCCAGTTGCAAGCCTGCGGAAATGCCGGAATAACTGCCGCCAACGATGATCACGTCGTAAACCATGGGTGTGTCTCCGTGAGTCTTCGACCTGCTCGAAGAATTCTAGACACACCGTAAGTTACGTGACATTGGAGTGTCAATGGTCTCGTAACTTATGCTGTATCGAGCGATACTCGGCGCAAGCAATTCAGAAGATCACCATCCATGAGAAACGACACCCGCCTGTCGCGCATGCTGCACGTACTGATCCACATGGCCCGCCACGAACAACCGGCCACCTCCGACACCATCGCGCAGATGCTCGGCACCAACCCAGTGGTGGTCCGACGCACTATGGCGCTGCTCAAGGAACAGGGTTATGTAAGTTCGGAAAAGGGTCACCGTGGCGGCTGGACACTGGCGAAACCGTTGGCGGACATGACGCTGCTGGATATCCACCAAGCCTTGGGCTCGTCCTCGGTTTTTGCCATTGGTTTGTCAACCGACCATCCAAAATGTCTGGTCGAGCAAGCGGTGAACGCTGCGCTGACAGATGCGTTTGATGCGGCGCAGGCGTTGCTTCTGGAGCGATTGGGGAGTGTCACGCTTGAGCAGTTGGCGGAGGATTTTGAGCGGCGGTATCAGAGTTTGTAAGGGGTGTTGAGGGCAGGATAGGCGCAGGAGATCAATCCGTCCGCTAGCCTGAATTTGTAGAGTATGTGGAATGCACTCGGTGAACAAACGGGATTCGTGGTCAGACATAAAATTCTTCAACATCACTGTATCCATCAATACTGAAGAAATCTAAGCGCACTTAGTAAAAGAACAGCACCGCTGCGAAGATCAGATGACGGTGTCGGCGGGCATATATTGAGGGTTTCTTAAGTCTGAACACTCGGGAAATCGATATCTGCGCCGAACAGTGCCATAGTCGAACAGCTATGACGTCGGCACCTGCCGATAAAGATAATTCTCCAGCATGGCAACAACCTCGACTACAAACTCTGGTTGCTCCAGCAAGTTCGGCCGATCGGCTGTGACGGTATGGATGATCGCGTGTGCTGCGATGCCCATCAGGTAGATTGAGAGATCCGGGTTCGGGACGTTGAGCATGAACGGCCGCAATACTTCCGAGAAGCGCTGCTGCAAATGCTCTTGGTCCTCGTCAAGTTGACGAACAGCACTTGGCAGCTCTTCATGAATTGCCTTGTGAAGTGCAGGCGCAACGCAGTGTTCGGCGACGATCATCTCAACGATCATGGTCAGCGCTTCTCGCAGAGAGCCCTGCTGCGGCAAAACCTCCAATGCCTTGAACAGATCGGTGCGAGTTGCGGCCGCATGGCGTCGCTGCAGTTCGGCGATCACTGCTTCCTTGTTCGGAAAAAATTGGTACAGCGAACCGATATTGACGCCCGCGCGCTCCGCGATGGCGTTGGTCGTAAGCCCTCTCCAGCCGGCTCGGGTCAAAATGTAAGTTGCCGCTTGAATAATCGCTTCGACAGTCGCACGAGAACGCGCCTGGCCCGGGATTTTTCTGGGTTTGATGGCCGGTCGGCTTGTGCTCACGAAGGGCTCCAGAACATGAGTTTTTTGAATCTAAGCTTTAACTTACGATTTGGCCTGTGAAAACACAATGTTGATCACGAACCGAGCCCCCATGAACCATGAATACTCAAGACCCCGTGCGTCCTTGGGACGGCTTTCAGGCTGCAAACCGTTTTCGCAGAGCCATTCGCAAATTCAACTCGACCCCCATCGCAGAAGGTGAAATTCATGCATTGCTGACGGAGGCGGCATACGCACCTTCGAGCGGGAACATGCAGCCTTACGAGTTTCACTGGGTTCGAGATCCTGCATTGAAAACCAGCCTGGCGATCGCCTGCAACGGTCAGAAGGCAGCTGCATCGGCCGCGGAATTTATCGTGATCGTGGCCAGCCCTGCGCTGGGGCTACGCACAGCCAAAGCGCAACTCGCGCATGTGGAAGACTCGTCGGCGTTGGGAATGGACTCGAAGGCCTACTACCGCAAGCAGGTCGGGATGTTTCAGAAAATCCTGGGTATTGGGTCATCTGTATTGTGGTCCCCGCTTGTTGCACTTGCGGCCCTGTTTCAGCCGACACTTTCACTGCTGCCAATCGGCAATCTCGGAGGACGTCAGTGGGCAGCGCGTAATGCGATCTTCGCGGCTCAGACGATCATGTTGGGCGCAGCAGCGAAAGGCATCGACTCTTGTCCGATGGAGGGGTTTTCGGCCAGGAAAGTCGCCAGACTTCTGGGCCTCCAACGGGGCTGCGTTATCCCTTTGGTAATCGCACTAGGTTATCGAGCAGATGACGCGAGGATTGAGGATCGCTGGCGCAAGCCGATCTCGGATATGGTGGTTTTACATTGAGTTCATCGTTCTCGCCAAAAGCGGTCAATGGAGTATTGCCGTGACTCTGATCAGCCGAGAACTCTGCAAACCGGCGATGTCACTCATCGCGGATGGCTGGAATCCTGTGCAAGCGCAAAGGGCGTGAGTTTGATTTCGCCATTTTCTGAAAAAATCTCCAAAACCCAGTCAACAAAGCAGCGCACGCGAACCGACAGGTGCCTTGAGCCTGGATAGACCATATGAACGGGGCGGGGGGAGAACTGCCATTGGGGTAGTACCGGGACAAGCTTCCCGGATCGGACGAATCCGGCAACCGCAAAAGGGGCACCTGGGCAGATACCGCCTCCCGCCATGCATGCCGAAATAGCGACATCGGGTTCATCGAACTGCATACCTTCGCCAGGCTGCACTACGAAGCGTTGAGTCCCCGACTCGAGTTCCCAGACAAACGGGTTGCGCTCCCTACCGCTGAACCAGCTTATTCGCTTGAGTTGCGACAGCGCATTCGGAGTGTCCACACTCCCGACAGAAGCAAGATACTCGGGCGATGCATACAGCCCCATATGAATGTCGCAGAGATGTCGAGCGATCATGCTCGAATCCTTGAGCGCACCTCCCCTGATCGTGCAATCGATGCCGTCCTCCAGCAAGTGACTGATGCGGTCAGAGCTGCTCAACCGCAATTGGATCCTCGGATAACGCATCTGAAAATCATGCAACCTTGGAGCGATCACCCAGCGTGCAATGGAGACCAGAGAGTCAACTCTCAGGCGGCCGATGGGGGTTGCAGCCCCTCCATTCAGAGTCGCCTCCAGCTCATCAATCTGCTGCAGCAAGATTTGGCACTTATCGAAGTAGGCGCTGCCGTCGTCTGTGAGGCTCAAAGCACGGGTCGTACGGTTGAGCAATCGCACGCCAAGATATTTCTCAAGGTCACTGATGCGCTGGGAAACACGTGCTTTGGGAAGATTCAGGGCATCGGCAGCACGCGTGAAGCTGCCGGCGCCTACCACCTTCACGAAGGTGGCCATGGCGGTGAGCTTATCCATCTATTGTTCGCAATTATTGAACCAAGAGTCATTCTGGATCAGATTTTTCTTTTTTGCGCGACCAATTACGATTTCTGCCGTCAACTTCACTCACTTGGAAATCATCATGTCAAAAGCGGTCGTCGTTTATTTTTCCGGATATGGCCATACCAGGCGCGTGGCGGAAGCGGCAGCAGAGGGTGCACAGGCAGCGCTGATCGAGATCGATGGCGAGGGCAACATTCCCGAGACTGCATGGGGTCAACTGGACGGAGCGCAATCGATCATTTTCGGTGCCCCGACATACATGGGTTCGGTGCCTTGGCAATTTAAAAAATTCGCCGATGCCACGTCCAACAAGTGGTTCGTTCGGCAATGGCAGGACAAAGCCTTCGGAGGCTTTACCAACAGCGCAAGCTTGAACGGTGACAAACAAGTTTCCCTGATCTTTCTGCAAACGCTGGCATCGCAGCACGGCGGTATCTGGGTCAGTCTCGGTTTGGCTCCTGCCAATTCATCGGGGTCCACGCGGGCAGACGTGAATAACCTGGGCGGATCGGTCGGCGCGCTGGTGCAGTCGCCATCCGATCAGGATGCCCAAGGCATTCCGCAAGGAGACCTCGAAACCGTAAAGCTCTACGCAGCTCGCGTCGCCAGAATTGGACAGCAACTTCACGCCTGATCGACCAGTCGCGCGCTGCCGCATTCCTGCAGAGATTCATCTCCGAAAGGAACAATGCTGCTGTTTGCTCTTAACGCTCACCTCCTAAATTATCTTCAAGGCACTCAGATGAAACTGTATTACTCCCCTGGCTCTTGCTCACTGGCCGTCCACATCGTGCTACGCGAAGCCAACCTGTCCCATGAACTATCGATGGTCGATCTGTGGAAGCACAAGACTGCATCGGGCGACGATTACTACCGGATCAACCCGAAGGGCACTGTGCCCGCCCTTGAGTTCGAGGGAAATCTTCTGACAGAGGGCCCAGCCATTACACAGTACCTGGCGGACCGCTACGCCCCTGCATTAGTGCCTGCCAATGGCACGCTCGAACGCACACGCTTGCACGAGATGCTGAACTTCCTGTCCTCGGACTTTCACAAGTCTTTCACTCCGCTGTTCTACCTGGCTACCGATGCGGATGCCACTGACGCTCAGCGGCCGGTTATCACCAAGTTGACTTACCTCAACAGCTTGCTGGCCGGTGGTCGCGCCTACATCCTGGGCGACGTGTTCACCGTGGCAGACGCCTACCTCTACGCCCTCACACGCTGGTGTGCCAAATTCAAGATTTCGCTAGACACGTTCTCGGAATTCAGAGGCTACATGGCGCGTGTCGAGGCCCGTCCGGCAGTCAAAGCCGCGCTCCACGCTGAAGGTCTGGAAGAGGATTACGATCGACGCTGAGTTCAGCGAGCAAGCTGACAAGAAAAAAGGGGAGATTTATCTCCCTTACTCTGAACGTCTGGACTGGTGACAGTGGCGATGTGCAAATCGCAACCGAGGCCAAGACCGGTCCGTCGCAAATTGCCCCAGAAGCCATAAGCGTAGTTAGATACCAGCCAATTGCCCAACTGACCAGACTCAACACCCCATGAAAACCGCCATCATCTCCGACACCCACAACCTCCTGCGCCCCGAAGCCCTGGCGGCGATCCAGTCCTGCGAGCTGATCATCCACGCCGGCGACATCGGCAGCGCTGCCATTCTCGCCCAGCTCGAAACGATTGCCCCGGTCCACGCCGTACGCGGCAACAACGATCAATCCGCGCCATGGGCGCAAGACTTGGCCGATGTCCTGACCTTCGACCTCAACGGCTACCAGACCCTGCTCGTCCACGACATTGCCGACGTCCCGGCCAATCTCGATACCGCGATCAAAATCGTCATCACCGGCCACTCCCACAAACCTTTGATCGAGTGGCGCGGTGAGCGGCTCTACATAAATCCGGGTAGTGCCGGCCCGCGTCGTTTCAAGTTACCGGTGACGCTGGCATTGCTCGAAGTAACCGCGCAATCGCTCGAACCGCGCCTGATTTCCCTGCTGGAACCGTCCACCTGAAACCGCTAACGTAGCCGCACATTCACCAAGAACTCACGCATCCATGTCCATCGCCGACAACCTCCTCGCGTTCACCCTCGCCGCCACAGTGCTGACGCTGACGCCCGGCCTCGACACCGCGTTGATCTTGCGCACCGCCACCGTCGAAGGCCGGCAACAAGCCTTTCGCGCCGCGCTGGGCATCAATGCCGGCTGTCTGCTCTGGGGCGCTGCGGTCGCGTTCGGCCTGGGTGCGTTGATCGCCGTTTCCGAGTTGGCCTACAACGTATTGAAGTACTGCGGCGCGGCGTATCTGGCGTGGCTCGGGTTGAACATGCTGCTGCGCCCTCGCCGCTCGTTGGGCGCGGTTGAGGCCAACGGCAAATCGGGTTCGAACTGGTTTTTGAAGGGCATGCTCGGCAACGTGCTCAATCCGAAGATCGGGATTTTCTACGTGTCTTTTCTGCCGCAGTTCATTCCACAGGGCGCGCCGCTCGTGACGTGGACGTTCGGGCTGGTGAGCATTCATGTAGTACTGGGTTTGATCTGGTCCTCGGTGTTGATCGGCGCTACGCAGCCGCTGTCGGGGTTTCTGCGGCGTGAGAAGGTGATCCGCTGGATGGATCGCACCACGGGGCTGATTTTTGTGTTGTTTGCTGCGCGGTTGGCGTTCAGCAAGCGCTGATCTGATCGATTAAATCCGTGCACTCTCGCGCTCAAGGAATAACGCCTGAATGACTGACACTTTCCACTGCAGCTGCCTGTGCGGCGCCGTTAAATACCAGATCAACTCCCGTCCAAAAGCGCTTTCGCACTGCCATTGCAGCCAATGCCGCAAAAGTCACGGTGCCGCGTTCGCCAGCTACGCCAGCGTGTTGCGCGATGACCTGCACCTTGTGCAGGGCGCCGACGACATCAAGTCGTACGCGTCTTCGCCATCAGTCATTCGCCAGTTTTGCGGCAATTGCGGCTCGTCACTCTTCTGGTCCGCAAGCGCAGGTGCACACGCCGACTGGATCTCGATTGCGCTGGGGACATTGGATACTGAGTTTTTCTCTGCCAAACAAAAGCACGTTCAAGTGGCGTCGAAGGCCTCGTGGTATGAGATTCCGTTCCGCACGTGGAGTTGACGAAATGAAGATCTGTTTCCCGACATTCTGGTCGCAAGACTCCGGCATTGATTACGGCGCAGGGGAACTGCGCATCGGCTCCAGTCACTGGAATTGTATTTAGCGAGTGACCCGTTGGTATGAGGTTTTTTCGCCATGTCGCAACGACACGATCAATCCGCATCTGAATCATTTGCTCAACTACTCCACCCCAAACTTTTCCTCGCTCCGCGTTTCGATCACCTAACCTCTTAGGATTGTGTGATCAACCTGGTTCGAGCCCCCATGCAAAAAGCATTATTGTTTTTCTTCGCGCTTCTCCTCCTCGGCCCAGCCATCGCGTCGGTGTCGGCCGCCGATCTGCCGGGCACGGCCGAGATCAACACCGCTGCCCCGCTCCCCGGTGTCACTCAAACCGATTTGCAGGCACTGCAACAGCGCCTTGACGGTCTCAAACAGCAGATCTCCTCCGCGAACAATTACAACCAGCTCGAAGGCCCGCAGGATCGGGTGCAGGCGTTTATTCTGGACCTGGATCGGTTGTCGGCCTCGTTGTTGCCGCAGCAGGCGCAGTTGACCGTGCAGCTTGGTGTTTTGGGCGCGGCACCGGTCGGTGAGGTGGCGGCCGAGCAGGCAGATATCGTGGCGCAGCGTGCGGCCTTGACCGAGCAAAAGAACAAGGTCGATACCGCGCTGAAGAATGTCGCGACGCTGAAGCAAAGTGCGACGGAGCTGATCACCCAGATCGCTGGCATTAGGCGCACGCTGCTGGAAAGCGAATTGACTCTGCGCAGCCACAGTGTGTTGAGCACCGGGTTCTGGGCGCCGCTGGTTGCGCCGTCGTGGGACGACCGTCACCGGTTGGGGGGGTTTGTTGATCAAATCAAGGCAACCGGTGCCGAAGCATTGAGGCCGCAACAGCGGTTTTACACCGGCGTTCTGGTGCTGCTGGCCTGGCTGGTGTGGACGTTGGGCCGGCGGTTCGCTGATCGGTGGTTGGCATGGGTGTGTATTCATCGGATGCCGGAGGGACGCTTGCGCCGCAGTTCGCTGGCATTCGCTTCCGCGCTGGCAACGCTGGCGGCCACAGCGATTGCGCTGGAGTTGTTGTTTTACGCCTGCACTCGGCATGTACCGTTGCCGCCGATGCTGGCGACGTTTTCCGATGAATTCGAGAAGGTGGTTTATGCCTGTGTGCTGATCACCGGGTTGAGCCGCGCGTTGCTCTCGACCGAGCGTCCGACGTGGCGTTTGCCGGGGATGGCGGACGAGGTCGCACTCACACTCAAGCCATTCTTTCAGATTCTCGCCGGTACGCTGTTGGTGCTGGTCACGCTGGTGCAGATCTTCAACGCTTCCGGGATGAGCAGCCAGATCGTGATCTCCGGGCGTGGGGTGATAGCGCTGGTGGTGATGGGGATTGTGGCGACGTTGCTGTATCGACTCGGCAAGGTGCGCAAGGCGCTGGCGGCGGCCGGTGAAGCGCCGGTCGCGGGCAATACATTTGCCGGTGTGGTGTACACCGTCGCCACTCTGGCAATGGTAATTGCGCTCGGCGCGCTGCTGATCGGCTACGTGTCGCTGGCGCGTTTTATCACTTACGAGCTGGTGTGGGCGTTCATCGTGTTCTGCGGATTTTATCTGCTGATGCAACTGCTCAAGGACAGCTGCGAGTACCTGTTCTCGCCGCGCCACTCCAGCGGCAAGGCGTTGAAGCAGTTGCTGGGCATCGGCGATCGGCGCCTTGAACAAGCCTCGACGCTGCTGGCGGGCGTGGGGCGCGCCGGATTGCTGCTGCTGGCGGTGATTACCATGTTCGTCGGCGGCATCGGCACTACGCTCGGGCAACTGATCGCCAACATCGGCACCATCCTTGGCGGTGCCGGGCTGCGCAAATTGAACATCGTGCCTGGGCATTTGCTCAACGCGATGCTGGCGCTGCTGATCGGCATCTACCTGATCCGCGCTTTGCGCCGCTGGCTCGACCACGAGTTTCTGCCAAAGACCGATATGGACCCTGGCATGTGCGCCTCGCTGAGCACACTGTTTTCCAACATCGGTTATGCGTTGGTAATTCTGTTGACGCTGTCGTCGCTAGGCGTGCAGTGGACCAATCTGGCGTGGATCGTCAGTGCGCTGTCGGTGGGTATCGGTTTCGGTTTGCAGGAGATCGTGAAGAACTTCGTCTCCGGTCTGATTCTGCTGACCGAGCGCCCGGTCAAGGTCGGCGATTTGATCAGCATCAGCGGCGTCGAGGGCGATATCCGCCGCATCAATGTGCGCGCCACCGAGATCCAGCTCAGCGATCGCTCGATTGTGATCGTGCCCAATTCGCAGCTGATCTCGCAGAATCTGCGCAACGTCACGCTCGGCGGCAGCGCCCAGGGTGTAGCGACGCTGGAGCTGATGTTTCCGCTGGACATCGACCCGGAGCAGGTGCAGAACCTGCTGTTCGACACCTACACCGAACACGAAACCATCCTCGCCAACCCGGCGCCGTTCGTGCGCTTCAGCAAGCTGTCGCCGGACGGGATCACGTTGACGGTGACCGGTTACGTGGCCAGCCCGAGGATTGTCGGCACGACCAAGAGTGATTTGCTGTTCGAAATCCTCAAGCGCTTGAGCGCGGCGGGAATCGAGCTGGCAAAACCGGCCCAACCGCCCGCCTGACGCTTGCGTCGGTCAGTCGTAAAAAGGCGCAACCAACTCGCGGCTGCCGACGAAGAAACTGTCAGCCACCAGCCGCAGCGGTTGCAGATCGAGGTCGCTGGTTTTGTCCTTGATCAACTGCTGGAAATGTCGGTACACCGCTGCGTACTCGCCCTCCTCCGACACCGCTTGGCGCACGCCGTCGATGCTCAACATTGCGCCACCATTGTCGAGGCGCAGCACACCTTCGGCGCAACGGACTTCGATGCTCCAGAGCTCATCGTGACCGTGATCGAAATCAAACTCGGCGCGTACATCGAGCTGGCGCGCGTCGGACATTTTTATCGACGCGGCAATCGGCGACTGGCAGTTACTCGGCACGCGCAGCTCGGCGGATTCGACAAACAGCGGCAACGCCAGCAGGTGGGTGGCAATCGACAAGGCGTTGATGCCCGGATCGAATACACCGAGGCCGCCGGGCTGCCAGATCCACGCCTGACCGGGGTGCCATTTGCGCACGTCTTCCTTCCAGTCGATCTGCACACTTTGCAGAGTGCGGCTGGCCAGCCAGTCACGCGCCGCTTCGATGCCCGGCGCGTAACGCGAATGCCAGGCGAACAGACCGCTGACGCCTTGCGCGTTGACCTGATCGACCAACGCCAGCGCTTCACCGAGGGTTGGGCACGGCGGTTTTTCCACGAGTACGTGCTTGCCGGCGGCCAGCGCTTGCTGCACCAGCGCGAAGCGACCTTGTGGCGGCGTGCAGAAGGCAACCGCATCGACCTGCGGGCCGTTTTCCAGCAGCTCGCTCAGGGATCGGAAATTCTCAACGCCGGCGCAAGGCTGCCCTTGCGTTGCCACGGCCACCAACTCGAACGCCGGGTTGGCCATGATCGCTGGCACGTGTTGATCCTGGGCAATCTTGCCGTAGCCCACCAGACCGAGACGGATCGGTTGCATCAATGACTCCTGATTGTTTGTCTTGTTTTAGGAAGCGTTTATAGGTCGAACGCGGTCACACTACAATCCGCGGGTTCGCGGGGACTTATCCTGACAAGGGAGTGAAAGATTGGATAGCAGAGAATTTGCGCCATTAGACCAAAGAGAACGGGAGCAGGTGCAGCGCTTCAACCGCAAGCTCAAATGGATGCCGCGTTTCCGCATTCGCAATCGTCTGACGCCGCGTTTGATTCAGGGTTTGTTGCGGGTTGCGCAGATCTCTGGCGCGGGGACATTGCGCGGGGTTGTTGCCGAGACCAAAGTGATCACGGTGGACGGCGTGGCCGTTCCTTTGCGGATTATCAGACCCGAAGGCCCGGCAAAAGGCGTGGTGCTGGACTACCACGGTGGCGGCTGGGTGATTGGCAATGCGCAGATGGATGACGCGTTTAACGTGGCGATGGTCAACGCGTGCGAGGTGATCACCGTGTCGGTTGATTACCGGTTGGCGGTGTCGACGCCGATCGAAGGCTTGCTGAGTGACTGCCTTGGCGCGGCGCGTTGGCTGTTGGGCGACTGCGAAGAATTCAAGGACCTGCCGGTTATCGTCGTCGGCGAATCCGCTGGTGCGCATCTCGCCGCTGCAACGTTGTTGTCACTGAAAGCCTCGCCCGACTTGCTCAAACGCGTACTCGGGACGGTTCTGTATTACGGCGTCTATGACCTGACCGGAACGCCAAGCGTGCGCGCCGCTGGCCCGGATACGCTGTTGCTCGACGGCCCAGGTATGGTTGAAGCACTGCGCATGCTCACGCCAGACAGGAGCGACGAACAACGTCGCCAACCGCCGCTATCGCCGCTGTATGGCGACTTCAGCGGTCTGCCTCCGGCGCTGCTGTTTGCCGGTGAGCTCGATCCGTTGCGTGACGACACGCTGCTGATCGCCCGGCAGTGGATGAAAGCCGCCGAAGTTGACCTGCACCTGTTGCCGGCCTGTCCCCATGGCTTCATTCACTTCCCCACAACTGTCGCAGCACGGGTTCTGAGCCACAGCCGACAGTGGATCAGCGCGCGCATCAACCAGCCAGCTTGCCGCCAATAAGGCGTATCCGGTGGCAGTCACGCGGCCCGAGTTTCTCACCGCTTGCCGAGCGCACTTCAATCGGCAGCAGCGGTTGGTCGGAGGCGTTATCCAGCAACAGCGAGCGCGTCTCCTGCGGCTCGAACAGATGGCGCTCGCCCCACTGGCGCATGCTGATTACCAGCGGAAAAATCTCCCGCCCCTTCTCGGTCAGTACGTACTCTTTGTAAGCGCTGCCGTCCGACGCCGGTTGCACATCAAACACCCCGACCTCGACCAAGGCTTTCAGGCGCGACGCCAGAATGTTTTTCGCCACGCCGAGGCTCTTCTGAAACTCACTGAAGCGGCGAATGTCGTCAAACGCATCGCGGATGATCATCAGCGACCAGCGATCGCCAATGGCCTCAAGGGTTCTGGCGACTGGGCATTCGTTGCCTGACGGTGATGCGACTTCGACCATGTTGGGACCTCCCGAAATTTGATCCTGGCGAGTCTAGCGACCCGCCAGGCGAAACATGGTTGCAATTTGAAACCTGATATTGCAACAATCAGCTCAGGTTTTAATTTGAAACCAGTTTAACGCCATGGAGGCGTGCATGACAGCAGATGCAAAATTGGCCATCAACACATCGCGTGCGACTGACGGGCTATCGCCGGCGCTGACGTTTTTGTTTTCGGTCACCTGCGCGCTGGCAGTGGCCAATGTTTACTTCGCCCAACCGTTGCTTGATTCCATCGCTCAGAGCCTGGGCGTAGCGCCGTCGATGATCGGGATCGTGGTGATGGCGACTCAGGTTGGTTACGCGCTGGGGTTATTGTTCATCGTGCCGTTGGGGGATCTGGTCAATCGCAAGCGGCTGGTTCTGACTCAAGTCCTGTTGTCGTCAGCGGCGCTCGCGGCTGTCGGCGCTGCACAGCAATGGCTGGTCCTGTTGAGCGCGATGATCGCCGTTGGTTTGTTGGCCGTGGTGGTTCAAGTGTTGGTGGCTTACACCGCGATGCTCGCAACGCCCGCACAACGCGGACAAGCCGTGGGCACGGTCACCAGCGGCATCGTGCTGGGCATTCTGTTGGCGCGGTTTACTTCTGGTGTGATTGCAGATCTTGCGGGATGGCGTGCGGTTTATTTTGTGTCATCGGGGTTGATGCTGAGCATCGCCGCAGTGCTGTGGAAAGTCGCACCGGTCACCGCGCTGCCGCGCCATCGAGAGTCGTATCGGGCGCTGATCGGTTCTCTGTTCAAACTGTTCATCACCGAACGCACGTTACGGGTCAGAGGCCTGTTGGCGATGTTGATCTTCGGCGCTTTCTCGGTGCTGTGGACGTCGATGGTGCTGCCATTGAGCGCCCCGCCGCTGTCGCTTTCTCATACGGCGATCGGCCTGTTTGGCTTGGCCGGCGTTGCGGGTGCGCTGGCGGCCAGAAGTGCCGGTCGCTGGGCTGACCGGGGTTTGGGGCAACGGGTGACCGGCATATCCCTCGCGCTGCTGACGTTTTCATGGCTGCCCAGCAGTTTTGCCGAGTCTTCGCTGATCGCGCTGGTCATCGGCGTGATCCTGCTCGACTTCGCGGTGCAGGCCGTGCACGTCACCAACCAGAGCATGATCTTCGCCGCACGACCCGACGCGCAAAGTCGCATGGTCGGGGCGTACATGTGTTTCTACTCAGTCGGTAGCGCACTGGGCGCCGTCGCCGCGACCCAGGTTTACGCGCGCTGGGGCTGGATCGCGGTCAGCCTGCTCGGCGCTGCGATCAGCGCGACCGCCCTGCTCCTGTGGTTTCTCACGCTTCATCACTCAACGCCCGCTCAAGGAAGACCCGCATGAAGGCCAGGCACCTGTTACTCGCCATTGCGATTACCGCAATCTGGGGCATCAATTTCTCGGTGATCAAACTGGGACTGACCACGGTTGACCCGTTCATCCTCGCCGGCATTCGCTTCACCCTGTGCGCGCTGCCGGCGATCCTGTTCATCCCGAAACCTGACGTGCAATGGCGCTACATCATCGGCTACGGACTGGTGTTCGGCATCGGGTTGTGGGGCGTGGTCAATCTCGGGATCAAATCCGGGCTTTCGGCGGGCATTGCTTCGCTGGTGCTGCAGTTCAGCGCGTTCTTCACCATCCTGCTCGGGTCGTGGGTGTTCAAGGAAAGGATTTCGCGCTTTCAATACGCGGGCATGGCGCTCGCGTTGTGTGGTCTGCTGAGCATTCTTTCGATCGTCGATGGCACCGTCACCACGCTTGGCTTGAGCCTGGTGCTGCTCGGCGCAGTTGCCTGGAGCGCGGCCAACGTGATCAACAAGAAAGCCAGAACCACCGAGGTTTTTGCGTTTCTTGTGTGGTCGAGTGCGTTCTCGCCGATACCGCTGTTTGCACTGGATTACGCGGTGAACGGCACGACGGGGTACAGCGCATTGGTCAGCCAACTCGACTACCGCGCCGTCCTGTCGATTCTGTTTCAGGTCTATCCCAACACGCTGTTCGGCTACTGGGTATGGAACTCGTTGCTCAAGCAATATCCGGTGTCCACCGTCGCGCCGTTGTCGTTGCTGGTGCCGGTGTTCGGGTTGCTGGGTTCGGTGGTGATTTTTGATGAGCAATTGTCGCTGAACAAGATTATTGCGGTGGTGCTGATTGTGTCGGGGCTTGGGGTCGGGTTGTATGGGCAGCGGTTGCTTGGCGCGGTTCTAAAGCGCTACGCAACCGTATGAAGGCGATCAGATCGCTGCACTTTCGGCCTGATCATCAGCTCTGATGACGACGCTTCTGTCCTCATCCAACTGATAGGGCATATCTGCCTCAACGCCATCCGTACCGGTCTTGACCACCACGTTGGTGTAGCGCTTGCCGTCCCAGCAGCGGAATACCAATGTCGAGTTTTCGCCGCCGGTAAGGGTTGAGCCAATGCTCGCGATGAGGCGACTGTTGGCGCCTGCGGTCAGCTCGCAGTTCTTGCCGGCCGTCAGCTTGCTGGCGTCACCGGCCATGAGCACACAATCGTCGCCCGCCGTGAGTTTGCTTCGATCGCCCGCGGTGAGGTAACTCTTGCTGCCAGCCAACAGTTTGCTGCGGTCGCCCGCGGTCTGGTTACTGCCCGCACCCGCAGTCAGTTTGCTGCGGTCACCGGCCATCTGGATGCTGTCAGCGCCGGCGATCAACGTGCTGCGCGAACCCGCCGTCTGCGAACTGCCCTTGCCGGCGATCAACATGCTTTTGTGCCCGGCAATCTGCGTGCTTTCCTGGCCCGCAATCAGCGAACTTTTGTGACTGGCGATCTGGTTGCTGCCGTACCCGGCCGTCAGGCTACTGTGCATGCCGGCAGTCAGGCTGCTGCCATAACCGGCGGTCAGCACGCTTTCAAGTCCACTGATCAGCGTGCTGCCATAACCCGCCGTGAGGAAGCTGTGCATGCCACTGGTCAAGGAGCTGCCGTAACCGGCAATCAGTGAGCTGTCCTGCCCCGCTGTTCCGTTGCTGCCATAACCTGCGGTGAGCGTGCTGTCGCGCGCTGCCATCTGGGTACTGCCGTAACCGGCGGTCAACGTACTGGCATAACCAGCGATTTGCGTGCTGCCGTAACCGGCCATCAACGAGCTATCAAAACCAGCCGTTTGCGTGCTGCCATAACCCGCGGTGAGCGTGCTGCTGTCCAGAGCGGTCAGCGTACTGCCGTAACCTGCGGTCAGGATGCTGGCGTAACCGGCGGTTTGAGTACTGCCATAACCGGCCACCAGCGTACTGCTATAACCCGCAGTAGAGGTGCTGCCATAACCGGTGGTCAGCGAGCTTTCTTCCTGAGCGGTTTGAGTACTGCCGTAACCTGCGGTCAGTGTGCTTTGGTAGCCTGCGGTTTGCGTACTGCCGTAGCCGGCGATCAGCGTGCTTTCGCAGCCGGCGGTCGATGTACTTCCGTAGCCGGTAGTTAACCAGCTTTGCTCCTGAGCCGTCTGGCAACTGCCATAACCCGCGGTGAGCGTTGAATCATAGCCGGCGGTCTGGGTGCTGCCGTACCCGGCGATCAGCGAACTTTGATAACCCGCAGTCGACGTACTGCCGTAGCCAGCGGTAAGCGAGCTGTTGTCCTGAGCGGTTTGCGTGCTGCCGTAGCCGGCAGTCAGGGTGCTGTCATAGCCGGTTGTTTGAGTACTGCCATAGCCTGCAATCAACGAACTGTTGAATCCGGCTGTTGAAGTACTGCCATAACCCGCAGTGAGTGAACTGTCTTCCTGCGCCGTCTGGGTACTGCCGTAGCCCGCCGTGAGCGTGCTTTCTTGACCGGCGGTTTGCGTACTGCCATAACCCGCGACCAGCGAACTGTCAGGCCCGGCTGTGCTTGTACTGCCATAACCCGTGGTCAGCGAGCTGCCTTCTTGCGCTGTTTGGGTACTGCCGTATCCGGCAGTCAGAACGCTGCCGTGCCCGGCGGTTTGTGTGCTGCCGTACCCGGCGATTAATGAGCTGTCGTATCCACCGGTTTCAGTACTGCCGTAGCCGGCGATGAGATCGCTGCTTTCCTGGGCTGTCTGAGTACTACCGTAGCCCGAGGTCAGAATGCTTTTGTAGCCTGCTGTCTGAGTGCTGCCGTAACCAGCGATTAATGCACTTCCGTGCCCGGCGGTTTGCGAGCTGCCATACCCGGCAGTCACCATACTCCCGGATCCAGTAGTAGCCGTACTGCCGTAGCCGGCGGTGAGATCACTACCTTCCTGAGCCGTCTGCGTACTACCGTAGCCGGCAGTCAGGGTGCTTTCTCCTCCCGCAGTCTGGGTGCTGCCATAACCGGCGATCAGCGAACTGTCGGAGCCAGCGGTGCTGGTGCTGCCATAACCAGCGGTGAGATCGCTGCCCAATTGAGCCGTTTGCGTACTGCCATAACCGGCGGTCAGGGAGCTATCTCCCCCGGCAGTCTGCGTACTGCCATAGCCTGCGATCAGCGAGCTGTCTGAGCCTGCTGTGCTTGTGCTGCCATAGCCGGCAGTGAGATCGCTACCATATTGAGCCGTTTGCGTACTGCCATAACCGGCAGTCAGGGTGCTGTCTTCCCCGGCGGTCTGCGTACTGCCATAACCGGCAATCAGCGAGCTGTCTGAACCCGCGGTGCTCGTACTGCCGTAACCGGCAGTAAGATCGCTGCCCAATTGAGCTGTTTGGGTACTGCCATAACCGGCAGTCAGGGAGCTGTCTTCCCCGGCAGTCTGCGTACTGCCATAACCGGCAATCAGCGAGCTGTCGGAACCTGCGGTGCCGGTGCTGCCGTAGCCCGCCGTGAGATCACTGCCTTCCTGCGCCGTTTGCGTACTGCCGTAACCGGCGGTCAAAGAGCTTTCACCTCCGGCAGTCTGCGTGCTGCCATAACCGGCGATCAGCGAGCTGTCGGAGCCTGCGGTGCCGGTGCTGCCATAGCCTGCGGTGAGATCACTGCCAACTTTGGCAGTTTGCGTGCTGCCGTATCCCGCCATCAGCGAGCTTTCATCTCCGGCAGTTTGGGTACTGCCGTAGCCGGCAATGATCGAACTATCGGAGCCCGACGTCCCGGTACTGCCATATCCGGCAATCAGCGTGCTGCGATCTCCAGCAGTTTCAGTGCTGCCATAGCCTGCGATGAGCTGACTCTGATTTGCGCCAGTCAGGGTACTTCCATAAACAGCGGTTTCGAGTTTTTGCACAACCCGAACAGTTGTCCGGCGTTTGACGGTATCGGGAGCAATTTCAGCTGTCAGCGCCAGGACGGGAGTTACCGCACTGGTGTCTGGCTGCACTTCAGGCAACACAAATGCCTCAATCAAATTCGTCGTCGAGGATTCAAACTTCTCAGCGTTATCGCAGAGATAGCCCATTGCGCTATCTCGTGTACCCACATGAACCACTTCAGCCCGCGAAAATTTGACCCCTTCATCATCTTCAAGAAAAATCAGGTCACTCACCGCAACTTCACATACGACCCATCGCGCATCTGTCTGCATGCTCAAATGAGCGTCTGGCCCCTGCCCCCAAAGCAACCCGGTCAAGCCATTTTCAAGCTTTCGCGTAGGTTCCCAATACTTGCATTCCACCCATCCTGAGATGGGCCAGACCAGACCGCAGTGGTCGGCCATGTTATTGGCACATGTGCGCAGCACCAAAACCTTGTCGGTGTTCATTTCCTGATACCTTCACAACTTTAAATCTCTGAAATCCTTTGGAGTCGAACGTCCTTCATAGAATCCATGTGCAGAATCAAATCAGGCAATAACGTCGACACAGATACAGAGCATCTGACTGCGACACACTAAAAACCAAATACGTTAATCTTTCGACTCTGAACAATAACCGCAATTTGCAACCGTAATCACATTGCGACAGGGTAATGATTGAGCAAATCGGTATTTATATGAAGAAAAACGAAGTAGATTTCAGTATCGATTAGAAATACTTAATCAGGACTGCAGTCATGAAGCTCGACGCAAAACAAATGCAGGCGTTTCTGGCGGTAGTGGAAAGTGGCAGTTTTGAGAAGGCTGCGCAACGCTTGAGTGTCACGCCTTCAGCGGTATCGCAGAGGATTCACGCGCTCGAAGTCCGGCTCGGCAGTGCAGTGGTGGTGCGCGGGCGCCCGTGCGAGGCGACGCTGACTGGAAGAAAACTGATGATCTATCTTCGCCGCGCAACAGTGCTTGAGGAAGAGCTGCTGCATGATCTGTCCGGCGATGAAAAAGACCACTTGCGAGTCGTGGTCGGCGTCAACGGTGACACCCTGTGTACATGGTTTTTCCCGGCACTCGCCGAGTTCTTCGTGAGCGAAAATATCCTGCTCGATGTCGTGGTCGACGACCAGGATCACACCTACACGCTGTTGGAAAGTGGCCAAGTCATTGCGTGCATCGGCACGCGCGCTCTGCCAATGCGGGGTTGTTTCGCAGAGCTTCTGGGGTCGGTTCGCTATCAGCTGGTGGCGTCCCCGGCCTTTGAGGCGCGATGGTTTGCCAAAGGGCTGACACGAGACGCGGCGCGCAAGGCGCCGATTTTTGCGTACTCGCGCAAAGACACGTTGCAGTCCGAGTTCATGCAGTCTCGCCTGGGCCTGCACCCGGACACGTTCCCGATTCACTACTTATCACTTCCGGAGGCACGCCTGAAGGCCATTCGCCGCGGCCTCGGCTACGGCATGATTCCACAGCTGCAAGTGAGCGACTTGCTGAAAAACCGGGAGTTGGTGGATTTGGCGCCCGGCCACTTCGCCGATGTCGCGCTCTATTGGCACGCCTGGGCCGTACAGTCACCGCGTATGGAAGCACTTACGCGGCACGTGATACATGCCGCCCGGCGCATCCTGAGCGCGAAGTTACCGACCAAGCGCTCTACCGTGCTGAAACAGAGATAAAACGCAGCGCTTACGCAGCCTGCCGACGCATCGTCAGAATCGCCGCGCCGAAACCGATAAACGTCGTCCCCACCACCCGGCTGACCCAGCGCGACAGTTCCGGCCGGGTCAACCAACCCTTGGCTCGCGAGGCGAGTGCTGCGTACATGCTGAGCGACGTCACCGACAGCGCCATGAAGATTGACGTCAGAATCAAAAACTGCGGCAGCAACGCCTCACTTTGATTGATGAACTGCGGGAACAATGCAGTGAAAAACATCGTCGCCTTGGGATTGGTCACCGCCGTCAGGAACGCCGATTTATACAGCCTGGTGCGCGTCGGCCGGCTCTTGGCCACGTCGGCCTCGGCACCCTGCGCAAGCATCGGGCCCTTCTTGGTGAACTGCTTGATACCCAGATAAAACAGGTAGCAGGCGCCGATGATCTTTACCGCGTTGAACAGCATCTCAGAACTGGCGAGCAACGCGCCGAGGCCGAGCATCGCAGCGGCCGACAGGCAGAACAGACCGCTCGCGTTGCCAAGGGACGACCAGATCGCGCTGCGCTGGCCGTGAGCCAGACTGTTGTTGATCGCCATCAACGTCGCGGGGCCGGGGCTGGCGATGGCAATTGCACCGACCAGGGTGAAAGCCAGAAGCGAGTGAGAGTCCATTTTCATGCTCGTTGGAGTGGGTTGGCCATATTACAGTCGTCACATCCGTGTGAGAAGCGACGAGCATTGCAACTCCAGGAAGGAAGCCGGACCGGAGAACAGACGTTCAACTGATCACAGCCCCTTTCGGTCCACTGGCAATCAGCGCAGCACCGCAAGCGGTTTTCATACCGTCCAGAGCGATGGGCGTGCCATCAACGGTGTAGGTGCTGCTGCCCTCGACAATCGGGAAAACCCCTTTGCACAATGGGCAACTGACCTTATGACCGACCCCGGCAATCGGCTTGCCGTTGAGGTCGGTCTGGGGGAATGCTTCGAGCACCTTGCCACCGTGAGTGGTGGAGTCGCCGAGGCGAATTGCGTCTTTCAAACTGTCACTCCTTTGACTTGGGTTGGGGCTGGCTGTCTGAGTCGATACATTCCGAGCGGACTGGAAGGAGTAATCAACTACCTCCATATTTAGACAGCTCGCTCATCCAAGTCCGTCAGGAACAAAGTTATCAGGTGCCCATCTCGTAACGTCATCAGTGTGTCATGAACGGAACAGTGGCAAGCGATAAGCACTCATCCAGACGAGCTGATGAGATGCCTGAGTGTTGTAAGCATGCGTCTTCGTACGCAATATTTTCTCCATCAGAGATGGCCGAAAGATACTCATCGACTACCGAGAAAACACAAGAGCCGGGGATATCAACTGAAAAGAGTGACAACTCCTTGTTAGACACACAAGAAGCACCAAGCTTTTGAAGCTTGTCGATAATTTCTGATTTTTTTTCAGGATTATTGGCATACACCCTGATTGTTGAGTGCCCACCCTGCCTGATTACATGCGTTACGATTAACTCGCCATCATTCTGACGCGCTAGCACGCTATCCCCCTTGCTTACGCCATACGTGTAATAAGGCGTATTGTCGACAATATAAACATTATCTCCTTGGTAAATCCCCCATACCGACTCCGCAGAAACCGGTGGGTAATCGTCCTCATCAGGTGTTAACTCAAAAATAATTTTATGAAAAATTTCGGTCATGTGAGATGCGCTCATGGGTTGGAACGACCTAGGCGATTCAAAATCTTGTAATTCGGCTTGATTGAGTTTGAATCCTCGCGATTACAATGACGGCACAGTATCTCAGTGTTAGCCTCATCGTTACCTCCGCCCAGCGAGTCAGGATCAATATGGTCGAATTGTCGTTCATTCGAAGGGGGAGTGACACCCCGCTGGCTCTTCTTACCCGGCACCACTGCAATAAGACACTTTTCGCACGTCTCGACACCGTAGAATTCCTTGTTCTCCGTTGCTACGTTAGCCTTCACTTTTTTAGGAATGCGAGCAAGGCCTAAGGGATCAACCCATTCCAACGGGTTCGGTGCATATTGGTACACGTTGAGTCCACCCGCCAACCCTATTGGGTCTTTGCTGATGAACCTTCCTGTGCTCGGGTCGTAGTACCGGTATAGATTGTAATGTAGCCCAGTCTCATGATCATGGTACTGCCCCTGAAACCGTATCGGGTTGGTCACACCATGCTGCCGCGCCCATTCCGAACGCTGCTCCGTCAGTTGTCCCCACGCCTTGTACTGTGCAGCCCAAGCCATATTGCCTTGTTGATCGGTCAGCTCCTGCGGCGTGCCCAGGTGGTCGCACTGGTACCAGGCCAACGCATCAAATTGCATTGCTATGGCTTTGTGATTCCACAACGGGTCATCATCAAGACTGAAAGCACTGGTGTAATTCGGAAGCTCCATAAGAACAATCGGTGCATGGCGCACCGCCTGCACAACAGGAACAAAGGTGCCTGGTTCGAAGATGTAGTGAACAGTGCGCCCAGGCTCTCCATCGGCCTGCGGGGGACTGCTTTCCCATGCAAGGTTGTCGCCATCCCAACCGTAGAGCGTGAAGCCGCAGCCCAGCTCTTGCTGCTTGCGTGCGTGTTCGTTGCGGTTCCACAGGGAGCCGGCTTCCGGGCGCTGCTTGTAGTGAGCGCGAGAGTTTTTGTGTAGGCGTCGCCCCAGCGCGTCATAAGCGAAATCGACCGCGAGGCGTGGATCTTCGAAGTGCACCAGCCGGTCAAACAAGTCCCACTTCAGATCGCTACGCTGCCCGTTGTGCCAGCGCTGGATCTGGTTGCCGCGTTCGTCGTAGTCGTAGTGGGTGCCGGCGTATTCGCGCAGCAGATTGTCGACCAGTTTGCTGCGCGGCGGGGTCAGGTCCAGAGGACGACGAATTTCCGTCGCTTTGTCGTCCAGCAGGTTGCCGGCCGGGTCGAACGCGAAGGTTTCCACGCCTTGACGCGTCGCGGCGCTGAGCAGTCGGCCGACCGGATCGTAGCGATAGACGAGCGGCCCGCGACGGCTGTCGTTGATGTCAGTCAGTTGGCCTGCAGCGTCGTAGGTGTACTCGCGTTTGAGCAGTGTGGATTTGTCGTCGCTGCGTCCCAGCAACTGTTCCTGCAAGCGGCCGGCCGGGTCCCAGCTCTGGGTTTGCAGCAGATGATTGCCTTGATGGCGGGCGACTTCGCGGTGCAGGTCGTCGCGTTCGTAGCCGATCAGTTCATGTTCATCCAGGCGCAGGCCGAGCAGGTGGCCGCTGCCGTACGTCAGCCAACTGACGCGGTGGCCGTCGGGGCGCACGGTGGCAACTCGTTGGTTGAGCACGTCGTACTCGTGCTGCCAGATTGCGACGGTAGGCTTTTCCAGGCCGAGGTAATGTTGGTGTTCGCGCAGCAGATTGCCGGCCGGGTCGTGGAACCATTGCAGGCGGCTGTCGGCGTTGTCGGCCAGCACCATGTTGCCGTTGCCGTCGTAGGCGAAGGTCTCGCTTTGTGACTGATCGCCGAAGGTCGCGCGACGCTCGGTCAAACGTCCCATTGGGTCGAAGCTCAGCGCGATCACGCGCTCGCCATTGGCGGACTGGGCCAAACAACCAGTGAGTGGATCATACTGATAACGGGTGGTGCGCCCATCAAAATCGGACTCTTCCAGCAGACGACCTACCGGGTCGTAGTGGAAGTGCGCGCGTTGTTCGTTTTCGTTTTCCAGTGCCTGCAACCGTCCCAGGCGATCCCAGCGATAACGTAGCGTCTGCTCTGCCGCATCAACACGCTCGGCAATGAAACCAGCAGTGGTATAGCTCCAGGTGGTGCAGCGATCCAGCCCATCGACATGCGCCAGCAAACGACCTTCGGCGTCACGCTCGAAGCGCTCTTCGGTTTTGTCCGGGTGCTTGATCAGTACCAACTGCCCGGCTTTGTATTCGTACTCGGTGGCGTTCCCGGCGGCGTCGGTGAAGGAGATCATCTGCCCCCGTTCGTTGTACTCCCAAGCACTGGTTTTGCCCGAACAGTCGACGTACTCCACCAGTTGCCCAGCGTCGTTGCAATCCAACGTCTTTTCATTGCCGTTGGCGTCCTTAATTGCCGTAGGTTTACCAGCCTTGTTGTAGGCGTATTCGGTCTTATTGCCCAGCGGATCGACAGCTTCGACCAGATTGCCTTGGTCGTCATAGGTGCGCTGCCACTGCCCGCCCTCGGCATCGCTGATCTTGGTCAGCAGATCCTGATCGTCGTAGGCGTAATGCATCACAGTTTGATCGGCGCGTAGGTGCTCAAGTAAATTGCCGCGCTCATCGTAGCTGTAGCGATCCGTGCTGCCGTCAGTGTGTACGTGGCGCACCACGTTTTTCGCCTCGTCACGGAACAGCCATTCCGAACGCTCATCGGCGTAGCGGATTCGGTAGGTGTAACCCTGGATGTCGTAGTAGTGCCACGTCTCGTTGCCCAGCGCATCCGTGACATAGGTCAAACGAATGTTCTCATCCCACTCCAGACGCGTGTCGAAGCTGCCGTCGTCAGCCCATTCGCGCACGGCTTTGGCATCGGCGCCGACGCCTTGCCATTGCAGATTCATGCCACGACCGGTGCGGTCGGTATAACGGGTGATCAGGTGATGTTGGTATTGATATGACCAGACCGAGGCATTCTCGTCCTGTGCCTGAATCAGGTCGCCATCAGTGCCGTACTGGTAAGCGCAAAGTTGCCGCAGCGGGGCACCATCAACAATTTCCCACAAGCCAATCAAGCGGCCGTGATCATCGATCAGCGTGCCGAGGTGCAGGTGGACTTTGCTGACATCGTTTTCCTGATAGGTGATCAGATCCGAGAGCACCGAATGCTCGCCGTGACGATGCTCGTGATGCAGCATGATTCCAGCGCCGTTGCGCAGCGAAATATTCGTCAGCACAAAGCGCTGACCACGGCGCACATAGGTTTCCTTGCGCTCGAAACCGCGGCACAGCAATAGCTGATCTTCGCCAGTACGAACCAGGGTGATGTCTTCGATGGCGTCGTAGTGGACCAGACCCAGCTTGGGCAACGGATAGCTGTGGTTACGTCCGTCGGCGCCGTGGAACGTCAGGCCATCGTCCACACAGTCAAACCGCGTAGTGAATTTAGTGATCCAGCGCGCACCCAGTTCGCTGTGATCGTAGGCGCCGAGGCGTGAGTTATAGGTGCGCGTCCATTCAATCGGGAATGGACCTGGAAGACTGAAATCGGTGTGGTGTAGGGTTTCTGAACCGAGTGCAAAGTTGATTCTATGGCAGGTGCTGGAGCAAGTGCCGTTCTTTTTGCCATTGGCTGCTCCTGTCGCCGGCGCCTGGCGACTCGTGGCCTCCAGGCGGCCCTCTCCCGCCCGGTGTTGAGCTTTACTGGTCGCCGCGGGCTTGACGCTGGCGCCCTGCCCGTGTGACCTACGCTTGCGCCAGGTCACCACAGAACCGGCCAGCATCTGCAGAAGCCAACCGATCGAATGCTGCACACCCGGATTACCCAGTTTCTTCAACTGGGTTTGCAACTCTGAGCCCAGAGTACGCAGGGTGGACGTGTGACTGAGCACCAAGGCCTTGGCACTTTCTGGCAGCAGATTTTTCGCGGCGCTGTTGGCCGCACCTTTACCTACGGCTTTATAAGCACTGAAGGCCGCGCCAAAAATATTGCCAATGGCGGCTTTGGGGTTGTGCAGTAATTGTCCGCCGGCTGCACTCATTTTGGCGCCCGCCGCGTTGAGGTCGCCCTTGGCGTCGAGCTTGCCGTTGACTACGGTTTCCAGACCTTTGGCAATTTCGTTTACGGCGTTTTTACCGAGTGTGCCAGCATCATCAAGAATGCCTGCCAATTTGGGCTGGGCCTGTTTTACAAAGTCATCGATTGTGCCGACGATGGTCGCGTTCAAATGGCCGATCAGCACTTCGATCAATGAGTCACCGAGCAGCATTTTGGCGCTGTTACGCAGCTCTTGGCGCACCAGTGCCAAGGTCGGACGCAAGCTCATCCGCGCCGACGCCATGGTAGGCGGTGCCGGTAACACACCAATCAGATTGATGCCCAGACTGACCCAGTCCAGCAGCTCGCGTTGCTTGCTCTTGGACAACGTGACGATATCGCCCAGCGCATCGACCAACGCCATGATGTTGCCCACCACGGGCAAGGCGCCCGCGACGTTTTTGATCCGATCCAGCGTGACTACACCACCACTGATGGATTGCAGCCAGGCATCAAATCTCGCGGCACCGCGCCCGACGTCTTTGATGTCGATCGTGTTGAGCGGAACAATGGCAACCTGAGGCTGCCGTTTCACAGCATTCTCAGTCGTCATACCAACACCTCACCCGCCAACAAACCCGGAGTTTTCAAGGAAGGTTTCGCAAGCGTTGGCGCCGGCAGCGTCGGCAACTTGCCCGTCTTGCTCGCCAGGCTCAGCACACTAGAAGCACTCGGCATGGCGGCACTCGCCAGTTTCGGCAATCCGGCCACTCCGCCCTGCACTGCGCCTTTCACCTGCTGCGCCGTTTGCATTGCGCCTTGTGCCGTCTGCACCGCACTCATCCCTGTCTGTGCCATTTCCTTGCCCTTCTCCAGCATGTCCCAGTTCTTCGTTGGCAATACCTGCGCGACCATTGCTTGCACCTGACTTGGCACCTCTGCAGCGTCGGGCGGATTCAACGGCCACTCCGGTTTGCCGATGTAACTGCCGTCGCTCCAGGTGTCTGCCGGATCCTTGCCGAACAGCACGCGCGCTGGCCCCGGAGCGGCGCCAGAGACGCTGGCGAAACCCTTGGCGTCGAGCTTGCCCTTGATGCTTTTGCCCAAGGCATCGATGACTTCGTAATCGCCTTCCTTGATGCCCTGGCGCCCGGCGTATTGGTTGAACAGTTCGAGGTTGCCTTTGCCCGGTTTCGGTGGCTCCGGGAATACGCCCGCCAAGGATTTGGCCCCGGTATAGGCGAAGTTCGCCGCATGCGCGGTGTACGGGCCGCTGGTGGCGTGGGTGATGCCACCGGCGTTGTAGGTGGTGGCGCTGCCACCGCCCTGGATCACCAGTTCAGTCTTGGCGGTGATGGTGATGCGGTCGGCATTGGCGGTGATGTTAAGTTTGGCCAGCAGGTTGATGCTGTCCTTCAGCGCGCGCACGTCGATGTCACCGGACGCGGCTACCAAACGCCAACCCATGCTCTGAACGAACAGGCGCATGCCGCGACTGGCGCTGGCCAGCAGACGTTTGCCGATCGACAGGCTGGTGTGCCCGGTGCTGCTCAATGCCAGATGTTCGCCGGTGGCGATGTGGCTGGAGCGCGGTGTGGTCAGGGCGATGCCGGCCGGGCTGGCCAGTACCAGATGCGGTTCAGTGAATTCCGGGAATTCGTTGGCTGTCATGTTCGCCGGGCCACTGCCGAGCACACCTTGATGCTGGGCGTGCAAGGCCTTGGCCACGTCGTCCTGATCGCCGGATTCCTGCGCTTGCAACTCTTTGGCCTGCACCGCAAAACCGTCCTGCTGATCGCTCGCGGTGGCGAGGCGTTCGGCGGTTTCCGGCAGATCCTTGTGGTGTTTGGATTCGTTCGGACGTGGCTCGGTGGTGATCAGCAGACCGGCACCGGCACGCACTGCGCCGTGGCGGTCGGTGCGCAATTCGAAACCTTCGCCACGCGGCTGACCGCCGCTTGGGCGCGGATGCGTCAGATAACCGAGGTTGATCGCGCTCGCACCGTGATCACTGCGCAGCGCGATGCTGATCTCGCTGGTGGTGTCGTCGATTCGCAGTTCGTTGGCGCGGCTGCCCTTGTATTCCTTACTCTTGACCGTGGCCAGGGTCTTGAAATCCGGCAGCTTGTACGGCGGAAGATTCGCGCCGTGGTACAGGCAACCGGTGATCAACGGCTGGTCGGGATCGCCTTCCAGGAAGCTGATCAGCACTTCCATGCCAACCCGCGGGATGTTGATCGAACCGAAGGTCTGCGCCGCCCAGTTCGACGCCACGCGCATCCAGCAGGTGGTCATGTCGTCGTGCTTGCCTTCGCGGTCCCAGAAGAACTGCACCTTGACCCGGCCATACTGGTCGCAGTAGATCTCTTCGCCTTCAGGGCCGGTGACCACCGCACTTTGCGCGCCGAGGACTTTCGGTTTCGGGTGATCGAGCGGCGGACGGTACGGCACGTCCCACAGGATCGCGCTGAAGCGGTTGCGGTAGCCCTGGTGAAAATCGTCCTTCAGGTCAGTGGTGTCGCTGGTGACCGACTCTTCCAGCACTTGCGGCTGCTTGCCTTCGTGGAAGATCTCAGTGAGTAGCCACAGGTCGTTCCAGGTCGGGTTGGCGTGTTCGGTCAGGGCGAGGAAATGCCCGGTGACGAGGATTGGTTGGTCGCTGTTGCCTTCGGCCAGACGATAGTCGCTGCGATGCCGTTCCAGCGCCCGATTAGCCAGATGTTTACCGCGGTCGCGATCAACGAACCGACCCGGGTAATCGTAATCTTCCAGATCCGGCTGGGCGCTGCTTTTGGCATCACTTTCCAGCTCGATCTTGGGTTTGACGAAGTCGTAATCGCGTCGTGTGGTACGGCTGGTGCGCGTGGCCAGACGCAGGCCGAAACGCTTGACCACCGGTTTGTCCGCGACCAGCCCGGAGTCCTGTTGATAGGCCACCGGCGCCAGTTTCGGGAACACCGTCTGGTCATCGCCAAAGGTCAGTTTGTGGCCACTGGCGCTGTGCTGGAAGTGGTAGTGAATCCCCTCCTCCTCGCACAGGCGCTGGATGAAATGCAGATCGGACTCGTCGTACTGCACGCAGTAGATGCGCTCTGGGTAAATCGCGCTGAGCTGGAAGTGATAATCGCTGGCGAGGATGCCGTGTTCTTCCAGCACCTGGCTGATAATTTGCTGCACGGTCATCTGCTGGAAAATCCGCTGATTGATCCGGTGCGCCAGGTACGCCAGTTGCGGGCGCAGGGTGATCTTGTAGCGGGTCAGACGCTTGCCCGCCTCGCCCTGAGCGATGCTGTAGACCAGCCCGTGAATCCCGGTGCCGCTGGGCGACAGTTGTAGAAAAGCCAGTTTGTGCAGCACGCTTTCGAGGTTGATCGCAGCCTTTTCGCTGACCAGTTCCAGCTCGAATTCGAAGGGGGTGTTGAGTGCCTCCCGGCCGGTAAACGACAAGACCTGGAAATCGGTTTCCACGCCATCGATGGTCAGGTTGAAATGAGGCTGATTGGCCGGTGAGAACATTCCTTTGTTCCTCGCAGAAGTGCAGCACGCGCGCGTCATGCCCATGTGGGCAGACGGGATTGCCGCTCGAGATAGCGATTCACACATCAAAATGCGTGCCAGCCATTAGTGAGCTATTACGGATCAATGATTTACGCCGTCAGCGCGGGGAATCTTCGATTTTCTCTGTAGGAAACAGCCTAAAAGTGCGCAAGAAGTTGCGCAGTACTGCGCAACTTCTTGCGCACTTGGCTGTAGGCCACGAACGGCGTGGCTTGTAGACGATTCACGGGAGGATTTGGCGAAAACCACTGCGCAACTTCTTGCGCAACTCACCGTAATATTTTCCGCTCGCCAGCGACCGCTTCGGGCAAATTAAATGAACCCTGCGCGCATGCCTCCGCCTAACAGAACAGACCATCAGGAGGTAGCTCATGCAGATCGAAACAATATGGGTTGTGTTGGCCGTCGCGCTGTTGCTGGTCGAGTTGTGGGCCATCAACCGGGTGCGCAAAAGCGCAGGCAAATCGAGTAACAAGGGTGTGTGGATCGTACTGATCGTGTTTGTACCGTTGCTTGGATTGATCGCTTGGGCCTTGGCCGGGCCGAAGCACGTGACCCAGGCTTAGCGCCTGCTTCATGGACGCAAAACAAACCCCGATGATTCGGGGTTTTTTATTGGCCGGGGTTTGTATCGCAGTGTGTACCGAATGCTCGCGGGTACAGCCCACGGCATTTGGCGAGCAAAACTGAAACAGCGCAGATACGTCGAGAAGATTTACTGAAGTTCAAGGTTTGCAGGGTTCAGCCAGAGCCCTGACCCGTCGCTTGCAAAGGGGACTTCAGATGAAGCATGCACTGCGCACCACCTCATCCGCCAACAGCCGGCGCCTGCTGGGCTTGTCGATCATCGCGACTGCACTGATGCAGTTCGGCGTTTTCAACGTCGCCAATGCGCAAAGTGCTGCGCCGCAGGTCGTGAAAAGCGTCAGTTTGCCGTTCGGCCCGCTCAAGCACATCAAAGCCGGTTTGCTCGACGTGGCCTACGCGGAAACCGGCCCGGCCGATGGTCCGGTGGTGATTCTGCTGCACGGCTGGCCCTACGACATTCACAGCTACGACGACGTCGCGCCGCTGCTGGCCGCCAAGGGCTATCGCGTGTTGATGCCCTATGCCCGCGGTTATGGCGACACCCATTTCCTCTCTGACAAAAGCGTGCGCAATGGCCAGCCTGCCGCATTGGCCAGCGATGTTATCGATTTCATGGACGCGCTGAAAATCAAGCAAGCAGTGCTCGGCGGCTACGACTGGGGCGCGCGTTCGGCGGGCATTGTCTCGGCGTTGTGGCCGGAGCGGGTCAAGGCGCTGGTGTCGGTCAGCGGGTATCTGATCGGCAATCAGGCCGCCGGCAAGAACCCGCTGCCGCCCAAGGCTGAGCTGCAATGGTGGTATCAGTTCTACTTCGCCACCGAGCGCGGCGCCGCCGGTTACCAGAAAAATACCCACGATTTCGCCAGGCTGATCTGGCAACTGGCGTCACCGAAGTGGGCGTTCGATGACGCCACGTTCGAGCGCAGTGCCGCTGCGCTGGACAACCCGGATCATGTGGCGATCACGGTGTTCAACTACCGCTGGCGTCTGGGTCTGGTGCAGGGTGAAAGCCAATACGATGCGCTGGAACAGAAGCTCGCTAGCGCGCCATCGATCAGCGTGCCGACCATTACCCTCGAAGGCGATGCCAACGGCGCGCCGCATCCGGCGCCGGCGGACTATGCCAAGCGTTTTACCGGCAAATACCAGTTCCGCTTGATCGACGGCGGCATCGGCCACAACCTGCCGCAGGAAGACCCGAAAGCATTTGCCAAGGCGATCATCGACGCGGATCACTTGTGACGCATAACCGAACCTTGTGGCGAGGGAGCCTGCTCCCGCTGGGTTGCGAAGCGACCCCTAAAATCTGGGCCTGCTGCGCAGTCCAGCGGGAGCAAGCTCCCTCGCCACAAGAGCCCATCGCCGCAAGTTACTTGATCAGGCGTTTTTCTTTTGAGGGGCGATAACCGAAATAGGCGCTGTAGCACTTGCTGAAATGGCTCGGCGAGACAAACCCGCACGCCACCAGCACATCCACTTGTGACAGCTCGGTGTGTTGCAGCAAGCGCCGCGCTTCGGTGATGCGCAGTTCCATGTAATAGCGCTGTGGCGTGGTGCCGAGTTGTTCTTTGAATAACCGTTCGAGCTGGCGCCGCGAACGCCCGGCGTATACCGCCAGTTGCTCCAGTTCCAACGGCTCTTCAAGGTTGGCATCCATCAGTTTCACCACTTCACGCAACGGCGCGCTGACGCAGATGTTTTCGGTCGGTTTGATCCGCCGATAGCGCGATTCCTCGAACGCCAGAATGTCTTCGATGCCCTCGACCAAAGCCTTGTCATGCAGCGACTTGATCCAGTCCAGCGCCATGTGAAAAGCCCCGGACGGACTGGACGCGGTCAAGCGGTCACGGTCGATCACATAAGGCTCGCTGCTGACCTGAGTCGCCCTGGAAATCTCTGCCAGCGCCGGCCGATGCTCCGGGTGAATCGCACAGCGATAGCCTTCCAGCACCCCTGCCCGGCCGAGAAACCAGGCGCCGTTCCACAAGCCCGCGAGAATGATGCCCGCCTCTGCCGCGTGTTTCAGCACGCCGATGAATTCATCGCTGGCCTTCAGTTCGGTGCGATAACCGCCGCAAATCACCAGCAGATCGAGTTCTTGCAGTGCGCTGACATCGAGCCGTGCATCCGGGCGAATCACCAATCCCAGATCACTGACGACTTCGTGTTCGTCCAGGCCAAAGGTCCGCGTCGAGAACAAGCCCGGACGCAGCAGATTCGAAGTAATGAGGGTGTCCAGCGCTTGAGTGAACGCCGGCAAGGAGAAATGCTCCAGCAACACAAAACCGGTGCGGGTCATGTGCCCCGGGCCGCTGGAAGGCTCGTTCAGGTAGCGAAGGTTCTTGCCCTTCATGCCACCGCTGAATTGGCGTCGTTCGATCAAGGTCCTGCCCACTGTTCTTGTTGGAACAAGATTTGTAAGCGCGGGCGCCACCGAACGCAAGCGCGACGCCGAAACGTCGCGCTTGCAGCACTATCAGTGCGGTGCTCGGTGGATGGTTTTCATCAAGTCTTCCGGGCTGATATGCCCGACCACGCTGCCCGGTTGCGGCTGGTTGAAAATGTGCCCTTTCATCTTGCCGATCACGTGCATCTCGCACGGTTTGCAGTCGAACTTCAGGGTCAGCACTTCGTCGCCATGGATCAACTGCATCGGCGCGACTTTGGTCTTCACGCCGGTCACGCCTTTAGCCTGTTTCGGGCACAGGTTGAAGGAGAAACGCAGGCAGTGCTTGGTGATCATCACCGGCACTTCGCCTTTTTCTTCATGGGCCTCGTAGGCCGCGTCGATCAGCTTCACGCCGTGGCGATGATAGAACTCGCGCGCCTTGTGGTTGTAGACGTTGGCCAGAAACGACAGATGCGACTCGGGGTACACCGGCGGCGGCGTGGTTTCCGCCTTGCGCCCACCACGTGGATGCGCGGCAATGCGCGCGGCGGTCAGCGCTTCAATCACTTCGCGGCGCAGAGCTTTGAGCTGCGAATTCGGGATGAAAAACGCTTGCGGCGCATCCAGCTCGATCGACGTCGCGTGATACTCAGTGGTGCCGAGTTGGCCGAGCAGATCGTGCAGGGTTTCCAGCGCCTGTTCCGGCTTGTTGGCCACACCAAACGGCCCGTCAAGGCGGACGCTGGCGCTGATGCCTTCTTCGCTGGTGGCGATCAGTTCCAGACGATCTTCACGCAAACGCGCCAGCCAGGTCAGGCCAATGCGACGCTCGGCAGAAGTCTTCTGCAAGGCCTGCTGCCAGTTGTGGTCGAGGTTGCGATTGAGCGGATGGTTGGGCCGCAGCTTGTGCATGCCTTCGGGCATTTCGTTGGGCTCGACGCGGTAGCGATAACGCTTCTCGCCGTCCTCGTCGAATTCGCCCTTGGCCTCGGCGATGTTGGCGCGGAAACCCACCACTTCGCGCTTGACCAGCACGTTAAGACCGTCACCGTTGGACAGCGGCTCGTGGGTGATCACTTGCATGTCACGCTTGCCGACTTTCTCGACCACGCCGACGGCCAGACCAGTGAAAGTCGGCGAATCGAACGCGCCGATGTCGACCTTGCGCTCGCTGACGAAGTAATCGGTGCTGCCACGGTGGAAGGTTTTTTCCGGGTCGGGCAGGAAGAAATGCGCGGTGCGGCCGCTGGAGGCGCGAGCCAGATCCGGACGATCTTCGAGCACGGCGTCGAGGCGCTGGCGGTAATAGGCGGTGATGTTTTTCACATAGCCCATGTCCTTGTAGCGACCTTCGATCTTGAACGAACGCACGCCCGCCTCGACCAGCGCGCGGATGTTGGCGCTCTGGTTGTTGTCCTTCATCGACAGCAGGTGTTTTTCGTAGGCGATCACGCCGCCCTGCTCGTCTTTCAGGGTGTACGGCAGACGGCAAGCCTGCGAGCAGTCGCCACGGTTGGCACTGCGCCCGGTCTGCGCGTGGGAAATGTTGCACTGGCCGGAGAACGCCACACACAACGCGCCGTGAATGAAGAACTCAATGGCGGCATCGGTTTCGGCGGCGATGGCGTGGATTTCTTGCAGGTTCAGCTCACGAGCCAATACCAGCTGCGAGAAACCGGCCTGATCGAGGAACTTGGCGCGATCCAGAGTGCGGATGTCAGTCTGGGTGCTGGCGTGCAGCTCGATTGGCGGGATATCCAGTTCCATCACACCGAGATCCTGGACGATCAGCGCGTCAACGCCGGCGTCGTACAACTGATGGATCAGCTTGCGTGCCGGCTCCAGTTCGTTGTCGTGCAGGATGGTGTTGATGGTGGTGAAGATGCGCGCGTGGTAACGGCGGGCAAATTCCACCAGTTCGGCGATTTCTTTGACCTCGTTGCACGCGTTATGCCGCGCGCCGAAGCTCGGGCCACCGATGTACACCGCATCGGCGCCATGCAGGATAGCTTCGCGGGCAATGGCCACGTCGCGGGCGGGGCTGAGCAATTCCAGGTGATGCTTGGGCAAGGACATATATTTTTTTAGTCAGGCTGTCACGGTCGAGGCGCGCATTGTAGCCGCGAAACGCGCGACCGGCACGCCTGTGCTGCCGGGTGGCAGCTGACGACAATGCTGGAGACACCGCAATCCCTGTGGGAGCTGGCAAGTCGAACCGTCGCACCGCAGCTCCCACAAGGGAAATATGTCGCTGGATCAGGCCTTGGCGGCCATTGCGGTGACTTCCACGCGCATCCCTTCAACCGCCAGCGAAGCCACACCAACCGCCGCACGCACCGGCCATGGTTTGGCGAAGAAGCGCTTGTAGACTTCATTGAATGCCGGGCGATCAGCCATATCGGTCAAGTAGATGGTCAGGTGCATCACCCGATCCATCGAACTGCCGGCCCGCTCCAGCGCGACTTTCAGCGCCTGCAATGTGCATTCGCTTTGCGCGGTGATGTCGCCCAGTTCCAGGCTTCCATCGCCATGGGTCGGAATCTGCGTCGACATCAGAATGCCGTTGAACTCGGTGACGTCGGAGGAGATCGAGTCCGCATCCGGATCAGGGGTGAAGGTGATGTCTTGATTGGCCATGAGAATCCTGTAGGAGTGATCGAAATTCTGGCCAGCCAGTCTACAGCCCGCCGCGCGATGTGAAAAACATCGCTATAGCCGGTAGTACGCGCGGTACCACTCAACGAACGCCTGCACCCCGACATCCACCGACACCTGCGGGCTGAAGCCGATGTGTGCCGCCAACGCCGAGACATCGGCCCAGGTGCGCACTACGTCGCCCTCCTGCATCGGCAAAAAGTTGCGCTGCGCCTTGATGCCCAGCGCCGACTCCAGACACTCGACAAACTCCAGCAGCGCTACAGGGCTGCCACGTCCGATGTTGAACAGTCGATTGGCGCCGCGCTGCCCCTCGCCTGCAGGCGGTTTGCTCAACAGGCGAAAGATCGCCTCGACAATGTCATCGATATAAGTGAAATCGCGTGCCATCTCGCCCTGGTTGTACAGATCGATTGCCCGCCCCTTCAGCATCGCCTCCGTAAACTTGAACAACGCCATGTCGGGCCGGCCCCAAGGGCCATATACGGTAAAGAACCGGAGTCCGCTGGCCCGCAGTCCATACAGATGGCAATAGCTATAGGCGAGCAATTCATTGGCGCGTTTGGTCGCGGCATACAGTGACACCGGCTGCTCAACCGGGTCGTTTTCTTTGAATGGCATCTTGTGATTGGCGCCGTACACCGAACTGCTTGAGGCATAGATCAAATGTTGAGGCGGATATTGCCGGCAGGCCTCCAGCAGATTTAAAAAGCCGAGCAGATTCGACTGCCCGTAAACGTCGGGATTATCCAGCGAATAACGCACACCAGCCTGCGCCGCCAAGTGCACGACAAACTCAAAACGCTGCTTTTCGAACAGGCCAACCAACGCCGATTTGTCGACGATATCCAACGGCAGAAACTCAAACTGCGGCAATCCCTGCAACAGCTCCAGCCGCGCCCGTTTCAACGACACATCGTAATAGGCGTTGAGATTATCCACGCCAACCACCTCAAAACCTTCGCGACACAAGCGCTGAACCGTATGAAAGCCGATAAATCCGGCGGCACCTGTAACCAGAATCGTCATGACGAGCACTCCCGATCAGAACATGTGTTTCGATGGCGGCATGGATCCAAAGTGAACATCTGGCAGAGCATTAAATCTAGGCGCGGCGCGCTGGCGTAGCAACTAATCGAAGTCAGGCATATGTAGACCACGCAACAGCCAGAGTTAAAATTCAGCAACAACAAAGAGTTGCACCAACACAAGTTTCAGCAGATCACAGCAACATGACAATCAATGTATCTAGTTTGACATCACCCACTACCGGGGAATCCGGCTAACGTGACTTCACAGCACTGAAAAAGTTTAATGTTAAATAACTATAATTTTAAGCCCAATAGAAACAGCAGGTTATGACGTTCGACCCTAACTATTGGATAAAAGGCGCGCTTTTTGACTGTTATCATTTGACAGCAAGCCAAGACTGGCTGATAACTAATCCCACCCCGGCATTGACTCGCTCAAACATGGCGGTTTCCATCCAGGCAGTGCCGGGCCAATATCCAAGTACATTGATCAAAGGTTGCGAATGCACACCGTGCGGTAGCTTTGCCCAAACAAAACTGCCGCTGGCTTATGCTCAAGACAACCGACCATATAACTAATACCCCGCGCAAGTGATTCAAATTTGAAACACTTCAAACTGCCGATAAAACACACTTAGCATCTGGTTTCGCCAATTTGGCCTTGATCAGCCTACTACCTACTAGCAAGCCTGCCGACCCGCACCGACCTGTGCGTTGGCGCGCTTAAACTTTGGCTATGTATGGAGTACTCCAGCATGCAGACAGTTAGCCGCAATGGCTCCAACTGGTATTTATTGCAGTGCAAGCCCCGCCAGGATGAACGGGCGCAATTCAACTTGCTCCAGCAGGACTACACGACCTTTCGCCCGCAACTGATGAGCGAAAGGATTGTGCGTGGCAAACGCTTGAAGGTGCTCGACTCGTTGTTTCCAGGCTACCTGTTCATCCAACTAAGCAGCGATGACAACTGGGCGCCAATCCGCTCGACCCGTGGTGTCAGTCGCATTGTCGAGTTCAACCATGAGCCGGCCATCGTGCATGGGCAAGTGATCGAGCACCTGCGCGAGCGCAGCCTGAAACCGGTGCTACCCCCGGCGAACCACACGCTTGAACCCGGCGAAACCCTGAATATCGTTCAAGGTCCGTTTTCGCCTCTGGAAGGCGTGTTCATGTCGATGCAAGGTGCCGAGCGGGTGATGATCCTGTTGCAGTTTCTCAACCGCCAACAGCATGTCTGCGTACCGCTGAACGTAGTCGAGCGGCAACGCCAGTAACCGCCGGAACACTCCCTTTCGCACAACAAAAACTTCTCCAGGAGCACGGCTCATGGCCCTGAAGTCACGCTGCCCTGTCGCCTTGCTTTTGGCTTTTGCTTACCCCGAGGCGGCTTGGAGTCTGGATCCGCAAGCCATCAATGTGTATGGCTTCGACTTCATTCCAACCTTCTCCATGTCGGAAAGCTACGACGATAACTTTCGCGAACTTGAACACGATGTCGAGTCGACCATGATCACCCGCCTCGCGCCTTCGTTCGAACTCAAGGCCGAAGATCGCAACAGCGCCACGCGGGTGATCTGGCAACCGACGCGCTACATCTATCACTCGGATTCCGACGCCTCCAACACCGCCCAGCGCCTGCGTGCCGAGAGCATCATGGAATTCACCGACAGTCATCGGCTGAAACTCGAAGCCGAGGCGCGCAAATACGAGCGCACCACCTCCACCGCGGTCGATGGCATCAACGACAAGATCGAAAATACCCGGGTCAACGGCGTGTACACCTACGGCGCCAAGACCGCGGCCAATCAGCTCGACTTCGGCGCCAACTATGCGCAACTGCGTTACGACAACGCCGATGGCATCAACGATGACAAGGAGCGCAATACCAGCGGTTTCAACACCACCTGGTATCACCGCCTCGGCAGCAAGACCCGCAGCCTGCTCGAATACGACCATACGCGCTTTGACTACCTGCAATCTGACAGCGTGCGCAGCAGCAAGTCGGACGCCTTGCTCGCCGGCGCGGAATGGGACATGACCGCGCGCACCACCGGCAAGCTCAAGCTCGGTTATGAACGCAAGAACTTCGATGACAACGCCTCCGACGACCTGAGCAACCCCACCTGGCAAGTCGATCTGCAATTCAAACCGCGCACCTATTCGACCTTCACTTTTCTCGCCCGCCAGGCTTTGGCCGAGGGCGACGACGGTGCCGACGCGGTCAAGTCGACCTTCACCCAGGTCGGTTGGCGCCACGGCTGGACGGAACGGGTCATCACCGTCGCCCAGGCCGGCATGGGTCGCTACGAGTACGAAGGCCAGGACCGCACCGACAACCTGCAGGATTACAACCTCGCGGTGATCTACAAGATGCGCCGCTGGCTGGATCTCGAGCTCGGCTATCGCTACCGCGACAACGACTCCGATGCCGATGCCGACAACGAGAGTTTCACCCGCAACGTGTTCCAGATCAGTTTCGACGTCAGTCTCTGAGAGGCCAGCCCCATGAAATCGCGCATTGTTTATTTGCTGTTGCTGGTACTGCTGATCCCGGCGGCCCATGCGGCTGAGCCCGCCCCCGACTACAAACTGGCCGCCGGCGATGTGTTGCGCATCACCGTATTTGGCGAGCCGGAACTGAGCATCAAGAAGGTGCGCCTTAACGACGCCGGCACCTTCTCCTACCCGTTCCTCGGCGAAGTCACCGCCGCCGGACTCACCCCGAATCAGGTCGAACGCAAGATCGTCGACGGCCTCAAGCAAGGCTATCTGGTCGACCCGAAAGTCAGCCTGAGCCAGATCGAATACCGCCCGTTCTACATCAATGGCGAAGTGCAAAAGCCCGGAAGCTACCCGTTCCAGCCCGGCCTCACACTGGAAAAAGCCATTGCGCTGGGCGGCGGTCTGACCGAGCGCGCCTCTATGAAACGCGTGACGATCCTGCGCGGCGCCGGTGGCCCACCGGTGATCGACGACATCAGCCGCACCACCGTCATCAGTCCCGGTGACACGATTTCTATCGCACAGGGGTTTTTCTGATGATCGATAACAGCCCTAGCACCTACACCGAACGCCCGCTCCAGACGCATGTGCATCAGCAGCATGCCGAAGAATCGGACACCCTCGACCTGCTGCAGTTGTGGCGCGTGGTCTGGGCGGCGAAGTGGAACATCGCGCTGCTGGTGGCGCTCAGTTGCGCACTGGCGGTGGCGGCGTTGTCGTTCATCACCCCGCAATACGTCGGCAGCACCACATTGCTGATCAAAGACAAAACCCCACCGGTGATGAGCTTTCAGCAGACCAACGACTCGGGCGGCTCAACCACCACCGACTACTTGCAGACGCAACTGGCCCTGCTGCAATCGCGCGAGCTGGCCGAGCGCGCGGTGAAAAAACTCAACCTCACCACCCACCCGATCACCGACCCGCGCCAGCGGCCGACATCATGGTTCACACCGCGCCAATGGCTGGCCGAGCTCAATCGCGATCAATGGCTGCCATGGATGGATCTTCTGCCCGCCGCGAAGCCTGCGCCAACCGAAGCAGACGTGTTCAACGCCGTCACGCAGAACCTGATGCTGCACACCAGCGTCAAGTTTGTCGGCAAGAGCCAATTGATCGAAATCGAAGTCGAACTGCCTGACCCTGCGCTCGCGGCGGCAGTGGCCAATGCGCTGGCCCAGAGCTTTATCGACAGCCAGCAAGACACCAGCCTCAAGTCCTCACAAAACAACACCAGCTGGATGAACACCCGCCTGGTGGAACTGCGCAATAACCTGCGCAATGCGGAAAACAAGCTGCAGGGTTATCGCGAAGAGCAAGGTCTGGTGGATGTCGATGGCGTCGCCACTATCAGCGCCAACGAGCTGCAAATGACCGGCAACCGCATGATCGATGCGCGGCGTAATCGCGCCGAGGCCGAGAGCCAGTTCCGTCAGGCGCAAGCGCTGAGCAACGGTGATATCAGCCGCCTCTCCAGCGTCCCCGCAGTGTTGAGCAACCCGCTGATTCAGCAGTTCCAGGCCGATCTGGCCAAGTCGCAAGCCAAGGTCGAAGAGCTGTCCAGTCGTTATGGGCCAAAACATCCGGCGCTGGTCTCGGCCAAGACCGAACTGCGCACCGCCGCCAACAGCCTGCGTCTGCAAGTCCAGCAAGTGGTCGCCGGTATCGAGCGTCAATACCAGCTCTCGGTCGCCAGCGAAAACGCCCTGCGTCAGTCGTTCAACACCAACAAGGCGCAGATCCAGGACATTTCGCGCAAGGAATTCCAGCTGCGCGAGTTTCAGCGCGAGGTTGATAGCACCCGCGCGCTGTACGAAACCTTCGTCACCCGCTTGAAAGAAACCGCCGCCACCTCTGACATGGATTCAGCCAAGGCGCGCATCGTCGATCCGGCGATTGTGCCGACCGAAGCCAGCAAACCACGCAAAAGCCTGATCGTCGCCATCGTCGCGCTGGCCGCTGCGGTGCTCGGCGTGGCGCTGGCGTTCTTGCTCGAGACCCTGAGTAACACCTTCAAAAGTGATGAAACCATCGAGTCTACCCTCGGCGTGCCGCTGCTCAGCGTGGTGCCATTAGTGATGAAGAAAAGCCGTCGGCAACTGGCGCGACTGTTCGAGGACAACGACCATCCGCGCTTCTGCGAAACCATCCGCAACCTGCGCACCTGGCTGATGTTGCAGAGCAGCGAAACGCCGTCGCAAGTGGTGCTGGTCACCTCCTCCGTGGCCGGCGAAGGCAAAAGCACCATCGCCAACAACCTCGCCTGCTCACTGACGTCGCTGGAGCGCGTGCTGCTGATCGACGCCGATATGCGCCAGCCCACGCTGTCATTGAACTTCGACTTCCCGCCGGAGAATCCGGGTCTGGCCAATGTGATCGCCGGCACCGCCAAACTTGAGGATTGCATCCGCACCGTAGGCAATCTGGACATGCTGCCGGCCGGCAGTCTGTCCCTCGAGCCATTCGATCCGTTTGATGCGCCGCGCCTGCCTTCGGCACGTGATCCGCTCAGCGCTGCGCACCGGCCACCGGCGCAGGACCTGCTCAGCTCGCCACGGCTGGGGCGCATGTTGCAGGCGCTCAAGGGCCGCTACCAACACATCATCATCGACTCGCCACCCGCCGAAATGGTCAGCGACGCGCTGTTGCTGGCCCGGCATTCGGACGCGGTGATCTACGTGGTCAAGGCCGAGAGCACGCCAGTCAGCCAGGTGCAAAAAAGCCTGGCGATGCTCCAGCAAAGTCAGGGCACGGTGTTCGGCGTGGTGCTCAACCAAGTCGACCTGCGCAAGGCGCGAAAGTACGGCCACAGCCATTCGCGCTCGTTCTACGACTACGACTTCGCCCCGCGCTAAACCCTGCTCACCGCAACCGAGCCAGCCAACAACTCCCCCTGTGGCGAGGGAGCTTGCTCCCGCTTGAGTGCGCAGCGCTCACAGGATTTTGGGGCAGCTACGCAGCCCAGCGGGAGCAAGCTCCCTCGCCACAGGTTCCCGGTCGTTCCTCTTTTGTGAGATCAAGTCATGACGCCGCAATACACCGCGCAAATGGCCCATCGCCGGGGCCTGACTTTCTGGGGCCAGTGGCTGGCCGCAATGACCCTGGTCAATCTGTTGCTGATCGTGCTCGTGCATTGGCGGATCGGCTATTTGCCCAGCGAATACCGAATGCTGATGATCCTGACCATCCTCGGCTCAGTGCCGACCTACAGCCTGATGCAGGTCTATCACAAGCGCCACGGGCTGTTGATCGGACTCGGCCGCTTGCTCGCCGGTTGGCTGATTCTGCTGGCGGTACTCAGCGCCATCGCCTTCGTCACGCAGACCAGTGCGCTGTTTTCGCGGCAAGTAATGATCGTCTGGGCGCTGGCCGGGTTCCTCGTCCAGGCCTGCAGTTTCCTGCCGCTGCATTTCATCGCGCGCCTGTACTCGAAAATGATCAGCAACGAGCGTCGCGCAGTGATCATCGGCACCTGTCCGACCGCCCATGAACTGGCGAAAAAACTCATCAATCCGGATCGCACCCTGCTGCTCGGATTCGTTGCCGCCACCCATCCGGCGCGCCCGGCGCCAAGCATTCTGCCGCTGCTCGGGCACGTCGACGATATCCGCGAAATCATCGGCCGTCTTGAAGCGCGGCGGGTGTACATCGTGCTGCCGATGGCCGATGCCGCGACCATCGAAGCGCTGTACATCGACTTGCTCGACATGAACGTCGACGTGGTGTGGATTCCGGATTTCGGCAGCATGGTCTTGCTTAACCATTCGATCTCGGAGATCGAACGGATGCCGGCGATCTACCTCAACGAAAGCCTGATCACCTCGCACCCCGGCAGCCTGTTCTGCAAGGACTTGTTCGAGCGCAGCCTGGCAGCAGTCGCGCTGATTCTGCTCAGCCCGCTGCTGCTCGGCGTGGCGCTTGCGGTCAAGCTCACGTCGCCGGGTCCGGTGCTGTTCAAGCAGAACCGCCACGGCTGCGACGGGCAAGTGATCAAGGTCTGGAAGTTTCGCTCGATGCGCGTGCATGACGATCAGCAGGTGCGCCAGGCCACCCGTGAGGACGATCGCATCACCCCGCTCGGGCGCTTCTTGCGGCGCAGTTCGATCGATGAACTGCCGCAACTGTTCAACGTACTGTTCGGCCACATGGCGCTGGTGGGTCCGCGCCCGCACGCGGTTACCCACAACATCTACTACACCGGCAAAGTCCGCGCCTACATGGCCCGCCATCGGCTGAAACCGGGGATCACCGGGCTGGCGCAAATCACCGGCCATCGTGGCGAAACCGAAACCCTGGAAAAGATGCAGCTGCGGGTCGCCCAAGACCTCAACTACATCAACCAATGGTCGCTGTGGCTCGACATCAAAATCCTCTGCAAGACGCCCTTCACCCTGTTTTCCAAAGACATCTACTGACCCCGCTTCACCCCATCCGAGGTTTACCCATGAATGTGAGTGTATTCGGCATAGGCTATGTGGGCCTGGTGCAGGGCGCTGCGTTGGCGCAAGTTGGCCACGACGTGCTGTGCGTGGACGTAGACGCCGCCAAGGTGCAAGCGCTGGAAGACGGCACGCTGCCGATCTACGAGCCGGGCCTGAAGGCGCTGGTGCGCGAAAACCATCAAAGCGGTCGGCTGCGCTTTGGCACCGATCTGGCCGCAGCGGTGCGCCATGGTGATGTGCAGTTGATCGCTGTTGGCACTCCGCCGGACGAGGACGGTTCGGCCGATCTCAAACACGTGCTCAGCGTGGCGCAAACCATCGGCGAGCATTTGCAGCGGCACGCGACCATCGTCGACAAATCGACGGTGCCGGTGGGCACGGCGGACCTTGTGCGCGAGTGCATTGCCCAGACACTCGCCGACACTCAGCGCAGCGACCTGACCTTCGACGTGGTGTCCAATCCCGAGTTTCTCAAGGAAGGCTGCGCGGTCGAAGATTGCCTGCGCCCGGACCGGATCATCATCGGCACCGACAGCCCGCGCGCCGAAGAAGTCATGCGCGAGTTGTACGAACCGTTCAACCGCAACCGCGACAAAGTCATTGTCATGGACGTGCGCAGCGCCGAGCTGACCAAGTACGCCGCCAACTGCATGCTGGCGACCAAGATCAGCTTCATGAACGAGATGGCCAACCTCGCGGAAAAACTCGGCGCAGACATCGAAAAAGTGCGCCACGGCATCGGCTCCGATCCGCGCATCGGTTACCAGTTCATCTATCCGGGCATCGGCTACGGCGGCTCGTGTTTTCCCAAGGATGTGCAGGCGCTGATCCACACGGCTGAGACGGTGGACTTCGACGCACGGCTGCTCAAAGCAGTGGAATCGCGCAACCACGAACAGAAAACCACGCTGTTTCGCAAAATCTCCGAGCACTTCAACGGCGCGCTGCAAGGCAAGACCTTTGCGCTGTGGGGCCTGAGCTTCAAGCCGAATACCGATGACATTCGTGAAGCCCCAAGCCGGGTGCTGATGGAAGGGCTGTGGCGCGCTGGCGCCAATGTGCAGGCCTACGACCCGAAAGCCATGGAAGAGACCCAACGGCACTACGGCGCCCGCGATGATCTGACCTTGGCCGGCACCAAGGAAGCGGCACTGAAAAACGCCGATGCGTTGATCATCGTTACCGAGTGGGCCTTATTCCGCGCGCCGGACTTCGACCTGCTCAAACGCCAGCTCAAACAGCCATTGATCTTCGACGGCCGCAACCTGTTCGAACCGCAACGCCTGAGCAGCCGCGGCTTCACCTACGTTTCAGTCGGCCGCCCGACACCCGCCGCAGCGAGTGACGCGTCATGATCCGCCTCGAAGTGGTCGGCCACTATTCACCGAGCCTGCTGAGCTGCAACCGGGCGTTTTCCTTTATCAACTTCGCCTCGGTCGGCAGCTTCATGCGCCAGCCGCCCGCCGCCCTCGCCTACTTTTGCGACGGCATGCTGATGTCGGGTTTCATGGCCAGAGTCAGCGGGCAACCGGTGCAACGGGTCAGTTTCGATTTCACCTCGATTGCCGATCCGGTGCTGCGCGACGCCGAACAACAGCAGTTGCGGGTGTACATCGTCGGCGCCCGACAAGCCGAACTGGACGCGTTCATCGGCAAGCTGCGCGGGCGTTATCCGCAGCTGATCATTGCCGGCACGCACAATGGTTATTTCAACCCGGCGCAAGCGGCGCGGATTCAGGCTGACATCCGCCACAGCCAGGCCAATTTGCTGCTGGTGGGACTTGGCGCCGGTTTGCAGGAACGCTTCGTGATTGATGCGCTGAACGCCGGTTTCGACGGCGTGGCCTTCACCTGTGGCGGCTTCATCCGTCAGGAGGCCAGCGCCAGCGAGCACTACTACCCCGAAGTCATTGATCGCCTGCACCTGCGCGCGTTCTACCGCATGTACCGCGAGCCGCACACCATCAAGCGCTACCTGCTCGACTACCCGCGCAACTTCCTGCAACTGGCCGAAATGATTGTTCGGCACAAGGTCGCCATCGACATCACAGCGCCGTGAGCGCCGGGGATTCCCATGCACATCCTGTTCACTCTGAAAGACTTCAAGCCCGGCGGCGGTGTCGAGTGCGTGCAGCAGCGGCTGGCCCGTCAGTTCCTGCTGGACGGCCAGCACGTGAGCTTCTTCGTCATGAACGGCGAACAACCGGAACTGGAGAATGTGCCGACCATCACTGGCGGCGGCAATGGTTTGCGCGGCTTGCTCAGATCGGTGCGGTTACTGCGCCGGACGATCCTGCACGAAGGCGTGACCCATGTGATCAGCGCCAAGGAACAGGCCAACCTCTGTAGCTGGATCGCCACCCTCGGCACGCCGTGTCAGGTGATCTACACCCGCCACGCCGCACTGGATTGCGCCGAACAGAAAACCGGTGTCGCCAGCCTGCGCCTGCTGTACGCCTTGTACCTGTGCGGCAGCGGCAAAGTCGTGGCGGTGTCGCTGGGTTTGCGTCAGGCGCTGGCCGGTTTGATGCCGTGGGGCCGGCCGCGGGTTCGTTACTGCCCGAACGCGGTGGTCAGCGAGCATTTGCTCAGTGCCGGACAAGCAGCGTTGCCGGCTGATCTGCCGGCGCGATTCTGGCTGGGCATCGGTCGTCTGGTGGAAACCAAGGGCTTTCACTTACTGCTGGAGGCCTACGCGATGGCCGCAAAAAAGGCCGACGTGCCCTATCTGGTGCTTGCAGGCGACGGCCCGCAACGCTCGACACTCGAAGCCCAGGCGATTGCGCTGGGCATCGCACGCCGGGTGCATTTCACCGGACACCTGCGCAATCCCTACCCGTTGATCCGCCACGCACAACTGCTGGTGCTCAGTTCCTTTCACGAAGGCTTGCCCACCGTGCTGATCGAAGCGCTGGCCCTCGGCACCCCGGTGATTTCCACCGATTGCGGCAGCGGCCCGCGTGAACTGCTCGACCACGGCCGACTCGGCCAACTGGTGCCGGTCAACGATGTGCCGGCGCTGGCCAAAGCCATGCTGCGCAGCCTGAATACCGACAGCGTCAACGCCGCGCTGGCGACCGCCGAAGCGGTGTTGCCTTACACCAGTCAGCATGCGGCGCAGGCCTACTATCAGGTGTGGGATCAATGAAAAAACTGCTGATCATCCTTCAAGATCTCAGCGCGGGTGGTGCCGAGAAAATGATGGCGCGCCTCGCCGGGGCCTTGGTCGAGGCCGGCAACGACGTGACTTTGCTGATGCTCACCGGTGGCGGCATCAATGTCGCGGCGCTCGATCCTCGGGTCAAACAGGTCGAACTGCAAAGTCCGCGCAGCGCTGCCGCAGTGCCGGCACTCACGCGTTTTCTGCGCAACAATCGCTTCGACGCGCAACTGGCCGCCCTCACCCACGTCAACGTGATCGCCATCGCCGCCGCCACGCTGTCAGGCACTCTGGCGCGGCTGCACGTCAGCGAGCGCAATGCGTTTTCCCGCGACAAACACGTCAACCCGGCGTTAGCGGTGCGCCTCGCTTACTGGCTGGCGCCGCTGCTGTACCGAATGATTCCGAACCCGGTGATCTGCGTCTCGCGCGGGGTCGCCGAAGATCTGGTCGACACCACGCTGGCCCGCGCGCGGGACGTGACTATCGCCGACAACCCGGTGCTCGACAACGACTTTCGCGACAAGCCACCAAGGCTCCCAACCCACCCATGGCTGCTGGAGAAAACCACACCGGTTATCGTCGCCGTCGGGAGGCTGGCGCGGCAGAAAGGTTTTGATGTTTTGCTCGAAGCCTTCGCCCAACTGCCGGATCGCCGTGCGCGGCTGATCATTTTCGGCGAAGGCACGCTCAGGGCTGAATTACTCGAACAAGCTGCCAGCCTGGGCATTGCCGAACGTATCGATTTGCCGGGATACGCCGCCGATCCGTTGGCGCAGATCAGCGCGGCGGATTGCTTCGTGCTGTCGTCGCGTTTCGAGGGCAGCCCGAATGCGCTGGTCGAAGCACTTTCGACCGGCACGCCCGTCATCTCGACCCGCTGTCCGTACGGCCCGCAAGAAATCCTCGCTGACGGCGCGGTTGCGCCACTGGTGGAAGTAGAAAATCCCGCCGCGCTGGCGCAAGCCATTGCCCTCGAACTGGCCTTGCCCAGAGACCTGCACCGCCAGCGGCGTCTCGACGCTGCGGCGCGTTTTGTCAGTGGTCGCGCGGTGCACACCTATCTCGCAGCGTTGCTCGGGAGTCCAGCGCCATGAACAGCCTGCAAATCCGCTACAGCAGCCTGCGCGACGCCTTCACCCTGTTCGGCGTGCTGTTTTATCTGCAAGTGATCGGCTTCTTTCTCGGGCTGGGCAATGCGGCCAGTCTGGATGACGCGCAAAAAGACCTCGAAGGCAACGTCGTCAATCAGGTCTGCGGCTTGATTACATTGCTGGTGCCGCTGTTCTTCTTCATCCGCAACAAGGTGTTCCTGAGCAAAAGCTTCTACCGGCAAAACACCTTTCTGTTGGTGTTCCTGCTGTGCATCGCGGCGTCCATCAGTTGGTCCGGCGACCCGATGCTCAGCCTCAAACGCTTTGTCGCGCTGCTCAGCGTGGTGTTCTTCGCCGGGTTCATTGCTTACCACTACAGCCTGGAAAAAATCGCTTTCGTGCTCGGCTGCGTGATCGGCGCCGCTGCGCTGGTGGGGTTGATCTTCGCCGTGATCCGACCCGACATCGCGTTTATTTCCGGCGGCATCCGCGACGGCGCGTTCAAGGGCATTTTTGCCGAGAAGAACGCCGGCGCACGGCTGAATGCAATCGGCATCCTGTTGCTGCTGCCGATGATCCGCCAGCGCAACCCGTTAGCCATCCTTTACGCGCTGTTTTCGCTGATCGCCATCGGCCTCGCGCAGTCGGCCACCGGCATCGCGCTGATCGTCACAGGCACCGCCAGCTACTGGTATTTCCTCACGCTGATCCGCTTGCGCATCAACCGTTCGCTGTCGGCGTTTTTTGTCGCCACCGTGGTGTACTTGCTGATCTGCCTGTTTCTCTACGGCAACTACACGCTGCTGCTGGAATGGCTCGGGCGTGACCCGTCACTCACCGACCGCACGCTGATCTGGGAACTGCTCGGGCCGCTGATCGACGAGCGTTTCCTCAAGGGTTACGGCTTCGGCGCGTTCTGGACCAGCCCCGACGCCGACGGCTTCATCACCCGCTGGGGCTACATCGGCAACGCGCACAGCGGCTACGTCGAAACCCTGCTCAATGGCGGACTGATCCAGTTGATCGCGCTGATCCTGTTGTTCACTGAAGCGCTGACCAAGCAATACCGCGCGATCACCGCCGATCAATCGGCGCGCTATCACGCCTGCGCGCTGGTGATCATCGGCCTGTTCGTGGTGACCAATTACGTGGCCTACGTGATCCCCAACTATCGCTCGGGCGAGTTCCTGGTGTTCTGCGTTCTGGCCCTGTCGTTCCGTCATCACGCCATCAAACGCCCTGCGCCACTGCCGCGTCGGCGCGCCATCATGGCCAAGGAGTACAAAGCATGTTGAATGACAAGCCAACGGTCTGCGTGGTGATTCCGCTGTACAACGGCGCCGCGAGTATTGGCCAGACGCTCGATTCGCTGACCGAACAAAACCGGCGTCCGGACAAGGTGATCGTGATCGACGACGGCTCCACAGACCAAGGCCCGCAAATTGTCCGGGACTTTGTGGCGCCGTTCCCGGTGCTGCTCCTGCAACAGGCCAACCAAGGCCCGGCCAGCGCGCGCAATCAAGGGATTTTCAACGCCAGCGAAACCTTCATTGCGTTCCTCGATGCCGATGATCAATGGCACCCGCAAAAGCTGGAAAAGCAACTGGCGCTCTACGAGCAGCTGACTGCGGACGGCCATGATGTCGGGCTGATCGATTGCTACCAGATGAGCGAATTCAGCGACGGCCGCCGGCAGCTCGAAGACCGGCGCAAAAGCGGCCAGCACTTTGCCGATTTCATGCGCGAGAACGTGATCAACGGCACCTCCGGCGTGCTGGTGCGGCGCGAAGTGCTGATGGCGTTGAACGGCTTCGATCAGACCCTGCGTTTTGCCGAAGACCGTTTGCTGTGGACACGCATTGCCGAGCGCTGGGAAATCCACACGGTGCCGGAAATACTGCATCGGCGCGGGGTCAACGCCGGCAACATCACCGCGCAACCGATCAAGTACTACCCGCACAAAATGCGCTTCATCGAGCTGTTTCTGGCCCGCTACGGCGCGACACTGAGCAAGCAGCAACGTATCCATTTCGTGCTGGCCAACCATGCCGAATTTCTCGCGGCATTCTCCCGGCGCGGCGAGCACGCGCAGGTGATCAAGGTCTTTCGCAACATGCTCGGGCACTCGTGGCAGACGCTGTTTTTCTCCCGTGGCAAACCGACTCTGCGCTACGTCTACGCCGTGGCGAAGACCTTGCGCAAGACCTCCTGAAGCGCGGGTGCTGCCATGGCCAACCATCGCCTGACGACATTGATCTGGATCTTCACCGAGAAATTCGGCCTGATTTTCCTGTCGATGATCACCTTCGTCGTCTACGCACGTTTGCTCACGCCGACCGAGTTGGGGATCGGCACGGTGATCATCGCGATCGTCGAAGTGGTGGGCATTCTGTATTCGTCAGTGCTGGAAGATCCGCTGGTCAGGCTTGAGCGTCTGGAAGACAAGCACATCAGCACCGCGTTCTGGTTTTCGGTGCTGATCAGCCTTGTTTCGATCGTGGTGATTTCGCTCGGCGCATTCCTGTATACCTCGTCGCCAGTGCTGCAATGGATGACGGCCATCGCCTCGGTGAAAATCCTCTTCACCATGATGGCGCGGGTCTATGTCGCGCAAATGCGCCGCACCGGCAATTTCAAGTTGCTGGCCTCGCGCACGCTGCTGGGCAAGGTTGCCGGCGGCAGCGCCGGGATCGTCGTCGCGCTGCTGGGCTTCGGCGCGTGGGCGGTGATTGCCCAGGCGCTGATCATGGATCTGCTGGCGCTGGTAGTGTTGATGCGCGGTGATCGGCGGCGCATTCCATTCGTCATCGATGGTGCGGTGTTGCGCGACTTGCTGCGCAGCGGCACGCCGGTGGCGATCAATGTGATGAGTTCGCAAACCCTGCAACGCGGGGTCAACATCGTGCTCGGCATGACCGCCGGCGCGCATGCAGTGGGTATGTTCAACCTGGCGATGCGCATCATCGATCTGCCGCGTTCGGCGATTTACAACGGTTTGATGAGTTACGCGTTGCCAGCGTTTGCCCGGCGCAGTGCTGAGCCGTCGCGGCTGATCGGTCTGATCGGCGACTCGACCGCCATCAGTGGCTTTCTGCTGACTCCGTTGTTCGTCGGCATCGCACTGACTGCCGAAGACATCATTCTGTTGATCTTCGGCGACAAATGGGCCGACGCGATTGTGCTGCTGCAAGTGCTGGCCGTCACCGCCGCGCTGGGCAATCTGGCGCTGTACGCGACCACCGCGCTGGTGGCAGTCAATCGCACCTATCTGACGCTCAAGGCCGAAGTCGCCACCACCTTTCTTGCCTTGGCGCTGGTGTATGCGCTGGGGCCGGTTTACGGCGGCATGGCCGCAGCCGTCGCGTTGCTGATGCGCATGCTGGCGATCACGCCGTTGCAGATTCGCGGGCTGAACACCGCCATCGGTTACCGCTGGCGCAGCTTCTTCGACTCGGCTTACCGCAGCGTCCTCGCGACGCTGGTGATGGCCGCTGTAGTCGTCTGGGTCTCGCATCAATCCGACCTCTCGGGCTACCTGCATCTGGGCGCCAACATCCTCGCCGGCGCGCTGACCTACACCCTCGCCTACAGCGTGCTGCATCCGCGCTGGCCGCATGAATTCAAATCGGTGTTCACCACCCGGTGAGCAGCGCTGTCTCTCTGGAGCATTTCGTCATGCGCAAAACCACGCTGATCACGGGCGGTGCCGGCTACATCGGTTCGCACACGGTAGTAAGACTGGTGGAGGCCGGCCATCGCGTGCTGGTGCTGGATAACCTGAGCAACAGCTGCGTCGAATCCATCGCGCGCCTGGAACAACTGACCCGCTCGCAGATCGAGTTCATTGAAGGCGACATCCGCGATCCACTGCTGCTCGACGAGATTTTCAGCGCCTACGCCATCGACGCCGTGGTGCATTTCGCCGGCCTCAAAGCGGTGGCCCAAAGCGTGCGCAAACCGATGGAGTACTACGCGAACAACGTGGTCGGCACGCTGTTTCTGTGCCAGGCGATGGCCCGCGCGCATGTGTTCAATCTGGTGTTCAGCTCCTCGGCGACGGTGTACGGCGAGCCAGCGCGCACGCCGATTGACGAAGCGCTCGGCACCGGCAAACCGGCTAATCCCTACGGCCGCTCCAAGCTGATGACCGAAGAATTGCTCACCGACCTGGCGCGCTCGGATTCGCGCTGGAACATCGCCCTGCTGCGCTACTTCAACCCGATCGGCGCACATGAAAGTGGTCTGATCGGCGAAGCACCTAACGGTGTGCCAAATAATCTGCTGCCCTGCCTGACCCAAGTTGCCATCGGCCGGGCCGGCGAATTAACCGTGTATGGCAATGATTACGCCACGGTCGATGGCACCTGCGTGCGCGATTACATCCATGTCAGCGATCTGGCCGAAGGGCATCTCAAGGCACTCGAACGCTTGCACGGCGACCACGGCATTCACATCTGGAACCTCGGCACCGGCATCGGCTACAGCGTGCTGCAGATCATCCGGGGTTTCGAAGACGTCACCGGGATCAGCATTCCCTACCGTTTCGCCGCGCGCCGCGAAGGTGATATTGCGCAGTGCTGGGCCGATGCGAGCAAGGCCGGGCGCGAACTGGGCTGGTCGGCGCAACGCAATCTCGGGCAGATGCTGACTGACAGTTGGCGCTGGCAGTCGAACAATCCCCACGGCTATCACGCGCCCATTGCGCCGTTGCTGGCAGTCGCGGGCAAGTAATAGCCGGTTCACTCAAGGAAGGAGTTTCGTATGTTCAGGCAATGCGTGATTTGGCTGTGTTTGTTGTCGACGAATGCGCTGGCCGCGCCGATGGTCACCGAGGGTTTGGTGCTGTGGCTGGACGGCGCCGATCCGACGCACATGAGCATCGACGGGCAGAACGGCGTGTTGAGCTGGCGCGATAAATCACCGCGCGCGGTCAATGTCAGCCTGGATAATCCGGCGGCGAGCGCATTGCCGACACTGGTCAACGACGCCATCAACGGTCGTTCGGTGGTGCGCTTCAGCGGCGTGTCGGCGTTTATCGGCCCGTCGATTCGCAGTGGGACCGGGCCGGTCAGCGTGTTCGTAGTGTCGCGACGCTTGCCGGAGCAGGCTGGCGGCAAAGCCTGGCAACGCCTGTTCAGCTCGCGTCCGCAACTGGCCGACAACGACAACGTCGCGCCGAACTTCGGCCTCAGCGTGCAGCAGACCACGGCGTATGAACCCGCCATCGCGTTCGTCGAAGCCACCGACGTCCCGATCGGCCCGTTTGCGGTGGCGCGCAACGTGGTCGGCACCTCGGAAATCTTGCGCGGCGATATCGCCGAAGTACTGGTCTACGACCGGCCGCTGGTGTCCCAGGCAGAACGCGAGCAGGTGTTCGCCTACCTCGCGGAAAAGTGGGCGGTGACGATCCCGCAGCAGTCCAGCGCGTGGACCCGCAGTGGCCCGCTCGGTCCAACGCCGAAGCATATGAACGCGAATCTGCCGCTTTCGGATCAAGCCAATGCCGGGCAATGGCTACTCGACACGCGCCTGTCCGACGACTTCAACGGTGCGGCCCTCGACCGCAACCGCTGGCACGTCAACGACGCGACCGGCACCGATTCGCTGGGACGCAAACCGGCGCTGTTCTTGCCGGAGAACGCCAAGGTGGCCAACGGCAATCTGAACATCTACTTCCGCAAACAGGTGTTGCCGGAAAAGTACGTGCGCCTTGGGTACAAGGATTACAGCTCGGCGATGGTGCGCACCATCGAACGGGGTTTTTACGGCTATTACGAAGCTCGGGCGAAACCGATGAATTCCGCCGGTTCCAGCGCGTTCTGGCTGGCGTGGACCGGGTTGGCGGACAACGCCACCGAGATCGATATCTTCGAAATCGGCGGCAAGACCCGGGATGGCAAGTTTGATCGGCTGTACAACATGAACGCCCACGTCTGGGCCAGACCCGGTAACAATCAACACCTGAGCGAGGGCAGCAGCTGGACTGCGCCGTGGCGTTTCGCGAGCACCTTTCATGTGTACGGGTTTGACTGGCAACCGGGCACGCTGCGCTGGTACGTCGATGGGGTACTGGTGCGCGAGGCGAAGAACACGCACTGGCATTTTCCGATGCAGATCGTGTTCGACAGCGAGGCGATGTGGCAGTGGTTTGGGGTGGTTGACGATGCAGATCTGCCTTCGACGTTTCGCGTGGATTACATCAAGGTCTGGACTCGCAGCAAGTAACCAGTGACAGCGCGTTGCCGAGGGCGGCGCCGCTGGCGGTGTTGTCGAAGATGCACCAGGTGTTGTCTTTTTGTATTTGGGTGGCCAGTTGTTGCAGAAACGTTGGGTCGTATGCGCTGTGGTAGATGCGGGGCGATCCGTGCAGGCGCCAGTAATGTACGCCCGGCCAGCCCTGTGGCGTTGCGTCGGTGCTGATGCGGGAGGGATCGACTGCGGCTTGGGCGATGCGATGTTCTATCAGCAGATCATGGGCAGTTGTCCAGGATTCGTGGCGTGGTTCGAGCACTACGTCACCGTTGAAGCGTTCTCGGAGCTCGCTGAAAAAGGCGTCGGCCTGTGGTGCTTCGAAGGCCAGTTTTGGCGGGAGCTGGATTAGCAGGCATCCGAGTTTTTCTTGTAATCCCGAGGATTGTTGCAGGAATTCGTCTAGCGCCTGATCGCAGTGCTGCAATTGGAGTTCGTGGGTGATCAGCTTTGGCAGCTTGACGCTGAAACGGAAGTTCGGTGGTACGGATTCGGCCCAGCGTTCATAGGTTTGCCGGCGGTGCGGGCCGTAGAAAGAGCTGTTGATCTCCGCGCAATTGACCCGCGCCGCGTAGCGTTGCAGGTGCGTGCCCTCGGTGGGGAAGTCCGGCCAGTACTCGCGACCGAGGCTCCAGCCTGCGCAACCGATGAACATCAAAACAGCACCCTGCCCGCTTCACGCATGAAAATTTCCACGGTTTTGGGGCCGATGCCTTCGAAGGCTTGCAGGCGCTTTTCAAAATCCCTGCGGTCGGTGCTGGCCTCGACGATGGCGCTGACTTTGCCGGCGTATTCTTCGTTGAGTTTGGCGGCGAGTGCCAACAAACGTGTGGCGGTGGTTTCGTCGTAGCGCACGTAATGCGCTTCGCCGAGCATGCGCACCAGTTCGCGGTGGGTGCAATTGGCGAGTTTACGCGGCGTGTCGCGTTGGTGCTTTTCGACAATCACCCGGTAGGCCTCGGCGGCGATATCAGCCTGGATGCGCTTGCCCATCAGGAAACTGGCGAGCAGCCATTTGAACAGGGCTGGTTCGTTTTGGGGGGCGATTGCGATGTGCAGGTCTTGGGCGGTGATGGTTTTGGTCATGTTGGGTTGGAGGGGTGCGGCGGGGTTGAGTGCGGTGCTGCCGACGAATGGCATGGGGTTCTGTGGGACTTTTCTTTGATGGTTGCAAGCCGATAAACCGGGCAGTGCAGGACTGTTTAGCGAAACGCTGTGTTACGTCCAAATGCCCACAAATCCTTGCGCCGTTGCCTACCGCTAGGCCAGAATCCGCCGGCTTGTGCGACCTGGGGTCGGCCGGTAACTTTGATCGGGTCACTGATTCGCAGTGATCGGGTTTAGTAGCCCGTTGGTATTTGAACAGTGCACAGGCGTCTGTCATTCAGGTAATCACATACCTGTATCTGATGGTGGCTGTGTGCAGGGTGCCCCCGGGCACGCCGGCTTTGTTCTTTTCCCCGGTCTACTAACCTGCGCACAGCTGCCTCCACCCCTGTTTAGTAGCTCGGGTCTGACGGCTTCACCACGGAAAAGAATGCATATGTTCAAAGTCACGCCTAATCCGCCGGTAACCGAGCCGGCACACATCACCGACCCGACATCGCCTTACGAATGTCCTGATTCCAAAAAATTCAACGAAGCCGCCGAACGCGCCCTCGACTACCACTTGGGCCCACTCGCCGCTCGCATGATGGCCGCGCCCTACTACCCCAACCGCCTCTACATCGCAAACCCCAAGTCCACCAACGAAGCCCTACTGGTCGACGCCAGCGAAACCCTCGGCTCAGCCAACGTCATGCTCAGCGACTTTGCTGCACTACTCGAAGGCACGCATCGCAAAACGCTGCTAGGTATTGCGCAGATTGTGATGTTAGGTGAGTTGGCGGTGAATCAGGTGCTGGATAATCTAGTCCCGACCGAATAGATCTATACCGTATTACACCAATGTAGGAGCTGCCGCAGGCTGCGATCATTTGATCTTCAAAGTCAAAAGATCGCAGCCTGCGGCAGCTCCTACATGGCCGCACTTACGATATGCGCTACGAGCGGAGTGAAGTTCGTCGATGCAAAACAAAGGTGACAGCCTTTAATCTTGATTAGTAACCGTCCAATGGGTATCTCCCCTTTGATTTGTTATGGAGCGTGCAAATCGAGCGCACCCTCCACCCTCTTCTCACATTGAACACCATTCACCACACCTAACAATGTGCCTTTGTAGTTATTAATAATAGATGTAGGCTTCGTATTTACTACGACCTTAGTATTCGCGACCGAGAATGTTTGGTTGGCTGAGCTGAGTATCGAGCCTGAACCTTTAAAGGCCGCGAATTGCACTACACCGCTAACCTTCCCAACTAGATCGCTACGCACTGTCACATCCACCTCAACGGCCGATCCTGTCGCTACGTCGGAGGTTGTCAGAAGTAAGACAACCCCTTCAGATGGCTAGAGCTGCTTGTGCCAATGCAGGCATATCCACAGCGACAAAAGATGCAACGATGGCGTGCACAACCGGAAGCTTCATAAAACCATTTCCCTGATAAGCAAGGATATAGAAAAATAAAATTTGTAAAAAGACGCAAATCTACATCCTCCCTTTCAGTTGCACTAAGCTCATAGGAGCTCAGGATCTCTCATCGACCGGCGGATGACGATTCTGCAGCGACTCGATTTTCGCGAATGGCTTATACACATCTCCTTTCGAATCCTCATAATAGACAATAAAATCCGAACCATTCGCTTCAACATCCGCGAATGAAATACTATGCATCGCCAAATATTGATCAAGCTGCTCCCTTGTCTTATATCCAGAATAAATAGTAGACAAATATTTAACACCTCTTTTACGAGCCATCCTAAACCTCACTTTTCGACCAAATTTATGAAAGAAACGAAATCAAAGGGGACAATCAAAGGGGACAGATTTATTTCCACCACTGCCCCCTTCACCAAATGAAGTATCGGCACAATAAGGCTCATCTGCACCTGATACAAATGACAGTCTTTAATATCTTTTTAGAACAACGAAAATTCCCGAACGCTATATCAGTAAAATTAATCTGACTTATTCAAGATTCAATCCATCCCAGTCCTGCTCGATACATTCCCTGACAAATCCGCCATGCGTCGCACTCATTCCCTTCTAGTCTTCTTAGGGATCTCAACAAGGATGTAGGATAACTAATGCCCAGAACGGGACGCATTGTGCTAGCAAACTACCCGCACCACATCGTGCAGCGTGGCCATAACAAGCAGGTCGTTTTCGCCGAGCCGGAGGATTTCGAGCACTATCTTTCTGACCTGCGCGAACTCAAAGAAGCATTAGGTATAAAAGTTTATGCCTACTGCTTAATGACCAATCATGTCCATTTGCTGATTGCCCCTGGAGACGATACGTCCGCCCTTGGACAGTTCATGAAAACTCTAGCGGGTCGGATGACGCGTTATCGCAACAAGATCGACGGGCGAACTGGCACGTTATGGGAGAGCCGCTACAAATCCAGTGTTGTGCAGTCCGACACCTATCTGCTGGCGTGCAGCCGATACATCGAGTTAAACCCGGTGCGAGCGAATATGGTGGCGTGTGCGGAGGGCTACCGCTGGTCGAGTTTTGCTCTACGTCTCAACGACTACTCGGAAAGCACATGGCTGGACAAGGATCCTTGCTTTCTGGAGCTCGGGCCTACTGACGCCGTCCGGCGTGAGCGTTACAAGTCATTTGTCGAGATGGCTACGCCAACGGACGAATTGCAACTTATAAGGGGCGCGCTTCAAAGGGGGCAGCTTACGGGCGGTTTGAAATTCGTAGACGAAATTGAACAGATAACCGGTAGGCGAGTCCTGCTTAGAGAGCGAGGGCGACCAGAGAAAATGTCTTAAGGCACAAAGGGGACGATTAAATAAATCTGTCCCCTTTTAGTCGCCTTTGATTCCCCTCCTTTGATCTTCCCTAAAATTATATTGGCCCAATATGATCAAGAGCTACATGTCTTCCTATCTGCAATTTCACCTCTTCAAGCGACCGACAAATTAGCGTGATAAGTTCCCCGTCAGCGTAAGCACCTCTGTAGACACCACCTCCATAATCATAAATGATTGTTCCAAATTCGTAATTAATTATTGCTTGAACAGGATCTCCATCTCTATCGACCAATACCACGACACACCTCCTCAACTTAAATTTACGACAACAAAACTTAAAGCACACAGATTTATCTTCAGCTTTGAATAGCAACATCTTACGCACTCATAAAACCGCGCTATTACAAAAGCGAGTATCAACACAACCACACGCAGCCGCACCTGATAGAAAGCATAAAGGGGACAGATTTATTTTCTGAGCAGCCGTCCGCTTTAGACAAGGGAGAATTAAATAAATCTGTCCCCTTTGATTCTTCTTTGATTCTTTGATCATTTTCAGCTCTTACGAAAGCGATTTAGAATAAGCGTTGATAGCGTTTCATCGTCAATATCCTTATCAATAATCACGAGCGGATTCCTGCCAGTGTTCGCCAGCTCAAGCTCGTATGTCACGACAGCGGTTGTTGCCCCCGCCGCCCGTCTTAACCCAGTAATTTTTCCGCGCAACTCTCTTTCAACAAAGCGAGCAGCGCTTCATCAGCGGCATGAACCGGAATATTTTTAATGATCTTGGAAGGCATATTTTATTACTCACGAACAGACAAAGGGGACGAAGAACAAATGGGGCAACAAAGGCAACAAAGGGGACGGCAACAAAGGGGACAGATTTATTTTCCACCGCAGAAGTTCAATGCCTTGCGACCTGATAAAATCGCCCCTTCTCGAAAAGAAGTATCAACACAACCACACTCGGCCGCACCTGATAGAAATGACAGTCTTTAATAACAATAAGAAATAACCGTAATTTCCTAAATCCCCTTAAAAGTCGCTATCACGACCGACGCGCACTACACCTGTCAGTCAGGTACATCAACTGGAAATCCCCAAAAACCCAATTAAGCTCAACCTAACCCCGCCCCCAGCGCGAGGCCCATAGTCTGTCCACGCTTCCCGCAACCCGCGAAGCGCCACACCCCAGGCCACGGGTACAGCAACATTGTTAGGTGCTCCGGCCTAAAACAAAAACGTACGACGGAGAACACCCATGGCGGTTATCGACACAGCATCGACTGGCAGCGCCCCGAATCAGGGGATGACGCGTGAAGAGCGCAAGGTCATCTTCGCTTCGTCCCTCGGCACGGTGTTCGAGTGGTATGACTTCTACTTGTACGGCTCTCTGGCAGCGATCATCGCCAAGCACTTTTTCGCCGGGGTTAACGAAACCACGGCGTTCATCTTCGCCCTGCTCGCCTTCGCCGCTGGTTTCGCTGTGCGGCCGTTCGGCGCAATTGTGTTCGGGCGACTGGGTGACATGATCGGGCGCAAGCACACGTTTTTAATCACGATTGTGATCATGGGCGTGTCTACGGCTATCGTCGGTTTCCTGCCCGGTTACGCGACCATCGGGGTGGCGGCGCCGATCATTCTGATTACCCTGCGTTTGCTGCAAGGTCTGGCGCTCGGTGGCGAGTACGGCGGCGCGGCGACGTATGTCGCCGAACACGCACCGAAGGGTAAGCGCGGGTTTTTCACGTCGTGGATTCAGACCACAGCGACGCTGGGCCTGTTCATGTCGCTGCTGGTGATTCTGGCCTGCCGCACGGCGCTGGGGACTGAGGCGTTCGAAGCGTGGGGCTGGCGGATTCCGTTTCTGCTGTCGCTCCTGCTGCTGGCGGTGTCGGTGTACATCCGTTTGCAACTCAGCGAGTCGCCGGTGTTCCTCAAGATGAAGGCTGAAGGCAAGACGTCGAAGGCGCCGCTGACTGAATCCTTCGCTCGTTGGGACAACCTGAAAATCGTCATCATGGCGCTGCTCGGCGGCACCGCTGGGCAAGCCGTCGTCTGGTACACCGGGCAGTTCTACGCGCTGTTCTTCCTGCTGCAGACGCTGAAGATCGACCCGCAAACCGCCAACCTTCTGATCGCCGGTTCGCTGCTGATTGGCACGCCGTTCTTTGTGATCTTCGGCAGCCTGTCCGACCGCATCGGGCGCAAGGGCATCATCATGGCCGGGTGCATTCTGGCGGCGCTGACTTACTTCCCGATCTTCCATGCGCTGACGCAGTACGGGAATCCCGACGTGTTCATCGCACAGGAGAAGAATCCGGTCAAAGTCATTGCCGATCCTGACGCCTGCTCGTTTCAGTTCGATCCGGTGGGCAAGGCCAAATTCACCAGTTCCTGCGATCTGGCAAAGACGATTCTGGCCAAGCGCGCGATCCCTTACGAAAACGTCAAAGCCGAACCGGGCACGGTGGCGCAAGTGCGCATCGGCGATAAAGTTGTCGAAAGCTTCGAAGGCAGTGTGCTGCCAGCCGCCGATTTCAAGACCCGCAACGACGCCTTCACCGCATCCCTCACCAGCGGCCTGAAAGAGGCTGGCTACCCGGAAAAAGCCGACCCGGCCAAGACCAATTACCCGATGGTGTTGCTGCTGCTGACGATCCTGGTGATCTACGTGACCATGGTTTACGGGCCGATTGCGGCGTGGCTGGTTGAGCTGTTCCCGACCCGTATTCGCTACACCTCGATGTCGCTGCCGTATCACATCGGTAATGGCTGGTTCGGTGGTTTCCTGCCGACGGTGGCGTTTGCCATGGTCGCGGCGACTGGCGATATCTATTACGGCTTGTGGTACCCGATTGTGATTGCGGTGATGACGGCGGTGCTTGGGACGTTCTTCTTGCCGGAAACCAAGGATCGGGAGATTAATCAGGATTGAGGCGGCGAGGCTTGTAAGGGCGTTGGGACATTCACGATGTTGGGTGGATGTTCTGGCGCCATCGCTAGCAGGCTAGCTAGCTCCCACAGTGGGAACTGGGTACATCTGCTAGAGATCGGTCGGCTGTCAGGCCGCCATCGCTGGCAAGCCAGCTCCCACAATAGAAATTTGCGTACACCCCCGCGGCGAAGCCGCCCCACTCAACAGGATGAGCGTTAGCTCGGCTGCGGCTCTTGATCTCGAGCGCCCGTCGGCAGGCTGGGTGGAGGGATTGATCCGGGGGTGGAAGCGCAGCGACCGTTTGGCGCAGCCAAACACATCGAGAGGAGGTGCAGCGCAGCAACGGATATGGACTCAGTCAAAAACAGGTTTGGGGGCTTCCCCCCAAACATAGAATCTCCCACAGGGTTTTGTGGTGGTCACAGGTTTGTCATTGTTGGTTGGTAGCGTCCTTGCGCCTCCCTCTCTGCAAGGCGATCACCCAAGGTGTTCTCAAGCCCGACGCGCCAACCGATCATTCTTCGCTCCGACGCCATGAACTGCGACGACTTCGGCGCACTGTTCTCGCGGATGTTCGGCAATCGCTATGCCGACTCGTCGCCGCTACCGAGCAACATCATCATTGGCGGGGTTTACGGGCGGCATGAGGGCGTGAGTTTTCGGCGGATGCACTATCGCGGTGATTTCACTGTGGCGTTCCCGGCGCCGTTTGACGAGATCACCTTTGTGATTCCCACGGCGGGCAAGATTGTTTTCGAACACAGCAGCGAGTCGGTCGGTTTGACTCAAGTCGGATTGGCCATCGACAAAGCCGAGTTGCGTTCGATGCGCTTTATCGACAATCACGCGCAGCATGGGATTTCGATCGGGCGCGGGATTTTGACCGAGCGCCTGGCAACGTTACTCGGCAAGCCGCTGCTACAAAAACTGCGCTTCGAACCCATGGTGGATCTGAACATCAAGGCCTTCCAGGGCATTCGCGCGCTGATTGATCTGGCGACCGGCACGGAGTTTGATTTGCTACTGAGCAGCGGTTCGCTGATGCCCTCGCGTCTGAGGGAAATGCTGGTCGATGCTGTGCTGCAAGCCTGGCCGCATAACTTCAGTGAAGCCCTGAATCGACCCGAACCGCTGATCGCACCAAGGCATGTGAAGCAGGCCATCGATTACCTTCAGGCGCACCCCGATCATCAGGTCAGTGGTACGGATCTGGCGCGTTTGAGCAACGTCAGCCTGCGCGCGTTGCAGGACGGTTTTCGGCGCTTTGCCGGGACGTCGATTGTCAGTTATCAGCGGCAAGTTCGGCTGGAATGCGCCCACCATGCACTTACAAACGGGTCACCGACAGTGAGTGATGTGGCTTTGCAATTCGGCTTCAGCAACGTCGGCCGGTTTTGCCAGTATTTCCAAAGCGCCTACGGCGTCAGCCCCGCGCAGGTGCGCAAGGGCTGAAACCCGCAACGTCAGAACTGGTAACTGGCCTTCAGACTGCCGCCAAAACCATGGCTGTCCCCACCGCCACTGGCCGCGACTTCCGCGCCGACGCTGAACGCGCCGAGGTTGGCCATGACATTCACCCCACCCGTGAACTGATCACGATTGTCGAACGCCGCGCGCTGCTCGATATTCAGCCCGAGCAAATGCCCTTCACTATCGACCTGATGATCACCCAGCACATGCTCGTAGCCCACGCGAACACCCGGCACCAGCTGCCACGCACCCATCGCAACTGGCGCGAACGACACGTCGAGGTTGGCCACCGCACTGCGGCGCGTCTCTCGGATGCTGTCGACATCCAGCGCCAGTTCGCTGCCCTTCTCCCTGAAGCCCGACAGGTCCAGATGACTGACGCGCATACCGAGGCTTGGCTCAAAAATCATCCCGCTAAATGGCAGCCGATACCCCAGCGCCAAGGTCGCGCCAGTGAGATTGCCGTGGCTGTCGCCCTTGGCTGAGCCGAGGCCGCCTCCGAGATCACGTTTGCTCTCGTAGTCGAGCCAACCGGCGTTGGCATCCGCATCGACAAACAGCCCGCGCTCCAGACCATTCGGAGCGAAGCGTGCGCCGACCGCGAAGAACGTCAGATCAGTATCCGCCTCGCCACTCGCGCCGCCGACATTGCCCTTGCTGTAACCGAAACCGGCGTGAGCGCTGAGTTGTTCGCTGAAACGTTGGGTCAGTCCGATCATCAGGCCTTGGCTGTGCTCGTTGCTGCTGGCGGCATGCGCCGAGCCGTCGTTGCCGAGATAACCCGCCAGTCCGGTGCTCCACAGCCGGGTTTGGCCAATCTTCAGATCGGTGCCGCTGGTGAACGGCGCAGCGGCTTGATCGATCATCGCGCCCTGACGCAGCAAATAGCTCGCGGCATCGGCGTGCACCTGGCCGCCGACCGTGGATTCGACACCACCGAGAGTGCCGGCATCGATCGCTGATTGCAGGTAATAGTTGTAGTCGCTGTAACTGCCCGACAGGCTGCTGTTTTGCAGTTGCTGCAACAGTTGCGCGCCGGCGCCGGCGTTGCCGATCAGGCCCTGCTGACCCGGCAGGCTGTTGTAATAAACCATCTTGCCGCGCAGGACGTAGATGGTTTCCTGCGATAGACCCAATCCCTGTTTGAGGTAGTTATCCATGCTGCCGTATTGGGTGGTCACTTGATCGAGACCGGCCTGTAAAAAACTCGCCTCGACGCCGAGCAGCGGCGCGTATATCGCGGCCATGCTTGCAGGCATCGATGCCAGAGTTTTCGCTACGCGCGCGGCGGTGTACTCGTTGGTCGCCAGGTAATTGTCCATGATCGTGGCGCTGTCGACCCCGGCGATACTCAGCAGCACGGCGGCAGTCCAGCCAGTGCGATCCTTGCCGGCGGTGCAGTGGAACAGCGCCGCTCCATCGACTCCGGCGAGTTCGTTGAACAGCGTGGTGAACCGCCCGCGCATACCGGCATCGCTGACGAAGGCGCGGTTGGTCTCCTGCATCATCGCCACGGCTTCGGCGGCGCTGTGGAACGAAATGTTGGTGATGTTCGAACCCGACGTGGTGGCGCCAATAATGTCGATGTTGCGATAGGTCGCACCGCTGATCAGTGTGTCCGGCGTGGCGGCAATTTCGCTTGGCGTGCGCAGATCGTAAATGGCTTTGATCCCCAAGCCATTGAGGACGGTCAGATCTGCCGCAGTCGGCGTCAGCGCATTCGAGCGATAGAACACACCCGAACGCATCGTGCCGTCATTGGCCGTTGAATAGGCGCTGGTGGTGCCGGCGATATCGCGGAAGTTGTCGATACCCTGCAGACGCGGCGTATCAAGGTCAGCCGCCTGCGCGGCGGCGATGGACAGGCTCAAAACGGACAGCGAACACACAAGACGTTGAAACACGGCGCAGCCTCACGGGAAACAGGTTGGGGCCGCCACTATCTGCAATCAACCAAGCGGCAATGTGACAGAAATGCCTGTCAGCAAAATCCCTGCGCGATCGGTCCGGGCACTGCGTTTTCTGTCCGTGAATATCGAGGATCTGCATTCAGCGTTAATATCAGCGCGGTTCAGCTTCCACTTTTAAGGATGATCCCGGCATGGCCACGCTCGACACCTCCCTGCAAGACAGCGCCGCGCCCGACGGTGTTTGCTACGGCTGCGGCAGCAGCAACCCGCACGGTTTGCACATCAAGAGTTTCTGGCACAAAGACGGCGTGCACGTCATCGCCGAACACATTCCTGACGCGCAATTCTGCGGCTGGCCGGATCTGGTCTATGGCGGCTTGATCGCGATGCTGGTCGACTGCCATTCGAACTGGACGGCAATGGCCTACCACTACCGCGCCGAACAGCGCGACGTCGAAAGCCTGCCACGCATCAACTGCGTCACTGGCAACCTCGGCATCAAGTTCATCAAGCCGACGCCGATGGGCGTGCCGCTGACGCTGAAAGCCAAAGTCGAGGGAGAAGTCGGACGCAAGACGCGGGTGATTTGCGAGGTGTATGCCGGAGAGGTGCTGACAGCCGTGGGTGATTCGGTGTTTGTGCGCGTCGATACCGAACAACTGGCAGCCGCCGCGCATGGCCGCAAGGACGATCAATGAATATCAGGCTGATCAGTATCCTGCTGATCATCGCCATCAGCCTGGCGGTGATCGGCGGGCTGCACTGGTTGATAGACGGCCCCATGCTGATCATCGCGCAAGCACAAGTCGAGGATGCGTCTTCGGATCTGATCATCGAAATCCTGCTGAGCGTTGCTGCGCACTCGGCGGCAGTCGCGCTCATACCGCTGGTGTTGGCGTTCTTCAGACAGACAGTCGCAAGTTATGTCGTATTCATCCTGCTGCTGGCGTTCGATATCCAGATCCTCACTGGCCTCAATGCGCTCGGCGTGGCGGTGGCCGGATTGATGATCGTGGCAGTGGCCTATGGCGTAATCACAAAAACCGCAAACCTGATGCGCTACCTGCGCGCAAAGTGAAATGTCGACGTGCCGTGTAGGAGCTGACGAGTGCACGGCATTTGCGTGGTGGCGACTTTGAGCAGCGTCATGGCTCAAGCCTCCAATGGCCAGGCCGGCTGCTGCTGGGTGATGCAATGCACACCGCCGCCGCCATGCGCAAGATGGTTGATCTGCACCGGCACCACTTCGCGACCGGGGAAGGCTTTGGCCAGGGTTTCTGCGGCGATGTGGTCGGCCTCGATGCCGTACGCCGGCATGATGATCGCGCCGTTGGCGATGTAGAAATTGGTGTACGAAGCACAGAAAACTTCGGCTTCGCTGTCCACCGCATCGGACGCTTCAAACAGTTCGATCAGTTCGAACTTGCGGCCCTGAGCATCGGTGGCCAGTTCCAGCGCGCGGCGGTTTTCCCGGGCGACTTCGGCGTACACCGAGCTACGATCGTGAGTGGCATCCACCAACAACACGCCGGGACGGGCGAAGGCGCAGACGCCATCGACGTGGCCGTCGGTCATGTCGCCGGTCACGTAGTCCGGGTCGCCGGGCAGCCAGATGGTTTTCTTCACGCCGAGCAGACGGCTGAAGATGTCTTCCATCTCGGCTTTGCTCACGCCGGGGTTGCGGTTGGGGTTGAGCAGCACCGATTCGGTGGTGATCAACGTGCCTTGGCCATCAACGTGAATCGCTCCGCCCTCGTTACTCAGCGCCGTGCCGAAGCATTCCAGCTGCAAATGATTGAGTGCACGGCGCGCCAGGCTTTCATCCAGATCGTGCGCGGATTTGCCGCCCCAGGCGTTGAAGCGCCAGCTCACCCCAGCCAAACCATGCTGCGGATGGCAGATAAAGCTTGGGCCGGAGTCGCGGCACCAACTGTCATTGACCGCCAGCGGGATCAGTTCGATGTTCGGCCCGCACAGGGCTTTGGCACTGGCCAACGCCGATGGATCGACCACCAGTTTCACCGGTTCAAACCGCGCGATGGCGTTGGCCACACGGGCGAAATCTTCCTGCACTTGCGGCAAAGTCACGCGCCAGCCCGACTCCCACAACGCCTGATTGTGTGGCCATACCATCCACGTCGCGGCGTGTTTTACCCACTCTGCCGGCATCATCCAACCGCTGTTGTTATTGTTCTGTTGGTGCATGCTAAAAGCCTCGTCAGTTAAGCCGTTGTGTTCAGTCAAATCCGCCTGTGCGGGATTGATGTGTATGCTACGGTCGGCAAAACCGGCGAACAAACGATGGATTTAGCGGACAAATGATTAGCGGAGCTTATCGATCATGCTTAAACACTGGCCACCCCTGAGTTCCCTGCGCGGCTTCGAAGCGGCCGCGCGGCTGGGCAGTTTTCACAAGGCTGCCGACGAGTTGAGCCTGACTCAATCTGCGATCAGCCAGCAGATCCGCAGCCTTGAGGCGTATCTGGAGCAACCGCTGTTTCATCGCAGCGGCCGCAGCGTCGCCCTGACCGACGCCGGCCATGATTTGCTCAGCACTACGCAGGCGATGTTGCAGCAACTGGCGGTCGGCATCCGCCGGCTCGGCCAATATCAGAAGCCCAATCAACTGGTGCTCAACACCACGCCCGCGTTCGCCCGTCATTGGTTGTTGCCACGACTGGGCGAGTTTCGCCGCCAGCATCCGGATGTCGATCTGTGGATTTTCAGCACCGATGAAGTGCCGGACATGGCCACGCAAACCATCGATCTGGCGGTGCGTGACGACATCAGTTCGCAGGCTGAATGCAGCTTCAACGTGCTGCATGCGGATCGGCTATATCCGGCCTGTCACCCGAGCCTTTTACAGTTGCCCGCACAGCAGCGCACCACGCTGCACGGCGAGCGGGAAATGGACTGGAGTCATTGGGCGGTCGAAGCCGGGATCGATGTCGGCCAGCAGGATCAGGGTCTGAATTTTTCCGATCCGGGTTTGTTGCTGGATGCGGCTTGCGGCGGACTCGGCATCGCTTTGGTCAGCCAGTTGCTCAGCCGTCAGGCCCGGGAAAATGGCCTGCTGCAACCTTTGGTCGAGGACACCATTCGCGGGCCGAACTGGGCGCTGCTGACCCACCGCGACAGCGAGCATGACCCGATGGCGCGCAGTTTCACCGAGTGGCTGCTGAGTAACCTGGCCGATGCATGACCGGCGCATGCCGCGCCATCACCTCGGCAACCCAGTCGATGAACACCCGCAGTTTCAGGCTGATATGGCGGTTCGGCGGATAGGCGATGTACAGCGGCATCGGATCGAGTTGCCAGTCTTCGAACAGGGGCACCAGATCGCCGCGCGCCTCATGAGCTCCGGACATGTACTTGGGTAGCCAGAGCACGCCCAGCCCGGCGAGGCCGGCTGATAGATAAGCGTTGCCGTCATCCACCGCCAGCACGTGACGACCTTTGATTTGCAGGTTTTCGCTGTGATTGTGCAGCGCGTACGGCACCGGTTTACCGGTGCGCGCCCAGAGGAACCCGACCACGCGATGATGCGAGTCTTCCAGCTCTCGCGGATGCAACGGCGTGCCGGCGCGCTTGAGGTAACTCGGCGCGGCGAACACGCCGAGTTGCAGATCAGCCACACGCCGCGCCATCAACGATTGGTCGAGCAACTCACCGCCGCGTACCACGCAATCGACGTTCTCATCGATGATGTCGACGATGCGGTCGCTGACGCCCATGTCGATCTGAATATCCGGATAGCGCGCGCAGAATTCCGGCAGCGCCGGCACCAGAATCAGATTGGCCAGCGGACTCGGTACATCAACCCGCAGGCGCCCCTTGGGCTGCGCCGATGCGCCGGACAGGCTGGTGTCGGCATCGTCCATCTCGGCGAGGATTCTGATCACTCGCTCGTAATACGCCGCACCGTCGGCCGTGGCGTTGACCTTGCGCGTGGTGCGGTTGAGCAACTTCACTCGCAGGCGCGCCTCCAGTTGCTGCACCAAGTGCGTCACGGTGGTCTTGCTCATGTGCAGGGTGTCGGCGGCTTTGGTGAAACTGCCCGCCTCCACTACTCTGGCAAAAGCCTGCATCGCGTCAAAACGGTCCATATCCAACCCCTGAATGCGGTTCGATTGTTTGGGATTTCCAAACAGTGAGCGCCAAGGTTGCTGGTTTATCGCGCGGATGCAAGCCCCTAAAGTCTTCTCAACACCTTGAAGGAGACTCCCCATGACGCTTTCTACAACAAAACGCGACGTAGTTTTTCCACCCGGCCGTCAGGCTCTTTATGAACGTAACCGTTACTCGCCGGCCGTGCGCTCCAACGGTTTTCTGTTCGTCTCCGGGCAAGTCGGCAGTCATGAAGACGGCTCGCCGGAACCTGATCTGCAACAACAAGTGCGCCTGGCGTTCACCAACCTCAATGCAATCCTCGGCGCCGCCGGTTGCAGTTTCGACGATGTGGTGGACGTGACCGTGTTCATGGTCGATCCGCAATCGACGTTCGAAACCATTTGGGAAGTGGTGCCGGAGTTCTGGGGCGAGGCGCCGTTTCCGAACATCACCGCGGTGGGTGTGACTTGGCTTTATGGCTTTCAGTTCGAGATCAAAGTCATCGCGAGACTGCCCGAGGAATAATCAGCGGGCACAGACTCCCCGGCAAAAAACTCGAACTCGCGTGCCGTCGCTGTATCCAACGTTTAAGCCAACGGAGGAATTCAACATGAACAGCGACGACAACCAAACCCAGGCCAGCGATGCATCCGGCAAACCGGTGAATGTAGTTGAGCGCGATCTGCGGGACCCGGACGATGACACCCGCACCGTGGATGAGGTGATTACGCCCACCTCCATTCGTACCAAAGAGCAGGAAGCCGAGGAGTTGCAGCGCAAAACCGCAGAAATCGAACGCAAGGTTGCCGATGGCAATTGACCGGTGGGGGCCGCGTTACGGCCCCTTTTTGCATCCTCAAGTGTCTGAAAATGCGGTATTTGAGCCGGCCCTGGAAATAAGTAGCTGTTTTTCTTCAAATTTATTCATCTCAGGGCTTCACAGATGGCAAGAACGCTGGTAAATTGCCGCCCACTCGAGCAGAGGCCCACACAGGGCTGACAGCAACGGTTACAGGGGCGTCGCCAAGCGGTAAGGCAGCAGGTTTTGATCCTGCCATGCGTTGGTTCAAATCCAGCCGCCCCTGCCATTTTTTTCCTCGTTTCACCCTCCTCCAGCTTTCCCTCGTCTTATCCTCTGTTTACTTCTTCTTGTTTACGTAATTACTTCATCGTTTAAAACATTCGCCAAAAATTCAAAAGCTCGCAGCGTGCCGCAGCGCCTACACATTCATCTGTAGGATCTGCGGCACGCTGCGAGCTTTTTTGCGTCCAAAAAAAGCCCCGCACTTGGCGGGGCAAAAAATTGGTTGGTTGCGGCCAACCAAAGGAGCATCTTCAGAAATCTTCCTCAGCCAGCGCTGACCAGCGACTTGAGCGAATCATCGAACTGTTTCAGTGCAGTCAGTTGCAGATCCCGCTGCTGGGCGATCTGCGCGGCAATTTCGGGGGCAGCCTTGTTGTGCACCCAGACCGAAGGCATCTGTTTCTCGACCGCACCTTCGGCCTTGCCGATGTATTGCAGATCGGCGTCGTAGAACCTTGCGGCAAACCGCGCTTCGACCTGGCTGTTGCGCTGGGTCAGCAAGCGGTTATGCGTGTCGAGCATCACCACCACGTCCGGGTGCGCCTGCACCAGTGCATCGAGGTTGTCGTAGACGGTCACCGAGAGAAACTGCTGTTGCAACGAACTGGTCAGCCAGTCGATCGCCAGTTCCGGATCGGAGCTGTCAATAAAGGCCTCGCGAATCCGGGCATCGAGCGCGTCTTTGGCGCCGTTCACCGCCACATCGTGGTAGCGCTCAAGGTATTGCAGATCGTCCAGGGTGTTGTCGCTGTACAGCACGCCGACCGTTTGCGAATGCTGGAGTGCGGCACTGCTGGCGGTGATCGGCAACAAGTGACACGACTGAGCGTTATCGGCGTAAACCGCCGTTGCAGACATCCCGCTCATCAGCAGGGCAATTGCAGCCAGTCGGGTCATGATGTTCATCGCGCAATTCCTTCAGCAGCGTTTTCGATGGAGCCAAGTTTGTGCCCATCGCCGACAAAGCAGAACTCGCGATTCTTGATGATCACTATTGCTTGAACCAATAGTTACCCCACGTGCAGACTGCGAGACAGTCGATAACAAGCCAAACAATCCTGGGGGGAATACCCATGCGAACCTTTGATCTGATCCGCGATGCCGTCCTGCCCGAATATCGTGAGCGGGTTGCTGAGTATCTGGTGGAATACGAAAGCGTGCTGCTCAATGACGCCGCGGATGCGGGACTGGTGCCGGCGATGGCAAATCAATTGCGTGGTTATCTGCGCGGTTTGAACACCACGCGTGTGTTGGGCATGGCCGACTGGGAAGAGCTGGATCGACGGGTCAAGGAAACCTGGCTCTGACAACGCCTGTGCGGCAAGCATTCTCAGCCTGTTGCTTATTCCATAAGTGTTGTGCGCGAGGTTTTTTAATCTTTTATAGCGATCATCAGCGCGTTTTATAATTTTGTTAATTCAAAACAACACTAAGGACGTTTCATGCCTCGACATTTGATACTGGCAGCGCTGTTCATTGCAGTCGCCGGTTGTGTCACACCCCCGCCCGCCTCCGTTCATACCAAAGACCCCGCCAGCTCGACCTTGCAAGGCGATGCCACGCGTCCGGCGCAGGCGCAGTGGATTCGCACCGAGCTGTATTTCTCGGTGGGGTCGCTGGATGGCAAGGAAGGAGTGGTCAGCCCGGCGCGCTGGCGCGAGTTTCTTGATCAGGAGGTCACGTCGCGGTTTCCCGACGGTTTCAGCGTGCTGGATGCTTACGGCCAGTGGCGCGACCACGGGGCAAAAGAGCCCGAGCGGCTGGCGACCAAGGTCATCGTGATCCTGCATGAAAACAGCCCGAAGAATGCGAGCAATATTGAGGCGATTCGTCTGGCTTATAAGCGTGTGACTGGGGATTTGTCGGTGCTGCGGTTGTCGCAACCTGCTGAGGTGTCGTTCTGATTGCCGTCCGTGGCGGGCGAACTCAGAAGCCGTAAGTAGCGCGGGCGTAGTAATACGCACCGTTGGTGCCGATCGGCGACAGCGCGTCGTACGGCAGGTTGCCGCCGTAGTTGATCGCGGAGTTGGAGCGATCCGGGTAGTTGTCGGTCAGGTTGTTGCCGCCGACGGCGAGGTTGAATTTCGGGGTGAATTTGTATTCCACCTCGGCATCCAGTTGCCATACCGCACCGTAGGTTTGCTCAGGTTGCGAGTCGCCAAAGTCGAACACACGGGTAGCCTCGCCTTGGCGCGTCAGACGTCCGAGCAAGCCCCAATGTTCGCTGGCCCAGTTCGCCGAGAACACGAAGCGATCCTTGGGTGCGGCGTCGGTCAGGGTGTTGGTTTCTTCGACGCCGACCAGCGCGTCGGTGCCAATCCCCAATGCAGTCAGTTGCGACGGTGTGCCTTTGGTACTGGTGACTTTGGTGTGGTTGTAGGTGTACGCAGTCGTCAGGCCAAGCTGCCCTGCGTAGAACGGCTGGTGATAGTTGAGCACCAGTTCGGCGCCATGGGTGCTGGTGTCGGCGGCGTTGGTGAAGAAGTTCACGTCGTGCACACCGGCCACGCCGTAGTTGTCGTTGATGAAGGTTTCCAGGGCGTCGCTGCCGATGCGCTGGGACAGGGTGATGCGGTCTTTGACGTCGATACGGAACACGTCCAGCGACGCATCGAAGCGTTCGTTGAACTGGAATGTCAGGCCGAGGCTGTAGTTCTTCGAAGTCTCCGGATCGAGCTTTTCCGCGCCCAGCGCACGGGCAATCGGATCGTTGACCGACAGCACGCGAATGTCGGTCAGGGTGCCGCCGTCGCCGAAGTTGCTGGTGGTGTTCTGGAAACCACTTTGCGCCAGCGACGGCGCGCGGAAGTTGTTCGACACCGCGCCGCGCGCCGCCCATTGCTCGGTCAATTTGTAGCGGCCACTGAGTTTGCCGGTGAGTCCGCTGCCAGCGTCGTCGTAATGCTCCCAGCGCGTCGCGCCGTCGACGAACAAGCGGTCGGTGAGATCACCGGACAACTCGGCGTATGTGCCGAACACGTTGCGATCCAGATCCGACTCTTCACTCGGGCGCAGACCGTTGGCGCCGTCCGCACCGGTGCCGATATACGAAGCCTCGTCGCCGGCAAACGTCAGGTAGTTTTCATAGCGATATTCGCCGCCCACTGCCAGCACGAACGAGCGTCCGCCAAGGCGCAGTTCGCGGCTGAAATCGAGGTTGGAGGTGGTCTGGCGCAGCTCATAATCACCCGTGTCAAAACGCGTTGGCGAGTCTGCACCGAGGCTGACGTTCAGCGTGCGCCGCGTCGCCCCGTCAAAGCGGTTGCGCCCGTGAGTGACGCTGCTGTCGAAGTCCCAATCATCGCCAATAAAGCCTTTGAAACCGGCGGTGGCCGAGATATCGGTGTTGTCGCCCAGCGACTGCGGCAGGTAGCCGTTGGGATAGAACTGCGGTTGCTCGGACGGGTAGCGATAGAACTCGGCGCCGGTGGTATGACGCTCGTTGTAAGTGCCGAAGCTGTAGGCTTTACCGCCGGCCAGCGGCAGCTCGCCGTTGAACCAGGCGTTGACGTCGCGCGCAATGCCGTCGCCCATCACGTAGTTGCGCTGGCCGGGCGTATCGGCGAAACCGTCGAAACCGGCGCGGTTGGTCGGGTTGCGATCCTTGTATTCGGTACCGCCACGAATGAAGCCGCCGTCCTCGCCCAGACGCGTGCCGATCTTGGCGGTGGTCATGCTGTTCTGGCCGTCGGTGGTGGTTTTGCCGATGGCGTCCTGATGGGTGTGATAGGCGCCGTAACTGGTGGTCACTTCACCGCCCTCGGGCGCGTCGTCGAGGATGATGTTGATCACCCCGGCAATCGCATCGGAGCCATATTGCGCGCCCGCGCCGTCACGCAAAACTTCGATGCGCTTGATCGCGCTGATCGGTATCGAGTTAAAGTCCACTGGCGCTGTGCCGCGACCGATTTTCGATGAGTCGTTGACCACTGCCGAAGTGTGGCGGCGCTTGCCGTTGACCAGCACCAGCACCTGATCCGGGCTCATGCCGCGCAGTTGCGCGGCGCGTACGTGGTCGGCGCCACCGGAGTTGGACTGGCGCGGAAAGCTGAACGACGGCAACAGCGTCTGCAACGCCTGGCCGAGCTCACCGCCACTGGCACCAGCGGACTTCAAGTCTTCAGCAGTCAGCACGTCCACCGGCACTGGCGAATCGAGCACAGTGCGCGCGGTGCCGCGGGTGCCGGTGACCAGCACGGTACCCAACCGTGTGTCATCGTCGACGCGCGCCGCAGAGTCTTCGGCTTGCGCAGGCAGTTGCCAGATCGCACTAATAACAGCGATAGCGAGTAATGATCGCGAACGGTGAATCATGCAAGAGCTCCTTGAATCGCAGCTAATAGTCGGCCGTTGTCGCTCCGTAAGCGGGCGACAATTCGTGCACGGCAATGTCTGCTGTAGTTTTGATGTGTTGAATAAAAGCGAAAGTTCTTAAACAACTATCGAGTGGTGAAACGCTGTAACCAAAAAGTCAGTAAATGCCCCAGATAGCGATCCTAGACGAGCCGCCGCTTGACGCCAAAGAACCAATAACGCTTAGGTTATGCCCGGCGCACAGATTGTTGGTTGAGCAACAGCTATGTTTGCGGAACAACACAAAAGATCAAACAATCATTAACTAACGCGGACGCAACCATGCTTCGCACTAGTTGTGCCAAGGCAGTCTTTCCGAAAGTATTTAAACCACAATTCCGCTTGTGCGAGCGGGTCAGGGAAAGCGGTGTGTCGGCTAAGGATAAGTTGGATTTACCGGCCTCATCGCAGGCAAGCCCGCGATGGCGGTGCGTCAGGCACCGGGAAAAGTCAGTTCGCCACAGGAATCCACGACGCCCGCGCGACGTTGGCGGTGTCACCGAACGCAGGCAGTTTCTGCCCTAAATCGCGTACGTTTTTCACGTCCAGATCGAGCAACTGCTGACGCGTGATCAGGGTTGGCGGCACCAGCACCTGGTGGCCAGGATTTTCCCCCGCGATCAACATCGCCAGACTGCGTACGCTGATCGCCCCGGCCACTTGCGGGTTGACCGCTGCCGTCGCGGCCCAGGCGCTGTTCGGTTCTTTCATGATCTGGATATCCGCGGTGGAAATGTCGGCGCTGTAGATTTTCACCTTGCTGCTCAGTCCCGCCTCATCGACAGCGATTTTCGCGCCTTTGGCAAACTCGTCGAACGGCGCAAAGATCACGCTGATCCCCGGATTGGCGCGCAACACGGCGCTGGCCTGATCGGCGACCGAGTTGGCAATCGGCGGATTCAGCGTGCCGAAACGCGCCTTCTCGATGATCCCCGGATTGGCCGCTTTGACCTGACTCCAGATATCGTCGCGACGCTCCATCGGCGTAAAACCGCTGATGTATACATAGCCGGCGTCGAAACGCGTGCCGTTGTCTTTGACTGCCTGATCCAGCGCCAACCGCGCCAGAGCGTGGTGATCCTGCTCGACCTGTGTGACTTGCGCGTTGTTCAGATCGACGTCGAACGCCACAACCTTGATGCCTTTGGCGATGGCCCGGTCAATCGGGCCTTTCAGGGTTTCCGCCAGGCCCAGTTGAACGATGATTCCGTCCACACCCAGCTCGGCGGCCTGATCGATCATCTCGCCCTGACTGGCCGCCTGTTGCCGCGCATCGAATACCCGCAGGTTGGCGCCGAGGGCTTCGGTCTGTTTCTCCACGCCGCGCAGATAGGCTTCGGGGAAATCCCCGGAGAACAGATAGCCGACCAAGGCAATTTGCACCTCGCCTTTATCGAACGGCGCCGGAGCGCCGGGCAAGGCCTTGGCCTGAGCATTGAGGGCCAGCGCCGAGAGCAAAGCGGCGCTGAGGCAATGGCGTGCGAACTGTTTGATTGAACCGTGCATACATCTTCCCTGGAGCAAAGTTGAACCGGCTCAGCGCGCCCGATGCGCGAGGCCGAAGGTGAACATCAGGGCCAGCACCAACACCAGTCCCTTGACGAAATCCTGCGCGTAATACGGCGCGTTGAGCATGGTCAGACCGTTGAGCAACGCGGCCACCAACAGCGCGCCGACCAGCGTGCCGAAGGCATTGGGCTTCTTCGCGCCGAGCACCGCAAAACCGATCAGCGCAGCGCCCAGGGCATCCAGCACCAGACCGTTGCCGGAGCTGACATCGCCGCGCCCCAGTCGCGCCGCCAACAGCAAACCGCCCAACGACGCGAGCAGCGCCGAGAGCACGTAAGCCAGCAGTTTGAAGCGCTGCACCGGCGCACCGGCCAGCCGCGCGGCCTGCTCGTTGCCGCCAATCGCATAGAACAAGCGACCGATGCGCGTGCGCTCAAGAAACAACCACACCGCCAGCGCAACCACAGCGGTGACCAGCACCGGAATCGGCACCACCTCCCACAGGCGCCCGCGACCGAGGGCCAGAAATGTCGCACTGAAGGCCCCTTCGGCTTCATCGCCATTGGGCAGCGTCATGCCGACCGCAATCGAGCGCCCGCCCGTGGGAATCAACTGCACGCCGATCACCAGAAACATGCTGCCCAGCGTCGCGAGAATGTCCGGCACGCGCATCTGCACAATCAGCCAGCCGTTGAGCAGCCCGACCAGAGCGCCACCCGCGAGGCTGATCAACACCGCTGGCACCGCGCCCCAGCCGAGCACGACCATCACGTAACTGGCGATCATCAGGCTCATCGCCGCCACCGCGCCAATCGACAGATCGAGCCCACCCACGGCCATGGTCAGCGTCACGCCCAGTGCCAGCAACGCGACAATCGATACCGACTGCAAGATGCTGAACAGATTGCCCACGCGCAGAAACGCAGGTTCGGCAACACTGAAAAACACCACGATCAGCGCCAACACCCAGAGCAAGCCGTAACGGATCAGCGCCTGCAAAAAGCGCTCGGTGATCGGCGGGGCTGTCGACAACAGCGAACTTGAATCAGGCACTCGCTCTACTCCTTGGCGCGGCGTGAACATTGGAATTTTCTACATCGTTGCCGGCGACTGCGGCGACCAGCGTGGCGCGGCTCAGTCCGGCGCGCGGGTATTCGGCGACTACCGCGTGATCGCGTACCAGCAAGATGCGGTCGGCAATTTCCAGCGCTTCATCGACATCGGCGCAGATCACCAACGTCGCGCGGCCAGCGGCACTGTCGCGCAACAACTCGCCGATCTCGCGCCGGGCACGCACGTCGACGCCCTGAAACGGCTCATCGAGAATCAACACCCGCCCTTCCCCGAGCAACCAGCGGCCGAGCACGACTTTCTGTTGGTTACCGCCGGACAACGCGCTCATTGGCACATCGATGCCGGACGTCTTGATTCCCAACGCCGCCACTTGCGCTTCGACCGCCGCTGCTTCAGCGCGATTGCGAATGAAACCGCCGCGAGTGAAACGTTCGAGAAATGGCAGCGTCAGCGTGCGCCGCAGCGAGAAATCCGGCACCAGCGATTGGCTGGCGCGGTCTTCGGCGGCGAGAAATACGCCGCTTTGAATGGCCTGCCGTGGTGAACCCGGCTGCCATTCGACACCATCCAGCAGCAGACTGCCGGCCGCCGCTATGCGCAGGCCAAACAGCACCTCGGCAATTTCGCTTTTACCGGCGCCGAGCAATCCGGTCAGCACCACCACTTCGCCTTCGTGCAGGCTCAGATCAAAGGCTGAAGAACGCGGCAGGATTTGCGCGCCACGCAGTCTCAGCACCTCGCGCCCGGCAGGTCGCGGCGTGTAGACATGCACCTCCAGCGAGTGCCCGAGCATGGCTTCCACCGCTTCCGGCAACTGCCGAGCGCTGAACTCACCCGCGAGTTTGCCGTCACGCAGGACGATGGCGCGATCCGCGACCCGTTGCAGATCGGACAAACGATGAGAAATGTACAGAATCGCCACGCCACGGCTGCGCAGCGTGTCGATCAGCCCGAACAGCCGCTGCGCCTCGGCATCCGACAGAGCTGCCGTCGGTTCATCGAGAATCAGCAGACGCGGTTGCAAAGCGAAGGCTCGCGCCAGCACCACCAGTTGCCGTTCAGCCTGGCCCAAGTGTTCAATCGGTTGCTCCAGCGGCAACACAAGGCCAAGACCGGCGGCGATATTCGCCGCGCGTTCCAGCAGTTTCTTGCGATTGAGCCAAAAGCCCGCATCCGGCCGGCACAGCTCATCGAGCAGCAGGTTCTCGGCCACGCTCAGTCCCGGCGCGATGCCGTCGTTGATCTGCTGATGCACCGCGACAATCCCGACTCGGCGCGCCGACAGCGGCGAGCTGAAATGCCGTGCCTGACCGTCCACCCACAGCTCCCCGCCATCAGCACTCTGACTGCCGGCGAGGATCTTCACCAGCGTCGATTTGCCCGCCCCGTTGGCGCCGAGCAACGCCACCACTTCAGCGGGATAAATCTGCAGGCTGACCGCATCCAGCGCGCGGTTCGAGCCGAAGCTCTTGCTCAGTTCATGCACACGAATCAGCGGCGCGGATGCCACGGAGACAGGCCCACTCATAAAATTCCTTAACGTCGATGAGCCAGCGAACGTACCAGCCGATCGCCCAGGCTTTGCACGCCCTGAACGAGGATGACCAGCACCACCACAGTGGCGACCATCACTTGATTGTTGAAGCGTTGATAACCGTAGCGAATCGCCAGATCGCCGAGCCCGCCGCCGCCAATCACACCGGCCATCGACGAGAAGCCGATCAGCATCACCAGCGTCAGCGTGATACCCGCGAGCAATGCCGGCAGCGCTTCAGGCAGCAGCACTTTGAAAATCACATGGCGCAGGTCACCGCCCATCGCGAGGATGGCTTCGATGCGGCCCTTGTCGACCTCATCCAGCGCGTTTTCGACGATCCGCGCGAAGAACGGAAAGGCGCCAATGGTGATCGGCACCACAGCGGCGGTGCTACCCAAAGTGGTGCCGACTACAAGGCGAGTCAGCGGGATCAGGGCAATCAGCATCACCACAAACGGCATCGAACGGCCGAGATTGACCACCGCGCCCAACCCCGCATTCAGCCGGGGCATCGGGTACAGGCCAGTGCGGCGGCTGATGAACAGCAATACGCCCAGCGGCAAACCGATCAGCAGCGTGAACAGCCCGGCCAACAACACCATGTACAGGGTTTCGCCGGTCGCATTGAGTACCAGTTGCAGGATTTCATCCCAGTTGATCGTGCGGTTCATGAGTGCGCCGCCCGTACGCCGTATTGTTTGAGGAAGCTCAAACCGGGTGCGTCGTGGCCCAGCGGCAACCCGCAACTCGGCCTGAGTGAGCGACCGAGCGCAGAATTCGGATCAGCGAGTAATTTGGCCACCGGCCCGGCTTCGACCAATCGTCCATTCGCCATCGAAGCTGCGTGGTCGCAGACCGACTTGACCACGTCCAGCTCATGGGTGATCAGCACGATGGTCAGGCCAAGTTGGCGGTTGATGTCGCTGAGCAGTTCGAGAATCGAGGCGGTGGTTTCCGGATCGAGGGCACTGGTGGCCTCGTCCGAGAGCAGATACGCCGGGCGTGCGGCCAATGCGCGGGCGATGCCAACGCGCTGCTTTTGCCCGCCGGACAATTGCGAGGGAAACGCCAGCGCCTTGTCGCTCAGGCCGACCAGATCGAGCAACTCGCGCACCCGTTGCTGACGCTGGGGTTTGGCGACCTTGCCGATCTCCAGCGGCACCGCGATGTTGTCGAACACGTTGCGCGAATGCAGCAGATTGAAGCCCTGAAAGATCATGCCGATGCGCTGGCGCTGCTGGCGCAGGTCGCTGTCGGACAGCGCGGCGAGGTCTACTCCATCGAGCAGAATCCGCCCGCAGTCCGGGCGTTCGAGCAAATTGAGGCAGCGCAGCAGCGTCGATTTACCGGCGCCGCTGCGTCCGAGAATCCCGTAAACCGCACCATCGGGAATGCTCAGCGACACTTGATCCAGCGCCGGTAACGAGGCTGACGGATAGGTCTTGCTCAACTGCTCGACGATGATCATGGCTGGGCGTCCACGACCGGAATCACCGAGCCTTTGAAGTTCTCGCTGATGTATTTGGCCACTTGCGGTGAAGTCAGGTCCTTGGCCAGTTGCTGGATGCGCGGATCGTTCTGCAACTGCGGCGTGGTCACCAGAATGTTCGCGTACGGATTGTGCTCGGCCTTCTCCAGCCCCAGCGCATCCTTGGCCGGCACCAGACCCGCCTCCAGCGCGTAGTTGCCGTTGATCACCGCCAGATCGACGTCATCCAGTGCGCGGGGGATTTGCGGCGATTCGATCTCGAGAATTTTCAGGCGTTTCGGGTTTTCGGCGATGTCCTTGGGCGTGGCCTGATCGGCGGCCGGGTCGTTGAACCCGGGTTTGAGTTTGATCAGGCCGTTGTCCTGCAAAAGGTATAACGCGCGGCTCAGATTGGTGACGTTATTCGGCACAGCAACCGTGCCTTTATCCGGCACTTGGGCAAAGTCTGTGTGGCGCCGGGAGTAAATTCCCAGCGGCTCAATGTGTACCGTGGCGGCCACTGCGAGTTTTTCGCCGAGGGCTTGTTCCTGGGATTTCAGGTACGGCAGATGCTGGAAGTAATTGGCATCGACGTCGCCGTGCACCAGCAATTCGTTGGAGTTCACTCCATTGGGGATTTCGATGACTTTCAGGTTCAGTTGCGGGTCGATTTTCTGGATGTACGCCAGGATTTGCGCGTGGGGCACGGGGTCGGCAGCAACGCGCAATGGCTCCAGCGCAAGCGCATTGCAGGATGTCAGCAGCGCGCCGACGATGGCCAGGGTCAATCCGGTTTTCTTCAGCATGGCGAGCATCCTTCAGATCAGGCGCTGAGCGCTTTGAGGGTGTGCGGGATCAACGCGTCGGCGTAAAACCGTTGGGCGACATCCGGATGCGAGCGCAAACGGCCCTTGAGGTAATTCCAGCCGACATCACGCAACAGCGGATTGTGCGGATCACTCGCCGGGCCACGCGCTTCGCGCAACAGCACGCTCGGCAACGGGTACAGCGGCACCACCGCATCGAGTTGTGCACCAAGGAAAAACGCGATCGACAAGCGCTCGACACCCTCCGGCGGCGACTGCACCCGGTGCACGGTGGCGCGCAGATAACCGTTGGTGGCCAGCTCCAGCAATTCGCCGATGTTCACCACCAAGGTGTTGTCGCGCGGCAGCGCATCGATCCAGCGGCCCTCTTCGATTTCGACTTGCAGACCGGCCTGTTGGTCTTGCAACAGGAAGCTGAGGAAACCGGAATCCTTGTGCGCGCCAACGCCCTGATTGCTCGCCTCGGATGACTGACCTGGATAGCGCATCAGCTTGATGTGTTCGTTGGGTTTGTCGCCGTACAAGCGGTCGAAGGCGTTTGGCGGCAACGACAGGGCTTCAGCGAAGGCGCGCAGCAGGCGCAGGGACATTTGCGTCATGGCTTGCTGCCAATCGAGCAGCAGCGGTTTGATTTGCGGCAACGAACCTGGCCATTGATTGGGGCCTTGCAAGCGCGCCCACAGCGGACTGTGCGGATTGAGTGGCAAGACCTCACGCTCGGCACCGAGATCGAATTGCTCACGCTGATCGGGTTTGCCGCGCGTGATCTCTGATGCCGCACGGTTATAGCCACGAAAATGCGGCGAGTTGATCATACCGACGGCGATTTTTTCGCTGTCCGGCAGGGCGAAGAACTGGCGGGCGTGGTCTTGCACCTGGCGCAGCAGATCCGCGTCGATGCCGTGACCAGTCAGATAGAAAAAGCCGACATCGCGCGCGGCGTGGCGCAGGTCGGCGAGGAAGCGTTGGCGCTGCGAGTCGGAGCCATCCAGCAGGGACAGGTCGAGGATCGGTAACGCGGAAATATCTGAGGTGTGCGGCATGATTCACTCCCATGTGAATCAAACCTGAAGAGCCTGATGATCGATTCAGCGTGCGCCGTCATGGCAATCGGGAGGTCTGTCGGTTTGATGCTTTCGATTCGTTTGTGAGGACAAAACTAAACGATATTAAAAACATCGGGGAAATATCATTTTTGCATTAGCTTAGCTCCGATGCACGCTCACCCTGTAGGAACTGCCCTCAAAGCAAACTCCATGAAACCCCGACATACATCGCCATGCCCTCCCCCGGCGTCGACCTTGCGGCATCCAGACCTTTGTCGTCATAACCCGGCGTGACGGTAGCGGCGTAGTGCTTGTCGGTCAGGTTGCGCATGTCCAGCCAGGTTTGCCAGTCGCCCTTGGGCGCGTTGTAGCCCAGCGTGGCGCCGAATGTCGCGTACGGATCGGCGTAGTAGCTGTTGGCGTAATCCACCGCGACTTTGGACACCAGTTGCGTGTTGACGGCGGCGAAGAAGCCTTGCGGGAAGTCGTAGCGCAATTCGCCTTGGTAGTAATGCATCGGTAGGCCCGGCAGGCGGTTGTCGCCGAAGCGCTGGTCGTCGCGGTAGTGGAAGTCGCTGAAGGTGTAAGCCTGGCGCAGGCTGAGCTTGCCGCCATCCTTCGCTGACCACAGGTTGCTTTGCAGGCTGGCTTCAACGCCTTGGTGCACGGTCGGGCTGGCGTTGAGTTCGTAGGGCGTGGTGGCGTTGGCGTCGGGCAGCACCGAGAGCAATTCGTGGCGTACCTGAGCGTAGTACCACGCCAGGCTCCATTCGCCGATTACGCTGTCGCCGCGACCGCCAAGTTCAAGGGTGGTCGCGGTCTGGTTTTGCAGCTCGATCGGATCGCGTTGCGCGCCGGTGGCGACGCCGCTACCTATTGGAAAGCGAACGTTAGAGCTGTAGATCAGCGACCACGGATGCGGCGCTTCGACCGAGCGGCTGAGGTTGCCGAACAGTTGCAGATCGGGTGTCAGTTGGTAGCGCAGGCCCAGACGCGGTGCGTAATCCCAGTCGTTCATGCTGGTTTTACCGCCACTTTGCGGGTAGGTCACGGCGCTTTCGCGGCGGGTGTAGATAGCGGCGAGGCCGGTGGTCAGCCACAGGTCGTCGGCGATTTCCAGGTCATTGCCAAAGTGCAGGACAGTGTCCGAGCCTTGATAGGTGAAATTGCGAATAGGCGTGCCCGGCGCGTAGCCGGCGGTGTTGCCGGTGGGGATCCGCACCAGTTCGCTGGCGCCGGCATTCGGCAGGTGTTTGGTGACGCGCAGGCCGACGGTGCTGCGGCTTTCGAGGCCCCAAAGCGTGTCGCGACGCTTGTAGTCGAAGGTGCCGCTGACATCGCTGTAGGCGACTTTCAGACGGTTCGGGCCTTCGCGCAAATCCATCGGATAGTCATGATAGACAAGCCCGGTCTGGATGCTTGAATCGTCATCGATGTAGTACGTGGTTTTGTTGCCGATGAAGGTGCTACCCGGCTGATCGCGGCTGTCGTCACGCGAGACGTAAGCCGGGTTGGCGGAGCGCGGTGTGTGTTCGATCGAGTTTTTGGTTACGCGCCCGGCAAGGTCGTTTTCGGTCTCGCGGTGGCGGATGTAGAAACGCGTTTCCAGGTTCGGATTGAAGCGATAACCGAAGTTGGCGATCACGCCCTGGCTCTGGCTGGCGGTGTGATCCTGATAACCGTCAGAGCGCGCATCAGTCACGGCCAGGTAGTAATCGAAATCACCGAGTACTTGGCCGGAACTGATCTGCCGTTGCTGGTAACCGTGGCTGCCGGTTGCGTAGCGCACTTGCAAACGCGGTGCGTCGTAGCCGGTGTGGCTGACGTAATCGACCGCCCCGCCCAACGCCAGTGCGCCTCGGTCGAAACCGTTAGCGCCGCGCAGCACCTCCACATGGTCGAGCCATAGCGGTTCAAGCAACTCATACGGCGTGCCACCTGGCCCGGTCAGCGGCAGTCCGTCGAGCATCGTGTACAAGCCCGAAGCATGCGCGCCGGGTGCGCGGTTGATGCCCGAGCCTCGGATCGAAATCTTTACCCCTTCATTGCCCGCCGACTGCGCGTAGACGCCCGGCTGATAAGCCAGCACGTCCTGGTTGCTCGCGACTTTACCCTGCAACGGGCGGCGCATATCGACCAGATTGGTGCCACCGGCAACCTGATCCAGCCGCACTTTTGCATCCTCGACCGCCTGATCTGCGCCGCTGGTTTCCTCGGCGCCGATCAGCACTTGGCCCAACTCCATGCTCTGGGCGTCAGCCATGGCCGGACAGGCAAGGGCCAGCCCCAACAATGCAGTGGGCAGGGATTTGGACGCGGGCATCGAGAAACTCCAGACATACGAGAACGGGCAATGAGAACTGCGACGTATGAAAGGACGAACGCAACACATGAGAATTTGCTTTGGCCGACCGCCAAACCTGCACAAATCTTCTAAACGGCTATTGGCAAAGCGCGGTAATTTAGCCAGCCAACCGCTTCAACGCCCCAGGAGCCTTGCGTGGACAAACGCAGCTGGATTGATCTGTCTCAGGATGCCGAAACCGGGATTGAATCGATTCGCGCGCATTTTCAGGGGCATGCCTACGATCCGCACTGGCACGACAGTTTTCTGGTGGGCGTCACCGAGCAAGGCGTGCAGCAGTTCAATTGCCGCCGGGTGCGCCATCTGAGCACGCTGGGCAAAGTGTTCATGCTCGAACCGGGGGAAATCCACGACGGGCATGCGCCGACCGAGGACGGTTTCACCTATTCGATGCTGTATCTCGATCCGCACTGGCTGGAGCGCGAACTGCACGCGTTGTTCGAGAATGCGCCGAGCAACAGTCAGCCGGGTTTTGCCGACACCTTGAGTCAGGACCCGCGCCTGAGCGTCGCGATCAATCTGGCGTTTCGCGCGTTGCATGAGGGCGATTTGCGCATCGTGCGGCAGAGCGCTGTCGACAATTTGCTCGGCGCGCTGACTGGCCACCTCGATTGGCGCAAGCGCCAGACTGTCGATCCGCGCCTGCCGCTGGTGGCGCAAGTGGCGCGCGATTATCTGCATGCGCATGCCTTCGAGGACATCGGACTGGATGACCTGGCACTCGCTTGCGGGGTTGATCGCTTTCGTCTGACGCGCGCCTTCAAGTCAGCCTTCGGGCTGGCGCCGCATGCGTATCTGATCCAACTGCGACTGGCCAAGGCCCGACAATTGCTGGCGCGCGGCGAGTCGCCGGCGCAGGTCGCGAGCGCCCTCGGGTTTGCCGATCAAAGCCATCTTGGACGCTGGTTTCGCCGTGCCTACCACCTCACCCCGGCGGATTACCGCAAGCGCTGCTCAAACCTTCCAGACTGAATCGTCCTGACTCGCGACCATGGCCGTCTACTCATTGTGGAATGCTTGCCATGGAATCGTTGCTGCCGTTTTTGCTGTTCTCCTTCGTTGCCTCGATCACTCCCGGGCCGACCAATATTCTGGTGATGAGCTACAGTTCGCGGCGCGGCCTGACGGCGACGCTGCCGATCATTTTCTTCGCCTGTCTGGCGGCAACTTTGGTGGTGTTGGCCGTGGGCCTCGGGCTGGGCGAAACACTGCTGCAATTCCCCCGTGTGCAACAGCTGATGGCGTGGGCCGGGGTGCTCTGGTTGAGCTGGCTGGCCTGGCAGATCTTCCGCAGCGCGCCGCCATCGCTCGAGCCACAAACTGCGCGCGATGACGAGCTCAGCGCATTCGGCGCCGCCCTGCTGCAAGTGATCAATCCCAAGGTGTGGATGATGGCGATTGCGGTGGCCAGCGTGTTTGCCGGCAGCGGTGACAAGACGCTGCGGATGCTGGTGTTGTCGCTGGCGTTTCTATTGGTCTGCCTGCCATGCATGACCCTTTGGGCGCTGCTTGGTGTGGGCAGTGCGCGGGCGTTGAGTTCGCCACAGGCATTCAAACGCATGAACACGGGGTTGGCAGTTTTGCTGCTGGTGTCGGCGTGGCTGACTGTGTTGGTTTAGGCTTCATTGCCGGTCACTTGCACTTGGCCAAGACCACCTGACAGGTGTTCGGCGTCCCTCCGGACCTGCCGGCGTAGCGCATGCAGTTACTCAGTGATTTTTTGCGTGCCACGCTCAGAGTCGCCCCCCACGCCAGACCGCCCTCGCCCACTGTCGGTAGCGCTTTGGCGTAACAGCTGTCGCCGACGTTCGAGGCTGAGTAGTGAGCGGATTTTCGAGTGCATCCAGCTGTGAACATCACGCTGATGATGAGCATCGAGGGCAGGATCCACTTGCGTCGTGATTGGGTGTTCATCCGGTCCGCCTCTGGAATACGTGATTCTTAAGACAAAGTTTAGATCTTCTTCCACACACGCAGAGCAAAATCAAAAGATCGTCCGATCGCGGCCCGAGCGTGCCGCAGCTCCTACATTGGAATGATGTACACCCAGTGGAGCTGCGGCACGCTGCGATCTTTTGATCTTTTGATCTTTGGCGATTAAGAGGCCTGACGAGCCGTCAACGCCGCATACCCATTCATCAAGTTGCGATAGTTCGGGATCCGCTGCGACAGCAGATTGCCCAGCCCTTCAATATCGTTGCGCCAGTCGCCCTGCAACTCACAGGCCACCGAGAACCAGTTCATCATCTGCGCGCCGGCCTGAGTCATGCGGTTCCATGCGGCCTGTTGCACGGTGGTGTTGAAGGTGCCGGAAGCATCGGTAACCACGAACACATCAAAGCCTTCCGCCAGCGCCGAGAGTGTCGGGAACGCTACGCACACGTCTGTCACTACGCCAGCAATGATGATCTGTTTGCGGCCGGTGGCTTTGATCGCTTTGACGAAGTCTTCGTTGTCCCACGCGTTGATCTGGCCTGGGCGAGCGATGTATGGCGCATCCGGGAACATTTCTTTGAGTTCCGGCACCAACGGGCCGTTCGGGCCTTGTTCGAAACTGGTGGTGAGGATAGTCGGCAGGTCGAAGAACTTGGCCACATCGGCCAGGGCCAGCACGTTGTTCTTGAACTCGTTCGGCGAGAAGTCTTGAACCAGTGAAATCAGACCGGTCTGGTGGTCGACCAGCAGTACCACGGCGTCGTCTTTGTTCAGGCGGTTGTAGGTTGCAGTGCTCATGTTTGAATCCCTTTTCAAGTTATGGAAGTTTGGTTGCGTTCAACATGGGCACAGATTAATGACTCCTCCGTCGGGGATAAATCGCCTGAAAAGTGTTTGACTGTCAACCTGAGCAGGACAATGCAAGTAGACGCAGCCAAAAAACTGAATCTCTCCCCAAAACAAAAAAGCACCCGAAGGTGCTTTCTTGTGAGCGCGATTAGCCGGATTAACCCGTCACACCGCCGCGCGCTGCATGCAGCTTTTTATAGCTGTCGATCAGGCGCAGATGGCGATCCAGGCCTTCCAGCTTGATGCTGGTCGGCGTCAAGCCGTAGAAGCGCACGCTGCCGTCCACCGAGCCAATCGCGGCGTCCATGCGCTCGTTGCCGAACATGCGGCGGAAGTTGGCTTCGTAGTCTTCAAGCTCCAGATCGTCGTCCAGGCCTATCTCCAGCACCGCGTTCACAGCCTGGTAGAACAAGCCGCGCTCGACAGTGTTGTCGTTGTACTGCAGGAACATTTCCACGACTTCCTTGGCCTCTTCAGTTTGGCCAAGGGCGAGCCAGATCAGCAGTTTCAGCTCAAGAATCGTCAACTGACCCCACGCAGTGTTGTCGTCGAATTCGATGCCGATCAGCGTGGTGATGTCGGTGTAATCATCCAGTTCGCTCTCGACCAGACGCTCGACCAGTGCCGCGAGTTCAGCGTCGTCGAGGCTGTGCAGGTTGAGGATGTCGGCGCGGAAGAACAGCGCTTTGTTGGTGTTATCCCAGACCAGATCTTCGACCGGGTAGATCTCCGAGTAGTCCGGCACGAGGATGCGGCAGGCTGTGGCGCCGATGTGCTCGTAGACCGCCATGTAGACTTCTTTGCCCATGCCTTCGAGGATGGCGAACAGGGTCGCGGCTTCTTCGGCGTTGGAGTTTTCGCCGTTACCGGTGAAGTCCCACTCGACAAACTCGTAATCCGATTTGGAGCTGAAGAAACGCCACGACACCACGCCGCTGGAGTCGATGAAGTGCTCGACGAAGTTGTTCGGCTCGGTGACTGCGTGACCTTCAAAAGTCGGCTGCGGCAGATCGTTGAGGCCTTCGAAACTGCGGCCTTGCAGCAGTTCGGTGAGGCTGCGCTCCAGCGCCACTTCGAAGCTTGGGTGCGCGCCGAACGAGGCGAACACGCCGCCAGTGCGCGGGTTCATCAAAGTCACGCACATTACCGGGAATTCACCGCCCAGCGACGCGTCCTTCACCAGCACCGGGAAGCCCTGCTCTTCCAGGCCTTGAATGCCGGCGAGGATGCTCGGGTATTTGGCCAGCACTTCTGCGGGTACGTCCGGCAGCGCGAATTCGCCTTCGATGATTTCGCGTTTGACCGCGCGCTCGAAGATCTCCGACAGGCACTGTACCTGCGCTTCTGCCAGCGTATTGCCGGCGCTCATGCCGTTGCTGAGGAACAGGTTCTCGATCAGATTCGACGGGAAGTACACCACTTCCTTGTCGGACTGACGCACGAATGGCAGCGAAACGATGCCGCGCGCTTCATTACCGGAGTTAGTGTCGAACAGATGCGAGCCACGCAGATCGCCTTCGCGGTTGTAGACTTTCAGGCAATGCGCGTCGAGAATTTCTACCGGCAGTTCATCGTTAGGGCCGGGCTGGAACCAGCGCTCGTCCGGGTAATGCACGAACGGCGCGTTGGCGATGTCTTCGCCCCAGAACTGATCGTTGTAGAAGAAGTTGCAGTTGAGCCGCTCGATGAATTCGCCGAGCGCCGAGGCCAATGCGCCTTCCTTGGTCGAGCCCTTGCCGTTGGTGAAGCACATCGGCGAGTGCGCATCGCGAATGTGCAGCGACCACACGTTGGGCACGATATTGCGCCACGAAGCGATTTCGATCTTCATGCCGAGGTCGGCGAGGATGCCCGACATGTTGGCGATGGTCTGCTCCAGCGGCAGGTCCTTGCCGGCAATGAACGTGCTTGCGCCGGATGCCGAGGCCGGCATCAACAAGGCCTGGGCGTGGGCGTCGAGATTTTCCACTTCTTCAATGACGAACTCAGGCCCGGCCTGCACCACTTTCTTCACGGTGCAGCGGTCGATGGAGCGCAGGATGCCCTGACGATCTTTGTCGGAGATGTCTGCCGGCAGTTCGACCTGAATCTTGAAAATCTGGTTGTAGCGGTTTTCCGGATCGACAATGTTGTTCTGCGACAGCCGGATGTTGTCGGTCGGAATATTGCGCGTGTCGCAGTACAACTTCACAAAGTAAGCCGCACACAACGCCGACGAAGCCAGAAAGTAATCGAACGGCCCCGGCGCCGAGCCGTCACCCTTGTAGCGGATGGGCTGATCGGCGATCACCGTGAAGTCGTCGAACTTGGCTTCAAGTCGAAGGTTGTCGAGAAAGTTGACCTTGATTTCCATGCGGGAATACCAGAATAGCGAGCTACGAATTGGCCGCCATTATCCGGTTTTTCCGCTTGAAGTCTTGTGCTTTCCTGAATTCACCGCTGAATGACAGCGGTGAATTCAGGTGTTCAGCGCTTTAAAACGCCGGAACCACTTAGCCGTCATAGCGCTCCAGGATGAAGTTTTTCACCTTACTCGTTTCACGATGGATTTCCTTCGAAGCGTTTCAGGGAGAAAGACGAGAGATCAAGGTCGGTGGTGCCGCGTATGCACCATTGGGCAAAGGCTTCGCCGAGTGCCGCCGAATGTTTGAAACCATGGCCGGAACAGGCCGACACCAGCAAGGTATGTTGCAACAAAGGATGCTCGTCGATGATGAAATGCCGGTCCGGCGTGACGGTGTACGCGCAGACCGCCGACTTGAGCACCTTGTCAGTAACTCCGGCGATGCGGCCCTCAACTTGTTGCGCGTACATGTCGCGCTGCTCTGCCATCGAGACCGTACGGTCAAGCGTGTCGGGCGACGATGCCGTGTGGTATTGCGCGGTGGCGACTTTGAGACTGCCCTCGCCCGGTTGGGCCGGGAAGCCGTAGTTGACGCTGTCGTCACCCTTGCCGTGGGTGAAGATGAAGGTGGGCGAACTGCCGACCAGATCGGCATCAGGCTCCAGCTCAAACCAGAACAGTTTTTGTCGATAGACCTTGAGCAACCCGTCCAGCGGATCACCGACCAGTCCACCCATCCAGTTGCCCGCGCTGATCACCAGTTTGTCAGCCTGCAACGTGCGCTGGTTGGTGGTGACGCTGACGCCCTGCTCGTCCGAACTGATCTCGGTAACAATCTCGCCTATGAATAAAGTCGCGCCAAGTTGCTCCGCCAACTTCAGTTGCACATCGATGCAGCGCTCGGGCCGCACGAAACCGCCGCCCGGTTCGAAGTAGCCGACGGCGCTGTCATGCACCTCGGCGAACTGCGCGAAGCGCTGGCGAATCTGCGTGGCATCCAGCACTTCATGTTCGATGCCGTAGGTCTGTGCCAGGCCGATGGTGCGCAGGGTGAAATCGGTTTGATCGGCTGGATCGAAGTCCGGGCTTGAGGTCAGCACCAGCAAACCGGACTGCTCGAACAGAGACTCGCCGGACTGCGCCTCAAGTTCACGCCAGATACGGTGCGAGTTACGCACGATCGGCACGTACTGCGCGCCTTCGCCCACCGACAGCCGGGTGATGCGCGTGTCGCCATGGCTTGAGCCGAAAGTATGCGGCGGGTGATGACGGTCGATGCCGGCGACTTTTACCCCGGCTTTGGCTAATTGATAAACCGTCGCCGCGCCCATGGCTCCCAAGCCGATTACCAGTGCTTCAAATCGTTCAGACATCAATGCTCGCCCAAGCAGAAAACCGCCAGTTGAGAGGAAATCCTTATAAAAAACAACGCACAAATGGGCATATCCATATGCCATTGCCGCGTTAGTCGAACTGGTTAGTAACAGGATCAACCAAGGCGCATGTGCAGTTCGTGCTCAACTATGCGGTGCGAAACGGCAGAGGTTGATCGATTGCGGAGCGTTTGCTCCGCAGTGATCGGAACCGCGCCCCGTTTTTCTCACGCAAGCGCTTACCTAGCATGGCTCCACTTATTATTGTGGAGCTATGCCATGCACGATTTATCCGCACTTCCCGCCACCGCGCCGCTTGCACGGGAGGTGCCCTCCTCCTGGCGCGACTGGCTGTCGGTGTACTCGGTGGCCCTCGGCGCTTTTGCCTTTGTCACTACCGAATACCTGCCGGTCGGCGTGTTGCCGCAGATTGCCGATCAACTCGACGTCACCGAAGGCGTGGCCGGGTTGATGGTTACGGTGCCGGGGATTGTTGCGGCGGTGGCGGCACCAGCAATCATGCTCGGCGCCGGCCGCATGAACCGGCGCCGGTTGTTGCTGTTGTTGACGCTGCTGCTAGTGGTTTCAAATCTGGTGTCGGCAGTTTCGCCGTCGTTGCCGTTCATGCTGTTGGGCCGCGCACTGCTGGGCGTGGCCCTGGGTGGGTTCTGGGCGGTAGCGATTGCCGTTGCCGGGCGTCTGGTCGAGCCGTCGAAAGCGGCCAAAGCCACGGCGCTGATCTTTGCCGGGATTACCTTGGCGACGGTGTTTGGCGTGCCGTTCGGGACGTTTGTCAGCACTCTGTTTTCGTGGCGTGTGTCGTTCGCGGTGGCGGCCGCTCTGGCGTTGATTGCACTCGTCGCGCAGGCGCTGACGTTGCCGTCATTGCCCTCCAGTGAAGGCTTGAAAATGCGCGCACTGTGGGCCTTTTTGTCGCGCAGCAACGCGCGTCGCAGCATGCTCTTGCTGGCTACCGTGGTGGCCGCGCATTTTACCGCTTACACCTACATCGCTCCATTCCTTGGACACGAGGCCGGTTTCTCGCCGAGAGAGACTACCGCGATTCTATTGGGCTTCGGGCTGGCCGGCATGCTCGCCAATTTCGCCATGGCCGGCACCATCACCACGCATTTACGCGCCTCGCTGGGCGCGGTGGTAGTGCTGATGGTGATCGCGCAACTGGCCTTGCCACAGTTGCAGGGTTGGAGCGTGACGTTGGCGGTGTTGCTGTGGGGCATCGCGTATGGGACAATTCCACTGGGCGTGAGCAGCTGGATGCAACTGACTTCACCGAAGTTGCCTGAGGCGAGTTCGGCGATGCTGGTGACCATGTTCCAGGTGGCGATTGCCTCGGGTTCGCTGGCCGGCGGGCTGGTGGTCGATCATGCCGGCGTGTCTGCAGTGCTGTGGCTGGCGGCGGCGATTGGCGCGCTCGGGCTGGTAGTGATGCTCAGCTTCGGCCTGAGCAAAGCGCCTATTGCCGAGACCCTGCAACGCTGATTTCAGCCCTTCAATATGTTGTCTTTGAAATAGTCGATCAACACTCGCAGCCTCGGTGCCGTCTGCTTCGACGCAGGCCAGAGCATCCACAGGTTGCCGGTGTGATCGGTGTAATCCCCCAGCACCACCTTCAGCCGGCCATCGGCCAACGGCTCGCGGATTGAAAAATCCGGCAGACACGCAATCCCCACCCCATCCAGTGCCAGGTACATCAGCGAGTCCGTCGTGGTGCTGGTCAATGCACGCGTCAGGTTTGGCTCGATGTGCGTATCACCGACGCGCAGCGGCCAGCGCTCGATCATCCCGGTCGCAGGAAACTTGTGCAGCAGGCACACGTGGCGACTCAGATCGTCCGGGTGCGCCGGCTCGCCATTGCGTTCGAGGTAGGCTGGGGACGCCACCAACTGCAATTGAAATCCGCCGAGCTTGCGCGCCATCAGCCGCGAGTCCTGCGGCGCGCCGGTACGGATCACTGCGTCGAAGCCTTCCTCGATCACATCGACCATGCGGTCGGACATGTCAAGGTCCAGCTCGATATCCGGGTAGGCGCGCATGAAACCGGCGAGCACCGGCATGATCAACACGTTCTGAATCGGCACGCTGATGCGCACCTTGCCACGCGGTGTAGCGGACAGTTCCAACAACTCCATTTGTGCGGCTTCGACTTCGCTGAGGATGCGTTTGCAACGGTCGAGAAACAGCTCGCCTTCGGTGGTCAGGGTCACGCTGCGGGTGCTGCGATGAAACAGCCGCACACCGAGGCGTTCTTCCATGCGCGCGACGCTTTTGCCCACCGCCGAAGCGGAGATCTCCAGCAAACGCCCGGCCTCGGTAAAGCTGCGGGTTTCGGCCACCTGAATGAAGGTGGTGATACCGCTGAGGCTGTCCATCATGGAAGGTGTGCTCGGTGCAGGGGGAGATCAGGCAGAGTAGATGTGCAAGGGCCATTTGCAAAGCGGAGGATTTTGGAGCGAGGGGATGCCAATCGCTAGCAGGCTAGTTCCCACAGTAGAACTGAGTACATCTCCAAGAGACTGCTCGTCTGTCAGGCCGCCATCGCTGGCAAGCCAGCTCCCACAGAATCTACAGCCACCCGAAAACCGCACTTCGCTTTCCACCACTCAACACAATGAGCGTTAGCTCGAGTACCGCTCTTGATCTCGAGCGCCCGTCGGCAGGCTGAGCGGAGGGATTGATCCGGGGGTGGGAGCGCAGCGACCGTTTGGCGCAGCCAAACACATCGAGAGGAGGTGCAGCGCAGCAAACCGGAGGCGATGCCCCCGGATCAATCCCGCAGCGAAGGAACCCGAGCCACAGCGAGGGCCGAACGTCAGGGTAAAGCCTTTTGGGTTACCTTTTCGCTGGGCCGGCATCCCGGCGTCTGGAAAAGGTGACCCGCCGTAAGGGCGGAATCCCAAGCAGCCATAACCGCAGCAACGGATATGCACCCACCGTTTCAGACATTTAACTCCCCCTCCATCGCCCGATCGACTACCATGCCGCCGCCGGTTTCCAAATGGGATTAATAGGGAATCCGTAGCGCCTCACGAGGCGTGAAACGGAACTGCCCCCGCAACTGTAGATGCCGAGCCTGCTCCTTTTCTGCCACTGGATTTATGTCCGGGAAGGCTTGGAGCGTGGCGACGACGCATCAGTCAGGAGACCTGCCGGCCATGCAATATCACTAACCGGCGGGGTGTCCGGGAAGGACATCGCTGCCGTGCGCAATTTCCTCTTCGACCGGCCCTACCCTGCTCCTGCGGCAGCGTTCGATGTGTTTCCAGTCCGTACCCCTGCTCCGTGTACGGTTCCAATGGAGATGCATCATGCTGCTGGCCCGCGTTACTGCGCTCATCACCGGACTTGGCGTCTGCGCCCTCGCCCACGCCGCCCCGACTCACTACCCGCTGACGCTGGAAAACTGCGGCAGCAGCCTGAATTTTCAGCATGCCCCGAGCGGCACCGTAACCGTCGGCCAGGCCGCTACCGAAATGCTTTACGCCTTGGATCTGGGCGACAAAGTGTTGGGCACTTCAGTCTGGTACAACGATGTGTTGGCCAAGTACCAAGCACAAGATCAGCGGATCGAACGGCTGGCCGACAACGAGCCGAGTTTCGAAGCGGTGATCGCCAAGCGCCCGCAACTGGTCGCGGTTGAACTGGAGTGGATGGTCGGCGCGCAAGGCGCTGTCGGCACCCGCGAGCAGTTTCACGAGCTGAAAATCCCAACCTACCTGATGCCCTCCGATTGTGAAGCGAAGAACAATCTGGTCGGCGCTGACGGCACACGTCTTGCCCCATTCCACATCGACAGCATTTATAAAAGCGTCAGCCAGTTCGCCGAGATTTTCGACGTGCAGGAGCGTGGCGAGAAGCTCAACGCCGACCTCAAGGCCAGCCTCGCCAAATCGATCGCCACGGCTAAACAGCACGAGCACCAACATGAGCAACAACAGGCCAGCGCATTGGTCTGGTTCTCCAGTGCGGAGCTGGAGGTCGATCCGTTCGTGGCCGGACACAAGGGTGTTCCCGAGTTCATGCTCGAGACGCTTGGCGTGCGCAACATCGTGCAGTCCGATGAAGAATGGCCAACTGTCGGTTGGGAAACCATCGCCAAGGCCAATCCGACCTTTCTGGTGATCGCACGTATGGACCGCCGGCGTTTCCCGGCAGATGACTATCAGAAAAAACTCGAGTTTCTACGCAACGATCCGGTCACGCGCAACATGGACGCAGTGAAAAACAACCGCATCATCATCCTTGATGCCATGGCCATGCAGGCCAGCCTGCGCATGTTCGATGGTCTGGAACAACTGGCCTCGGCCATCAACGGCTACGACCTGAGCAAATGACTGCGATCGTGTTGCGAATCCTGTTGGCGCTCGGCGTTTTGCTGATCGCCGTACTCGCCGGAGTGTCCATCGGCGAAACCGCTATCGCGCCGGGCGTGGTGTTGCAGACGCTGGCCAACAAGCTGTGGGCCGCGGGTTATGCGCTGGATCCGATTGATCAAGGCATCGTCTGGAATTATCGCCTGACCCGCGCACTGGTGGCTGCCGCGTGTGGCGCCGGACTCGCGACTTGCGGGGTGATCCTGCAATCGCTGCTGCGCAATCCGCTGGCCGATCCGTACCTGTTGGGAATCTCCGCTGGCGCCTCGACCGGCGCAGTGATGGTCACGCTGTTGGGCGTTGGCGCCGGTTTGATTTCATTGTCGGCGGGCGCGTTTGTCGGGGCCGTTGCGGCGTTCGGGCTGGTGATTCTGCTGGCGCGCGCCAGCGGCACCGCGAATGGCACCGGGCAGATTATTCTGGCCGGGATCGCTGGCTCACAACTGTTCAATGCGCTCACCGCGTTTCTGATCACCAAGTCGGCCAGCTCCGAACAGGCGCGCGGCATCATGTTCTGGCTGCTGGGCAACCTTAGCGGCGTGCGCTGGCCTTCGGTGTGGCTGGCGATGCCGGTGGCGGTGCTGGGCCTGGCGGTGTGTCTGTGGCATCGGCGGGCGCTGGATGCGTTTACCTTTGGTGCCGACTCGGCGGCTTCGCTGGGCATTCCGGTGCGCCGCGTGCAGTTTGTGCTGATCGGTTGCGCGGCGCTGGTGACCGCAGTGATGGTCTCGATTGTCGGCTCGATCGGTTTTGTCGGGCTGGTGATTCCGCATGCCGCGCGGCTGATGCTCGGCACCAGTCACGGTCGCTTGCTGCCGGCAAGTGCGCTGGGCGGCGCGGTATTTCTGATTGCAGCGGACGTGCTGTCGCGCACCCTGATCAAAGGTCAGGTAATTCCGGTTGGCGTGGTGACGGCACTGGTCGGCGCGCCGGTGTTTGCGCTAATTCTGATTGCCCGGAGAAACGCGCGATGAGCGTACTCAGTTGCTCCGATCTGGCGTTCAGGGTGCGTGACGCGCAGTTGTTGCACGGGATCAATCTGGACGTCCAGCGCGGGGAAACGCTGGGCATCGTCGGGCCGAATGGTTCGGGGAAATCCACATTGCTGAAGCTACTTGCCGGGTTGCGTGTTCCCTCCGCGGGCGCGGTTCAACTTGAAGGTCAATCCATTGGTCGCTTGTCCCGGCGCGACATCGCGCAACGTCTGGCAGTGGTCGAACAACAGGCCGATACCGACGATGCGATCCGCGTGTTCGACGCCGTCGCGCTCGGTCGCACACCGTGGCTGTCGGCCCTGAGCCCGTGGTCAACCGCCGACGATGCAATCGTCCACCAGGCGCTTCACGATGTGGACGCCACACACCTGAGCACCCGCACCTGGCGCAGCCTGTCCGGCGGCGAGCGCCAGCGCGTACACATCGCCCGAGCGCTGGCCCAGCGTCCGCAGATCCTGCTGCTCGACGAGCCGACTAATCACCTGGATATCCAGCATCAACTGGCGATTTTGAATGTGGTTCAAGCGTTGCCGGTGACTACGCTGATTGCGCTGCACGATCTGAATCAGGCGCTGACCTGCGACCGCCTCGCTGTACTCGAACGCGGGCGTCTGGTGGCGCTGGGCAAACCGTTGGAGGTCCTGACTCCGCAACGTCTGCTCGACACCTTCGCGGTGCAGGCGCATTACCTGACCGATCCGTTTGATGGGGCGCAGATCCTGCGTTTGCGCTCGGTCTGATCACAGCGGCAGACGACTCTCCATGTGGGTCGTCTGCCAGAGCGGATCGGCCTCGACATCGATCACCTCAAAACCCTGCCGCAGCCAGAAATCAATCGCGCCCGGCAGGAACGGATGAGTGTGCAGATAGACCACCTCCACCCCGTTCTCCACCGCCAGCGCTTTCAACGCCCGATAGAGCTTGCCGGCCAGTCCCGAACGACGAAACGCGGGCAGGACGAAAAGCCGCACCACTTCCACGACGTTCAGTTGCTGATAATCAAACTGCGAAAAACGTCCGTCGTAGGGCAGATAGCCGATCGAGGCGACAATCCGTCCTCCGTCACGCGCCACCAAAAACGCGCCTTCGCCGCGCAAGTAAATTTCTTCAAATTTTTGCAGATCGACCGGGATTCCAGTCGCGCTCAGCTTCGGAAACAGCTCGGCGCGTGCTTGCAGCACAAACTCCAGAACCTCAGGAATGTCGGAGGCGTTCACGGCCTCGATGGTGGTTTTATCAGTCATGCACCCGCCATGATGGGTTGATTGAGATTGCCTTGTATCCACACTGAAACGTATGTTTCGCAAAATGCTATAGCAATTCTCTGTAACCAAGGCGTTCCCGGAGTTCATTTGACAGGGCGATCAGGCATGACCAGTGACCGTTGCATCGATCATAGAAGCAGCGCGGCATCGGTGTTTCTGATTTTTCTGCGCCTGGGCCTGACGTCTTTCGGCGGTCCCGTCGCGCACCTCGGTTACTTTCGCGATGAATTCGTCACCAGACGGCGCTGGCTGAGTGAACGCAGCTACGCAGATCTCGTTGCGCTCTGCCAATTTCTGCCGGGGCCTGCGAGCAGTCAGGTCGGGATCGCCTTGGGCCTGTCACGCGCCGGCTACCGTGGCGCGCTGGCTGCCTGGGCCGGCTTCACCCTGCCCTCGGCCGTCGTGCTGATTGCGTTCGCGCTGGGCATTTCGCATTACGGTTCGGTGCTCTCGCCCGGCGCATTGCACGGCCTAAAAGTGGTCGCCGTTGCGGTGGTTGCGCAAGCGGTGTGGGGGATGGCGCGACACCTGTGCACCGACGTGATGCGGGTCAGCATCATGATCATTGCGGCGTGCGTTGCCTTGTTTGCACCGTCAGCATTGGGACAGATCAGCGTGATTGTCGGCGCAGGCATCTTGGGACTGCTGATATTCAAACCGGGGCCGATTGCCGAGCATGAACCGCTGCCGATCATGATCAGCCGGCGTGCGGGTGCGATATGGCTTGCGTTGTTTTTCGTATTGCTGGCGGGGTTGCCACTGCTTGCCTACGCGCTGCCCAATCAGACTGTCGCAGTGGTCGACGCCTTTTATCGCGCAGGCGCGCTGGTGTTTGGCGGAGGGCACGTGGTGTTGCCACTGCTGCAATCACAAGTGGTGCCAGCCGGATGGGTGAGCAACGAAGTTTTCCTCGCCGGTTACGGCGCGGTGCAAGCCATGCCCGGGCCCTTGTTCACGTTTTCGGCATTCCTTGGCGCATCGATGAGTACCGCTCCATCTGGCTGGCTCGGTGGTCTGATCTGCCTGCTGGCGATTTTCGCGCCGTCGTTTTTACTGATCATGGGTGCGTTGCCGTTCTGGGAGCAATTACGTCGCAACCGGCGTACGCAGTCCGCCCTTGCCGGGGTGAATGCGGCGGTGGTCGGGCTGCTGCTGGCGGCGCTGTATCAGCCGGTCTGGACCAGTGCGATTGTTCAGGTGCAAGACTTTGGCCTCGCACTGCTCGCACTGGTGGCGCTGATGTTCTGGAAGCTCCCGCCGTGGCTGGTGGTCGTCACAAGCGGGATATTGGGGTGGGGTTTAAGCGTTGTGGCATGAGTCACGGCGAGGTCAGTGTCACCACGTAATTTCCCGAGCGGATCGGCTTTCCAGCGCCGTCGACCAACTGATACTGCTGGTCAGAGTAGCGAGTACCTTCGCCACTCTCGGCGATCAGTCTGACATTGACTGCAGAACGCCTCAGCGCCGTGACCGAACGCACGGGCTCGACGCTGCGCGCACTGACAGCGCCGCCACGCGCCGGGGTTGCGCAGCCGTTGAGTTCGAAGGTCGAACTTGTCCCGGCGTTAAACGTACATCCCGGTTCCACGATGCTGCCGGTGAAATGGATGACACCCTGGCTGGACGGGGCCGCCGCCAGACAGCTGCCACTCAGTGCGGATAACAGGCTGATACCGACCGACAGACGATTCAAGTTCATAGCCAACACTCCGTGAGGTATATGGAGTGCATCGACAGGTTTGCCCAGAAACTTGAGTCTTTTAACGTTGTTTGTTGGAAACGGTTAACGGCACGTCAAGTCAAGCCGGGTGACCGACCACCTGGATCTGCGTCAGCCCCATCAGCTCAGCCTGCTCCAGAATCTCCTCCGGCGTTGCGTCCGCACTCGGCATGATCAGACTGTTTTCGCCATCCCCGAAATGCAGTTGCAACAGGTGCATCGCGGCTTCGTGGTCGGACAGTTCAGTAGGTTCCAGCTCAAAAGAATGCGTGCGCGGTTCGCCGTTGAACAGGTATTCGACAGTGACATTGTGCATGGAATGGATCCTCGTGAAGGGAAGAGAGCAACTGAATATGCTGACTTGATGGTCAGCGTTTTAGTTCAGCTGCTATGTTTGCCCTCTTCGATATTCCGGCGTGAGCCGCACGACCTTGAGACGCCTATGATGATGCGCAAACCGCTTGTACAGATTGATGTGAGCAAGGAATATCCAGCGCTCGTTCCGGATCTGGTGTTCGACTAAAGGCTTTTTGCATATGTTTAACCGCAGGCAAGCGCTTTAGCAGTTCATCCAAAACCGGCACAATCTCCGGCTTTTTCAAGACAGGAAAGCTTCATGCAACGGATTGTGATTCTGGGCAACGCGGGCAGCGGCAAATCCACCCTCGCCCGCGCGCTCGGCAAGCGTCTGGACCTGCCGGTCATACACCTCGACACGCTGTTCTGGGAACCCGGCTGGGTCGAACCCGACGCTGAGCAATTTCGCGCAAGGGTTCGCGAAGCAATCGCCGCCGATAACTGGGTGTGTGAAGGCAACTATGCGCGGCGCACCTTCGAGTTGCGCCTGCCGCGTGCCGACCTGATTATCTGGCTCGACACCCCGCGGCTTACCTGTTTCTGGCGGGTGATCGTGCGCAGCGTCATGAACCGCCCTCGCGCGGATCTTGCCGCTGGTTGCACAGAGAAACTCGACCGGGAATTCCTGACCTTTCTCAAGTTCGTGTGGACTTTTGATCGTGGCTATCGGCCGGGCATCGACGCAGTGCGCTTGGCCGTCGGCCCCGACGTTCCCGTAGTGCATTTACGCGGTACTGGGCAAATCGCGGCGTTTGTCGCGAGCTTGCCGGCTGCTGATTTCATCAATGACCCCTTGTCCGCCCCACAATCAACCGACAGAATCGGCGCCTAGCCCAGCAAGCAACCGATGAGGTCTGTGTCATGAGCAAAGCGTCTTACGTTCCGCCGCAAGTCTGGAAAAACGACGCGCCGTCTGGCGGTCAGTTCGCCAACATCAATCGCCCGACTGCCGGGCCGACGCATGAAAAAACTCTGCCGGTCGGCAAGCAGCCGTTGCAGCTGTATTCGCTGGCCACACCGAATGGCGTGAAGGTCACGATTCTGCTCGAAGAACTGCTGGCGCTGGGGCATAGCGCGGCCGAGTACGACGCCTGGCTGATCCGTATCGGCGAGGGTGATCAGTTTTCCAGCGGCTTCGTCGAGATCAATCCGAATTCGAAGATTCCGGCGTTGCTCGATCGCAGCGTCGAGCCGCCGATTCGCGTGTTTGAGTCCGGTGCGATCCTGCTTTATCTGGCGGAGAAGTTCGGCGCGTTCCTGCCAACCGATCCGGCCGGTCGTACCGAAACCTTGAACTGGCTGTTCTGGCAAATGGGCGCCGCACCCTATCTGGGCGGCGGCTTCGGGCACTTCTATGCGTACGCGCCGGACAAGCTTGAGTACCCGATCAACCGCTTTACCATGGAAACCAAACGTCAACTGGATGTATTGGATCGACGCCTCGGCGAAAGTCGTTACCTGGCGGGCGACAGCTACAGCATCGCCGACATCGCGGTCTGGCCGTGGTACGGGCAACTGATTCGCAACAATGTCTACTCGGCGGCGGAGTTTCTCTCGGCGCACGAGTACACGCACCTGCAGCGCTGGGCCGAAGAAATTGCCAAGCGGCCGGCGGTGATTCGCGGTCAGCGCGTCAATCGCACGTGGGGCGATGAGGCGAGTCAGGTGCCCGAGCGGCATGAAGCTGCAGATCTGGATTAAATCCCTGCTGATGTCTCACACCTCGCCTGCGTGATTGTGCCCATTTCTGCGCCGAGCACGGCATCGTGTCGGATATCGAACTGATTCGCGCGGATCAGATCAACGAATCCTACGAGCGCCTGCTCAAGGGCGATGTGAAGTATCGCTTCGTGATTGATAACGCGACGCTGGCTGGATAACCCGCGATGCCCATCTGCGGGTGGGCATCAAACCCCGCGCAACGCTTCGATATCACGCTTCGGCGCCGCCCCGAACAGCCGACTGTACTCGCGGCTGAATTGCGACGGACTTTCATAACCGACCTTGAACGCCGCCGTTGACGCATCCTGATGCTCGACCAGCATCAGTCGCCGCGCCTCATTCAGACGCAGCCATTTCTGGTATTGCAACGGGCTCATCGCCGTCAGTTGGCGGAAGTGGTGATGGAAGGTTGGCGCGCTCATCTGCACCCGTGCGGCGAGTTCTTCGATGCGTACCGGTGAGGTGTAATTGACTTTCAGCCAGTCGATGGCTTTGGCGATCCGGTAGCCCTGACCGTCGACGGCGATGATTTGCCGCAACCGCCCCGCCTGATCACTTTGCAGCAGACGAAAGTGAATTTCGCGCTGGATCAGCGGTGCGAGCACCGGGATCGCCTCGGGTTCATCCAGCAGTGCCAGCAGCCGCTCGAATGACTTCAACATTTCCACGGTAACCGTGCCAATCCCCACGCCTTTGGAAACTGCTCGCTCGCGCGCAGGCGGGGTTTCATTCTGCGCCACCAGCTCGGCGAGCATGCGCAGGTCGAGCTTGAACGTCAGCCCCAGACACGGCAGAGCCGGACTGGCCACAAGCACTTCGGAATTTGCCGGCAGGTTCAACGACGTGACCAGAAACCGCGAGGTGTCATAGGGATACCCCTCGCCGCCGACCCACAGCTGCTTCTCGCCTTGCGCGACCAGAATGATGCTCGGCTCGACCATGCACACCACCGGCGCTGATGGCTGTTCGCGGCGGAAGAAGCCAAGCCCGGCAATCGGCATCGGGAAGTCACCCGGTTCTGCAACACGGGCGGCGATGATCTGTGTCAGCGTTTGCACGAGCGCCGTGCGCTGAGTGTCGGTTTCTTGCAGGCTGGTCATTTTCGTTCAATCCCTCTTTGCCTGAACTCTAGCGCCCCCGCGCACATGCGTCGCGCTAAACACTCAAGACTCATAGGATCAGGCAAGCAATCCAGCGCATTGCACTACGGCACGCCTGGCGTGGGCGAGAGAATGTTGGCTCGCCCACTCACTCGAAAGGAATTACCCGTGAAAGGAATTTTGCTGGCCCTCGGGCTGCTTGCGACCTCGTTTTCTTCAATGGGAGCCGACATGTCAAACGGTGCCGACAACTTCTACAAAAGCGATCAGGTGAGCATGGAAAAAGTCACCTTCAACAATCAATACGGCATGCAGGTCGCGGGCAATCTGTTCACCCCGAAAGGCCTGAAACCCGACTCGAAAAATGCCGCCATCATCGTCGGTCACCCCATGGGCGCGGTGAAGGAACAAAGTGCCAACCTGTACGCCACCAAAATGGCCGAACAAGGCTTTGTCACCTTGTCGCTGGACTTGTCGTTCTGGGGCGCCAGCGCAGGTACGCCGCGTCAGGCCGTGTCACCGGATATCTACGCCGAGGACTTCAGCGCCGCCGTGGATTTCCTCGGCACTCGACCGCTGGTTGATCCCCAGCGTATCGGCGTGATCGGCATCTGCGGCAGTGGCAGCTTCGCCATAAGCGCGGCGAAGATCGATCCGCGTATGAAAGCCATCGCCACGGTGAGCATGTACGACATGGGCGCGGCCAACCGTAACGGCCTCAAGCATTCGGTGACACTGGCCCAGCGTCAGAAAATCATTGCTGAAGCAGCCGCGCAGCGTGATGTGGAATTCCAGGGCGGCGCCGTGCGCTACACCGGCGGCACGCCGCTGCAACTGACCGGCAATGCCATCGGCGATGAGTTTTACGACTTCTATCGCACCCCGCGCGGCGAAGTCACCCCGGCCGGCGCCTCGGCGCAGACCACCACCATGCCGACGCTGACCAGCAACGTGAAGTTCATGAACTTCTATCCGTTCAACGATATCGAGAGCATTTCGCCGCGGCCAATGCTGTTCATCGCCGGCGCTGCGGCGCACTCGCGTGAGTTCAGCGAGGACGCCTTTGAACGCGCCGCCGAGCCTAAAGAGCTGGTGATCGTCCCGGGCGCCGGGCACGTGGATCTTTACGATCGGGTCGAGCTGATTCCGTTCGCCAAGTTGACCGCGTTCTTCAAAACTCACCTGAAGTAGCCTGATCGCGGCCTCGCTCGCGAGGCCGCGACGCTTCACGCAATACAGGATTCAAACCATGACCCATTCCCCTCCCGCAACGCCCTCGTATTCCTGGGGCGCTGTCTTCGCCATGTCGCTGGCCGCGTTTGTGCTGGTGGCGTCCGAGTTCATGCCGGTCAGCCTGCTGACGCCGATCGCGGCGGATCTGCACGTCACGGAAGGTCAGGCCGGTCAGGGCATTTCCGTGTCGGGCGTATTTGCCTTGTTCACCAGTCTGTTGATCCCGCTGGTCGCGGCGCGGGTCGGACGCAAACCGCTGCTGGTGTCGCTGACCGTGCTGATGATCGTGTCTGGAACGGTGGTCGCGTTCGCGCCGAACTACACGATATTCATGATTGGCCGTGCGCTGATCGGCGTAGCCATCGGTGGGTTCTGGTCGCTGTCGGCGGCAACGGCAATGCGCCTGGTACCTGACGATCAGGTGACGCGGGCGATGGCCATCGTCAATGGCGGCAACGCACTGGCGACGGTGGTTGCAGCGCCGCTGGGGAGTTTCCTCGGTTCGCTGATCGGCTGGCGCGGCGCGTTCTTTTGCGTGGTGCCGATGGGGCTGATCGCCACGGTCTGGCTGTTGTTCAGCCTGCCGGCAATGAAAGCCCAGGCCAATACTGCTAGCACCAATGTCTTCCGGTTGATGAAGAACGGACCCGTCGCACTGGGCATGATTGCCGTCAGCGTGTTTTTCATGGGCCAGTTCATGCTGTTCACCTACCTGCGACCGTTCCTGGAAACCGTCACTCACGTCAGCGTTTCCATGCTGTCGCTGATGTTGCTGGTGTTGGGACTGGCCGGGCTTGCCGGAACCTTCCTGATCGAGGCCTTCATCAAAAAGGGCCTGCAGCGGACGTTGATCGTGATCCCGATGTTGATGGCGGTGATCGCCATGGCGCTGGTCGCGTTTGGCAGCTCGGCGCTGATCACCACGGTATTGCTCGGCTTGTGGGGACTGGTTGCGACCGCCGCGCCGGTCGGCTGGTGGACGTGGCTGGCGAGGACCTTACCCGATGATGCCGAAGCAGGCGGCGGGCTGATGGTGGCAATCATCCAGCTCGCCATTGCTTCGGGCGCCACCCTTGGCGGGTTGGCTTTCGATACCAGCGGCTACCGTGCAACGTTCGAATTGAGTGCGGTTTTGCTCGGCGTAGCCGCTGTTCTCGCGTTCATGGCCGGACGCGCCGCAACAACGGCATTGAGGCGCGTGGAGTTTGCAGGCGAAAATAGTGTCTAGACCTCATGGTCACCTATTGGATTGAGCAAAATGAACGCGATTCGCCGTCTGTGCCTGGTTCTCGGCGACCAGTTATCGTTTGATCTGGCCTGCTTGCAGGGGCTGGATGCCGAGCGCGACAGGGTGTTGCTGGTGGAGGTCATGGAAGAAGCCAGCCATGTGCCGCACCATCCGCAGAAGATCGTGCTGATCTTCAGCGCCATGCGCCATTTCGCGGAAGAACTGCGCCAGCAGGGTTTTCAGGTGCAGTACGTCACCCTCGATGACCCGCAAAACACCGGTTCGGTGCCCGGCGAGTTACAGCGCTGGCAGGCGCAGACGCGCGCTGAAGAAGTGCACGTAACCGAGTGCGGCGACTGGCGGCTGGAGCAATCGATGAAGGATTGCGGCCTGCCGATCGAGTGGCACGCCGACAGCCGTTTCCTGTGTAGCCGCGACGAATTCGCTGCCTGGGCCAAGGACAAGAAGCAACTGCGCATGGAGTTCTTCTATCGCGAGATGCGTCGCAAAAGCAGGCTTTTGCTCAACGACGACGGTACGCCGGTCGGCGGCGCGTGGAACTTCGATGCGGACAATCGCAAGGCATTGCCCAAGGGCGTGAAGGCGCCCTACCCGGCACGTTTCTCTGCAGATACGATTACCCGCGAGGTCATCGCACTGGTCAAGGAACGTTTCGCCAGTCACTACGGCGCCGTAGACAATTTCGACTACCCGGTGACCCACGCCGAGGCGCAGGAGCTGTGGGCGTATTTCCTCGATTATGCGCTGGCCGGATTCGGCGACTATCAGGATGCGATGGCCAGCAACGAGCCGTTCCTGTTTCACGCACGCATCAGCGCCGCGCTGAATATCGGCCTGCTGGATTTGCGTCAGGTATGCAGCGACGTCGAGTCCGCCTACTGGTCTGGCAGTGTCCCTTTGAACGCGGCTGAAGGCTTTATCCGCCAGTTGATCGGCTGGCGTGAATACGTGCGCGGCGTGTATTGGCTGAAGATGCCGGAGTATGCGAATGGCAACGTGTTCGGCAACAGCCGCGCGCTTCCGGAGTTCTACTGGACTGCTGATACCAAGATGAATTGCATGCGTCAGGCGATTGGCCAAAGTCTGGAGTTCGCCTACGCACATCACATTCAGCGATTGATGGTGACGGGCAACTTTGCCCTGCTCGCCGGCATTGCGCCGAGCGAGATTTGCGAGTGGTATCTGGCGATCTACATGGACGCCTTCGACTGGGTCGAGCTGCCCAACACGTTGGGCATGGTCATGCACGCCGACGGCGGTTATCTGGGTTCCAAGCCATATTGCGCCAGCGGCCAGTACATCAAACGCATGTCGAATTACTGCGGCGACTGCGCGTACAAAGTCACCGAAAGCACTGCTGACAATGCCTGCCCGTTCAATTCCCTGTACTGGCATTTCCTGATGCGTCACGGCGACGTTTTGCGCGGCAATCAGCGCATGGGCATGCTCTACAAAAACCTTGATCGCATGACTGAGGCCAAGCAGCAAGCGCTCTGGCAACGCGGGCAGATGCTGCTGGCGAAACTGGATGCCGGGGAGGCGCTTTGAAGAAAAGCGAACTCCCGGTCAAAACCTGCGTGGTCTGCGGCCTGCCCTTTGCGTGGCGCAAGAAATGGGCGCGCTGTTGGGATGAAGTGCGGTATTGCTCGGAGCGTTGCCGCCGGCATAAAAGTTCGGCGCCGTGAGGTTCACGGCGTCGCGAGGAATTCCTGAAGACTGTTGTGACCGTCCACAATCAGTCCACGGATCAGCGCTTCATACTGCTGCGCAGTCGCCAGGTCGCGCACATCGAAGCTGGCCGACCATTTGATAAAGGATTTTGCCTGGCCGGTGAGTGGCTCAAGCTTCACCGTGGCCACGTAGTTATCCAGCGGGAGCGGCGCCTCTTCGAAGCGATACGACAACGTCAGATGTCGATCATCAACTGCCAGCAAACGCTCTCTGACCACGGCGCCATCGACCAGTACCAGTTTGCGCACGCATCCCACGATGGCGTCAGTCTGATTGCCCTCAATCGTGCTTTGCACAATTGATGGATGCCATTTGTGGATTTCGCCAAACTGCTTCAACACGCTCCATGCGTGTCCTGTATCGCTGTCCAGCACAGCGGAAAATTCGACCCTCGGCACTGTGATTTCCTCCTGATTATTCGGGCGTAAACGCCGCCCCGGCGGACCGGCCATCGGGGCGAACGGACTCAGTTTTCGAACTGGTGATAAACCTTGGCGATGACTTTCCAGCTGCCGTCAATTTTGATCAGGGTCAGGTAATCGTTGTAGTCGGCGCCGATGGCGTCCTGCTCCATATCAACGCGTACCACAGCGGTGGTTGGCGTGATCGCCAGCACGTCGAGTCGGGTAGTGATGTTGGCGGCTTTACCGTTGCTGTCGACGAAATCGAACAGGTTTTTGATCGGGCCGCCGAGCAGTTGGCCGTTGGTGAAACCGTACATCACGGCGTCTTGGTGGAAGGCTTTGGCGATATCGGCCGAGCTACCGACGCGCAGGCCTTCGACGTATTGATTGGCAGTGGCGATGACCGCGTTGTAGTCAGCGGTGGCGACGGCTTTGATGTTCTTGGACATGGTGGTTTCCTTTGGGTGAGCACTCGGGATTGAGTGCTGGAGTTGATGGCCGACTAGCGTTACCAATCCTGGCGCGTCGGCGAGATGATCAGGTCGTTGACCGTTACGTTTTCCGGCTGGTTGAGCGCATAGATCACGGCGCGCGCAATGTCATCGGGCGCGATGGCGATCTTGTTCAGTTCCTGCGCGGCTTTGCGCCCTTCGGGATCGCTGACCTTATCGGCCCAACCGGTGTTGATCACGCCGGGGCTGACGGTGTTGACGCGAATGCCGTGCTGCACGCCGAGCTCTTTGCGCATCGACTCGGTCATGGCCTGGACGAAGAATTTGGTAGCGCTGTACACGCCCGCCGCCGGCCCGACCTGATGGCCGGCCACGGAGTCCATGTTGAGGATCTGCCCGGACTTCTGTTCCAGCATGAACGGCAGCACGCCTGCGATGGCGTTGAGATAGCCTTTGATGTTCACGTCGATCATCTTGTCCCAATCCTGCACGGCCAGATCGACCCAGTTGGAGAACAGCATCAGGCCAGCGTTGTTCACCAGAATGTCGACGGCGCCGTAGGTGTCGTGGGCAAACTGCGCCAGCGTGCTGGTTTGCTCTGGTCGAGTGACGTCGGTGGTGAACGCGAGCACCTCGTGGCCGGCTTCGCGCAGCTCGGCGACGAACGCTTCCAGACCTTGCTGATCAAGCGCCGCGGCCACGACGCGCACGCCATGTGCAGCCAGCGCGCGAGTCGTAGCGGCACCAATGCCGGAGGACGCGCCGGTGACGATGGCGACTTTGTTCTGCAGATAATTCATGTTCAATGTCTCTTCGCGGTGAATTCTGATCGGCCGGACTCAGGCAGCAGCGTTCGGCCAGTCGGTATAACCCTTGGCGCCGCCACCGTAGTAGCTCTCACGCGGGGCGATGGTCAGCTCGATGCCGTGGCGCAGTCGTTGCACCAGATCCGGGTTGGAGATGAACAGGCGACCGAATGCCACCGCGTCGATGCGGCCCTGCGCCCGACGCTCCAGTGCCATGTCCAGGTCGTAGTTGTTGTTGCCGATGAACGCCCCTTCGAACTGCGCGCTCAGTGCGTCCAGATCCACGCCTTCCGGCACGGTGCGCGAGGTGGCAGTGGCGCCTTCGACAAAGTGCAAATAGGCCAGATTGAAGCGATTGAGCTGCTGGATCAGATAGCCGTAAGTCGCCATGACATTGCTGTCGGGCGGCGTATTTCCCGCATCCGGGGTCACTGGCGAAAGACGGATGCCGACCCGATCACTGCCCCAGATCTCAACAACGGCCTCGGTGACTTCCAGCGTCAGACGTGTGCGGTTTTCAATCGAACCGCCGTATTGGTCAGTGCGCTGATTGGTCGAATCGCGCAGAAACTGGTCGAGCAGATAGCTGTTGGCGGAATGCACTTCCACGCCATCGAAACCGGCGCGTTTAGCGTTTTCAGCCGCGTGTTTGTATTGCTCGATGATGCCGGGAATTTCCGAGGTTTCCAGGGCGCGCGGCATTGATACTTCAACAAAGCCGTTTTCGGTGTAGGTGCTGCCCTCGGCTTTGATCGCCGACGGAGCCACCGGCGATTCGCCGTTCGGCTGTAACTCGACGCTGGAAAAGCGACCGACATGCCACAGTTGGCTGACGATTTTGCCGCCCGCCGCGTGGACCGCGTCCGTGACTTTTTTCCAGCCTGCGACTTGCTCCTCGGTCCAGATGCCCGGCGTTTTGGCATAGCCACGCCCTTGCGCAGAAATGTTTGTGGCTTCGGCGATGATCAGGCCGGCGCTGGCCCGCTGGGCGTAATAAGTCGCGTGCAGTTCGTTGGGCACGCCGTCTTCGGCCATACGGCTGCGTGTCACCGGAGCCATCACGATGCGGTTGGCCAATTGCAGCGCGCCCATCTGCGTCGGCGCGAAAAGATCGGTGTTGCGACTGTTATCAATCATGTTGGATTCCTCAAATATTAGACCGGTCGTCTAGTTATCCGGTTAAAAAAAACGCCTCTATACCAGCAGGCGTTTGCTCGTGATCAGTGCGGTTTCAAAGGGGTCGGTGGTCTTCTTGACCTTGACCAGCAACGAAGCACCCAGCCACAGCTGATAGAGCGATTCGGCTAACGAAGCCGCATCCTGGGTCGTTGTCACAGAGCCGTCCGCCATGCCCTGTTCAACACAGCGTTCGATACGCTGGATGATCAGGGCGGTGCCTTCCTCCAGCACCGTGCGCATGTCTTCGGACAAGTCGCAGACTTCCGCGCCGAGTTTCACCACCAGGCATTTCTCCTCGGGGTGATCGAACGCCTGGGTCTTGGCCCAATAGTTCAAGTAGCCCAACAGCCGCTCGGCGCCAGTGCCCTCTGCCGCCATGACGATGTCAACGCGGCCGATGTACTCCTGAAAGTACTCTTCGAGCAGCGCCTGGCCGAATTCCTCTTTCGAACGGAAGTAGTGATAGAACGACCCCTTCGGCACGCCCGCGGTTGTCAGCACTTCCGACAAGCCGACGGCGGTGTAGCCTTTGTTGGTCATCAACGACTTGGCCACATCGATGATGTGCTGTCGCATGTCTTGGATAGGTTTCTTCATGGGGAAGCAGCCTATACAAAACTAGACCGGTCGTCTAGTAACTCGTGCCGCCACCTGACGAAGTGACTTGGAACATTAGACTTTTTGCACTGCCGATATCGTTGAAGAAGGCTCTAACGCCGCCCTCTCCCACTTCGCAATGACCAACGGTGCAACCGCATTACCCAGCACGTTCAGCGTCGTGGTGCCGCTGTCGATGATCCGGAAAATGCCCGCGATCAGTGCTACGCCTTCTAATGGCAAACCGGCGGATGCCAGCGTCGCCGACAGAATAATGATGGCGAACCCCGGCACTCCGGCCGCCCCCTTGGAGGTCAGCACCATCGTCACCACCAGCAAGATCTGCTGCGAAAGTGACAAGTCGATGCCATACAGTTGCGCGACAAAAATGGTCGCCACGCCGAGGAAGATCGACGCCCCATCGAGGTTGAACGCATAGCCCACCGGCACCACAAAACTGACGATCCGGCGCGGCACGCCATAACTTTCCAGTTTGCTCATCAACTGCGGCATGACTGCTGCGGAAGCGGCGCTCGAGAACGCCAGAATCAGCTCGTTGCGAAAGTATTTGATCAACTTGAAGATGTTCTCGCCGATCAGATAACAGATCCCGCCGAGCACCACCACGGCGAACACAACCAGCGCCAGATAAACCACACCGATCAATTTGAGCAGCGGCAATAGCGAGGCAAAACCAAAGGTCGCGACCGTCGCGCCGATCATGCCGAACACACCAATCGGCGCGTAGGCCATAACGATCGACACCACTTTGAACATCGCATCGGAAATGCCCTGCACCACCGCTACCACAGGCGCGCTTTTCTCCCTTGGCAGCGCATTCAATGCCATGCCAAACAACACCGCGAAGAACAGTACCGAAAGCAACTTCGCTTCCGACATCGCCACAAACACGTTATCAGGGACGATGTTCTGCACGATCACCAAGGCGCCCTTTGAAGGCTCCATGGTTATCGACGCAGCGCTATGGGTAATACCGGAAATATCAGTCCCGCTGCCAGGCTCGAAGATGTTCGCAAAAACCAGGCCCAGCACAATCGCCAGCCCGGTGATCGCAAAGAAGTAGCCTAACGACTTGGCGCCCATGCGGCCGAACGACTTGTTATCACCGCCACCTGCAATGCCGAGAATCATGCAACAGAACACGATCGGCACCACCACCATCTTCATCATCTTGATGAAGATGTCGCCCAACGGTTTGAGAATTTCCGCGCTGACCCACGATTGATACTGCGGATGCGTATTGAAATACCAACCGACGAACACGCCGAGCAACAGCCCGGCAACGATTTGCCACACCAAGGGAATACGTTTCATGTCTAGCCTTCTTGTTGGAATGAAAGGTCTGCGTTAATGGCAGTTGCTAGAGTCATGAGCTTCCAGCTCACTTGAGATCAAATGGCACAACAGGGTTGTGCCATGGGTACTGCGGTTATTTGGCGAACAGTTGGCCCATATCCTTGAAGGCCTTGAATTCAAGCGCGTTGCCGCACGGGTCGAACAAGAACATGGTGGCTTGTTCGCCGACCTGGCCTTTGAAACGGATGTAGGGCTCGATGACAAACTCGGTGCCGAAAGACTTCAGGCGTTCCGCCAGTGCTTCCCATTCGGCCCAGCCCAGAATGATCCCGAAGTGCGGAACCGGGACGTCATGTCCATCGACCGGATTGCTGTGGACGCTTTCCTGCGAAGCGGTTTTCGGGTGTTCATGAATCACCAGTTGATGGCCGTAAAAGTCGAAGTCGACCCACTGATTGCTGGAACGACCTTCTTGCAGACCGAACACTTCACCGTAAAAGGTGCGCGCAGCTGCGAGGTCGTAAACCGGTATTGCGAGGTGGAAAGGCGAGAGGCTCATCAGAACTCCAGGGCGATATTGTTGTTGGTGGATGACAGGCCCATCCTAGGCCGGCAATTCCAGCAAAAAAATCAATATATATTTCTCAGAAACACAATTAATATTTGTGAATGATCAAAGAACTGAAGACACTCATCGCGGTTGCACGCGAAGGCACTTTCGCCGCTGCGGGTAATAAAATCGGCCTGACGCAGGCCGCCGTCAGCGCGCAGATCCAGCGTCTGGAGGCTGAACTCGGCTTTGAGATATTTGACCGCAAGGGGCGCACTGCCCATCTCAATCGAATGGGTCATCAGATACTTCTGCAAGCTCAGGAGCTGTTGCGCCTTTACGAGAATCTGGGGTCGAACACGGTCGGATTGCCGGCGAGCGTGCTCGTCAATGTCGGGGCCATCGCGTCTGTGCAGCGCTCGTTTCTGCCGGATGCGCTCGCCAGATTTCACCAGCAAAGTCCGCAGTGCAGGACACGGGTCGTCCCCGGTCTGTCGATGGAGTTAGTCAATCTGGTGGATGCCGGCGAGATCGACATGGCTGCGATCATCCGTCCGCCCTTCTCGCTGCACAGCGATTTGCGCTGGACCACGCTGGCGCTTGAGCCTTATCGCCTGCTCGTACCGCAGGACCTGCCAGGAGAAGACTGGGTCGAATTGCTTTCGAGTCAGCCGTTCGTTCGCTACGACCGGTCGTCATTTGGTGGCAGGCAGGTCGATCGTTTCCTGCGGCAGATGCACTTCAACTTGCGCGAGGTTTGCGAGCTGGATGAGCTGGAAGCGATCGTCAAACTGGTGGAGAACGGCGTCGGCGTGGCGCTGGTACCGCAGACGGCGACGCTTGAGCAATTGCCGGCGGGAGTGCGCGCGCTGGATCTGGGGCAGCACACTTTTCATCGTGATATCGGGCTGATCCACCGGTCTCGGCAAAGCCTGACAGAACCGGTGCGCTTGCTGGCCGCACTGATCATCGAGCATGCGTTGGGCAAGTCTGGACAACCCGAATAGTCAGTAAGGCTGGATCAGCTGCCAGCCCGCAGAAGGCTTCTGACCTCGGCAATCACCACGTCAATGTTGAACGGCTTGTCCAGCACCGCGTCGAACAGGTCCGAGCGCTGCATGCCGATATGCGCTTGCGCGCCGCTGACCAGAATGATCGGCAGATGATTGACGGAGGGCTGTGCGCGGACGGCTTTGGCAAACTCGAGGCCGTCCATCACCGGCATCATGAAGTCAGTAATGATCAGTGCGGGGCGTTCGCGGTCCAGCACTTCAAGTCCCTTCTGGCCATTACTCGCTTTCACGACCATGTACCCCTCGTCTTCCAGTGCATAGCCGAGAATATCAGCGATCAAATACTCGTCGTCGACGACCAGGATAGTGGTCATGTCAATTTAACCCGAATCAAAGACTTAGGATGTTGAACCAGGCAGCGCTGAATGAGTGGGAACTGGCGGTTCATTACTTGAAGCCTTTTTCAGATCAACGTCTTGGTCACGGATAACCACCTCGAAGAGTGAGGGGTCATAAGAGCTATCTCTAACTTTAAGAATGGAAACGGTCCTGCTTAGTTCAGAGCGATTCTCGAAGAAGCGCATGAGCATCAGGTTGTCGACAATGCTCGACAGGTCAGAGTTCGGTGCGCTGATCTCGGAACCGAACATGCCGCGCATTTCCCATGAAGCAAAGACTGTCACTCCGCGGGAGCGCAATTCGTTCATCAGCGCGCTGTAAAAATCAGTGATGCGTGCCGGATTGGTCGAAACCCGGGTCATGCCGCTCAAGCTATCGATGAACAGACGCTTGATGCCCTTCTCTTCAACAATGCTCAGCAGGCGCGCGCCCAATCCATCCAGCAGTCCTTCGGTGGTCGGCTGCCAGACAATGCTCAAGGCACCGCTGCGCTCCATGCTCTTGATATCGATCCCCAGCGATTCACCCTTCAGACACAAGCGTTGTGGGCTCTCATAGAAACCGAAGTGCAGGCCCGGTTCCTCGACCGTCGACTCGGACAGGAATTTGAGCCCCAGCGTCGTCTTGCCGATCCCGGAAGGCCCCATGACCAGCGTTACGCTGGAACTGTACAGGCCACCGCCCAGTATCTGGTCCAGTGCAGGAATGCCGCTGCCGATCCGGGTCATGTCGGCGCTGTCGGCCGATGACGGATGGCTGTAGAGGCTCTCCAGACGCGGGTACACAACCAACCCCTGATCGGTGATTTCGCACTCGTGCAACCCGGTCAGTGCGCCGCTGCCACGGGTCTTGCGCATTTGAATGCGCCGTACCGAACGCGTGCCGAACAGCTCTTCACCCATTTCGATGACGCCATCGACCATGGTGTGTTCAGGGCTGCCATCGTCCAGTCGCGAACTGGTGAGAAACAGCACCGTGCAACCGGCAAACGCGGCATGCCCTTGCAGTTCGGAGATGAATTTTTTGGTGTCGATCGGTGAGTCGGCCTTCGACCGTGCGTTGAGCAAGCCGTCGACCACCATAACCGTGGCTTTCTGACGGCTGATCTCACGCCGCAGCAACTTGACGACTTCATCAAGCCCTTCGTTTTCCAGCGTATCGAACGCGCTGACAAACTGGATTTCCGCTCCAACCCTGGCCGCATCGAAGAAGCTCAGCGTCGACAGGAACTGGAACAGCCGGTCGTGGGATTCGGCCAGCAGCGTGGCGACCAGCACCCGGCCACCATTGCTTGCATGGTGAAATCCAAGTTGATTGGCGAGGATGGTTTTGCCAGACCCCGGACGCCCCTGAATGATATAGGAGGCACCTGCGACAAACCCTCCCTTGAGCAGAGCATCCAGACCTTCGATTCCGCTCTGAAGGCGATTTAGCTTTTCCACAATGCGACCCTGATCTGAAAAACACGCTGTTTAACCAATGGAATGGATGCTAACGCCATTTCCACGCCGGGGCTATCGCCACTTCCAAAGGAAGGCAGAAAAAATAAACTGCCGATGACCAAGTCAGATCAGCGGAAAAACGCCTTTGAAGGTCGTCCCTTCTTCTGCCGTCGATGTCACTGCAACCGTACCGCCGTGAGCCTTGACGATTTCGCTGACGATGAACAATCCCAGACCCACGCTGCGCGTGTCCTGCGGGAGATTCACGCCACGGGTCATCGGACTGAAGACATTGGCGATGAACTGCTCGGGAATCGGCGTCCCCCAGTTGTGTACCGCCAATTCAAAACAGTCGTGGGTCACTACGGTGGAGACGGTTATCGGGCGGTCAACTGCACCGTACGCGACCGCGTTGGAAATCAGATTGCCGGCCAGCTGGGACAGTCGGTCGGCATCCGCAACGCAGGCACCCTCGCCACGGCTGATGTGGACGAGCTCGCGTGCCGGATAAACGATGCGCAGTTGCTCGACGGTCCCGCCGATCAACCGGTGCAGGTCGACAGGCACGGTGGTCACGCCGATACCGCGGCCGATCCGCGCCTGGGTGAAGTCCAGCAGATCATTGATCAACCTGCGCGCACGCTGCGCAGCGTCTTGAGCATGAGAGACGAATTTCTGCTGTTTGGGCGTGAGCCCCTGGCGTTCGAGCATTTCTGCCGCCATCGAGATCACCGACAGCGGATTACGCAGGTCATGGCTGACAATCCCGACCATCTGTTCGGCGAACAACGCGCGGTCTTCGGCAGCTCGAGTGACATCGGTGATGTCGTGGAGAATGCCGACAAACTGCACGAGCCGGTCATCCGGATCAAACGCTGCGCGCCCGGTCGAAAGTACGGTGCGCTGCACGCCGTCAATACCATTCAAGCGGTAGATGCATCGATACTCCTGGGCGACAGACCCGAGTGCCGCGGCAAACAGGTCGAGTTCTTTCTGATGATCCTTGGGGTCGATGCAGCGCGAATACTCGACATTGCTGACAGCCTGGCTCGACGCATAGCCCAACAGCTGCGCGACGCTGTCGTCGTAGCGGCGCTCACGGGTCACCGGATCCACATCCCAGACGTGCATCTGCGCCGATTCCAGCGCAACGCGCAGCCTTGCATCAGCGACCGAGAGGTCGCGTTGTAACGCCAGGTGCGCGGCCAGCGAGTCCTCGGCCTGGCGCTTGGAGATCAACACTTCCTGCTCGAACCGATGACGTTCGATCACCACGAACGCCGACACTTCGTCGAAGGTGCCAGTCGGGTGTTCGCGCCTGACGACGTTGAGGATCATCGGCAGGGTCTTGCCGTCCTGCGCCTTGAACTCAAGCTTGACCTCGGAAATCGAACCCTGCATCTGCAGCAGCGGCATCCAGTGAGTCTGGTGGAAAATCCGCCCGCCGATATTCAGCAGTTCCTGCAACTTGCGCCGCCCCACCAGTTGCTCGCGGGTGTAACCGAGCCAGCCACAAAATGTGGCATTGGCTCTGAGGATCAGGCCGGTCTTGTCAGTGATGATCAGTGCGCAGGTCGCGTGCTCGAAAAGTGCTTCGGCGTCAGGCAGCTGGACAGGATCAACCGGCATTGACGATGCGATCCTGAACGCTTGCGAGGAAGCTTCGGATCGCATCGATGCAAAGGTCTGGCGCACTCAGGTGCGGGCAGTGGCCAACGTTGTCGATCACTTCCAGTCGACTGTGCGGAATCACCCGATGCAGGTATTCGCCGACCTCGACGGGCGCGATGATGTCTTCGTTTGACTGAATGATCAGCGCTGGCGCGTCCAGCTTCGCCACGTCGCTGCGATTGTCCGAAAGGAACGTCACGCGGGCGAAACGCCGGGCGATTTCCGGGTCGGTCTGGCAGAAGCTATTGGTCAGTTCCGCGCCAAGTTCAGGCTGCTCAGGCGCGCCCATGATCGCCGGCGCCATCGCACTCGACCAACCGAGATAATTGCTTTCCAGGGTTTCCAGCAGCGATTCGATGTCTTCGCGGCTGAAGCCGCCAAAGTAATCGCCGTCATTTATATAGGACGGCGACGGCCCCACCATCACGTGGGCGCCGATCAGCCCCGGGCGCATATTCGCGGCAAGCACGCCGGCCATCGCACTCACCGAGTGGCCGACAAAAATTACCGGACCGTCCGCGCATTCCTCAATGATCTCGATGATGTCTTGCGCATAGCCTTTGAGGGACGAATAGCGCGCGACGTCATAGGCCGCTAGATCCGATTTGCCACAGCCGACAATGTCGAACAACACGGTTTGATAGGCGTCGCTGAATGCCGGCTCCACCAGCCGCCACATATTCTGATCGCAGCCAAAACCGTGGGCGAAAACCAGCGTGGCCGGTCCCGAACCTCGAACACGGACGTTGTTGCGAATTAGAACGGACAAATGAAGCTCCTGCGCTGAAGAGAAGTCGCAGGCACAGAGGCGAGCAGCTCGATAAAAACTCGGACATGCCTGGCGATGATTAATTCATTCCGAGAGCGATGGCCAGGCATTGTCCGGTATCTCGGCCAAAGACTTGAACGCAGGTTTGGCGAACCAGAATCCCTGCATCAGATAAATCCCGCAGTCGGCAAGAAAGTCGCGCTCCTCGGGCAGCTCGATGCCTTCGGCGATCACCTCGACGCCCAACTCCATGCACATATTCACCACACTGCGCACGATCACCTGGCGTACACGATCAAGGTGGACATCGCGGATCAGCGCCATGTCGAGTTTGATCAGGTCCGGCTGAAAATCCGCCAGCAGATTCAAGCCTGAATAGCCTGCGCCGAAGTCGTCAATGGCGGTCTTGAAGCCAAACTCACGGTACTCGCGCAGAATGTTCGTCAAATGTTTGTTGCTTTCTACGTGTTCACTTTCAACCGCCTCGAAGATCAACTGATCCAGTGGGAAGTTGTGCGTGCGCGCGGCTTCAAGGGTGCTGCGAATACACAGCTCCGGGCGGTAAACCGCGTTGGGCAGGAAGTTGATCGACAAGTGCTGCGTCATGCCAAGCTGCGCCGCGGTGGATATCGCGCGCACCCGACACAGTTGATCGAACCGGTATCGATTCTGGTCGTCGATCTGACTGAGCACCGTCAAGGCACCTTCCCCACTCGGCCCTCTGACCAGCGCCTCATGGGCGAAAATTGTTCGATCACGCAGATCGACGATCGGTTGATAGGCGAAGGAAAAATCCAGATCGGATCCGCCGCTACGCTTGCATCCCTGACAGCCACTGGGTGGCGGGAATAGTTCTGAAAAATCTGTCATGACGCCCTCGCCCAAATAATGTGCCACCTTCCATGGCGTGACTCTTGAGACTGCTTGCATGGATTATTGACCGTAGACTCCGGACAGCAAGCGGACGTTCTGTATTTTTCACATACAACCCGTCAGCCGCGTGTCGCTGGAGCAATCAGCCGTGTGCAAGGTTATCGGCCGGCGCGGCGCGATTGTGAGGGGTCAGGCGTTCTGAGCAGCGTTTGCTCGGGGCAACCATTTCAGCAGATCTTCAGCGGCCATGGGTCGGGCGTACCAGTAGCCCTGCCCTTGCGTGCAGCCGAGCGCGCGCAATTGCTGACACTGCGCTTCGGTTTCGATGCCTTCGATGACCACTGACATGCCGAGGGTTTCGCCCAACGCCAGGGTGCTGCCGATGACCGCCAGGCAGCGCGGTTCGTGTTCCAGTGTGCGGACGAATTCGGCGTCCAGTTTGATTTCGTTGAACGGCAGTTGACACAGGCGTTGCAGTGAAGAAAATCCGGCGCCGAAGTCGTCGATCGACAGCCTGCAGCCCATCATGCGCAGGCGCACCAGACTTTCCAGACTGATGGTCGGCGCCTCCAGCAGACCGCTTTCGGTCACCTCGAACGTCACTGCGCTTCCCGCAGCGCCATGACGTGTCAGCAACTGACGGATGTTGCTCGCCAGTTCAGGGTTGGCCAATTGCGCAGCATGCAGGTTGAACGCCATGTTCAACGCGAAGCCTTGATGCCTGGCTTGCGCCTGTACGTGCAGCGCTTGGTCCATTTGCGCATACAACCACTGATCCATCAGGCCACAGCGCTCAAGCGTCGGCAGAAACGCCGCCGGAGAAATCACGCCCTTGCAGGGATCCAGCCAACGCGCAAGCACTTCGACACCACACACATCGCCGGTTTGCAGGTTGAACTTGGGCTGGTAAAACGCTTTGAATTGCTGCGTGGCGAGCGCCCGGCGCACGTCTGATTCACTGGCCGGGTCCGTTGCCACGGCGGCTGGCGATGCCGGCACCGGGCAGGCGTTCAACTGTTTGTTCAACAGTTTGCCCAGCGCATCGGCGTGCAAAGGTTTACCGACGTCGCCAAGAAACTCCAGCCCCAGCAGCGAAACGATCTGCCGCACCGCGCGGCGTAAATCCGCCGACAACGAACTGCTGATGATGATCGAGCGCACTTGCCCGCTTGCTCCGATGCGCTGGATGAACTCCAGACCGTCCATGCCCTCCATCTGCAAATCGCACAGCGCGATATCGACCGGGCCTGAAGTCTCCAGCAGCGCCAGCGCTTGCGCACCATCGACCGCCTCCAGCACTTCACTGCAGCCCAGATGCTTGAGCATGCTCACCGCCACGGAGCGCTGGAACGTGTGATCCTCAAGAACCAGTACGCGAAGTGGAAGGCAGGGCATGGTAGTCAACTCCTCTGTTGTTCAGGACAGTGTCCGGCATTCAAGCGCCAATCTATTCAGGAAAATGCCGCGATGCTTGTACGAAATGTCCCAAGCATCCGCGACGTTTCCTGCATTACCAGAGGTAGCGATAGCCCACGCTGACACCCCAAGGTTGTTCGATGGAGTTGCCCTTGGCGTATTCGGCATCGATGGAAATCTTGCTCTTTTCGCTGACTTGCAGCACACCGCCAAAACCCAATTCGACACGGTTGCCCGGCACTTCAGCATCGAGTTTATTGCCGTTGACGCTGACTTTGCTGCTGCCAGCGTGTTCGGTAACGTAAGAGGCTTTCACGTAGGGCTGGGCTTTCATGCCGTTGCTCAGTTCCATGCTGCGGCCGAACAACGAACCGACGCGGCTTTGCAGGGAATCCATGTCGTCGGACTTGACCTTCAGGCCATTGCTCGCGGTGTAGCTCGCGCCCTGAGTACGGGTTGCGGTCAGTTCCACTTGCGGCTCGACGAACCAGCCGTTGCCCAGTTTGATCTGTTTGCCGACCTCGACAGTCGCGCCCACGCCGTTGGTTTTATACGATCCCTTGACCGACTCTCCAAGGTTGCTTGGCATCTTGATGTCGTTGTCGAAACGGCTGTACTTCAAAACGCTGTCGACGTAGATGCCGTTGTCGTGCAGATAGGTGGCGTAAACGCCGAACATCTTGCTGTCGATTTTGCCGGACGCACCTTCACCGAATTCCAGGTCCGACTGAGCGGTACCCACCATGCCACCGACGTAGACCTTGCCGCTGTTCAGCGCGAAAGCCTTGTCCGCACCGATCTCGACACCCGAAATGTCCTGGGTATAGGCACGACTGGATTGCTCGCTGATATCGAAGCGCTTGCTGATAGCGCGGGTCCAGACGCCACCGTCATCCTTGCCCATGCGCAATTCGCCCATGCGTTTGACCAACGCATTCATCTGCGCGCTCCAGAGACTGGCGCTGGCGGTGTGCGCGGCCACGGCGGCGTTGGCGCCCTTGGACAGGTTTTCCGGGTTTGGATTGACCGGACGAATCGGGGTTACCGGGTCTACGGGTTTGCCTGGATCAACTGGGGTTACGGGATCGACAGGGTTTACTGGGTTTACCGGATCCACCGGGTTAACCGGGTTAACCGGGTTTACCGGGTTAACCGGGTCGACTGGATTCACCGGATCAACCGGGTTAACCGGGTCGACTGGATTCACCGGATCAACCGGGTTGACCGGGTCGACTGGATTCACCGGATCAACCGGCGTCACTGGAGTCGTTCCGCCACTCGCCAGTACCCAGTCATTGCCTTCCTGCTGCAATGTGTAGCGGAACGCGCCCGCGTCGACATGCCCGCCGTACAGACCGAACTTCGCGTTACCGCCGTTGGTGTCGACCAGCAGCAAACGCCCGTCAGACGTAGTCGGTTCATGGCCCGAGTCGCCCACGATCAAAGTGTGGTCGCCATTCGCCAGGCCGGCCCCCTCAACCACCAGCAAATCATCATGGGCGGTGGCGATGTCAGTGTTCATCGAGATGCTGCCGCTGCCGGACAATGCATTAACGGTAAACGTCTTGAACGTACCATCGGTGCTCGGCATGAACGCCAGACGGCCGCCGTTGAGGGTCAGCGAATCGACCGTCTTCACGCCGTTTTCCATCACATTGACCGTGCCGCCCGCCTCTGCCACCAGGCCGTTAGCCTGGGCGCCGCTGTACAGATTGACCTGGCCGCCGTTGCTGACGGTACTGCTGTTGGCAGTGCCGGTGTCTCTTACGTTTTGCACGCCACCGTCGATCAAGGTACCGGTTGCCACCGCACCGCCCAGGATACCGCGCTCGATGTTCTGCACACCACCGGTGTGCACCACGGTCCTACCGGCCATGCCTAGGCTGTGCAGGGTCTGCACCCCGCCGTCATTGATAACCGTATCGACAGCTACGCCATCAAACGAAACAGCTTGCACGCCGCCAGCGTTAATCTCAGTGCCAATGGCGCGGCTATGGCCGAATTTATTGAGTGCTTCCACAGTCTGCATACCACCATTCAAAACGGTGCCGCTAGAGATACCCCCCATCCTCAAATCCTGTCTGCCGCCAGCGTTGACGATAGAGCGATTGGACGTACCGCCTTGCACCGTTTGAAGACCATTGACCGTGGCATCACTCGACACGCCATTCAGGAATACAACCTGAGTGCCGGTCACCTCGATCAGGCTATTGTTCGCCGTACCGTTAGTGCCGATGGTCTGCTGCCCTCCCGTCACGGTTTCGCCGTCAACGACCGCGCCGTTGTTGACCGTCGAAGTAAACGCCTGCGCCTGCATCGGCTGCAGCATGAAGATGGCCATCGCCAGTGGCGACAGAACCAGAATCGAAGATTTTTTCGGGTGAAGGGTCGTCATGTTCAGTACCTCAGTCTTACCGCCGATCCGGCGATGCAAATGCCCATGGCATAAGGCTGAGCAGCATCTGACGGGAGGCCAGTGGCTCAGTTGAGGTACCTAATTTAGAGATCAGAGCGGAGGAAAAGAGTAGGAAAATTCCCTACATTTGTAGGAATTTTCCCACGCCAATCAGCGGTCACGCGTTAACAGGAAAAACCACTCGATCAAGCCAGATGGATCTCCAATTGCCCGGCCAGCCGCTCCATGGCCTGTTGCAAGTTGTCGACCGCCTCGGTCAGCGCTGGCGCATCCATGCCCTCGCTGGCGACTTCCAACGCTTCGCAGGCCTCAATCAACGCCTGCGCCTTGATGATTCGCGCGCCACCTTTTACCCGGTGCGCCAGATCCGCCAGGCCGGGCAAGTCGTTGTGGCTGAACAAGCGGATCAGCTTGGCCATGTCGTCATCGTTGCTGGTCGCCAGATCGGCCAGCAGGCTTTTTATGGAGGCCTGATCGCCGCGAGTCAGTTGCTCGAGGCTGCTCAGGTCAATCTCGCCCGGGCCGGGCGCCGCAGGCATGTCGTCTGGTTCTGCGCGAGGCTGCGGTGTGACCGAAGCCAGCCGTGCGTTGAGACTTTCAAGGCTGATCGGTTTGAACAGGCAATCGTCCATGCCGGCTTCGGCGCAGCGCTGCTTTTCTTCGATCTGCGCGTTGGCCGTGAAACCCAGCACCAGACTGCGTGGCAAGCCACGTGCCGCCTCCTCGTCACGAATCGCCCTGACCAGTTCATAGCCGTTCATGATCGGCATGTTGCAGTCGGTAATCACCACGTCGAAGTGCTCATTGCGCCACGCGCGCAGACCATGGGCACCGTCCTCGGCATCCGTGACCCGGTGACCGAGATAACTCAGTTGCTGCGACAGCAGCAGGCGGTTGGCCGGGTAGTCATCGATCACCAAAATATTCAACGCGCGACTGACTTCAACCGGTTCTACCTCGGCCACCGGCACATGAGCCAGTGGTTCAAGCAACGGCAAATCCAGCCGCACTTCAATCTGCGTGCCCTGCCCCGGCGTGCTGTGCAGCACCAAGGTGCCGCCCATCATTTCGCACAGTGTGCGGCTGATCACCAGGCCCAGCCCGGAGCCGCCACGCGACGTCTGTCCGTGATTGCCGGCCTGGGTGAACGGGCTGAACAGCCGCTGCTGATCCTCCAGCGAAATACCGCGGCCACTGTCCTCGACCCGCACACACAGCGCTAACCGCTCCGGCCCGCCATTCGTATCGACTTGCACGCTCAGGCGCACATGCCCGGTGTCGGTGAACTTGATCGCGTTGCTCACCAGATTGGAAAGAATCTGCTTGAAGCGCAGCGGATCGACCAGCACTTCAACGTTGCTCAGCGCATCCAGATTGAGTTGCAAACGCAGTTGTTTTTGTCGCGCCAAGCCGTCAAAAATACGCGCTACCGATTCGATCTGTTCACGCAGATTGGCGCGCTCCGGCGCCAGCGACAGGCGCCCGGATTCAATCCGGGCGATGTCGAGAATGTCGCCGATCAGATCGAGCAAACCGCGCGCGGCACCGGAGGCGACTTCGATGGCGAAACGATCCAGAACGCCTTGATCGGCTTTCTTCATCGCCAGTTCGAGCATGCCAATCACCGCATTCATTGGCGTGCGGATCTCGTGACTCATGGTCGCCAGGAACGTGGTCTTCGCCCGGTTGGCGTCGTCGGCGCCCTCCTTCGCTTCCTGCAATTGCTGCAACAGCTGCTGACGTTCGCTGACGTCGATCCATCCGGCAATCATGCCGCTCACCGCGCCGTCACTGCCGCGATACGGCAGCATCCAGTGATAGATCGTCAGTACTCGCCCCTGCGCCAACGTCAGCCGGCGATCCTGAATACGCGGCAGGCCTTCGTCCATGACCTGCAAATAATCCTCGTGATAGGCACGCGCCTCATCAGCATTATTGAGCACGCCTTCAATCACGGTTTTGCCGATCACCGCGTCGCGCTCGACGCCGAACACTTTCAGGTAACCGCTGTTGCAGGTCATCAAACGACCATTGCGGTCACGCACGTAAATCGGGTGCGGCGTGCCGTCGATCAACACGCGCATGAACTCCATCTGATCGTTGAGCGCGGCTTCGGCCTGCCGTCGTTTGCGGATCAGCAAACGCAAATAGGCAATCCAGCCCAGCGCCACCAGCAACAACACGCCCGCCACCACGAAGCCCTGGATGATCGCACTGCGGTTGCGCAGCCAGTAGCTGTCATCGATGACGATCTCGCTGCGCCAGCGATTGGTCAGCTCGTCCATTTCCTCCGGCGGAATACTCAACAAAGCCTTGTCGAGAATCGAATACAGTTCCAGAGCGCCACGGTTGGTCGCAAACGCGATGCGCGCCGGCAAGGTGCCGACGGTGCTGGTGACTTGCAGGCGATTGCGGTACTGGCGGGAGATCATGTAACGCGCGCTGATCAACGAATTGATCGCGCCGTCGGCGTCACCGCGCTCGACCATGGCCATGGCGTCGACGGCGTTGTCCGCTGGCAGCAGTTGCACCCGCGGATAATGCTCGATCAGGTATTCACGCAGCACGTTGCCGCGAATCAACGCCAGGCGTTTGCCGGCCATCTGGTCCAGGGTTTGCGGCCGATCAGCGCCAACCGGCGTGACCAGCACAAACGGGTTGGTCAAATACGGCCGGGTGAAACGCAGCTCGTTTTCGCGCTCCACACTCGGGGTGAACGCAGCGAGCATGTCCGCTTCGCCATCGGTCACCCGGTCGATCAGGTCATGCACCGAGTCAGCGCGCTGCAAATCAAATTTCAGGCCAGTGCGCAGGCTGATCTTCGCCAGCACGTCAGCGCTGATGCCGCGAAAGTTACCGTCATCGTCGATGAACGTCAGCGGCAGGAAGTTTTCGTTGATCGCGACTGTTATCCGCGGATGCTGATCCAGCCAGCGCTGCTCGCTGACGCTGAAGTGCAATACCTTGTGCCCAGGCATCGTCGCGCCACCGGCATTCCAGCGGCGCAGAATCGTCATGCGTTCGTCGACCGGAATAGCCTTCAGCGCCACGTTGAGAATTCGCAGCAGACGCGCGTTGTCCCGGGCCACGGCGAACGCAAACGGCTGCACTTCCATGCGCGAGAAATCGCTGAGCTGGACGTTGTTCAGATAATTCTTGCTGATCAGATAATTGGAGCTGATCGAGTCGCCGAGATAGACGTCAGCCTGACCGAACGCGACGGCGCCGATTGCGCTCAGGGTCGATGGATAGAGCTGCACCGTGGCCTTGGGGTAAAACGCCTTGACCGTATCCGGCGGCAGATAGTGATAGAGCATGGCCACACGCTTGCCGGCCAGGTCTGTCGGCAGGTTTTGGCTATCACCGACGCGGGTTACCAGCGTCGGCTGATCGTCCGCGTAGGCCTCGGACATCGCCAACTGCGGGTCGCTGGCTTCAAAACCGTTGGCGGTGCCAAGCAGATCGATCTCGCCGTTCTTCAGCGCGGCGAGCACTTCGGCGCGCGACGCATAACGCCGCACCTCGACTTTGATGTGCAACAGTTGCGAGACCAACTGCGCGTAATCCGCCGTCAGGCCTTCGTAATCGTCGCTGTTGCCGGTGATGCCGAACGGCGAGTAATCGGGCGCCGAAGCACCGAGCAGCAAGCTGCGTTTGTGCCGCAGCCACTGCCAGTCTGCTTCATCAAGAGAGACTGAATACTCGTCCACGGTTGAGCGGCCGAGCACTTGCAAGGCATCGGGTTCGGCAGCCGCTGCGCTGAACACGCCGAAGGTGCCGAGCAGCCACACAATGGCCAGGCATTTTTTGATGGGAATATTCATCTAGACCAGGTGATTGCGTTTGGCGAAATCAGCGAGGTAGACCACCGATTTGACGTTGAGCTTTTCGATCAGGCGCGTCTTGTAGGTGCTGACAGTCTTGTTGCTGAGCAGCATCGCCTCGCCGATCTCCTTGTTGCTCAGACCATTGGCCAACTGCTGCAGAATCGTCAGCTCGCGGTCGGACAATGTCTGGATCAGATCCAGTTCCGTGGCCTCGACATCGCTGCGCCGTACCGAACTGCCAGCCAGATTGGGAAAGAAGGTGTAGCCATCCATGACCGCTTTGATGGCTTTGATCAGCTCGTTGATGTCGTTGGTCTTGGAGATGAATCCGGCCGCACCGGCCTTCATGCAACGCATCGAATAGAACTGCGCCGATTGCGAAGTCAGCACCAGAATCTTCGACGACAGGCCCAGCCCGCTGATCCGCGAAATCACTTCGAGGCCGTCCAGTTTGGGCATGCCGATGTCGAGCACGATCAGATCCGGGGCGTGCTCGCGGGCCATTTGCACCGCATCGGCGCCATTATCCGCTTCCGCCACCACGTCGAAGTTTTCTTGCTTGAGGAGCATTTTGACCGAAGAGCGAATGAACGGATGATCGTCCACAACCATCGCTTTAAACATAAAAACCTCTGTCGACATGTTTTCGCGAGCGCGCCAGGTTTTTTACCGTACGTCTGCGGTTTTATCCAGCCATTGCAGCAGCGCATGGCCATTCATGGGCCTTTCCAGATAAAACCCCTGGCCGGTTTCGCAACCCAGCTCCAGCAGTCGGTCGCGCATGCGCGGGCTGCTGATGCCTTCTATCAAGAGGCTCATGCCCAATGCCCGCACCAGCGCCTGGGTGCTGGCGACCATCGCGCGGTCAGCCGGCCGATCCAGTCGCTGAACAAAGCGGCCATCGAGCTTGATCTGGTTGAACGGTAGCTGGCAAAGCCATTTCAGCGAGGAAAATCCCACGCCGAAATCATCGATCGCCAGACCACAGCCGAGCAATCGCAGGCGCAACAGGTTTTCGTGGGTCTGCGGCGGGCAATCGAGCAAGCCGTTTTCCGCCAGCTCGAACACCAGCGTCGAGCCTTTGAACCCATGGCGTTCCAGCGTGCGCTTGATGTCTTCGATCAAGCCATCGCCCGCCAACTGCGAAGCGTGCAGGTTGAACGCCAGCGTCAGGTTCACACCGCGACGACGCAGGATCTGCAACAGACTCAAGCCCTGTTCGAGCAGTTGCAAGAACATCTGGTCGATCAAGTCATACGCGAGGACCGCGGCGAGAAAATCGCACGGCAACAGCACACCTCGCGCCGGATGCTCCCAGCGCACCAGCGCTTCCGCCGCCACCACGCCACCGTTGCGCAGGTCGAACTGCGGCTGAAACCAGCCACGAAACTCGCCGAGGGCCAAGCCACGGCGCACATCGTTTTCACTGGGCAGCTCGCGGGGTGGCAACGGTGCATGACGTGGAAGCGGTGTGAACGTGAACCCGTGCAGGACACGATGCAAGGCGCGCAACTGGATCGGATGGCTCAGCACACCGAGCAGCCGCAACCCGGCGAGCGAGCTCAACTGACCCAGCGTGCGCTGTAACTCCGGTTGCAGTTCGCCGCACAGCACCACCGAACGAACCATTGCGCCCTGGCTGGCGCGGGTCAGAAATTCAAGACAGTCCAGCCCTCGATCACCGAGATCACAGAACACCACATCGACTTTGCCCAGCAAATGCAGTTGCAGCATGGCGTGTTCGCCATCGCAGGCTTGCAACACGTCCCGCGCACCGAGTCGCTGCAGCATCCTGACCAGCACGCTGCGCGCGAAACCCTGATTTTCCAGCACCAACACTCGTGGGAAGGCCATCGTCTTTCCGTCGCTCAATCGACCCGTGATAGCGCATAGTGGCGAGCGTGCGTGATGCCGAGCGAAGGATTCATCCGAGCGTCTTGTAGGAAAATTCCCACGGACACCCTGAAAGAGTCAGTAGTAAATCACCTGCACCACCATGATCGCTTCGAACGGCCCGACCTTGGGGTCACCCAGCGAAACAACCGAGGCACTGAACGGCACATCAATATGGCTGACGTCCGCCGGAAAATTCGCCAGCGGGAATGGCTCATTGATCGGCACCAGGTTGTTGTGCGCGTCCCTGACCTGAATACCGAACTGGCTGTCAGCGGCGGGCAAGACGTTGTACTCACCCTGCTGACTGGCCGTAACGAAGGTCGCGCCGATGTTGATCGCGCTGCTGCATTTCTTCTCCAGCGCCAGGCTGAACGGCTTGGTCGGGTTGGGCGGTGAGAATCCGGTGGCGGTTTTCTGGATCACGCCGAAGTCGACGATGCCCGGCTCCGGGGTCACGGTGACATCGACCGTACACGCGGTGCCGACGATGTTCTGCAAGCCGCTCAGCTGGAAGCGGAAGTTGCCGAACGGGTTGCTCGGGCCGCCGTTGAGTCCGTACAGGCCGTCAAACTGAAACACGTCGTAGGTGTCCTGTGACGGACGCTGCAGCGGTAGCAACCCGCGTTTACGAATCACCACCTGGAACGCGATGCTCGGGGTCACACGCGAACAGGCCAACATATCGGCATCATTGTTGGCGTTAGGGCAACCCGGCGCGATCACGCCGGTATTCACGCCTTGAGTCGGATTGGCGCTCCAGTCACCGTCCCACGACGTGACCTGCCGGTACACCAGGCCGAATTCGATGCCCCAGGGCGTGGCGTCGAGGCCGGCCGGGTTGCCGTAGAAATAGATCGGATCGTTTTCCTGATAGTGAATGTCGTGCACCTTCCAGCAATCGGCGGGCACCACGTGGGTTTTCGAGCGCCAGATGATTGTGCCGTCGGGCACGGTGTCAGGCACCGAGACCGGGCCGATGTACTCGCTCAGATAGCTGCCGCCCTGCGACGACTTGCACACCAGCGCCCACGACGCCTGAGAAAACGCCAACAACAACGCGACAACGCCCAGCCTGAGCAACGCACGGCATGTCATGGCTTCACGGCCTTGCAGACATTGGCTGCGCAGTTGAACAGCGAGTCGGTCTGGCCGCCGAAGTCGTTCATGTTCGACACCCGCAGTTCGCTGAAACCGATATTGTTCAGGGCAATCCGGGCGCCGCTGAAGGGCGCGATCATGATGGTGTCCATGGGCATTTTGGTCTTGTCAGGCCCCGTGAGCAGCCCGACCACGGTGATGTGAAACGGCGAAGGGTTGTCCACCAGCAATTGCTTGCCGACCGGATCGATTTTCAGGTTCATGCGCAATGCCAGATCTTCGCCGCGCTCACGCTTGGCGGCCGCCGGGCGGTAGAACAGCTTGATCTTTGATTGCAGGGCGATCTGCATCGAATTGACCGCTTCAGTCTTCGGTGGGATCTCGCGTACGTTGAGGTAGAACACCGACTCCCGATCGGCGGGCAATGCCACATCCGGCAGCTTGACGATGCGCAGCACGCTGCTTTCGTTAGGCTCGATGCGCTGCAAGGGCGGCAGCACCATGAACGGTGAACTGACCTTTTTGCTGTTCTGGTCTTCGATCCACGACTGCACCACAAAGGGCAATTGCGGGTTCTTGTTGCTGAGGGTGACGCTCACCGACGGCGCACTCTCTTCAAAAATCACTCGCGTGCGATCCGGCACAACGGCCGCGTTGGCGAGCAGCGGGATACACAACCCGACCAGCAGGCTCAGGCGATTGAATAAAGGCTGGATCTTGAAAACTGACATAAGGGTTCTCCACAAAAATCAAGGAACAGGCATCCATCGATGCCCGGATTACCGGCACCGCACGGGCTTGGCGACATTGCTCAGCACGTCTTCGTCGGGTAACGCGGTAAGCGCACAGCTTTTCGAGTCGTCCCAGCGCGCAACCAGTTGCGCGCCACTTTTGGCGCCGAGCAGATAGGTCACGCCCGCCTCGCCGACGATTGCGACTTCCTTGTTCGTGTCCTTGTCCTGAACCGATGCGCCGAACGGCACCGGCTGACCATTGGCCTGGGTCAACGCCACGAGCGCGTTGTGGCCCTGGCCGGTGGCAAAGTTGACGTAGCCGATTGCGCCCTCGGTCAAAGCCAGGCGCTGGATCGGGTTGGTCACTTCGGTATTGAGCGGCAACTTTTCCATGTTGACCCGCGCCTCATAGGCCTGAAACGACGGCAAGCCATCCATGACCGCGTAGCCATCCTTGTTGGTCCGCGCTTGGCCGGTAAAGGCCACGTCCGGCACGCCGTCGGTGGACACCAGCAACCGGGTGTCGCCGTTGGAACCGTTGCCATGCGCCGACACGCCATAACGGGTCACGACCAGCGAGCTGTCAAGTTCGCCGGTCAGCGAGCGATAGGTGCTGCCATCGGTGGTCGCGGAGGCGTTGGCGCGATAAGTCGAGGCACGTTTGCCGACGTAGGCATTCACGTATTTGTTGTCGCCCACGCCGCCATACAGTTGGTAATTCACGCCCTGACCGTCGTCGTGGCTGTAGCCGACGTTGGCCGATGACCCACCGGAACCGGAGCGCTGGACGTTGCTCGACAACATCGAATTGCCGCCCAACGGAATGCTTACCCCGAGGTAGATCTGCGAGTCGTTGCGCTGCGCATTCTGGGTCTGGTAAGCCGACAGATTGACGTTGATGTTCTTGACGTTGCCCACGGAAAAACTGCGCGCCAGCGACAGGCCGAAACGGTCGGACGGGGCCGCGTCCCAATAGGTCGAGTGATCGTAGGAAAAACTCGTCGACAGCCAGCCAAAATGCTTGGCCAGCGTCACCGAATAGCGCTGCTTGCCCGAGTTCAGGGCATAGGAATCGGGGTCGCCGACGAATTGCGAGAAGTTGGTAAAGGTCCGGTCGGAAAAACGGTAACCGAGGAAGCGCAGATCGGTGCCAATCCCATCGAAGTGCTTGGAATAATTGATGCGGTACGAGTTGCCCACCGCGGCCTCGCCAGTCCAGCGCAACTTGGCGCGCGAGGTGGTGATATCGGCAGAGAGCGCACCGAAAACGCCGAGGTCTTTGCCGACGCCGAACGCGTTTGACAGGTAATCGCTGGCCGCCAGCACACCGCCGTAAACCGTCCAGTCGTGGGGCAAGCCATAAGCCATTTCCGAGGCGACGAACCCGGGTTCTGTGCCGCCACTGCCGGTCAGCCGTGGCTGTCCCGCCGAGACCTTGTAACGCAACTCGCCTTCGCGCGACAGAAACGGCACCGCCGCCGTGGACACCGTGAAGGTCTGCTCGCTGCCGTCCTCCTCGCGCACGGTCACGTCGAGCGTGCCTTGAACGCTGCTGTTGAGATCCTGAATGCTGAACGCGCCAGGGGTCACGGTGGTCGAGTACAACACCCGGCCCTGTTGCGAAACCGTGACCGTCGCGTTGGTGCGCGCCAGGCCGCTGATCAACGGCGCATAGCCGCGCAGGTTGGGCGGCAACATTCGATCGTCACTGCTCAGGGTCGCGCCGCGCAGCGCGAAAGTATCGAACACGTCGGAGTTCAAATAGTCTTCGCCGACCGACAATTTCGAACGAATCGCCGGCAGTGCGCGATAGGCGTACAGACGATTGAGCTGAAACGCCTTGTCGTCGAAACCGCGATTCTGCTCACCGGAATTGTGCTGGGCTTGATAGTCGGCGCGCACCCGCCAGGTGTCGATGTTCAGCCCCGCGGTGCCGTAACTCTGCAATGAACGCGAATCGCCCGAAGCGGCGCTGGACTGGCGATCATTGGCAATCAGCCGGTAATCCAGCAACGCGCCATCGAGCCCGTCGCTCCAGGCCGCCGGAGGAATGTAATTGGGGTCGTCGTACTCAAACGACGCCTGTGGCAGGCTGATCGACAGACGACCGAGGTTTTTCAGGTATTTGATCGTGGCGTTGTCGATGGCACGCAAGTCCACGCACTGGCCTGCGGCGAGGCGCGGCAAGTTTTTGAACAAGTCCGGTTTAAGGCCAAACTTGGTCACCAGTTCTTCGTCCAGGCACGCGTAACTTTCCTGCGGGTTGTCGCCAGGTTTGAATTCGATCGAGCGAGTGCCGAAATAACGTTGATTAACCACGATATCCAGCAAGTAGCTGCCCGGCACTGTGTATTGCGCATGGGTGAACTGACCGAGGCTGATATCGTCATTTTGATCAATGTTCAGAAACTCGGTATTGAATTCCAGCCCAGCGGAATAACGCGCGCAGGAGATCAATACGCAAGACACCAATAGTTTGCGGCAGTACACGGAAAGTACCCTTCAATCAGCAGCGTAACGGACAAAGAAAAAAGGGGCTTTCGCCCCTTTTCCTTACAACACTCGATACGGGCGTATCAGTTGTAAGCCACGGTGAAGTTGGCAACGCTGTCTGCTTCACCAGTGGTCACGGTCGCGGCAGTGGCTTCATACATGGCCGCGAAGGTGACGGTGTTGTTGCCGTTCTGCAGGACAACCGGTGCAACTTGCTCCTTGCCGTTGTCGAGCATTTCGCCGGCGCTGGCCTGCAGACGGATGCCGACGTTTTGCGCCAGACCGGTGGTGGCGAACAGCGCCGGAACCGCCGGATCCTGCACGCCGCTGAAAGTGAAGCGGGCGTTTTTCTGGGTGGCGGTATCGCAGTCGGTCAGGATGATGTCGAACTTGGTCGGCGTAGAACGATCACCGATCGCCTTGAACTGGTTCGACGGCACTTGGCCCAGAGACACGGTCTGGTCCAGCGAGCTGGCGTCGATACCGCAAGCGCCGGAAACGATTTCACCGATGAAACGCACAGTCCCCGGGTTGCCGCTCGCCGGCGTGGCGGCGTTGGCGAAGGAAGCAAGGCCCATGACAACAGTAGCGGCGGTAACAGCGACAATCTTTTTCATTTAATCCATCTCTTGGGATAATTATTTATCAGGCCCAGCGATCGACTTGCAGACTATTGATTGCCAGAAATCCAACTTCCCCTCAGGAAAATCCAGAACTTCTGAAAAACTGCGGCGCCCCCTTTCATATGCTCGGCAGTAGTTGAGAAGTTATGCGTCAATAATAATCATGCAAGTCGTATCGCTCTGCTCCGGGGAAAATAATGCGCGTTACCCAAGACTGGAAATGTAAGTTCTTTCCGCCCGATTTGTAGGATTTTTCCGGCGGAATAAATCAGCGCGTCGGCATTCAGAGATTTACTTCAAGGTCTGCCAACAAACCCGCCATGGCAGCAGCTACTTGTTCCTCGTTACGCTGGTAATAAGTCCACTTTCCAACTTTGGTGGCTTTCACCAGGCCAACGTCACCAAGGGCTTTGAGGCACAGCGAGGTCGCGGGTTGCGCCAGCCCGGCCTTGTCCTGAATCAAACTGGCGCAGACGCCATACACATTGAAGTCGTAGAGTTGCTCGTAGCCAGCGAACGATGTGTGCGGGTCTTTCAGCCAGGTCAGCACCGTGCGCCTGACCGGGCTTGCCAGGACTTTGAGCGTCTCGTTCAGATCGGTCATGTGTTGCTCGCTCCTGTGCGGTCGGAGCGAGCCCCGGGATTAGCGGCGCATTTTATGCCGGGCTGAACGGATAGTCGATGTAGCCCTGCTGGCCGCCGCCGTACAAGGTCGCAGGGTTGACCGGGTTCAGCGGCAAATTATTCTGCAATCGGTGCGGCAGATCCGGGTTGGCAATGAACGTGCGACCGAAGCCGAACAGGTCGCCATAGCCTTGGCTGAGGATGCTTTTGGCCTTGGCTTCGGTGTAGCGCCCGGCGTACATGATCGGCCCGCTGAAGGTTTCGCGCAGTGCAGCGCGGAAGGTCAGCGGCAAGTCCGGGCTGTTGTCCCAATCGGCTTCGGCAATCGACAGATAACCGATGGCCAACTCATTGAGCATGGCGGCGGCCTGAACGTAGGTGGCGTGCGGATCGCTCTCGACCAGCCCCAGATACACGCGTTCTTCGTCAGTGGTTTCGAACAACGGCGCGAAACGCACACCGACCCGTTCGCTGCCAAATACGCTGATCACGGCTTCGGTGACTTCACGCAGAAAACGCAGGCGATTCGTCAGGGAGCCTCCGTATTCGTCGGTGCGCTGATTAGTGTGCTCGGAGATGAACTGGTTGAGCAGATAACCATTCGCCGAATGCAGTTCCACGCCATCGAAGCCAGCGGCTTTGGCGTTGACCGCCGCCAGCCGATACAGCTCGACCAACTCTTTAACCTCAGCGGTGCTCAACGCCCTCGGCATGCTTGGATCCGCCAATGCGCCCGCCTCGGGGCCGGTCTCGATGAAGACTTTCACCGCAGTCGCACGCAGCGCAGAAGGCGCGACTGGCGGCTGGTCGTCGGGTTGCAGACTGGTGTGTGAAACACGGCCGACATGCCAGAGTTGACAGAAAATCACCCCGCCTTCCTGGTGCACGGCTTCGGTGACTTTCTGCCAGCCAGCCACTTGCTCTTGGCTATAGATGCCTGGCGTCCATGCGTAGCCTTGGCCACGCGGTTCGATCTGCGTGCCTTCGGTGACCATGAAACCCGCCGTGGCGCGCTGACGGTAGTAGGTGGCCATCAGTTCGTTGGGAATGTCACCCGGCTGCGAGCTTCGCGAGCGGGTCAACGGCGGCAGTGCGATGCGGTTTTTAAGGGTCAGGCCGCCCAGTGACAACGGGGCGAACAAGCTTGATTCGGTCATGAAATTTCTGCAGCTCTGCTGAATGAGAGCCACACATTAACACATTCGAATACATGAATACGTTGTGTTTAAGAACCTTTTCCCCGCTCAATCAGGCTGAAGGATTCTCTTGCAGCAAACGCTTGGGCAGAAACGCCGGCGAAATATGGATGATCGACATGCGCACCACATGATTGAGCATGACAAACGCCGGATCGAGTTTGAGCAGCAACGCCGCGGCCGTCATCACCTCGACGCCGCCGGGGACCCAGGACATGAACAACGCCAGAAACGGTTTGCCGGTCAGTTTGCTGAACGCGAACGCGACCGCCAGGGTCGTGCAAAAGGTCAGCGCGGTGACCACCAGACCCGCGCGGATGTAGCGCACGAAATCCTTGAAGGTGATGTCTTTCAGACGAATGCCGATCAGCCCGCCGAGCAGAATCAGCGCGACAATCGCCAGCGGGTCGGGCACACGCAGATGGGCTTGGGGGAAAACCACATTCACCGCTGCGCTGCAAATCAGCCCGGTCAGCATGTACGGCGCTGGTACATCGAAACGCTCGAGCAGATAACCGAGCGCGACTGCCGCAATCGCCGGCGGAATGACGCCAAGGTAGTTGTCCAGAGAGCCCAGCGCGGGCGCCACGCTGTCGGCATGCCCACCGGCAATGATCGTCACCACCAGCAGCAGCGCAAGCAGACGCACGATGTGCACGAACGCGATGCGCCCGGACGCTGGTCCCTCCTCGCCCGACACCGTCATCACGGCCGCCATCGCCCCCGGAATCGAACCGAGCAAACTCTCGATATGCCCCCACTTTTCCATGCGCCGCAGCCAGTTGTAGCCGACAAAAATCTGCGTGGTCATGCAGATCAGCAGGCCGACCAGAATGCTCACATCGCTTAACTCGCTGATCATCGACGCGGTGACGATCGAGCCGACGCTGACCCCAAGCAGTAACTGCACCGCGGCCACAAACGGGTAAGGCATGCGCATGCGTACGCCCATTTTGCTCAACGCGGTGACCAGGCAAATCGCACCGATCAACTCGCCAAGCGGCAACCCGGTCATGTAGCCGATCCATGCGCCCAATGCCGCCACCGGGACAGGAATAACGTTTTGCAGTGCCAGCAGCCTGTTTCGGGTCATCTGTCCATTCCGTGGAGGGGTGAAAAACTTCGTAATATTTTTAAACAGTTTTATAAGATGGGCCGACGAAAGGATCCAATACCTATTTTCGACCGATTGATACCCAAGGATGACGATGATCGATCTCCGCCGCCTGCGCTGCTTTCTGGTTGTCAGCGAAGAGTTGCACTTTGGCCGTGCCGCGTTGCGCCTGAACACTGCCCAACCACCGCTGACACGGCAGATTTCGGCACTCGAAAGCGAACTGGGTTTTCGCCTGTTCGACCGCAACACCCGCAGCGTGACGCTGACCTCCGAGGGCCGGCATTTCCTCCCCTACGCCCGGGCGGTGCTGGAGCAGGTCGACCTCACCGAAGCCATCACCCGCAAATTGGCGGCCGGCAGCGTTGGCCATCTGGCGGTCGGCTACGCCAGCTCGATTGCGCTGTCGGACATCTTCAGCCAGACGATTCAGGCGTTCTGCTCGCTGTATCCGGACGTGCAACTGACATTGGAAGAAGGTGCCTCCAGCACCCAGTGTGCGCAGATTATCGAAGGTCGGCTCGACATCGGCATGAGTCGCATGCAGCCGCCCGGAGACGATTCAGAGATTCAGGCCATCTGCCTGGACAACGAACCATTGGTCGCGGCGATTGCCAGCGACAGCCCACTCGCCCGCCAGGCTCAAGTGACACTGGCCGAGCTGAGCGCCTACCCGTTGATTGCCTTTCCGACCGACTATGGTTCTGGCCTGAATGACATCATCGAAGCGCTGTATCGCCGCCATGGGCTGACGCCTTTACCGGCGCCGACGGGCAAACAGATCACCTCGATTATCGCTTTGGTCGCCGCCGGCCGTGGTGTCGCTGTCGTTCCGCAATGCGCACAAGCGCTGGTTAAACGCGGCGTGACCTATCGCCCGTTAGCCGAGGCTGGCGCCACCGCCCCCCTGCTGTTATTGACGCGAAAGCGCGAGCGCAGTCCGTTGGTAAGAGCGTTTGTTGATGTGATCCAGCGAACACTGCGGGAAAAATGATCAGTGTCACAGCTCAACCACCTGTCCAGCACGGAGATCACAATTTTGAATGAGAGCTTCCATCACCATCTGGTAATCGCCAGAGGCTATTTCGCCCGAAAGTTGCCTTACTGGTGCTCGGACTTTTCACGTCCCACCGATCAGCAATTCGGTGCATTTCTGCAATCGAACGGCTGCCGAATCCAGTACCGGATATTGGAGATGTGGGATCAGGTCTACATTCCGCTGGATTGCGATTTCGACCTGGTGGAAGAAACCGCAAGAGTTCGCGCGCGACTGAGGGACGAAGGCGTGCGCGAAGATGATTTGCCGTTGTTGATAGACCCGCAGCAGCTTGAAGCCCACGCTGAAGACTGACAGCGTTGCGAGCGGGCTTACCTGCTCTCAACGCCCTATGCAAAGGCTCTTGCTGCTCAGTTGGCCTGTTTCATTCTCAAACTGCGCGTGGATATTTTCCCGGCCTTGCCCTCTTTGATAGCTTGGCCTTGTGAGCCAAAGCACAGTGGCAGATAGCTTTTGAGGTCGTCGGGGGTATCCGTCAATTCGATGTCCCAGCGCTGCTCGATAAATTTGAGCAACGCCACACCGCGGACCGCGATGCTTTGCGCGTTCCATTCGCGAAAGGATTGAGCCACTTCAGTCGCCGAATAGCTCGCGTTCGTGTAGCGCATGCGCTTGCCAGTCTCGCTTCGCCCTTGTTTGATGCTGTAGGCGTCGTTCGAGGCTGCCGAGTTACTGGCGCGCGAAAGGAACAACAAGTTACCCAGAGAGTTCTGCAACGCTTTGATAATCCGGCCCTGACGATCTGAACGCCCGTCCACAGAGAACTTCTCATCCCAATAGGCTCTGCCCGCTCCAGAGGGATTCTGCGGAAAAATATGCTCGACCGTTTCATCAAAATGAAAATCCGACCACGGGATTTTCACAGGATTGTTGCCGTCATTTTGAAAGCTCGTTTCATACTCATATAGAGCCAGACGGGTGAAATCCCATTTGTAGAAGCCGTCGCCTTTCTGAAAACGCCGCTCGATATGCGCTTGCAACTGACTCGGGTAAAAGAATCCCTCCCATGGAAACTCGTCATCGTCAAAGCTTCCATCTTCGTATTCCACATTACTCGCGCTGGCTCTGACAAAGCGGGAGGTCAGCTCAATTGCCTCATGGTTCTTGAGTTTGTGTATCCCGTTCTCTTCGGCGAGAAAACCATCCCTGCCAGGTTTGAGCAACGTGTAGGCAGCGGACTCCATGTCAGCTCTTCCGGTGTTTCCTCGAACTCCGGAAAGCCTCAAAACCACCACGATGAAGCGTTCGATTTCCGCCAATAGCGTTTCAACGCAAGACAATGCGCGTGCATGCTCGCGCGGGCTGACGATTGCTCCACGAATACCTGAGGAGGCACGCAAGTAAGCGGAGAGAATCAGCGGTTTGAAAAAAGCAAAGCCGCAATGCTCCAGTCGATCCAGTTGCTTCTGGTGCCCCGACGGCATCAACGTAGGCGAATGAATGTGCGACCACCATTGCGCCGCGCTCTGCAGGCTCTGGATGTACTCCTGAATAAACGCGAACGTGGTCTGCTCATTGCCAACCGTAAACACGTCGTTGAACAGGGTGTTTTCCAGCCAGTCAGCCTCGCGCTTGCGCTTGAAATAAGCGGTGGCGTGCGCCAACAGAAACTCATCGTCGTGGTGCTGGGTCTTTTCACTGCGCCCCAAAGCCTGATAAATGCCCTTCCACGCCTCGTGAACCAGATTGCGCAAGTCCGCGGCATTGTCGCCAGGCTGGGCGACGACAGTTGAAAGATAGATGAGCCGGTTTTTCAGCAGCTCCATTTTCGAAAGCGGGCGCCCGCGGTTATTCAACGTTTCAAACGCAATGTGAATATCGAACGCTGGCGACACCGCCAGCAAGAACACGCAAAACTTGTCCAGCAGGATATCCAGCACCTGTTGAGCCTCCGCGTTGGGCAGTTGCGTGACCAAATCGCCATAGAACACCGCAGCCGCCTTCAGACTCAACGCATAGCTGGAGGGCTCTCGCGAGAGGCTGGATTCAGCATCAGCATTGCCCAAAGCGTAGAAGTCAAAATAATCCTGCAGCTCCTTGTTGCCCTTGAACTCAACTGCGAAGTCCTGAGGCGCCTCACCGAGGCAGGTACGCAGCGCATTCGCGAGGATGATCACCGTAATCAGTCGCTGCTGTCCGTCGACGACCTCAACTCGTGGCGGCCCTTTTTTCTGCGTACACGGACGTACCAGCATCATGCCCGCGAAGTGCTGCTCGGCACCGCTGCGCGCGACATTCTGAATATCCCGCCACAGCGCCTGCCACTGACTTTCGCCCCAGGAATATCCACGCTGGTAATCCGGAATCAGAAAACTGTAATGCTCGAGCACTTCACCGAAATGGCGAAGGGTTGGATCGTTGGGCTGCATGGGCCTTCCTTGGAAATGAGCGAACTGAAAAACCGCGCAAGTCTAAGGATGTGGCCATTCAATATCAAATTGCAGTCACCTTTTGAGGCCGGCGGCTCTGAAGCGTGCCTTGCCATTTACCGAATCTGCGCCACGCTGAAGTGTGAAATCGCGCTCCCGGATCCCAAGCGATCCACGGCTTTTCTCAACTTTGAACTAAACAGTTACTAAATAGATAGCTCCCTATATAATCGCCGCTTCATTTCCAACGGGACTCCCAACGTGAAGCCAAGTCAACGCGTCTCCGGCGTATCAAAAATCATATTGGTCGGGCTCGGGGTGATCATCGCCCTGCTCGGCCTGGCACTCGCTGCTGGCGGCGTGAAACTGGTCAGCCTGGGAGGCTCGTGGTACTTCCTGGTGGGCGGTCTGGTGATGGCCGTGTCCGGTCTGTTGATCGCCCGCTACAAGCCTGCGGGTGCGTGGGTGTTTGCCGCGTTCCTGCTCGGCACAGCGATCTGGGCCGTGGTTGATGTGGGTCTGGAATTCTGGCCGGTGTTCTCGCGGCTGTTCATGTTCAGCGCCGTCGGCCTTGCCGTGACGCTGGTTTATCCGCTGCTCAAACGTGCCAACGGTGGCATTGCCGGGCGTGGTGCTTATGCGGTTGCGGCTGTTCTGGCAGTGGGCCTGGCCGTTGCTGTCGGCAACATGTTCGTTGCGCATCCGACCGTCGCCGCGACCGGCACCGGCCCGGGCCTGACCCCGGTTGCACCGGACAAGGCCCAGAAGGATTGGGCGCACTACGGCAATACCGAAGGCGGCAGCCGCTTTGCTGCGCTGGATCAGATCAACCGCAGCAACGTCGACAAACTCAAAGTCGCGTGGACCTACCACACCGGCGACATCGCCGAGAGCGACGGCAATGGCGCCGAAGACCAGCTGACGCCGCTGCAAATCGGCAACAAGGTGTTCATCTGCACCCCGCACAACAATCTCATCGCACTGGATGCCGATACCGGTAAAGAACTGTGGAAAAACGCCATCAACGCCCAGTCGAAAGTCTGGCAGCGTTGCCGTGGCATGGCCTATTTCGATGCCAGCACCGCCGTCGCCAAACCGAGCAGTTCGCCGATTACCGAAACACCAGTTGCTCCCGGCGCCAACTGCACCCGTCGTCTGCTGACCAACACCATCGACGCACGTCTGATCGCAGTCGATGCCGACACCGGCGAGTTCTGCCAGGGGTTCGGCAACAACGGTCAGGTTGATCTGAAGGCCGGTCTGGGCGATGTCCCGGACAGCTACTATCAACTGTCCTCCGCGCCGCTGATGGCCGGCACTACCGTGGTAGTTGGCGGTCGGGTTGCCGACAACGTGCAAGCCGATATGCCGGGCGGCGTGATCCGTGGTTTCGACGTGATCACTGGCGCCATGCGTTGGGCATTCGATCCGGGCAACCCGCAGGACCGCAACGCTCCGGCCGACGGCAGCACTTACGTCCGCAGCACACCGAACAGCTGGGCGCCGATGTCTTATGACTCTGCAACCAACACGGTTTTCCTGCCGATGGGCAGCTCTTCAACCGACATCTACGGCGTCGAACGCAGCAAACTCGATCACACCTACGGCGCCTCGATCCTCGCGCTGGACGCCAACAGCGGCGCGGAAAATTGGGTATTCCAGACCGTGCACAACGATCTGTGGGACTTCGATCTGCCGATGCAGCCGAGCCTGATCGACTTCACCAAGGACGGCAAAACCGTTCCAGCGCTGGTGATCGGCACCAAGGCCGGGCAGATTTACGTGCTCGACCGCGCTACTGGCAAACCACTGACTCAGGTCGATGAAGTGCCGGTCAAAGCCGCCAATATCCCCAACGAACCTTACTCGCCGACCCAGCCAAAATCGGTGGGCATGCCGCAGATCGGTGCTCAGCATCTGACCGAATCCGACATGTGGGGCGCCACGCCATACGATCAATTGCTGTGCCGCATCGACTTCAAAGGCATGCGTTATGACGGCTTGTACACCGCGCCGGGCACCGACAAATCCCTGAGCTTTCCCGGCTCGCTGGGTGGCATGAATTGGGGCAGTATCTCGACTGACCCGGTGCACGGTTTCATCTTCGTCAACGACATGCGTCTGGGCCTGTGGATTCAGATGATCCCGTCGCAGAACAAAGGTCAGGCAACCTCCGGTGGCGAAGCGCTGAACACCGGCATGGGCGCGGTTCCGCTGAAGGGCACGCCGTATGCGGTGAACAAAAACCGCTTCCTGTCGGTGGCCGGCATTCCGTGCCAGGCGCCGCCATTCGGCACCCTGACCGCGATCGACATGAAGACCCAGAAAGTCGCCTGGCAAGTGCCGGTCGGCACCGTTGAAGACACTGGCCCACTGGGCATCCGCATGCACCTGCCGATCAAGATCGGGCTGCCAACCCTCGGCGGCACCCTGTCGACTCAGGGCGGCTTGATCTTCATCGCCGGCACTCAGGATTTCTACCTGCGCGCCTTCAACAGCGGCAACGGTGAAGAAGTCTGGAAAGCGCGTCTGCCGGTCGGCAGTCAGGGCGGCCCGATGACTTATGTTTCGCCGAAAACCGGCAAGCAATACATCGTCGTCACCGCTGGTGGTGCGCGTCAATCGACCGACCGTGGCGACTACGTGATGGCTTACGCCTTGCCGTAAACCGCAGCAACCACCTTCATCGCAACAGTGCGCGGCACCTTCGGGTGCCGCGTCGTTTTCTGTCTATCGCCTCAGATTTCAGCAGGAAGATTCACATGTCTCGTTTCCCTCAATACGCCTTGCTGGCAGGCCTGACCTGCGGCGCCGCCCTGCCCGCCCTCGCCGATACCGACTCCAGCGTTTTCACCCGCAACACGCTAACCGGCGACTGGGGCGGCCTGCGCCATCAGCTCGATGCAGACGGCGTGAAGTTCACCGGCGATTACAGCGGCGAGACCGCCTACAACGCCGATGGCGGCCTGCACCGCTCGACGCGCTACTCGCAGAACATCAAGCTCGGCGTGCAGTTCGACCTGAGCAAACTGTATGGCGTCGACAACGCCGGCAAGGTCCAGCTCACGATCAACGACCGACGCGGCAACAGCGCCTCGGAAGATCTGGTCGGCAACCGTCTGCCGATTCAGGAAAACTACGGCGGCCTCTACACGCGCCTGACCGAACTCAGCTACGAGCGCAGCCTGTTCACCCCGGCGCTCAACGTAAAACTCGGCTACATGGCCATGGGCAACGACCTCGGCGGCCTCGACAGCGGCATTCTGTGCAACTTCATGAACGCCGGTTTCTGCGGCCATCCGCTGAACATGTCCGGCGGCAGCGGCTGGACCAACTACCCGAATGCGCGCCTCGGCGTGCGGGTCAAATACGACCTGTCGTCCTCCTGGCAGCTGCGCGTGGCCGCGTTCAATGTCGACCCGGAAAGCAACGGCAACTCCAGCCGCGCCTGGCACCTCGACCCGAAACACACCACCGGCACCGTGGTGCCAATCGAGCTGGTGTACAAGCACGCCGGCAGCCTGCCCGGCGAATACAAGCTCGGTTACTACTACGACAGTTCCGACGTGAAACGCATCGGCAGCGACAAGGAAGTGTCCGGTCGCGGCGGCCATTATCTGCTGGTCGACCAAGCTGTCTGGCGCTCGCCGACTTCCGAGGGCCGCAGCCTGCATGCCTTCGGCCAGTATTCGGCGGCCAGCCAAGCGGCCTCGCCGTTCAGCAAGTGGTACGGCACCGGGGTGGTTTTGTACAAACCGTTCGAAGGTCGCCCGCGTGACACCCTCGCCCTCGGTTACGGCCGCGCCGTGCCCAACCCGCGCAGCCGCGATGTGCTGCAAGACGCCGCGCTGGCCAATGGCACGCCGCTGTCCAATCTGGACAGCGGCGAGCAGTTGATCGAACTCGGCTACGGTTATCAGGCCACGCCTTGGCTGACCCTGCGCCCGAACCTGCAATACATCATCGAGCCGGGCGCGTTTTCCGGGCAGGACATCGACAATGCGTTGGTGGTCGGTTTGCAGGTCAAAGCCGCGCTCTGACCCTCAAAGTACAGCTCCGCCGGATTCATCCGTTGCACTCCGGCGGGGTTCAGTTTTGCTGAAGTTCTACTCGCCGATCACCCGCGCATACACCGAGCGATCAATATTACCGCCGGACAAAATCACCCCGACCTTCTTGCCCTCCATCAACCCGCGCTCCTGCATCAGCGCGGCCAACGCCGCCGCGCCCGCGCCTTCCGCCAGGTTGTGGGTGTCGGTGTAATACACGCGGATCGCCTCGGCGATTTCCTCTTCGCTGACCGAGACGATGCGCGCGGCACCGGCGCCGTAAATGGCGAACGCATCGGGAATCGGCATGCGCACCGCGAGGCCGTCGGCGAAGGTATTGGCCGAGGCGGTTTCGCGGATCTCCTGCGCTTCAAACGACAACTTCGCAGCGGCGGCCTCGGTGGATACCACACCCACCACTTCGGTGGTCAGGCCCAACGCATCGCGGGCGGCGATCACGGCGCAAATGCCAGACCCGCAGCCAATTGGCACATACACCGTGTCCAGATCCGGCGCCGCCGTGAACAGCTCCAGCGCGTAGGTCGCCACGCCTTTCACCAGCTCTTTGTGAAACGGCGGGACCAGATACAGATCGCGCGCTTGCGCCAGACGCCAGGCTTCCACGCGGGCCTCATCGAAATCTTTCCCGCACTCGACCACTTCCCCGCCGAAGCCGCGCATGGCGTTGTTCTTCTCCACCGAGTTACCGATCGGCACAACGATTAACGCCTGCAACCCCACGGCACTGGCCGCCAGCGCCAGACTCTGCCCGTGATTGCCGCGCGTCGCCGAGACAATGCCCTTCACATGCGGATGCGCACGACGCAGCCAGTTCATGAAGGTAATACCGCCGCGCACCTTGAACGCGCCGGTCGGCGTATGGTTTTCGTGCTTGACCCACACCGTGCAGCCCAAGCGCTCGGCCAGCAACGGCCAACGGTATTGCGCAGTAGGCTGCATAACCTGATAAACCTGCTGCGCAGCTTGTTCGATATCGTCGCGAGTCAGTGTGTGCATGAGTCGTCTCCCTGAAATTGTGCCCAGTCTAGGAGCGGGCGCAACACGTCGGCTTTCAAAAAACTCACCTGACTTTTGCCTCGGCACTTCACTACTATGCAGTTCATGAATTCCCGAAATCGCCCATCGCCCTCGCCCGCCCCGCAAACGATTTGCCGAATCGAAGCCGGGCCGTGGGCGATCGAACTGCTGCCCGGCGCCGCTTACGCAACGCGCTATGTGGCGACTCAGTCAGCCATCGGTTTCGCCTTCGACAGCCAGCGCGGCGTACACGCGATTGGCAGTGACCGGGTGCGCCCGTTTGCTGCGTTACCCAATGGCTTGGCATTCGTGCCGGTGGGGTGTGACGTGTTGTCCGAGTCGCCGTCAGGTGGCGAATATCTGCGGGTGATTCGTACTGACGGCGCGGCGTTGGTCGGGGATCGGGAGTTCAGTAACCGGGTTGATCCGCAGGCGATTGAGCTGGCCCTGCAAATGCGCCGCGCGTTGTTGCAGGCCTCGGTTGATGACGATATCGAAGCTTGGGCGCTGGCGATGGCTGAGCGGGTTCAGGGGGATTTTTCTTTTGAACATCCGCATTGCTTGACCGGTAATCGCATGCGTTTGCTGGATGAGTTCATTGACGCCGGACTCGATGGGCCACTGAGTATTCAGGCGATGGCTCAATTGCTCGAGTTGTCTGAAGGCTATTTCATGCGCGCCTTCAAGCAGGCGACGGGGAAAAGTCCGCATAGCTATCTGATCGACCGGCGCCTGGCCAAGGCGCGGGCGCAAATGCGCGATTCGGCGGCGAGTCTGGCGGAGATTGCACTGGCGTGCGGGTTTAACTCGCAGGCGCATATGACGACGGTTTTCAGGCAGCGGCTTGGGGTGAGTCCGGGGGAGTTGCGCAAGATTTTTTGATGGTAGCGAAAAGAGAAAGCTAGGGCGCAAAGCCCTAGCTTCATGCAGATGTCACTTTTTCTTCTTCGCCGGCTTGTCCGACTTCTCGGATTTCCTGGCCTTTTCCGGCTTGCTGTCAGCCTTTTTTGCAGACTTCTTCGGTTCGGCGTCTTTCTTCTTGTCTTTCTTGTCGGAAGATTTCGAAAGAGCCGATGCCGCTGCTGATTTTTTCGCTGGCGATGACTTTTTGTCCTTCAAATCCTTGCTGGCTTTCGAAGCGTCGTCTTTGCTTTTCTTCTCGTCTTTAGCCACGTTACACACCTCTCGGAGTATGCCGATATTGGCAAATTGCCTGTGGGATTACCCACACGCTAATCATTAGGCGAGCACGTCTGGAAGCGGTTCAAATTTTTTTGATGCATAGAGATACGCGATGGGCGGCAGGGAAAATGGGACCTCACGCGAAAACCGAGTGATCAATCTGTCATCTATGTATCGGGCATCCAATCTGCGCTCTATTCGTCACGATAGAAATATCGTTGATAGCTAATATCAACGCGCGGCATTTGATAGCCTACCAACTGGATGGTAGTGTTCTTCGCAGATTCACCAACGCGACGCCCACCGTATCTCTACTCTCGTGAGAATCCCATGCAAGACTGGAAGCAAACCCGCAAAGACATCAACACCCGACTGATGGAACTCAACGCTTTGAGCCCTGAAACCATGAAGGGCATGGCAGCGCTCGGTGCCGCTGGCGCGAAAACCAATCATCTGGACGCCAAGACTCGGGAGCTGATCTCCCTGGCCGTAGCCGTGACTACTCGCTGTGACGGATGCATCGCTTTCCACGCTGCCGAAGCGAAGAAAGTCGGAGTCACCAGCGAAGAAGTTGCTGAAGCCCTAGGCGTGGCAATCAACATGAATGCCGGTGCCGCTTTGGTCTACAGCACTCACGTGCTCGACGCGTTCGACAAGTCTTGATCCACCGCCGGCCCTCTATTCGTCAACCACGTCGAGATCAATCATGAATAAGCTGTTCACCCCGTACAATCTTTCAGGTACCGCGCTCAAGAATCGAGTGGTGATGGCCCCGATGACTCGCACCCGGACTTTGGACAACATTCCCAATGAGTCCAACGCGCTGTATTACGCGCAACGTGCTTCCGCCGGCCTGTTGATCACCGAAGGCCTGCCGATTTCCGACGAGGCTCGCGGTTATCTTTATACGCCGGGTATTTACGCAGATGAGCACTTGCCTGGCTGGCGCAAAGTGACTGACGCAGTGCATGCCAAGGGCGGCAAGATTTTTGCGCAACTCTGGCACGTTGGCCGGATGTCCCATGTCTCGGTGCATGGCATGGTGCCAGTCTCCTCGGGCACGGTGGCTGCGGTTGATACCACGGTGTATGCCTGGATCGAGCCTGGCAAGTCAGGCCCAGTGCAACCCAGCGCACCCCGTGCGTTGGAGACTGCTGAAGTGCAACGCGTGATTGCGGACTTCGTAAGCTCTGCGCGTATGGCCATGGACGCTGGTTTCGATGGTATTGAAATCATGGCCGCGAATGGCTTCTTGTTCGACCAGTTCCTGAGCAGCGCCCTGAATACGCGCACCGACCAGTACGGTGGCTCCATCGCCCATCGCCAGCGTTTCCTGCTGGAAACCATAGATGCGATTGCAGCCGAGATCGGTGGCTCGAAGATCGGCGTACGCCTGTCGCCGTTCGGCCGCCTGTATGACTTTGGCGTGTACGAGGGCGAAGAACAAACCTGGATGAGCATGGCGGCGGCGCTCAATGAGCGCCAACTGGCGTTCGTTCACCTGAACTACCAACCCACTATCGTCGCCGCACCAACACCACCGGGTTTTGGCGCCGCATTCCGCGAAGTTTACAAAGGCACCTTGATGGCGGCTGGCGGCTTCACCAAAGAACTTGCGGAGTCTGAGCTGGCCAAAGGTGAACTTGACCTGATCGCTTTCGGCACGCCCTATATTGCCAACCCGGATCTGGTAGAGCGTATGCAGAACAATTGGCCATTGGCTGAGGGAGATCGTGCAACCTATTACGGTGTCAGCGATTCGATTGACAAGGGGTACACCGATTATCCGGAATATGCTGCGGCCATAGCCTGAATCCCGGCTGAGACATAATTGAAATTGCGGGCCAGTGAGTAATCAGCGGCACTTTCAAATAAAAAAAGCTCCTTGGTCGTTGAGTGCATTTGTACTCAATCTCCAAGGAGCTTTTTTGTGTCATACAAACCGGCTTCATCGTTCAATGTCGAAGACTAAAACGATCAGCCCTCAAGAACTTCGAGCGTCGGCACCATGCGGATAGCCCTGGAGAAGTTGGCGTAGTTGACCGAGGTCTTGAGCACCACGTTGTGCAATGCTTCAACGCGCTCACGCGAGGCGTCGGTGTGCAGGCGGATCACCACACTCACTTCGTCGTAACCCGGGTTAACGCTTTCGTCGATACCCAGAAAACCACGCAGGTCGAGCGTGCCATCAGTTTCGATTTCCAGGCTGTGAATCTTGATGCCCATCATTGCGGCGTTGGCGGCATAACCGACCGACATGCACGCGTTGAGAGCCGCCATCAGCAGTTCCTGCGGATTAGGTGCGGAGTTCTGTCCAAGTAATTCGTTTGGTTCGTCGGCAATGATTTCGAAATCCCGCGCATAGGTTTCACCCGCCAGGCTGTAACGGCTGACCTTTGCCACGGAACGGGTCTGGCCTTTCCACTCGGTCTTTACGTTAAAGCTTGCAAGCCGTTTTGTCTGATCCTCGGCTACGCCTTGGGCAAACTGCTGGAGCGCGGCGACATCGATACCGTTCAGGTTGTTACTCATATGCTTGTTCCTCTTGAATTCTGGGCAGCAGCCCGAAAGAGAAATAAGCCTACCAACTGGTAGGTTGATCATCAACAGATTGTTTTATTCCGCAATGAGAACGGGCATCGACCGAGAAGATTACCGTATGGTTGAGCCTTAGTGCTGCGTCCCGGTAGGGCGCAGTCCATCTAAAATTATCTCGATACCGGAAAAATGTTGGTAGTTGTCGTTCAGCGCCCAAGATACAAAGCTGCCGCCTTCCAGCGTATTCAAGATGAGTCGTGCAACCTTGACGTTGTCGAGGTCGGTTTTGAGCTCACCCGCCTTCTGGCCCCGCACAATATTGGCCTGAAGCCAATTCAGATGAATTTCGAAAAAATCTCGTGTCATCTCTTTCAAACTTTCAGGCAAAGCCGATAGCTCGGCTGCCAAGGCGCCGCATAGCGGAAGCAACGCACTTTCGCTGCTGTGCGCGAACATAAGGGCGAACGCATTAAGTCGGTCGATAATGAGGGGATGTGTATCGTCGATGCTTTCCAGCTGATTCTTGAAGCGGAACAGATAACTCTCGACGATGGCGATCGCCAACCCCTCTTTGGTTGGAAAGTGATGGTGAATACTCGCTTTCTTGATACCGATTTCCTCAGCCAGATCGGCGTAGCTGAACGCGGCATAGCCCTTGGTACGCAACAAAATCTCAGCGCTGGCAAGAAGGTCGGAACGTGTACTCATTGGGTCGCTTCCAAAATCGGTAATGACGCATCATAAATTAGTGCTTGTTCATAAGACAGCGCTCGACATTTTCAGCCTCGCCTCCGCGTAAAGAGATGAGGGACTTGGATTCCAGTCAAACCTGCTCCACCTCAATAGAACCCCTCCCGGCGAGACTGGTCTGCTCTGTATTACCTTTTGGAAATACAACCCATGTCCGCACAACACAGTCTTGTACTACTCGCTCGGGGAGGCTACGCCGCGCGGGGAGTGCTTTATCTGATCATCGGTATTTTCGCGCTGCTGGCAGCGCAGGACTCGACAAAACCAAAGGATAGCCACAAGAGCCTGGAAGCATTGCTGGCTCAGCCATTCGGGTATTTTTTAGTCGGGCTTGTGGTGGCGGGTCTGCTGGCATTTGCGGCTTGGCGCGTGCTGCAAGCGACGCGTGATGTCGATCACCACGGAAAAAACTTCAAAGGGCTGGTGATTCGCGCGGGGCTGTTTGCAGGAGGTCTGGTCAATGGCACTTTGGCGCTCTTCGCACTGGGCCTGCTCATCAGCGGTATTCGAAGCTCGGGCAATTCCGGGGGGCAAACCAAAGATTGGCTGGCGCATCTTCTGTCTTGGGATTACTCGAACTTGTTGATTTATGTGGTCGCCCTGATTCCGCTGGGTGTAGGCATTGCGCACATCATCAAAGGCTGGAAGGCGACGTTCGAAAAATATTTTGAGGCTGACGAAGACGTCATGCGCTACGTGCGCCCGGTGTCGCGCTTCGGGTTAATCGCCCGTGGGGTGGTGTTTATCGAGATTGCCTTGCTGTTGGCGGTCAGCGGTTCCGCTTATAAAGCCATGGATCCACCCGGCATGAAGGAAGCCCTCGACGCGCTGCAGAATCTCCCCGCTGGATGGCTGATTTTGATGGTGATGGCCTTCGGGCTGATTGCCTTCTCGGTGTACAGCTTCTCTGAGGCTTTCTGGCGCAAAATCAATATGGATGTGCCGGGAGTATCGAGACTTTAAGATGTCGCAATCACTTGCAGAGAAATTCGCGGATTGCTTCGGCAGTCCGCTTGGCGCTCGTGACCACGAAAAAATGCCCCTCGCCCTCTATGACCTGGAGTTCAGCACGGCGAATGCTACGGCGCAGAATGTGCGCGTTGTACGGCAGAACCAGGGTGTCGCGTTCGCCGGTGAGGATCAGCGTGCGCTGGCGCAGACGGAAAAGCCTGAGCAGGCTGGTCCAGCCGACCAGAGCCGCGAGTTGGTACAAATAGCTTCGCGGGTTTGTCGTTAGCATGCGCTTCGCCACACCCAAGCGCAGCAGCGTCTGTATCGAATTGCGCGAGCCTTCTTGCTTGCGCAGCTTGGCGTTTTTGCTTGCGCCAAAAAAATCGAGGATGTCGGCAGGCTTCACCAGCATCGCCGGGCCAGCTGAAGTCGCCGCAAGGATCAGCCGGCGCACCCTACGCGGGTGACGCAGAGCGAACTCTTGCGCCAATGCACCGCCCCAACTCACACCGAACACGTCGATCTGATCGATCCCCAATTGCTTGAGCATCTCGGCGATCAAATCGGCATGCCGCGGCAGACGCATTGGCCAACGGGGCATTTGCGACTTGCCGACGCCGGGCACGTCCAGGGTGATGGTCGTGTAGTCCCCAAGTTCCTCACGCAGCGGATCGAAGGTACGCATCAAGCCACCCAAGCCATTGAGCAAGAGCAGCGGTGAACCCTGACCGCAGATTGAAATATTCAATGTGAGGTCATCAATGGTGAGTCGGCGTGTGGTCACGGATTTCTCCCTTTAGATTCCTTCTGACTGACCAGCCAACGATTCGCTCATCTGCGCACGACACACCGCCAGGATTTCATCAGCCAACGCAGAGTCGTCAGGACAGGCGCGCGATAGCATGATCGCGCCAACCGCGCGCGCCAGCAGGTCGATCATTTTCACCCGCGCCTCATCCGGCGCAGCGTCCGGTCCGGTCGGGTATTTCTCGCCGAGCGTTTGCAACGTGCGCTCGATGCCTTCAGCGAAGGCCAATTTCAAATCACCCGACTGACGCGCCGCGTCACCGCACAACGCCGCCATGGTGCAACCGGTGGCGCGCCCGTCGCGGTGATCCCTCGACACATACACGTCGATGAAGTCCTGCACGCTCATCGCTTCGGCAGTAGCCAGCGACTGCGCCAGACTGTTGGCCGAGGCTTCGGCCATCAGGTCAGCCTTCGAACCGAAATGTTTGTAAAAACCACCATGAGTGAAACCGGCGGCCGCCATCAGGTCGGCCACGCCGACTCCGTCAAAACCGCGTTCGCGGAATACCACTGAAGCCGTTTCGACGATGTGCTCGCGGTTTGCCTGGGCCTGCGCCTTGGACACTCGCATGTTCGCTACCTCGCTACCGCTGGAAATTCATCGCCCGATCATACATAGATGTTGACCGTAATCAAAACCGTTGACAGTTTAGATTTCGATCATCATCCTAAACTCAAGCGAATCGATTTCGACGCCGCGCTCGCCCATCAATCCCAATCCACATTCCCGAAAAAGAGCCTACATCATGATTAACCGCCCTACCGTTCTCATCACTGGCGCTTCCACCGGCATCGGCGCGGTTTACGCCGAGCGTTTCGCCCAGCGCGGGCATGATCTGGTACTGGTCGCCCGCGACCAATCGCGTCTTGAAGCCCTCGCAGCAAAGTTGCGTGGCGAACACAACGTTGCCGTTGAAGTAATTGCGGCCGACCTGACGCAACTCAGCGACCTGCACACCGTCGAAACGCGTCTGCGTGATGACGCGCGCATCGGCATCCTCATCAACAATGCCGGCGCCGCCCAGTCCGGCAACTTCATCGAGCAAAGCACCGACAGCGTCGCGCAACTGGTGGCCCTCAACACCACCGCGCTGGTGCGGCTCGCCAGCGCCATCGCACCACGTCTGGCCAAGGCAGGTGACGGCGCGATCATCAACATCGGTTCGGTGGTGGGTCTGGCGCCTGAGTTCGGCATGACCGTCTACGGGGCGACCAAGGCGTTTGTGCTGTTCCTGTCCCAAGGCCTGAGCCTGGAACTGTCGCCTCAGGGTGTCTACGTGCAAGCCGTGCTGCCCGCCGCCACCCGCACCGAGATTTGAGATCGCGCCGGGATCGACATCAATACCTTGAGCGAAATCATGGAAGTCGGGGATCTGGTCGATGCCGCGCTGGTGGGATTCGACCGTCGCGAACCCGTGACCATTCCGCCGCTGCATGAAGGCGAGCGCTGGGATGCCCTGCAAACCGCGCGTCAGGGCCTGTTGACGCAGATCCGCCAGTCCGCCGTGGCGCAACGTTATTTGACTCGAGTCTGAACCATGAAGGCATTTTTTATCGAGCGCTACGGCAAGCACAACGGCATGATCGGCGAAGTGCCCGCCCCTGCTGTCGGTGAACATGACGTTCTGGTCGAGGTGCATGCAAGCAGCGTCAACCCGCTGGATTCGAAGATCAGAACCGGTGAATTCAAACTGATTCTGCCCTACAAATTTCCACTGATTTTAGGCAATGACTTCGCCGGTGTGGTCGTGCGTACAGGTTCGGCGGTGACGCAATTCAAGCCGGGGGACCAAGTCTATGCCCGACCTCCCGAGGCTCGGATCGGGACGTTTGCAGAACTGATCGCCGTGAATGAAAACGCGCTCGCGCTGAAACCCGCGAATCTCGACATGGCCGAAGCGGCGTCCATCCCCTTGGCCGCGTTAACCGCGTGGCAGGCGCTGGTTGAAATCGCTCAGGTGAAAAAGGGTCAGAAGGTGTTGATTCACGCGGGTTCCGGCGGTGTCGGCACGCTCGCCATCCAGCTCGCCAAACACCTCGGCGCTTTCGTTGCGACCACCACCAGCACGGCGAATGTCGAATGGGTGAAAGCGCTCGGGGCGGATGTGGTTATCGATTACAAGCGGCAGGATTTTGCCAACGAGTTAAGCGATTTCGACGTGGTCTTGAACAGCCTCAGCGGCGACGTATTGGCGAAATCGCTCAAGGTTCTCAAGCCTGGTGGAAAGCTGACTTCCCTATCAGGGCCACCGACTGCGCAATTTGCCCGAGAACAAGGTTTGTCTTGGGTGTTGGGGCAAGTCATGCGCCTGCTGAGCAGCGGGATTCGCAGAAAGGCCCGCAAGCACGGGGTGAATTATGCGTTTTTGTTTATGCGGGCTGATGGGAAACAGCTGCAAAAAATCACTGCGCTGATTGAGGCTGGGGTTATCAAACCGGTTATTGATCGCTCCTTCCCTTTTGAATCGACTGCGGAGGCGTTGCGGTACGTTGAGCAAGGCAGATCGAAGGGCAAAGTCACCGTGACATTGAGATAAGTGCGTTGCGAAGAATGTCAGTAGATAGCGTGGATGTTGCCGAGCATCAGCCTCCAGCGCCTGCGCCGGAGGAAAAGCCAACTCCCGACGCTCCGGAGCAGTCGGTTCACTCCGGACCCTGAACAATTAACATAACGATTCATAGCCACTAAAGCCCAACTCCATCCTCGCCGAGCGGAAAAATCAAATACCCGTATTTACGTAGTACCAACCCCCACCCATGTCAGTGACGCTGGCTTTCTCCGCCTTATCGGGCTGGTATGCAGCCTGCGGTGAATATATATAAGAGGCATAACAGTAGAAGCACGAAAGATCGACTTGCGCGAACGAGACAATGCCTCCCTCGGACCGGACACTGATTATGATGGGAGTTATGCTGGCCTTATTCGCTGCATCTCTGATCCTGGTAAAAATCTCGCTTCCCTGCTCGTCAAAGGGTTGGGCTTTGTCGCCATCGCCGCAGGTAGAGGCTGGTGAGCTGGCATAGTTACCCGCCTCGGCAAGCAGAGCTTTGCACCAGTCCTGATCCTGGAAATAAGTAACCTTATAATCATTGACTCTGGTGATCAGAGTATTTAGCCGAGGCACCATATCGATGCTGGTCGAATCAGCCGTTGCGTAGATAAGAACTACAACCGAGGTCACAATTGCAGCGATACCCAGCAAGATTTTAATTAAGACTTGAGCCAGGTATTTAACTGTTCCCCAAAGAGCACGACTCAACGCTTTCAATAAGCGTGTCATAACCATTTCAACGCGCCTGCCATTAGACTCGTCGTGACTACATTTATCTGGGGGCGAGTTTGGGTATGACTGGGATGGATGCGCTTGCCTCTTCGTTCATGAATCATGCTTGTTCTTCCTTGAAACTCCCGTTCTGAACCTGCGGCGAACTGCAGGACTGAATCCAACATTCAGGGAAGATCGGCTGGATCCTTGCCATGCGCGGCGGCCGAAGGATAACACTACCAGCTCCCATTCAGACGTCAGCCTGGGTGTTTAATCGGGTTTTCCGATGACGTTTAAGGACACTAAACGTTACTCCCTAAAGGCTACAGCGGCTTGCGCCATTGCCTACGACTACGCCAGAATCCGCCGGCTTGTGCGCTTGTGGTTCGGGTTCTATCGTCTCGGCTTTATGGTGGTCATGCACAGGGCACTTTCGAGTGCGCCGGTCTCCTTGTGTCCCGGTCTACCAACCTGCGTATGGCCACCACCCTCCGTTTGGTAGCGCGAGGGTGATGGCTCCGAATCGCGACACAAGGAGCTTCATCATGATCAAACCAACACCGAATCCCCCAGAAACCGACCCCGTCTCCCCTTACCAATTCCCAGATTCAAAAACACTCAACGAAGCCGCCGAACGCGCCCTCGACCATTACCTCACTCCCAAACAACGCATCATGGGCAGCCACCACAAACATGACCCGATGTTCATCGCCAATACGGCGCACGACACTGAATCGCTGCTCGCTAATGCCAGTGAATCGCTGGGGTCGGCTGGAGAAATGCTCCATAACTTTGCCGCTGTGCTGGACCCCGCCCACCGCAAGACTGCGCTGGGCATTGCGCAGGTGGTGATGTTGGGGGAGCTGGCGGTGAATCAGGCGCTGGATAATGTTGAGGTGAAGGTTTGATTGGCTGCTGAGGACTGCTGGTAGTACGGCACCTCATGAGCTGAATCGCCTCAGCCGAATGTTGCCTCTTTTGAGAGGCAGCATTCGGCCAATAGCGGTCAGTTCCTGCCGTCAGCTTTTGGCCAATTGCATACCCAAATGTAGATGGAATACCGAGCTCATTCACCTCCCTCATAAGGCCAACGGTGACCCAAAGCAGGCGAAAATAAACAAAAAATGGGGACGGATTTATTTTCCGAAAAAATAAATCCGTCCCCATTTTTTCCGGCGCGCTGTGCTGGCACCCGGCACCCGGCACCCGGCACCCGGCACCATCGGCATTGAAATTGGCGTGATCTGCGAGTTACTCCCGGAGTATGGCTGCGTAGCATCGAATGCATTCCAATCGAGGAGAAAGCAGATGACCGCGCACAATTCAACCACACGAGTGGCCCTGGTTACCGGTGCCTCTTCAGGTATGGGCAAGGCTTTCGCCAAGGCATTGCACGATGAGGGCCTGGTGGTCTATGCCGTCGCTCGTCGTCTGGAACAGATGGACGATTTGCGACAGCTGGGCGTACATACGTTGCAGATGGACATCACCTGCGATGAGCAAGTACGGGCGGCCGTCGAGCGCATTCAGGGCTGGCATGGAGCGGTGGATGTATTGATCAACAATGCCGGCTTCGGTCTGTATGGCGCCATGGAAGATATTGGCATCGATGAGGCGCGCTATCAGTTCGAGGTCAATCTGTTCGGTCTGGCGCGCCTGACTCAACTGCTGTTACCGGCGATGCGCGAGCGGCGTGGCGGGCGGATCATCAATATTTCGTCGATGGGCGGCCGCCTTTACACACCGCTGGGTAGTTGGTACCACGCCAGCAAACATGCCCTGGAGGGTTGGTCGGACTGCTTGCGTCTGGAACTGGCGCCTTTTGGCATCAAGGTGGTGATCATCGAACCAGGAGTCATTTCCACCGAGTTTGGTGAGGTCATGGTCACGCCCCTGCTGCAGCGCTCCGGCAGTGGTGCCTACGCGCCCATGGCCCAGGCTGTGGCCGCCGCCACCCGGAGCAGCTATGCCAGTGGCGGTGGTTCTGATCCGCAGGTGATCAGCACGCTGATCCTGCAGGCAGTCCGTGCACGGCGCCCGAAAACGCGCTATATCGCTGGCAAATACGCACGACCGATGCTGTTCATCCGCAAGTGGTTTGGTGACCGGCTTTTCGACAAACTGGTGCTGTCGACCGTGAAGTAAGGGTACACCGTGAAGCAGGCGAGTCGTTTTAGTGTCCACCGCGGCTGGAGACTGTTGATCACCGATCTGGGGCTGCAGCCGGCCGACGTCCTGGCTCTGGCCGGTTTGCCGGGCGATCTGTTCAGTCGCGCCGACGCCAGCCTCACACCGGCCGATTACTTTGCCTTGTGGCGTGGCCTGGAGACAGCTGCAGGCGATCTGGAGCTGCCACTGGCGATTGCCCAGGCACTCTCGGTGGAAGTTTTTGATCCGCCGATTTTCGCCAGCCTTTGCAGCCCCAATCTGAATGTCGCCCTGCAGCGCCTGAGCGAGTTCAAGCGCCTGATCGGGCCAATGCACCTGTTGCAGGAGGTCACTGCCGACGCCACCACGGTCGAACTGAGCTGCTACGGCTATAGCGGTGCGTTGCCGCGTGCGCTGTGTACCACGGAGCTGGTGTTCTTCACCCAACTGGCGCGGCTGGCGACCCGACAGGCGATCGTGCCATTGGCGGTGACGCTGGTGCAGCCGCCACAGCAGGCCGAAGCCTATCAAGACTTCTTCGGTGTGCCTGTCAGCGCCGGCACGAGCAATCGCATCCGCTTTTGCACCGCAGATGCGGAGCGGCCGTTTTTAACCGAGGATGTGCAGATGTGGGACTTCTTTGCGAGCAACCTGCGCCAGCGTCTGTCGATGCTGGATGCCGAGGCTGGCATCGCCGAGCGTGTGCGGGTGGCACTGCTGCAGATGCTCCCCGGCGGGCTGGGTTCCATCGAGGCCGTAGCCAGTCACCTGGCCATGAGCAAGCGCAGTTTGCAGCGGGCTTTGAGTGCCGAAGCCGCCAACTTCCAGGGCATTCTTGGCGCCACCCGTGCCGAGCTGGCCCGGCATTATCTGAACAACTCGACCTTGTCGTCTGGGGAAATCGCCTTTCTCTTGGGTTTCCAGGACGGTAACTCGTTTGTCCGTGCTTTCACTGCCTGGACCGGCATCAGTCCGATACGCTATCGCAAGGCGAGTTGACGACGTTCAGTCAATCGTGACGGAAACACGGATCCACCCTACTGATCGGCTGCCGATGCAATGACCTTTTGGCCCGAAACCTCATCAGCTGTGTCAGTTTCCATTAAATAGGTGCGCTCCCCCCTTTGATGCTCGATGAACTAGCCTTGCGCCGATCCCGGCCACCCAGCCAGATGCAGCGCTTTTAGCAACGTCTCGGCATCCAGCCCCGGCACGGCATGCCCATTACCTTCAGCCGTTTCGCCTGCCAGTAATGCATTGATGATCGCCTCCTCGACCGCTTCAGTGGCGGCCAAGAACAGTTCGCTGATGTGATCGTTATTCACCATGCGCAGGTTGTCGCAGGTCGGCGCTTTTTTGCTTTCATAAGCCGCGGGCGGCATGTCGTTGCCGGTCGCAAAGGCGATGAAGATATCGCCGCTGTGGTCTTCGTTGCCACCGCCGGTGCGAGCCAGGCCGAGGCTGGCGCGCTGGGCCAGGCGAGTGCATTGGTGTGGCAGCAATGGCGCGTCGGTGGCCAGACAAACCACAATCGAACCCATACCCGGATGCGGCAGCGAAGCTTTGAGAAACGGTGAGTCGGCCTTTTCCATGTAGCGTCCGACCGGGTAACCATCGACCCGCAATTCATTGCGGATGCCGTGGTTGGCCTGAACGATAGCCCCCACAGTCCAGCCACCCTCGGCACTGCTCAGTTGCCGCGAAGCCGTACCGATACCGCCCTTGAATTCATGGCAGATCATGCCGCTCCCGCCCCCTACATTGCCCTCGACTACCGGACCACTCTGCGCAGTGAGCAGAGCTTCGGCGACATGCTCGGGCTTCACATGAAAACCGTTGATGTCGTTGAGCAAACCGTCGAAGGTTTCCAGCACGACCGGCATGTTCCAGTAGAGCCGGCCGTCATCCGGTTGCTGTTCACGGTCCAGCACAATCAGCGCGTCGCGCACCACGCCCAGGCTATGGGTGTTGGTGAAGGCGATGGGGCTGGTCAAAAGCCCTGCTTCGCGAATCCATTCCAGACCGCTGGCGTCGCCGTTGCCGTTCAACACATGGACGCCAGCAAAACACGGCTGCTGACTGGTAGAGCCGGCACGCGGCTCGATGACCGTGACACCGGTCAGGATGTCGCGGCCGTTGGCAGTGCGCCCTCGCACATCGCTGTGGCCGACCCGCACACCCGGCACATCTGTGATGGCATTGAGCGGACCGGGCTGCAGTTGGCCGAACTGAATACCCAAATCGCGGGCACGGGGTTTCTTCATGTCTTTCATGGGGTTCACTTTTTCAATGGGGATTTAAAAGGAGTCGTGGCTCGGCACGAGTCCACCAATCAAGCGCCGGTCTTGACCGTGTTCCAGGTGCGGGTCCGCACACGCTCCATCTTCAGCGGGAGGGGTTGGAGCGGAAACAATGTGTCCAACACCTCCTTCGACGGATACACCCCGGGGTTGTCGCGGATTTTCTGATCGACAAGCGCGGTCGCATCTTTGTTGGCGTTCGGATAGCTCAGGTAATTGGAGGCCTGCGCGATGACTTCCGGACGCAGCATGTAGTTGATGAAGGCCAAACCCTGCTCCGGATTGGGTGCGTCGTTGAGTTGCACCAGGCTCTCCACCCACACCGGTGCGCCTTCGCGAGGAATACTGTAAACAAGGTTGCGATGGTTTCCCGCCAGTTCGGACGCCTTTTGCGCATCGGCAACACCTCCGCCCCAGCCCAACACGACACAGACGTTGCCGTTGGCCAGATCAGAGATGAACTTGGAAGAATCGAAGTAGACGATATGCGGGCGCAGCTTGAGCAACAGCGCCTGAGCCTTTTTGTAATCCTCGGGGTTCTGGCTGTTGTAAGGCAGTCCGAGGTAGTGCAACGCGATGGGAATGATTTCTCCCGGCGCATCCAGCATGGCAACGCCGCACTGACTCAGTTTGGCCAGATTCTCTTCCTTGAAAATCAGATCCCAGGAATTGACTGGCGCATCCGGCCCGAGAATCGCTTTGACCTTGTCCGCGTCATAGCCGATGCCGGTAGTCCCCCACAGATATGGAGCTGCATAGCTGTTGTCGGGATCATTACCCTCTAACTTGGCAAGAATGTCGGGGTCCAGATGCGACCAGTTCGGAAGCTTCGAGCGATCGAGTTTTTTCAACACGCCCGCTTTGATCAGGTTCGGCAGCAGGTCACCACTGGCAACCACTACGTCATAGCCGCTGCGGCCGGCCATCAGCTTGCTTTGCATGACATCGCTGTTATCGAACACATCGTAAACAGCACTGATGCCCGCTTCTTTCTGGAAGTCTTTCATCGTGTTCGGGGCGATGTAGTCATACCAGTTGTAGATATGCACGCTCGATTTGCCTGGCTCTTCGGCCTTGGCGCATGCCAGACCTGCACTTAAAAGCGTGACCAGGACTAATTGCATGTAACGAGGAGATTTCATCGGGATACTCCAGAGCGTTAGCGCCGAGTCCAGGGACACGAGCACTGCTCCTGCGGGTTTGTGGTTTTTGTTGTGGCAGGGTCGACTTCAGCTTCAGCGGATCAATAATTCACGCCGGCCATCAACGTGTTCAACCTGCTCGCCAGTCAGCAGCAAGCGGCGGTCGCTCAGGTAGTCATAGTCGCGGCGGGCAGTTCGCAGCAGGTCGAGATCCAGCTCTACCACCTGACGACATTCAGCACGCCCAGCTTCGAATAACGGGCGTCCGAAAGGGTCGATAGCCGCACTCCCACCAGCAAAAACCAGTCCTTCATCGCCGTCGCCGACGCGATTGACCATCACCGCGAATGCCTGATTTTCTTGAGCGCGAGCCATGATCGCGGTGCGGTGAACAGGGCCGTAGGGATCCATGTTGCCGTTAGTGACCAGAATCAGTTCGGCGCCGAGTTGGCCGAGGGCGCGGGCACTTTCCGGAAGCTCAATGTCGTAGCAAATCAGGATGCCGACACGCACGCCCTTCCACAGCACGGTGGCATAGCGGTCCCCCGGCTCAAACAAGCCGCGTTCCGACGGCCAAAGGTGAGTCTTGCGATAACTCAAGGCGATCCCTTCCGGGGTCACCAGCAAGGAGGTGTTATAGAACATTCCGGCGTCATTCTCAGCCATGCCAACCACCACCGACACGTTCCGTTGGCGTGCGGCGCGCTGCACTGCCTGCACGCTTGGGCCGTTCAGGGGTTCGGCGATTTCAACGAGCTGTTGCGCGCTGGCAAACCCCATCAACTGGGTCTCTGGAAAAACCAGCAAATCGGTATCGGCCGCGCAGGTAGCGATGGCCTGCAATGTACGCTGCAGGTTATAAGCGGTATCGCCATCGCGACCGCTTAGTTGTACGAGTTCAATCTTCATCGGTGATCCTTTCGGGTGTCAGTGGCTCGTGATCGCCAACCTGAACAGCACTTGCCAGGGCTGGATGGAGTATGGAGAGCCACAAAAAGGAAAGTAATCACATCGATGGGGTAACCCCGTATGGGTAGAAACGAGAACATCACACTGCACGACATGGCTTGGCATCAGGCGATTGGCCGGCTTATCGAGGCGCTTGACCGGCCTGATTTCTGGCTGACGTTGGTGCGTCTGCTCGATAGACACATTCCGGTGGACAGCTGGGTCGTGCTGGTTTTCGGCAGCGGCCGCCCGCAGGTACTTGCCGAATGCCCAGGCAAGGACGGCGGGCCAGATCCGCTGTTTCAGGATTACCTCAAAGGCCTGTACCTGCTCGACCCCTTTTACCTGGCCAACCGGGAAACGCCGCACAACGGTTTGTTCTGGCTAGCCGACGTGGCGCCAGAGTGTTTCGAACAGACCGACTATTACCAACGTTACTTCCGCCTCAATGTCGTTGCGGACGAAGTGCATATCAACGTCCAGCTCGACGCGCAACGCACCCTGAGTCTGTCGCTGGGAAGCGAAGGCCGCTTCAGTCCAGAACAAAATGCCTTACTCACACTCATCCAGCCTTGGGTTGCGGCGCTGATGCGCCAGCGCATGACATTCGAGCGCGAGTCACCAGAACAAACCGCGTCGCCTGCGCCAAGCTGGCAGAGCTGGCTGGGCTCCACTGACCAGCAACTCGACACACCGCTCTCTGCCCGCGAACTGGAAGTCGGTCGACTGATGCTCAGCGGTTGCTCGAACAAAGAAATCGCGCGCAAGCTCGCGATCTCCGCAGAAACGGTAAAAGTCCACCGCAAGCACATGTACAGCAAACTCGGCATCAAATCCCAGTCCGAGATGTTCTCACTGTTTCTGAACGCGCAGAGCTGAGGCCGTCGTTTCGCACATGCTGGCGGTCTCCGGCGAATTGATGCATGCGTGGATGATGCTTGGAAGATTTGATCGAAAGCGACCAGTTGGCGTGGGTGTTTAATCGGGTTTGCGGATGGCGTTTAAGGACACTAAACGTTACTCCCTAAAGGCTACAGCGGCTTGCGCCATTGCCTACGACTACGCCAGAATCCGCCGGCTTGTGCGTCTTGGGCGCGGGTTCTATTGTTGGCCGGTCACTGAGAAACAGTGATCGGGTTTGGTAGCCCGGGATATACACAAGGTGCACAACACATCATCGCGGCGTTCTATCGTCTCGGCTTTATGGTGGTCATGCACAGGGCACTTTCGAGTGCGCCGGTCTCCTTGTGTCCCGGTCTACCAACCTGCGTATGGCCACCACCCTCCGTTTGGTAGCGCGAGGTTGATGGCTCCGAATCGCGACACAAGGAGCGTCATCATGATCAAACCAACACCGAATCCCCCAGAAACCGATCCCGTCTCCCCTTACCAATTTCCAGATTCAAGAACCCTCAACGAAGCCGCCGAACGCGCCCTCGACCATTACCTCACCCCAAAGCAACGCATCATGGGCAGCCACCACAAACACGACCCGATGTTCATCGCCAACACGGCGTACGACACCGAATCGCTGCTCGCTAATGCCAGTGAATCACTTGGGTCGGCGGGCGAAATGCTCCACAACTTTGCTGCCGTGCTTGATCCTGCCCACCGCAAGACTGCGCTGGGAATTGCGCAGGTGGTGATGTTGGGGGAATTGGCGGTGAATCAGGCGCTGGATAATGTTGAGGTGAAGGTTTGAGGATTGGCTGCTGAGGTTAGCTAATAGCGCAACGCCTCAGATGCTAACGGCCACTCGAAGCTGCCTCTGTGAGAGGCAGCTTTCGACCAAAACAGAAGACCAGACGCTCACACTCGAACTTTTCCTACAGACTCGCCTCCAACCGCTGGGATAATCTCCCGGAGCGTTAAAAAAAGGTTTTTTTGCCTCCATCGGAGGCTTTTTACTGCACGACAAGGATGACGAATGACTCCCTCCGCTCGATTGGGTGACAAGCATGTCTGCCCAATGCCCGGTCACGGCACCACCCCGATTGCTTCCGCCAGTGGTGACGTAAATATCAACTTCATGGGATCTGCTCGGGTTGGCGATACCTGTGGCTGTGGAGCCGTAATCACCACAGGATTCCCGTCTATTCAAGTGAACGGGCGTCCTATGGCCCACCTGGCCAGCCCAACCAGTCACGGCGGAACGATCATCACCGGATCAGGCGATGTTGGCGGCGGTTTTGTCATGGGCGACGCTGGTGGTGCGACCATCGTCAACTTCATGATGCTAGGAGTCTTCAGGCCGGATGGCACTGTGGACGATGAGAAAATGGCCACACTGCTCGCTGACCCAAAGTTGAAAGAGAAAGCAGTTGCTGCAAACGCTCTGGTAGATCCCAAAGCCGCTCCGAACAAGCCAGACGCAAAGACTGAACCAAAAGTCCCCGCTACGTGCAAAGACCCTGACCTGATGGAACAGGTGGCCACCTATATCGCCGGTGAAATGAACCGCAACATCACGCACCCATCCGTACTAAAAATGAAGAAGCTAACCAGCTTTGACGCAGTAGCGGAAAATGCAAAGTTTCAAAAGCTACCTTGGTACGCACGCATCTCACCGCCCAATTTCCAAGCGATGGAGCTCGGTAACGCTGCGGCTGCGATGGCCCTATGGACTGAGCGGGTTGCACAAGGTCGGAAATGGGATCACAAGGGACCGATTGGGGAAGAGTTCGGCGGACCTTGGCAGAAACAAGGTCAACTGGACTACTTCTACGACATCTGGTCGAACATCCACTATGGCTATGTAGGCCGCGCTGGGGGGCTTTCTGAAAGCGTTCTCCTGGACGGTGCCGGGCTTGAGCAAATTGCCTCGGACTCCTTGCGGAAAGTTCAAAAGTGGGACGAGCGAAAAGGGCCTCACCGCTCAGCAGACATTGACGGAATGCGGGCCTGGGATGACGTAGGTGACCGGGTATCAATCAGCATTGGCATCAAACTTTACGAGCAGCATCCAAACGGCGGAATTACAGCAAAGATGCTAATGGATGAAGTATTAGCACTACCACGTTCAAGCTGGGGAGACGGCACACGTGACCACGTCTGCAAATAAACCGAAACGGCATTTCTGGCGCTGGGTGATGGCGCTACTACTCGCCCCCATCGTCTTTTGGTATGTCGCCACACCACAAGTGAGCTTCCACTTCTCTGACAAGGGACAGGGGCGACTCGGGTACATTTTGAATGTTCAGCATGGCATTTCGAAAGGCGAGATTTACCCAGGTGAAGCCACTGGAGGGGCTGGCCACATCTTCCCGAACAGTCAGTTTTTTATGGAGTTTGATTGGAACAACGGAGGGAAATCGCACTGCATCCGGGTCAAACCGAAATGGCCCAACACTGACGTATATATCGGGGCAGATGGCGCTATCGATGGCCGTACTGATGGCGACGTTATTGAAGCATGTGGGCCACTGCCAAAATAAAAAATCCGAGTAAAAAGGGGACTGATGAATATGATAAATAAAATCAGCCTCCTTTTTACTGTAACCGCCTCTGTGAGTGGCGGCTTTCGACCAAAAGCGGACATTCAGTATGTAAACGCTGGTTGACTTTTAGCCCCAGGATCGTGCCCGAGACGACTTGCGAGGGTGATGGCACTCTACTATCGTACGTACGGCGAGTTCTGTGCTCAGATCAGCGATAGTAGAAAAACTGATCCCGGCAAAACTCTAAAGACGATTATTTTGGAGATTCTGCAATGGAGTTGGAGCACGCTGGGAATAGCCGACATGAGTTTTATTTAAATGACGAACATTCCATAAAGACAAGAGTGTCTGAGATTTCTCTCTGCCTTGCATTTATGATTTTTTTGACGGGCTGCACTAGCACTTCCGAACGACGCGGGTATCTCATTCCTGAATACTCCGCAAATGCGCAAACGGTGAACGTAGCGGTAGTCCCGCCTGCACCTGCACCTGCAATCACACCTGAACCCCTAGCAAAGGGAAAACCGCTAAATCTCACACCTCTGAGTGGGTTTGATGACGACTGGGGATATGAAGGGGCAGACGGAGAAAACTTTTCCGACTCCTACACGAGATTATTGATTCTTAGCGATATACCTGCTTATCGACACGGAGACGCAGGCGACGCCGGTGACTCGTTGCCGGTAATGGGCTACGAAAAAAGAGGTTGGTTATCACGCTTTCTGGTCGGGCGCGACTTTTCAATAAATTTGACGGCAAGTGTCACAGTGGGGGGATTTGAATCAACCATCCCGCTCGCAACCGTAGGCCACGTAAGTGATTCGAATGGCGAACAGTGGAACCGGGTTATCCACCACTCTAAAGCTAACTTCCCGTTATTTCTGGTAAAAGCAGATGGTAGCGCTTCAGTTCCCGTCGTTAAGCTTACAGTCAACGGTACGCAATCCTACTCCTCTAGAGGTGCCGCAGCGGCTGTTCAGGTTGCACTTGGAGTGGCGCGCGCCTCTGCAGGGTCAGCGTCAGTGATAACGCGGCTCTCCGAACAGGCAACCAGAGACAAAGCAAGAGCGATTGATGATGCTATATCTCGTCTTTTTTCTAGCGGTGTCACTGAGGAGCATTGGACTGACAGAGATCTTCGATTCTGGAGAGCGGGGAACAATAACGCGCCTCAGGGTGTGAAAGTGAGTTTCCACATACCGAATGATACGACTGACTGGAACTCGGCGCCTTCGCCCGTGGGAAATTGGATTATCACCTTCGATCATCCGCGACCTTCTATATTTTCAGATTGGCGAGTGTGTAGTGCGTCGACCCTTCCCAGATGTGCAAAAACCAGGAGAGCCGCACTGGAGAAGATTCATAAAGAAATTGATGTTAGCCAAGTGCTTAACTATAAGCTGACCAGTGATCCCCAGGGACTCGGAAGCATCAAAGCATTTATTTCTCAGCAGGATTGGTACACATCGGCACAGCTGAGTTTTATGAATCCTTTGGCCAAGAAGGCTGCTGCAGACGCCTTTTGTAGAAGGGTTCTCAATGAAGTCGGTGGTTTAGGGTTAAATGGCACCGATGCAAGAATAGTTCTATGGTCTGTAGTTAAAGGCTTGCCAATGGCAGGAGATGTCGACTTTTTAAGTGTCAGTAGCTGCAATGATTCTTTGAGTGAAGTAGAGGCGGATCGGGCTTGAGCTTTTAACACTCGCAGTATGCAGCAGACGGTGCTTTTTCATCACATTAGAAAAGCTCGAGGCGGTTCTGAACGACCTTTTCCTTAAGATCAGCCACGATGGTTTGATATCTGGCTGTTGAAGTTCAGGTAGGGCGGTCGGCCATGAACGGCAGCAATCGGCCAAAAGCGGACAGTCCACCAGCAAGTCAGATGTGTTCACGAATAAGCTGTCATTTAATCTGCCTGGTCGTTGACGCCATGAACACCCAGCAAGCCACTAAGCGAGGGACAGTAATTTTCAGTTCCAACTGACGAAGAACTAATATCACGGCTATTCTTGTCACGCAGCACAAGATTTAAGGTGATCACGATGATGAAAAATGGGGACGGATTTATTTTCCGAAAAAATAAATCCGTCCCCATTTTTTTATCGCCCGAAAATGGTGAGGTCATGTGGTTGGCTTGCTGAGGGTTAAAGACTGAAGTTCAGGCCGAGCTATCACATAGCTAACTTGCTTAGCTAGTTTGAAAGGCCGGCAGACACCCTTTCGCGAATTGACGAGGCCACTTCATACCTGCCAGAAATTCCACGCACTCGAATGGCCGCTGTCGCGAATTGATCATTCCTGGTACCCAGTGAGAGCACAGCGGACAATCTGACGAAAAAAGACCGTAAAAAAGGGCAGATCACCCAAAGTAATCCGCCCCTTTTGGAATCACCAACTCAACCACAACCCGTTATTCAGTTCCGCGTATCTTGCCCACCATAAATATTGGCACGACTGGAAGAACTGCGACCGTCGCGATAACGGGTTTCTTGCCCCCCGTAAATATTGGCGCTGCTCTGCGATGAATTTCCATCGCTGTACGTAGTGTTTTGCCCGCCATAAATATTCGAACTACTGGAAGAAGTACGGCCATCGCTAAACCGGGTTTCCTGTCCGCCGTAAATATTTGCGCTGCTGGTCGAGGTGCGGCCGTCGCTGTAGCGGGTTTCTTGTCCGCCGTAGATGTTCGCACTGCTCGAAGAAGTTGTTCCGTTATCGTATCGACATTCATAGCCACCGTAGATATTGGCAGAGCAACTGTCCGCAAAGGCTTGATACAGCGGCGACCCACACAAAATCGCACCCAGCAAAGCAAACTTGAGCTTCATAACACTCCTTGAACGAGCAGGACATATCATTGGAAACACTAGGACGCCGAGCCATTAAGCCCGAATACTTTAGAGTTTATTACCAGGACAAACATAAAAGATGGACTGCCTGTAACTCCTTGATCCAGCCCGAAGAAACTGTAACGCCTTACATAAAAGTTAATAGCGACGGTGGCAGCGTGCCATTATCTATACAGACTGGTTCTCCTACATTAAGTTTCCGCCGAGCTGAACAAATTCTCAGGGGGCAATTCGGGGTGCTTCACGACAAATGCAAAAAAGCCCGGCGGGTAAGGCCGAGCTTTCGTCGAGTAACGCACTGGAATCTGCCATTTTTTCCAGCGGGCTGGGTTCCATCGAGGCCGTAGCCAGTCACCTGGCCATGAGCAAGCGGGGTTTGCAGCGGGCTTTGAGTGCCGAAGCAGCCAACTTCCAGGGCATTCTTGGCGCCACCCGTGCCGAGCTGGCCCGGCATTATCTGAACAACTCGACCTTGTCGTCTGGGGAAATCGCCTTTCTCTTGGGTTTCCAGGACGGTAACTCATTCGTCCGTGCCTTCACCACCTGGACCGGCATCAGTCCGATACGCTATCGCAAGGCGAGTTGACGACGTTCAGTCAATCGTGACGGAACCTTGCCGCGCCCTTCAACCGTGACGCCTGTAAATCACCACATCTCCAGAGGTCGCAATCACCAATGTCTGCCCTGAGTAGGAAAAACCGAATGCTCTCACTTCGGAATCGATCGCCAGTTTGTGAAAGCTCGATGGTAGATTGCATTCGGCACCATGAAGCCAGGAACCCGGCTTGAACAATAGCAAGTGATGCTCAGGCCATTTCAAAGTCACGGTCTCAGTCGACCAACCATCGGGTGTAGTAGAGGGTAGACTGCCGCCATAAATGCCAGCCATGCGGATGGTCTTGTTTTCAAGCGCACCGATGCCCTTGCATTCGAGGAAGCGGTCTGTGAGTGCTCGATCAGAAGCGTCTCGGGCAATTTTTTCTCCGGTCTCACAATCGAATAGACCTAGTCCTGAACTGGAAGATACAAGTAACAACTCCGAGTCACGATCAAAGCCAACATCATACAAACCGGCAACGGTGTACTCCCCGGCGAGCTCCCAGGGAGACGGGGGTTGGGACGTTTGGCATTGATTGATGATTTCTCTTAACGGGTTCAGATGGGATGTCGGCATACGATGGGGACCTGTATTTTCGTCAATGTCTGCTCTTGGCGTATTAGCTACGTGTCCAGGGTCTGCTTTTGGCCGATAACAGCTTTTGGAGCTGAGCTGATTTCGAAAAATGGGGACGGATTTATTTTCCGAAAAAATAAATCCGTCCCCATTTTTTTAAAAAATAAATCCGTCCCCATTTTTTTATTTTTTCGGCTTTGAATTTACTTCCGTCGATGGCGACCAAATTTTCACCCAAGGCTGACCCTGCTCTCGCGAAACGCGGGGTCGGAGTTATCAGATTTGGAACAGGCGGGAGATCGCGGTCATGGCCTTGTCTCCGTCAGTTTCATAGAGACCGAACAGGCGCGTTTGGTCGCTTAGACGATGAAGCCGAAAATGGTTATAGAACGCTTGGCCTAAGCGCTGATTATCGAACGCTCCGCGTTCCCAAAGAGTTAAAAACTCTTGATACGCAACGCGCTCAATTTCCATTCTCGGCATGCTTTCCATATACACATCCATTTATGTCAGTGATGACCGAATCCTACTGACGCCGGACAGATGCGGCAATGCGCATTTTGGGGCGATTTTTAATCATCCGAGCTGTTTTTGGAGTTTTTACATACTCTGGGCCGAAAGCAGTCATCCACGAACGACAGCTTCCGACCCGAAGCGGACATCAGAATATCTGGCGACTCACGCAGAGGATAGGGTCGTAAGATGGGTGCTTCGTTGTCGATAAGGAAATCGCATGTCACCGAACAAGGCTTGCCCCGTAATCCTCTCCAGCATTCCTGGTGCACACATCCTTCTGTTCCGCCATCCAATAGCAGGCGTACAACTGGTCAAAGGGACAATCGAGAAAGGCGAAACTCCAGCTGAGACCGCTCTGCGCGAATTAAGCGAAGAATCAGGCATTACGGACGTCTCGGTTGTCAGCGATATGGGCTGCTGGGACGCCGGGCATCTCGACCAGATATGGTCATTTCAGCTGTGTCTCATCCAGGTATCCTTGCCGGAGCAATGGACTCATCTCACGCTTGATGACCATGGCCATACCTTCAGCTTTTTTTGGGCTCCGCTCGATAATTTGCCGTATGCCGACTGTCATCCGGTCTTCCGTCGAGCGTTAAGGTTCCTAACTGCCAGGCTGACAGCGCGAGGTTTTGTGTTGGCTCAAGAGCACAGCAGAAATACGTGATCCGAAACTCCGACTTGATGTCCTTAGACGTCTTTCGAGCGACCGCTTATGGCCGATAGCAGCCTCTGGTGCTTACTGATTTTGCCGCCGGCCGGAGTTATCTCGCAGGTTGTGAACGCTCCACTGGCCGTTCCTGATCAGAAACCAAAAGATAAAAAAAGCCCGGCTACTAAGGCCGGGCTCTCGTCGAGGCCTACGGTAAAACCCTGCACTTACACCGCACGGCGTTCGATCAGACGATCCGAACCGTCGGCGGCAACCTCATTACCTTTCAATCGATCCGACCCATCAGCAGCAATCGCATCACTAAACAACGGATCAGTCTGAGTAGCCGCCGCCACCGCATCACTAAACAACGGATCAGTCTGCGTAGCCGCTGCCACAGCATCACTAAACAGCGGATCAGTCTCAGTAGCCGCAAAGGCATTCAGTGCGAAGATCGAGAAAACAATACCTACGATGGTTTGGCGTTTCATGGTTGTGTGCTCCGGGTTGCAGTGGTTGGGTATGGAGCCGATCTTACGCCGCGCCTCCGATATGAGAACTTCATTGAGTTAATGGCTGTTATCGACGCAGTCAATGATGCCCCGCCCTCACCCGCAAAGCCGATATGCCACGAACAAAGCAGCATATGCAAAAATCGAAGTACAAACAGTTTTTATAGTGCGTTTTAATCTATTCAGGATTTTTTCTGTTTGGAGCATTCGCACTTGAAGACCACGGCATTTCTAACCCTGGGCCTGGCATTGGCCACCACTTGCTCCGCCGCACTCGCCGGGCCGATCCTCGACCGCGTCACGCAGAAAGGTGTGCTCACCGGTGTGTTGATGGAGAGTTATCCGCCCTTCTCTTTCCTCAATGCGCAAAACCAGTTGGACGGTTTCGATGTGGACGTCGCGAAAGCCGTGGCCGAGAAGCTGGGTGTGAAGTTGCGACTTGAGACGCCGTCGTGGGATGTGATCGCCGCTGGGCACTGGAATGGTCGTTACGACATCTGCGTGTGCTCGATGACACCGAGCAAGGCGCGCGCCGAGGTGTTTGATTTTCCGGTGCAGTATTACCAGTCGCCGGCGGTGATCGTGGTGAATGCCAAGGACACGGCCATCGCTGCGGGCAAGGATTTGTCGGGCAAGAAAGTCGGGGTGATCAGCGCATCGACTTACGAGGCTTATCTGAACAAGGATCTGGTGATCGAAGGCGCCGAGGACAAGCCGCTCAGCTATCCATTTGAAAGCGTGCAGATCGCGCCGTATGACAACGAAACCGTGGCATTCCAGGATCTCGCTTTGGGCAGCGGCGTGCGTCTGGACGCGATGGTCACCAACCTGATCACCGCCCGCGAGCGCATCGCGCAGGATTCGCGTTTCAAGGTTGCCGGCGAGCCGCTGTATGCCGAACCGAACGTGGTGGCGGTCGAGAAAGGTGATCCGCAGTGGAACGCCAAGGTCAGCGAGGTCATCGCGCAACTCAAGGCTGACGGCACGCTGAGCAAGATCTCACAGAAGTGGATCGGCTCCGATATCAGCCAATGACAGCCCTTAACCCTCACCCGGCGAAAACCCGGGTCGTCCCCGAACCTGCGCCGCAGCAACCACGTCAGTGGTTCGGTTTCCGCACGCGGCTGTATCTGACGTGGGCGGCGCTGCTCGGTTTGTGCGTGATGTTTTTCCTGAGCTTCGATCTGAAGTTTTCGATCATTCTCGACAAGCTGCCAAACCTGGTCGGTGTGCATCTGGGGCCGAACGGTTTTTTGCAGGGCGCGGCGCTGACTATTTTTCTGTGCTTCTGCTCGATCTGGTTTTCCTTGCTGTTGGGGTTTGTCACGGCGCTGGCGCGGTTGTCGAGCAGTGCGGTGGCGTTTGGGATTGCGAGTTTTTATGCCTCGTTCTTTCGCGGCACGCCGTTGCTGATTCAGATCCTGTTGATCTATCTGGGTCTGCCGCAGCTCGGTGTGGTGCCGGGGGCGATCAGCGCCGGGATCATCGCGTTGTCGCTGAATTATGGCGCCTATCTCAGTGAGATTTTCCGCGCGGGCATCCTCGGTGTGGCACCGGGGCAGCGTGAGGCGGCCGCAGCGTTGGGTCTGAAACCGGCAGCCACGTTCATCCACATCATCCTGCCGCAAGCGATGCGCACGATTCTGCCGCCGACCACCAGCCAGTTCATTTCGATGCTCAAGGATTCTTCGTTGATCTCGGTGATGGGCGTCTGGGAAGTGATGTTTCTCGCGCAGTCGTACGGTCGCTCGTCCTATCGCTACATCGAAATGCTCACCACCGCAGCCGTGATTTACTGGCTGCTGTCCATCGGTCTCGAACTGATCCAGCACCGCCTCGAACGCCATTACGGCCGGGGCTTCAAGCATCAGCGCTAAGCCGCTCACGATATTTTCAGGAACGATAATGTCCGATCCAAAACCTCTGCTGTTTGCACTCTATGAACAGGCCAGCGTCGGCTGCGGCGGTGCGCCAAGCCTGTGGACTCACCCGGCTGACGAACGCCTGAGCATCAACTCGCTCGGCTACTGGTCGAACCTGGCGCGGATTGCCGATCAGGCGCATCTCGACATGCTGTTTTTCGGCGATGTGCTGGGCTTCTATGACGTGTTTGGCGGCAACGGCGATGCGGCGATGAAATGGGCGGTGGAAGCGCCGGCCAACGATCCGTTGATGATCATCCCGGCCCTCGCTGCGGTGACGGAAAACCTCGCGTTCGGCGTGACCGTCACCACCAGTTACGAGCATCCGTTCACTCACGCGCGGCGCTTCAGCACCCTCGATCACCTGACTAACGGCCGGGTCGGCTGGAACATCGTCACCTCTTACCTGTCCAGCGCCGCACGCAATTTCGGCCTAGAACAGATGATCAAACACGACGACCGCTACGAGCGCGCCGAAGAGTTCATGGACGTGGTCTACAAACTCTGGGAAGGCAGCTGGGCGGATGACGCGGTGGTCGCCGACAAGGCGCGCCAGCTCTACGCACGCGGCGATCGGGTGCGGCCGATCAATCATGAAGGCGCGCATTACCGGGTGGCCGGGCCACACCTGACTTCACCGTCGCCACAGCGTACGCCGTTGTTGATTCAGGCCGGTTGGTCGGGACGTGGTCGCGAGTTCGCCGCCAAGCATGCAGAGCTGATCTTCATCGCCAAGTCCAATCCGCAGGAAATTCGCCAGGGGCTGGAAGACATCTGGGCCAAGGCGCAGGCGCTCGGTCGGCAACGCGAGGACGTCAAATCGCTGACCGTGTTGCGCATCGTCACCGCCAAAACCGAGATCGAAGCCCAGCGCAAATACGACGAGTTGCAAAGCAACTATCACCTGCAAGCGCAACTGGTCAGTTACGCCGGCGATACCGGCATCGACATCAGCCGCTATGCCGACAATGAAGCGCTCTCGACCCACACCGAAGGCCTGACCTCCTACGTGATGCGCGCCGATGGCAGCGGCAAACCGCTGACCGCCGGCGACGTCAAACAGCGCTTCGCCAGCGTCACGCGCGGCAGCGACCTGATTCTGGTCGGCACACCCGAGCAAGTGGCGGATCGCATCGAAGAACACGCGCGGATCTCCGGCACCAGCGGTTACATGCTCAACCCGCTGATCAGCCCCGGCAGCCTCGAAGACTTTGTCGAACTGATCATCCCCGAATTGCAGAAGCGCGGTTTGTATCGCACTGAGCCGCAACGCGGGACGTTCCGCTCGAGATTGCGTGGCGATGGCGCGAATCATTTGCCGGATTCGGCTTACGGCGCGTCGTTCCGTTTCGACCGTACACAGTGACCGCGTCGGCGATTAGCAAAAAATCGCCGAAAGCGGTGAATTTTTTCGTGTCCAGTTGTATCTGATCAGGAACAAGCTGTGCCATCAAATAGATGGCAACGGCCAAGGCAAGCTGTCCAGCCCGCGCCACACGGGGCTCAGGGCGGTTTGCATCAAGACTGATTGGATCAGAGTGGACTCGCATGAAAGCAGCTAAAAACAGCGTCAACCCGATCGGGTTGCAAGACATCACCATTGTCGACGACGTCAAGATGCGCAAGGCGATCACCGCCGCCGCACTCGGCAACGCAATGGAATGGTTCGACTTCGGCGTCTATGGCTTCGTCGCCTACGTGCTCGGCAAGGTGTTCTTTCCCGGGGCCGATCCAAGTGTGCAGATGATTGCCGCGTTGGCGACCTTCTCGGTGCCGTTCCTGATTCGGCCGTTGGGCGGGTTGTTTTTCGGCGCGTTGGGCGACAAGTACGGACGACAGAAAGTCCTCGCCGCGACCATCGTCATCATGTCGCTCAGTACTTTCGCGATTGGCTTGATTCCCTCATATGCCTCGATTGGCATTTGGGCGCCGATCCTGTTGTTGCTGGCAAAAGTCGCCCAAGGCTTTTCGGTCGGCGGTGAATACACCGGTGCTTCGATCTTCGTCGCTGAATACGCACCGGATCGCAAACGCGGTTTCCTCGGCAGTTGGCTGGACTTCGGCTCGATTGCCGGCTTCGTGTTCGGCGCCGGTCTGGTGGTGCTGATTTCGACGATTCTCGGTGAACAGAAATTCGAAGAATGGGGCTGGCGTCTGCCGTTTTTCCTCGCCCTGCCGCTGGGCATGATTGGCCTGTATTTGCGTAACGCGCTGGAAGAAACCCCGGCGTTCCAGCAGCACGTCGAACAACTTGAACAAGGCGACCGTGAAGGTCTGGCCCACGGCCCGAAAGTCTCGTTCAAAGAGGTTGTAACCAAGCACTGGCGCAGCCTCGTGACGTGCATCGGCGTAGTCGCGGCAACCAACGTCACCTACTACATGCTGCTCACCTACATGCCGAGCTACCTGACCCACAACCTGCACTACAGCGAAAATAGCGGTGTGCTGATCATCATCGCGATCATGGTCGGCATGCTGTTCGTGCAGCCGCTGATCGGCTTCATCAGCGACAAGATCGGGCGCAAACCCTTCATCGTGTGCGGCAGCATTGGCCTGTTCATCCTCGCGATTCCAGCGTTCACGCTGATCAACAGCGGCAAGATCGGCCTGATCTTCTCCGGCCTGCTGATGCTGGCGGTGCTGCTGAACTTCTTCATCGGCGTGATGGCCTCGACCCTGCCGGCGATGTTCCCCACGCACATTCGCTACAGCGCGCTGGCCAGTGCGTTCAACGTTTCGGTGCTAATCGCCGGCCTGACCCCTGCCCTCGTCGCCTGGCTGGTGGAGACCACGCAGAATCTGTACATGCCGGCGTATTACCTGATGGTGATTGCGGTGGTCGGCCTCGCTACCGGCCTGACCATGAAAGAAACCGCGAACAAACCGCTACGCGGCGCGGCACCTGCAGCTTCCGACCTTGAAGAAGCCAAGGAACTCTTGCAAGAGCATCACGACAATATCGAGCACAAGATTGAGGACATTGATGCGCAGATTGCCGAGCTGGAAGCCAAGCGCGAGAACCTCGTGCAGCAGCATCCGCGGATTGAATAAAAAACTCGCTTTCAGCGCTCTCGCGGGCTTCGCAGAACGCTGAATAAGTGGTTTAGTGCCGGGTAAATCAAGGAGCGAAAGCGGCCAGTCATGAACGGCTGCTTTCGATCCCGAACCAAACCCCGCAAGGACCGCACATGAGTTTCTTCAAAAAGCTTTTCTCCTCAGCGAAAAAACCCGTCGTTCAATCGGCTCCTCCGGTAACACAACCTGACGTGCCGGATGATCTGCCTGACTGGTCCGAGATCGAAGCGGCGCACGATGCAGCTCGCGTGGCCGGCGCGGAATGCCTGGATCGGCACTGGCGATCGGTCGGGGCTGTCGAGCAGGATGTCCTGTCCTACATGATCAGCCCGAGCTTTTCCGGTGGCCCTGACTGGCCGTCTACCCGCCAGGCCTACCGCGTGGTGCGCCGTGGCGATTCAATCATTCTTGCCACCGAAGGCTTGTCAGACCCGTTCGATGGTACGGACGATATGTCCAATGGGTTTGAGATGGAGTTATTCATCGAAACCGCCGATATCCCCGAACATGCCAAGGGCGCCGTAGGTGACGTCGATCCATTCAAGCGCAGCTGGGCTTTCGAACTGTTGGAAACCCTCGCCAAAACCGTGGCCAACGCGGGCGGTATCACCCACAGTCTCGATCAGCACGGAGTGCTCTCCGTCGACGTCCCGGGGTTCAGCCAATCGCACCATATTGACGGTCAAGTGCCCGCCCTCTTCGTCACCGATGACGATTGTGTCGGCGTGCTGCTGGGCGGCCCGCAACCCGATTTCCCGACGCGCCTGGATGACATGCCTTTATCGCCGGTCAGGTTGGTGCCGGTGGTGTTGATCACGGCGGCGGAGCTTGCCTACGTGCGCTCGGGTGGGCGCGCCGCACGCGAGGATCTGGTCAGCCGCTTGAACGCTGCGGGCATCGGGTATGTGAGCAGTCTGCAACGTGCCAGCGTTGTTTGATGCCGTGCGGAACTCAGTGACGGCGTGACAAGCACCATTCTTTTTCGCACGTTGACCCATCCTCCTCCCTCCTCAGCTTTACTCACCGGCACCAACGGCTCAATGTTGCATTGAGCCGCCCAACGATCCACACCTCTGAAAACTACAAGGAGGGTCGTGCACCGATCATGAACATTCTCTACGACGAACAGCTCGACGGTGTGTTGCCGGACGTCGACAAAGCCGCGCTGCTGCAGGCTCTGCACAGCCAATGGCCGGATCTGCAAGTGCTGCACGATCGCGAAGAACTCAAGCCATATGAGTGCGATGGCCTCTCCGCCTACCGCACCACGCCGTTGCTGGTGGTGTTGCCCCGGCATCTGGATGAGGTTCAGGGCATTCTGCGGATATGCCATGAGCGGCAGGTGCCGGTGGTGGCGCGTGGTGCGGGGACGGGGTTGTCCGGCGGTGCGTTGCCGTTGGAGAAAGGCGTGTTGCTGGTGATGGCGCGCTTCAACAATATTCTGCAGATTGACCCGGCGGCGCGCACCGCACGGGTTCAGCCGGGGGTGCGCAATCTGGCGATCTCGCAGGCTGCCGCGCCGTTCGGGCTGTATTACGCGCCGGATCCCTCGTCGCAGATCGCCTGTTCGATTGGCGGTAATGTCGCGGAAAACGCTGGCGGCGTGCATTGTCTGAAGTACGGTCTGACGGTGCACAACCTGCTCAAGGTCGACATTCTGACGGTCGATGGCGAGCAGCTCACGCTCGGTTCCGAAGCGCTGGATTCTCCGGGATTTGATTTGCTGGCGCTGTTCACCGGTTCCGAAGGCATGCTCGGGGTGATCACCGAAGTGACCGTCAAACTGCTGCCCAAACCACAGACCGCCAAGGTGCTGTTGGCATCATTCGATTCGGTGGAAAAGGCCGGGCGCGCGGTGGGTGAGATCATCGCTGCGGGGATCATTCCCGGTGGTTTGGAGATGATGGATAACCTGGCGATCCGTGCCGCCGAAGACTTCATCAACGCCGGATATCCGGTGGATGCCGAAGCGATTCTGCTCTGTGAACTGGATGGCGTCGAAGCCGATGTCCACGACGACTGCGACCGGGTACGCCAAGTGCTCGAGCAAGCCGGAGCGACCGAGGTGCGTCAGGCGCGCGACGAGGCAGAGCGCGTGCGCTTCTGGGCCGGGCGCAAAAATGCCTTCCCGGCCGTCGGGCGTCTATCGCCGGATTATTACTGCATGGACGGCACGATTCCGCGCCGAGAACTGCCGGGCGTATTGCATGCGATCAAACAGCTGTCCGCTGAATACGGTCTGCGCGTGGCCAACGTTTTCCACGCGGGCGATGGCAACATGCACCCATTGATTCTGTTCGACGCCAACCAGCCCGGCGAGCTGGATCGCGCCGAAGCATTGGGCGGCAAGATTCTTGAGTTATGCGTGAAAGTCGGCGGCAGCATCACCGGCGAGCACGGTGTCGGGCGCGAGAAAATCAATCAAATGTGCGCGCAGTTCAACAGCGACGAATTGGCCCTGTTTCATGCGGTGAAAGCGGCGTTCGACCCGAGCGGTCTGCTCAATCCGGGCAAGAACATTCCAACTCTGCAGCGCTGCGCCGAGTTTGGCGCGATGCACGTGCATGGCGGGCAGTTGCCGTTCCCAGAGCTGGAGCGATTCTGATGGGTAATGCGCAGGATTTCGACGACAGCGCGGCGTTGCTCGATCAGGTCAATCAGGCGCTGGAAAACGCAACGCCGTTGCGCATTCAGGGCGGCAACAGCAAGGCGTTTCTTGGGCGCATCGTTGCTGGCGAGATACTTGATACGCGCAGTCATCGCGGCATCGTCAGCTATGACCCGACTGAACTGGTGGTCACCGTGCGCTGTGGCACACCGCTGAATGAATTGCTTGAGATATTAGACGCCGCACATCAGATGCTCCCATGCGAACCGCCCGCCTTCGCCGACGGCGCCACGGTAGGCGGCATGATCGCCAGTGGCTTGTCGGGGCCGCGCCGCCCGTGGTCGGGTTCGGTGCGCGACTTTGTGTTGGGTACGCGGGTCATTACCGGGCATGGCAAACATTTGCGCTTCGGCGGTGAGGTAATGAAGAACGTCGCCGGTTACGACCTGTCGCGGTTGATGGCCGGCAGTTATGGCTCGCTTGGCGTGATCACCGAGGTCTCGCTCAAGGTGCTGCCGAAACCGCGAAAGTGCCTGAGCATCAGTCTTGAGATGAACAGCCAACGCGCTCTTTTGCGACTGGCCGAATGGGGGCAACAGCCATTGCCGATCAGCGCGGCTTGTCACGATGGCGAGCGTTTGCATCTGCGTCTGGAGGGTGGCGAGGGTTCGGTGGCGGCGGCGCATGATCGATTGGGCGGCGAGTTGCTTGATGCCGCGTATTGGGCGGATTTGAATGAGCATCGACTGGCATTTTTCGATGAAATCCAGCCGCTGTGGCGCTTGTCGGTGCCAAACAATACGCCGCTGCTGAATCTGCCCGGCGCGCAGTTGCTCGACTGGGCTGGTGCACAGCGCTGGCTCAAGTCCGATGCTGATACAGCGCTTATTCGCAAGGTAGTCGGCGAAGTCGGTGGACATGCGACCTGCTACAGCTATGGCCTGGTGGACAGTCCGTTCCAGCCGCTGCCGCCGGCCCTGCTGCACTATCATCAAACCCTCAAGCGACAACTCGACCCTCGCGGGATCTTCAATCCCGGTCGTCTGTACGCGGAGCTGTGAGCCATGCAAACCACCTTGAGCGCAGAATCCCGGCAACTGCCGCGCGCCGAAGAGGCCGAAAAAATCCTGCGCAGCTGTGTGCACTGCGGCTTTTGCAACGCGACCTGCCCGACCTATCAACTGCTCGGTGATGAACTCGATGGGCCACGCGGGCGCATCTATCTGATCAAGCAGGTGCTGGAAGGCAATCAGGTCACGCGCAAGACTCAAGAGCATCTGGATCGCTGTCTGTCGTGCCGCAACTGCGAAACCACCTGCCCGTCCGGGGTGGATTATCACAATTTGTTGGATATTGGTCGCGCAGTGGTCGATGCCGCGGTGCCGCGTCCGATGGGTCAGCGTTTGCTGCGTGAAGGACTGCGCAGCGTGGCGCCGAATGCCGGTTTGTTCAAAGGGTTGATCAGCAGCGGCCAGGTGTTTCGTGCGCTGCTGCCGGGCAGTTTACAGGCCAAACTGCCGCGTAACGCCGCAGCGCCTGGATCACGACCGGTGACCCGACATGCGCGACAAGTGTTGATGCTGGAAGGTTGCGTGCAGCCGGGGTTGTCGCCCAATACCAATGCGGCAGCGGCGCGGGTGCTGGATCGCTTGGGTATCAGCGTCACTGCCGCCCTTGAAGCTGGATGCTGCGGCGCGGTGGATTATCACCTCGACGCACAGAACGTGGGTCTGGATCGCGCCCGGCACAATATCGATGCGTGGTGGCCGGCCATTGAACTTGGCGCCGAAGCGATTGTGCAAACCGCCAGCGGATGCGGCGCGTTCATCAAGGATTATGCGCATCTGCTGTGTGCCGATCCGGCGTATGCCGAGAAGGCCAAACGGGTCAGCGCGCTGGCCAAGGATCTGGTCGAAGTGCTCAGGGATGAACCATTGGAATCCCTCGGTGTTCACGGGGATCGGCGACTGGCGTTCCATTGCCCTTGCACCTTGCAACACGCGCAGAAACTCGGCGGCGCGGTGGAGTCGGTGTTGCTGCGCCTGGGCTTCAGCCTCACCGCTGTGCCGGACGCGCATCTGTGTTGCGGCTCGGCCGGCACTTATTCGCTGACCCAACCTGAACTGGCGCGAGAGCTGCGCGACAACAAACTCAATGCACTGGAAAGTGGTCACCCGGAAATCATCGCCACAGCCAATATCGGCTGTCAGTCCCACCTCGACGGCGCGGGTCGCACGCCCGTGAGGCACTGGATCGAACTGGTCGACGACGCTGTTGGCCTCGCCCGAAGGCGGCGTGCCGATCGCGTTTGATGGGCAGGTGATTGGCGCGGTCGGGGTGTCGGGGGTGAAGGCCGAGCAGGATGCGCAAGTAGCCCGAGCGGGCGCGCAGTGTCTGGATTGAGGGGTAAATGACAGGCGAAAAAAAACCGTCTTTGCGGGACGGTTTTTTCGTAAGGCTCAGCTTGCAACTGAGCCTTTGTGCCTCACAAGCCGCACTGACGTGGACGCATGGTATTTGCGTTCGCTCCTCGGTGCAACGGTTTTTTCTCGTGGCATAGCGCCGCAAATCACTGCACGAATAGTGAACCCGCGCAATAAACATTTCAAACAATACCTGACAGAAATAACGCTTTACAGAAAACGTGAGTTTGAGGCCAGCGAACCGCAAAGATACGTCTTCTCGCGTGAATTTTCTGGGTTAGGATGCCTGCGCTCACATGACAGTGCCGCGGTGAGGTCTGACCGACGACCCAACGGTTTCATGCCCTCTGACACGGTTTTGCAGCCGTGCCGGAATGATGATTCGGAGGGATTTCGACCGGCCGCCTCACAAGCCGTACTGACGTGCCGGCCGAAGGCGCGCATGATCCGGTAAGTGCGCTGGAGGATTGGCCCCCAACCTGGAGGCCAAAACGTATGAAGCTTTTGCTGCGTACGCTGAGCCTCGTATGGAGATCGTTTAAAGCGTTCCGCTTTTACGAATTCCTGCGAGACCACTTTGACGACCTGAAGTAACGGTCATCAATGCGGGGGAAGTCCGTTTCAGTCTCGGCTGAAGCGGGCTTTTTTTCGAACCATATAAGCTGTCATTAATATGAATCACCGACCTACCACTGCAGGACACATCGCAGGCCCGTATAAGCAAAGAAAATTCAGCCGTTTCAGATAAGGGCGGGCAAAGCCAAATCGAGTTCACTATGCTTTCGGCTATTCGGATCAGCGCAATCCCGCAGAAGGTCTGAACAATCTGCCAACTGCAATGTTCCAGATGCCGTAGCAAACGGATCAAGGACGAGCGAAATGCAAACCTCCACTTACGCGGCGCCAATCCTCGCTCCTCAAAGCGCAGTGACCCGGCGCCTGGCATTTGCCGTAGGTCTGCTGTTTATTGTCGGCGTGTTCGCTGCCGCCAGCGCCCTGCTTGGCATCGCCAGCCACCTCGACACCCAGGACGTCAACGAAACCAGATTCTATTCAGCCCGCGCGCTGGAAAACCGTATCATCGCGTCGAAAAACTACATCACCAGTTACGCCTACTGGACCAGCGCCTACGAGCACCTTAGCGGTGAGATCGACATCAACTGGGCTTTCACCGAGCAAAATGTCGGCAAAACCCTGTTCACCAGCGACGGTTATGACGGCGTGTTCGTGCTCGATCGCGAGCGCACCAAGTACAGCGTGGTTCGCGGTCAAATGCTCGATTCGAATATCTCGAATTTCTTGCAAATGTCCGCCGCAAATCTGGTCGATCAAGTACAGAGCCAGCCGGATCTGACAAAACCGATTGCCACCTACTCGCTTTTTGAAGGCTGGCCCGCACTGATTACTGCTGCGGCGATTATCCCCAACGACGAGCGACCGCTGGGCGACCCGCAGACAACTTCGGTACTGGTGTTCGTCGACAAGCTCACGCCAACCAAACTGCGCAAGCTTGGCAGCGGCTACGGCCTGAACAACCTGACGCTGGCACCGGACGAAACCATCGATGCCGGACAGCCGCGTGTCGCACTCGACAGCACCGGCTACAGCCTGATTGCCGATCTCGAGCGACCCGGGCAACAGTTGTTGTGGTCGCTACTACCGCCGCTGGGCGGCACGTTACTGGTGTTGATGCTGCTGACGGCTTACTTTTTCCGCCATGCATTGCGCTCCTCGCGCTTCGTCGATAGCAGTTTCGCAACCATGCAGGCTGCCAATCGTGCGCTGGAGGCCAGCGAAGAACGCTTTCGTGCGGTCGCCGAAGCGGCTTCGGACTGGATCTGGGAAACCGACAATCACCAGTCCATCACGTATCTCTCCGCGCGTTTCAGCGAAGTGACCGGCTATGCAGAGGCGCATTGGCTGGGCCGCAACATCGGTGAATTATTGGTCTGCGACACCACACCGCTGGATCTGTGGTTCAACAAGTTGCCAGAGGAAACCAATGCCAGCGACCTGCGCTGCACCTACCGCGACCAGTCCGGGCAGCAGCGCCATTGCCGACTGTCCGCACGGCCGATCTTCGACAACGGATCGGTGACTGGCTATCGCGGCACCGCCAGCGACATTACCGACGAAGTCGCCGCACACGCGCAGATCCAGCACCTGTCGATGCACGATGCGCTGACCGGCCTGCCCAACCGCAACAAACTCGCGCGCTATCTGGATGAAGCGCTATTGCACAAGGAGCATTCCGCGCCCTTGTCTGTATTGGTGATTGACCTGGACAACTTCAAACCGATCAACGATTCGCTGGGTCACCCGGCCGGTGATGCGGTGTTGCAGGAAGTCGCCAGCCGTCTGCGCGAGTGCACCCGCGAGCTGGACCTGGTCGCCCGTTTGGGCGGCGATGAGTTCGTGGTGGTGCTCAACGGCATGGACACCCATCAGGAAATCGACAAGTTCTGCACGCGGTTGATCGGCAGCCTGCACCAGCCGATCAACTTCGAAAATCACCCGCTGCACATCGGCGCCAGCGTCGGCATCGCCCTGAGTCGGCGCCAGGGTTACGTGCCCGGCGAACTGATCCGTTGCGCCGACATTGCGCTGTACAAGGCCAAGTCCGACGGCAAGAACACCTGGTGCTATTTCGAAGCGCACATGAGCGATCAGATTCAGAGCCGCCGACAATTGGAGGACGACCTGCGCCTGGCGATCAAGAACCATGAGTTCGTGCTGCACTATCAACCGCGCTACAAGGTCGATGGCAAGCAGATCGTTTCGGTCGAAGCACTGGTGCGCTGGATGCATCCGACCCAAGGCCTGCTCGGGCCGGACCTGTTCATTCCACTGGCCGAGCAAACCGATCTGATCGTGCCACTCGGTCGCTGGGTGCTGCGTGAAGCCTGTCAAACGGCACTCGATTGGCCGAGTGACGTGTTTCTTTCAGTCAATCTCTCGCCGGCGCAGTTTGCGCTAAGCGATGTGGTCGAGGATGTGCGTGAAGTGTTGGTCGAAACGCGTTTTCCGGCCAGTCGGCTGGAGCTGGAAATCACCGAAAACGTCATGCTCAACGACACTGACGGCGCGCTGACCACCATGACTGCGCTCAAGGAACTCGGCGTGCGCCTGAACATGGATGACTTCGGCACCGGCTACTCGTCGCTGGGCTATCTGCGCGCTTACCCGTTCGACGGGATCAAGATCGACAAGCGTTTCATTGCCTCGATCAGCAGCGGCGACAATGATCGCGCAGTGGTGCAAGCGATCATCGGCCTGGGCAAGGCCATGGGTCTGACCGTGACGGCCGAAGGCGTGGAAACCGAGGAACAACTGGACATTCTCGGCAAGGATCAATGCAACGAAGTGCAGGGCTATTTCATGAGCCGCCCGGTGGACAAACACGCCTTCGCGGCGCTGCTGGCGGCTTCGCGCAGCGACCCACCGCAGGCAGTGCGGTCCTAGCCCAGCGCCGTGTCGAGAAACATCATCACGCCAAAACCCAGCATCAGGCCCAGTGTGGCCGGCGTCTCGTGGCCGTTGCGGTGGGTCTCGGGAATCACCTCGTGCGACACCACGAAAATCATCGCACCGGCCGCCAGCCCCAATGCGATCGGGTAGCCCAAGGCAAAACTGCTGGAGATGCCCAACCCGACAATCGCGCCCAACGGCTCCATCAGGCCGGAACCGACCGCAATCAACGCCGCCCGCAGCGCCGAAATGCCAGTTACCCGCAAGGCCAACGCAACCGCTAGGCCCTCGGGAATATCCTGAATGGCAATCGCGGTGGTCAGTGGCAATCCGACCTGCATGTCACCGTTGGCGAAGCTCACGCCAATCGCCATGCCTTCCGGCAAGTTATGCAAGGTGATCGCCAGCACGAACAGCCAGACCCGGTTGATGCGCTGCGCTTGCGGCCCGCGGCGACCGCTTTCGACATGCTCATGCGGGATGAAGCGATCGAGTCCGACCATCAACGCCACGCCCAGCGCCAACCCCGCCACCACCACACTGGCGGCCAGCAACGGGTTACCAAACAGTGCCTGCGCCGCTTCGATGCCCGGCAGAATCAGCGAGAACGAACTGGCGGCGAGCATCATGCCCGCGGCGAATCCGAGCATGATGTCCTGGGTGCGCGCAGCAATGTCGCGCAAGGCAATCGCCATCACCGCGCCGAGTGCAGTTGCAGCGAAGCCCGACATTCCGCCGAGAACGGCGTAGTGCAGATTGTCCTTGTTGGCCCCAACTAGCGCGCCGTAACCGCTGAGCAACAGCAAAACGGCCACGCCGGCCAGCACCAGCCAGAAAAAAATCCCGCCCCATCCCGAGCGTGAAACCTGACGCAGCCATGAGCGCACGGGCGATCCCAGCGAAGGTGAAGGTTGCGGCATGAAAATCTCCTCTTTCCCATTGACGATCACCGCACGCCGCGAGGGCGTGCGGCAATTTCATCAGTCGCGCGGTTCGCCCTGCACACCAGCACCCAGATCGGCCCCGGTGATCGGGTTGCTTTCAGGATCGGACATTGTCCGGACCTTCATGTTCAGCAACAGGTCTTCATCTTCTGCGCTGAGCTGCACGCTGGCCGTACCGTCACCGCCGTCCACCGCCGGCGCCGGATCCTCGACAAAATCCCAATCCTCACCCTCGTTCCATGGTCCGCGCATGCTGCCTTCGCCTTGGGACATGTTGTAGTAGACATTAGTGAACTCCGGCATCCCCGGAACCTTGCCCTGCGGAAAATTCGGCTGGATTGCATGCAGGGCTTTTTCGAACGACAACTGATGAGCGATTTCCCGCGTCATCAAAAATCCCAGTGCTTCTTTTACCCCAGGATCATCCGTCACGTGCATCAGACGCTCGTAGACGATTTTCGCCCGCGCCTCAGCGGCGATGTTCGAGCGGAAATCAGCAGTCGGCTCACCGATGGTGTCGACGTACGCCGCCGACCAGGGCACGCCCGCCGAGTTGGTCAGAGGCGCGCCGGCGCCATACAGCAGGCTGGTGATGTGCGAGTCATTACCGGCGCCGTTGATCGCGCGATACAACTCGCCCTCCTCTTCAACCCCCTCGGCCATGCGTCCCTTCGCGCCTTTGTTGAGCATGACGATGATCGAGCCGACGATCTCCAGGTGACTGAGCTCCTCGGTGGCGATGTCCATCAGCAAGTCCTTGCGGCCGGGATCATCTTCGGCCAACGCTTGAGTGAAGTAGCGGGACGCCGCGGCCAGCTCGCCCTGCGCTCCGCCAAATTGTTCGAGCAACAGGTTCGCCAGACCCGGATTCGGTTGCGCCACACGGACGGTGTATTGCAGACGTTTGTTATGTAGAAACATGACAATTCTCCTCAGGCAAAACGAGGGTCGCTGCTCATCCGATGAATGATCGAATGCGGCCCCACAGTCATGTGAAGGGCACGCCATCGGGTTAATTTCAAAATTCAAGCCTGGCTGCGACGGGCGGTGGACTTACCGCGAAATGCACGATTTCTCGTGTCCGTCGTCTGGTATCCGCCATTCAATTCAAACTTTCGCCGAGTTTCCTCTCTCCCATTGCCTCTACAAATTTCCCGCGTTTATCCCCCCATACCGGTCATGCATTTCGATGGAACCTGCTGTGATCGCGTGTTCTCTATCGCAGACCACCACGGAGGACTTGCACCATGATCGCCCCATCGACAGGTATGAAATCCGGTGAGCGTTACACCGTTGAAAGCATCGAACGCGCGCGGCACTTTCCAGGATTTTTTCTCGACGGAAAGTATTACCTCAGCCCGGAACTGCTCACGGCTGTCGGCTGGCTGGAGGGCAACCGATTTCTCTATGACGAACTCGACCCCAGCGGCGAACCGGTGTTTCCCGGACGCGTGGCCGGGGTGATCGAAGATCTGACGCTGACGCTGGCGGACGGCGCCCGTCTGCCGCTGAATCAAATGCCCTACGAGGCCCAGGACAGCATGCTTGCCGACACGCTCTCGCCGCCACTCGACTACGAGCAGCTCCCCCCTGCTCCGGCGATGCCGCGCCCCTCAGCGCGCATGCTGTTGACCGGCGCGGCACTGTTGCTCGGAACTTATCTGCTGGCAACGCGCTCGCGACGCCAGCGCTAAGTCAGCGCAACAGTCATGGCCCCGAGCCGTGATCTGCAATGCCCGCCACACGCGCTTCATGCAGGCTGCACGAAGGCGTTGTGCCTTGAGCGGCGCAAGTCCTTGATCCTGTTGCAATGCGGTCAGCGATCAAAACTGGCACGGCAAATGCGACAGCTGTAGGGAATCCGCAGCACCGCGAGACAGCGGACTGTGTCTACCCGTGAACCGCAGAGGCAACCCACCATGAATGCCATCGACCTTCTCAAAGCCGACCACGTAAAAGTCAAAGACATCCTGAGCCAACTCAGCGAATCCACCGATCGCGCGCTGAAAAAACGCGTCGAATTGCTGGCCAAACTGGAAATGGAAATTTCCATTCACACTCGACTGGAAGAAGAGATTCTCTACCCGGCCTTCAAGGAAGCAGGCAGCAAGGAAGAGGACATCATGTATTACGAGGCCAAGGAAGAGCACCGCACTGTCGACTCACTGGTGCTGCCGGATCTGAAAATCACTGATCCAGGTACGCCGGAATTCGCCGGCCGGGTGAAAGTGGTCAAAGAGCTGCTGGAGCACCACATCGAAGAAGAGGAGACCGAAATGTTTCCCAAGGCGAAGAAGCTCCTGGGCAAGGCCAGACTCGATGAGCTGGGTGCGCAGATGGAAGCCATGAAAGCCAGTTACAAGAAAGAAATGGCGGCCGGCAACATGGCCGCTTGATTGACGGAAATGAACAAGGCCCGGCATTTGCCGGGCCTTGTTGTATCTGCGTAAATCATCCTACCCGCCGCTGGTGAAAACATTCCCCGCATCGCGCACCAACTGCCGCCATTCGGCGCTGTTGATCAGGCCTTGTTCTTCCATGTCGTCCGCCGCTTTAAGCAATTCGTCGTACTGTTCTTCCGGATCCATGCGCAGCTGCGATTGGGTTGCCAGTTTGCGCCATGCCGCCAGTGATTCTCGCTTGCGCTGATCGATCATAGGGTTCTCGCATTCAATGGTGATTCAGGCGGTTTCAAGAGACAGCAGATAATCGGCAAATCCTTGGCGGCAGCGACTCTCCTTGCGTGCACTGGTCACCACGCTGTTGCTCGCAGTCCAGACGATCCGCGCACCCGCCCGTTCCAGATCACGCACCAGATGCACGTCCTCATGCGCCTGCAAATGTTTAAAGCCGCCGGCCCGCTGGTAGGCAATCGAACACACGCCGAAGTTGGCACCGTGGATGTGGCGATGGCCCTCGACCGGCTGATAAAGGTTCTCGTATCTGGCGCGTACCTGCCCTGCATGTGCGTCCCAACAATCAACGCTGACCGTTCCGCACACCGCATCGGCGCGACAATCCAGTTGCCGCACCAGCCACTGCGGCGATACCAGAGTGTCGGCGTCGGTGAACGCCAGCCAGCGCGCGCCTGCGCCAATCAGCGACTCAGCACCGGTCCAGCGCGCCTCGCCCACGTTGCGTCCGCGTGTGGTCAAGGTTTTGATGCCCATTTGCTCCGCGATCCGCGCCGAACCGTCAGAGCAACTGTCGAGCACCACGAGGATTTCCACCGGCTCATCCAACAGCGGATGCGCCGCAGCTGTAAGCACCGACTCAAGGCAATGCCGGAGCAACGCTTCTTCATTGTGTGCGGGAATGACGACGCCAATCATGTGTATGCTCCTGCCTGCCCTGTCGATCAACTGATTTCGAGTGACCGTTAGGAGACAGACCGGCGCGGATTTGCCTCGGTTCGATTTTTTTCTGGACTGCATTGATATCGGCCAACGGACTGGCCGGTTATGAGCTAATAGCGCCTTTATTAAACGCTTGGTTACGCGTTGTACTAGCATAGGATCCAATTCCTGACGAATTTCGTCGGCCACGGAGCTCAAGGTCGGCGCGTCCGGGATGCAATCAGCCCATTGCAACTCATGGATGAAACACATGAATTCACATTTGTTCCCGCACATCGGCAAAGTCATTGCCAGCACCGGCAGCCGGCATTTCCCGCGCATGCTGCACGATCTGATCCTCACCCAACTGGCCGTGGACGCCACGCACATTCGCCAGATGCGCGTAGAACCGGTCGGACACGCGCTCCTTCGCAGTGAACTGGAAAGCGCCAAGGAAGCCGCCCTGCTGGCCGAAACGGTGTACTCGGAACTGAGCAGCGCACCGCCCTCATCAGATATGCCCAGCCGTGAAAGCTTGCCAGTCACCGATGCCTCGCAGCTGCACCTGACCCGCCGCACGGACGATTACCGCTACGTGATTTCGGTGTATCGCAACGGCGCGTCCAAACGCTTCTCGGCGCACGAGCGCAGCCTCTTGCAGGACATCTCGCCAGTGCTGCTGCCGATGGTGGAAAAGCACATCAACGCCCTGCAACCTGCAATCTGTGCAGTGCCCGCCGAGCAATCTCAGGATGCGGCCGCGCAAGGTCTGCAAACCTTGCGCCTGCGTTTTTGCGAGCGCATGGATCAACTGGGCCTGAGCCTGTCGAACCGCGAACTGGAAGTCTGCGTCGGCCTGCTTGCCGGGCGCACCGCGCCGGAACTGGCCGAGCAACTGCAACTCAAGGTCAACACCGTGGAAAGCTACCTGAAGCGCGCCGCGATCAAACTCGGCATCAGCGGTCGTCACTCACTGATGCGCTGGATGTATTCGCCGCAGGACACATCCAGCGCCGCCTGACCCGTTTAATCGCGGGCCAACGCCTCGATCGGATCCAGCCGCGAGGCGTTGCGCGCCGGGACGAAGCCGAACACGATGCCGATCAGGGTCGAACAGGCCACTGCCGTGAGCACCGAGGCCAGCGAGAACACCATTTCCCATTCCTTGATGAACACCGAAAACAGATGGCCGATGGCGTAGGACAGCGAAATGCCAATCGCACCGCCAAGCAGGCAAACCATCACCGCCTCCACCAAAAACTGCTGACGGATATCCGACTGCCGCGCGCCGACCGCCATGCGAATGCCGATCTCACGGGTGCGCTCGGTCACCGACACCAGCATGATGTTCATCACCCCGATGCCACCGACCACCAGCGAAATCACCGCGATCAGCGACAGCAAGAGCGCCAGCGAGCGGCTGGTTTTCTGCACGGTCTGCATCACGCTGTCGAGGTTGTTGGTGTAGAAATCCTTGGTGCCGTGGCGTTGCAGCATCAGTTTGATCACGTTGTCTTCGACCACTTTGCTCGGCTGGCCGTCCTTGATGCGCACGCTGATGCTGTCCAGATAACGCTGGCCCAATAATCGCCCGGCAGCGGTTTCGTAAGGCAGCCAGACGTTCAGCGATTTGCCCGAGGCGAAGAGGTTTTTGTTTTCCGCCGCCACGCCAATCACCGTACACGGCAGATTGCCGATCAGGATCACCTGCCCCAGCGGATCGACCCCTGCGCCGAACAAGCGCCCGGCGGTGTTATGGTCGATCACCGCAACTTGTGCCTGACGCCGTGCATCGTTTTCGCTGAATGGAATGCCCGCCTGCATCTTGATCCCGCGCACCTGGAAATACAGATGGCTGACGCCGTTGACCTGCGCATCGACGTCAATGTTGCGATAACGCAGCAGCTGATTGCGCCCGACTACGGGTGTGGCGCTGTCGACGTAATACAGTTGATTCAGCGCCGTGACGTCCGCAGGCGTGAGGGTTTCGATAGACGCCGAGCGACTGTCGCCAAAACTCGCGCCGGGATAGATGTCGATGGTGTTGCTGCCGATCGCCTGAATGTCCTTGAGCACATAGCGCTTGGCGCCTTCGCCGATGGCCGAGATTGACACCACCGAGGTGATGCCGATGACAATCCCGAGCATGGTCAGCAAGGTGCGCATGCGGTGCGAAATCAGCGCGACCCAGGCCATGGCGAAGGCTTCTTTGAATAACCCGAGACTGGCCACCAGCCGCCGCGCGGTGCTGGATCTGGCTGGCACCGACTCGGTCGGCAACTGCGCAGTGTCGCGCTCGTTGCGCCGGTCGCTGAGGATTTCGCCGTCGCTGACCTCGATGATGCGCTCGGCGTTGGCCGCGACTTTCGGGTCGTGAGTCACCAGAATCACCGTGTGCCCGGCCGCGTGCAGCTCCAGCAGAATACGCATTACCTCTTTGCCGCTGGCGGTGTCGAGCGCGCCGGTCGGTTCGTCGGCGAGGATTACTTCGCCGCCATTCATCAAGGCGCGAGCGATACTCACCCGCTGCTGCTGGCCGCCAGAGAGCTGACTCGGCCGATGCGTCAGATGCCCTTGCAGCCCCAGCCGCGCCAATAACTCACGGGCGCGGGCGTGGCGTTGCAGTTGCGGCGTGCCGGCGTAGATCGCCGGCATCTCGACGTTGTGCATCGCGCTCAGGTGCGGCAGCAAGTGATAGCGCTGGAAGATGAAACCAAAGTAATCGCGGCGCAGCTCAGCGAGGGCCTGATCGTCGAGATCGCGGGTTTCCTGGCCGTTGATCTTGTAGCTGCCGGCGGTGGCGTAATCGAGGCAGCCAAGGATGTTCATCAGCGTCGATTTGCCAGAGCCGGAAGCGCCGATGATCGCCAGCATTTCCCCGGCATGGATCGTCAGGTTGATGTCTTTGAGCGCCAGAAACTCGCGGTCGCCAGCGGTAAAACTGCGGGTGATGCCGGTCAGTTGCAGCAGCGGTTCGCTCATGCTCATGACCCCGCCACGCTCGACACCGGATCGCCGATCACCACCCGATCCCCCTCGGCCAGTCCGGCGTTGATCTGCACTTTGACGTTGTTGTTGATGCCGGTCTGCACATTGCGCGATTGCGCCTGGCCTTTGCCATCGAGTACACGCACCGGAAAACTGCCGTCGGCATTGCGCGGGCCGAGCGCGGCCACCGGAATTGTCAGGGTGGATTTGGCAGTATCGAGCACCACCCGCACTTGCGCCGTCATCGAGATGCGCAAGCGGTGATCGGGGTTTGGCACCTCGAACAAGGCGTTGTAGAACACTGCAGTGTTTTGCTTCGGCGTGCCGGCCGGCGCGGTTTCGAGGAAGTTCTGCGGTGCCGGCTCGGTGCCGCGCAGTTTGCCGTAATAGCGTTTGTCCTCGCCGAGAATGGTGAAATACACCTCCTGCCCCGGCTCGATATGGATCACATCGGCTTCTGACACTTGGGCCTTGACGGTCATGGTGTCCAGATCCGCCAGTTTCAGCAGCACCGGCGCCAACTGACTGGCGATCACTGTTTGGCCCTCCTGGGTGACGATGCCGACCACGTCACCGTCAATCGGCGCAATGATCCGCGTGTACGCGAGGTTGACCTTGGCCGTGTCGATCTGGATGTGTGCGCTTTTGATCTGCGCATCCAGCGACAGCAGATTGGCCTGCTGCACTTCGTAGTTGGATTGCGCGGTTTCGAAATCCTGCCGCGAGATTGACGCGTCCTCCTGCAAATCCTGATAACGCATGTAAATCGCCTTGGTCTGCTTCAACTGCGCCTGGGTTGCCCGACGCTGCGCTTGCAGGTTTTCCTCGTCGACCTGGGCCTGACGCAAGGTGTTTTGCAGCACCAGTGGATCGATCTCCGCCAGCCACTGGCCCTTCTTCACCTTGTCGCCAACCTTGACCTTAAGCGACTTCAATTGCCCGGAGACCTGCGCGCCGACATCCACTTGCTTGATGCCTTCGAGCAACCCGGTAGCCAGCACCGCGTTTTCAATGTCACTGCGTTCGACCGTGGCGGTCAGGTACTGCGGCGCTTCGGCCGGCGCCTGCACCGCATAAAACACCAGCCCGGCCACCGCCAACAACGCCAATCCCATAGCGACTCTGCGCAACTTCGACTTTTCCATAAATGCCCACAAAATCCGTTAAGGGTGAGCCCGGCCAGCGACCGGGCTGCAGAAAATCAGGACAGCACTTCACCGGCCTTGTGCGTCAGCCCGTCGTGCCACCACGCCGCGAGGCTGAACACATTCGGTGCCTTGAGAATCGTGAAGTGGTTGCCCGGCCCGTACCACACCGCCAGATCGCTGACCTGCCGTTGCCAGCCATCGACCAGCGCCGCTTGCTCACTCTGATTGCCCTCGGCATCGAGTTTCGGGTCATCGACCAGCGCCAGCCGCACCGGCCCGCTGTAACTCAGGGTCGGCTGATACAGCGTGCGCAATGCCGTAGCGAAGGTGCGCACCGGACCATGCATCGCATCTGCGACCGCGCGTGGCGACAACACGCCAGCACGCACCATGCCTTCGTGCAGCAGGCGCATTTGCGTACTGTCGTCGGCATCGGCGAAGGTCTGCGGATCGATTCCCAAGGATTTGCCGCAGGACAATTGCAGGGTTTCGATCAAGCGCTGCAACGCCGCCGTGGTGGTGTGCGGTTTGCCCGTCACTTCGTTGCCATCCGGCGCCTCCGTGTCGATCAGGGTCAACGATGCCACCGGGCGCCCGGCCGCTTGCAACTGCGCGGCCATGGCATGCGCGACCCAGCCGCCGAACGAATGCCCGATCAAGTGCACGGCGCCTTCGGGGTAAACCTGCTCGATGGCGTGCAGATAAAACGCCGCAGCGGCCTCGACCCGGGTGTGCGGCACGCTGACGCCATCCAGACCACGCGGTTGCAAGCCGTGGATCGGCCACTCCGGCCCGAGTGCCTCGGTCAGCTGGATGAACCCGGTCACGCTGTCGCCCGCCCCCGGTATGCAGAAGATCGGCGCCTGGCCGGGTTGTCCGGTCTGAATGGTCAGCAGGGGTTGATAGGTCACGGGCGCAGGCACGCTCGCCGCCTCCATTGCGCGGCTGAGGGTTTCCCCCAGCATCTGGACATGCGGCGCTTGCATCATGCTTTTGTGATCGCCGGGCACATCGATGCACCGCAACAAATCAGCGGAGATCTTCTCGCCCCAATAACGCGTCGGGCTGGTTTCCAGCTGTCCTGGCATCAGCGACTGGGCGCGCAGCAGATGAATCGGCTGACTCGCCGGGCTGACCCGGTAATGCGCCAACGCCTGACCGTGCGCGGCTTCACGCTCGAAGTAGTGCCAGGCATCGGCTGGCGCGAGCGCGGCCAATTCTGGATCCGGCAACTGCTGCTCGCAGCAATGTGTGAACAACTCTGCGAAGTCCATGTGCGGCATTTGAGCTTCGAGCCGGGCCACCGCCGCTTGCTCATCGCCTCCCGACAATGACGCACGCGCCTGGCAATGTTGCAGCAACAGACGCTCGTGCAGATGGGCGCCGCTCCATTGCGCCTTGTTTTGACTGGCCGGGCGCGGCGCGTAAGTGTCGATCATGCCGACGAAAGCCACCGCTTGATCCAGCCCAAGCAATTGCTGGGCAATTTCATACGCCAACAACCCGCCGAACGACCACCCTGCCAGACGATACGGCCCCTGCGGCTGCACCGAACGAATGATCCCGACCATGCGCGCGGCCATGCATTCCAGCGTGCGCAGTTGCGGTTGACCGAGCGGCACGCCGGGCAACCCGTAGATCGGGAATTCGCCAGCGATGTGCATGCCCAGCGCCGGGAAATACACGTCCCGGCCGCTGAACTCATGCACCAGAAACAGCGGCGTACCTGTCGTTGCGGCGCGCACGATGACCAAGCCTTCCGGCTGCTCGACAACTGCGTCGCCCCGGCTGAGCAGCGTCGCCACCGACTCGATGCTCGGGTGCTGGAACAGCTCGGCCAGCGTCACTTGCAGACCCGCGCGCTGCATCAGATTGACCAGCCGAATCGCCAGCAACGAATGCCCGCCAAGTTCGAAGAAGTTGTCGTGGCGCCCGACCTGCTCGACACCCAACACCTCGGCCCAGATCTGCGCCAGCGCGGTTTCCACTGCGCCTCGCGGCGCTTCGTATGCACGGCTGATGACCGAAGCCTGATCCGGTGCCGGCAAGGCTTTGCGATCAACCTTGCCGTTCGGCGACAGCGGCAACGTGTCGAGCAGCACAAACGCGCCCGGTGTCATGTAATCCGGCAGGCGCTCCAAAACATGCGCACGCAGGGCTTCAATGCCCGGCGCTAACTCGCCATCGCGTACGCTGAAATACGCCACCAGCCGCTCGTCGCGTACCAGCACCACCGCTTCACGCACCGCCGGATGCTCGATCAGCCGCGCTTCGATTTCGCCCAGCTCCAAACGCAAGCCACGCAGCTTGACCTGGAAGTCATTGCGCCCGAGAAATTCGAGATTGCCATCGGCGCGATAACGCACCAGATCCCCGGTGCGATACAGCCGATCACCGGCCACGAACGGGCTGTCGATAAACCTTTCAGCCTGCATGTCCGGCAAGCCGAGATAACCGCGTGCCACGCCAACCCCGCCAATGTGCAACTGGCCGCTGACGCCCAGCGGCACCGGTCGATCATGCGCATCGAGGACATACAGCCGGGTGTTGCAGATGGCGCTGCCAATCGGCAATTCGCTCTCCGGTACCGGCATCTGTGGCTCCAGCGTCCACGCGGTGCTGTCGACCGTGGCCTCGGTCGGGCCGTAGACGTTGTGCAAACGCACCCACGGCAAGCGTTGGCGAACAGCTCGGGCCAGTGCGGCGGTAAGCTCGCCGCCGCCGCAGAACACGTCGCTGAGGCTGCTGCACTGACTGACGCCTTCCAGCTCGAGGAATTGTTGCAGCAGCGCCGGCACGAATTTGACCACGCTGATTTGCTGCTCGCGAATCACCTGCGCCAGATACGCCGGCTCGCGATGGCCGCCGGGACGCGCCAGCACCAGCCGTACACCCGCCGTCAGCGGCCAGAAGAATTCCCACACTGAACCGTCAAAACTGAACGGGGCTTTTTGCAGCAGCGCCGCATCCGCCGTCGGCGGGCAGATCTGCGAACCCCAATGCACCAGATTGCACAGACCACGGTGTTCGAGCATCACGCCCTTCGGCGTCCCGGTGGAGCCGGAGGTGTAGATCATGTAGGCCAGGTTCGAGGCACTGAGGCCCGATACGTGCGGGTTGGCTTCCGATTGATCAAGCCAGGTACAGCGGTCGAAATCGATCAGCGGCAGAGCGTTGTCTGCAAACAGATCCCGCGTCGGCGCATGCACCAGCACCGCGACCGGCGCGCTGTCCTGCAGCATGTAATGCAGGCGTTCCAGCGGATAATCCGGGTCCAGCGGCACATACGCGCCGCCGGCCTTGAGTATCCCCAGCAGCCCGATCACCAGTTCCAGACCGCGTTCGACGCAGATCGCCACCCGCGAATCGGGTTGCACGCCTTGTTCGCGCAGATGATGAGCGAGTCGGTTGGCCTGTTCGTTGAGTTCACGGTAAGTCAGGCATTGCTCGCCCGCCTGTAACGCAACCGCGTCCGGCTGGAGCCGCACCTGCGCTTCGAACAGCATCTGGATCGGCTGATCAATCGCGCAATCGACGGCCGTGGCGTTGAAATCTTCAAGCAGCAGCCGCCGCTCGTCCTGCCCCAACAAGCCCACCTGCTCGAGGATCGTTTGATCACTCGCGGCCATCGCCCGCAGCAACTGCTGGAAGTAACCGACAAAACGCTGAATCGTCGCTTCATCGAACAACGCCGTGGCGTAGTTCAGCGCGCCGCGAATGCCGTCCTGCGCCTCACCTAGACTCAGCGACAGATCGAATTTCACCGAATGACTTTGCGCCGCCACGCCTTCCAGCGTCAGCTCGCCCAAGGCCAGAGTCGGCCCGCCGCTGCTGTCCCAACTGAACAGGGTCTGAAACAGCGGACTGTGCGCCAGACTGCGCACCGGCCGGGTGATTTCCACCACTTGCTCGAACGGCAGATCCTGATGACTCTGCGCCTCCAGCGTGCGCGCCTTGACCTGCGCCAGCAGCGCCTCGACGCTGAGTTCGCCCGAGGTGTCGATGCGCAACGCGAGGGTGTTGACGAACATGCCGATCAACCCTTCGATCTCGGCGCGGTTGCGGTTGGCCACTGGCGAACCGATCACCACTTCGGACTGCCCGGCCAGGCGACTGAGCAGCATCGCCCAGGCGCTGAGCAGGGTCATGTACAAGGTTGCGCCGTGACGCTGCGACAGTGCTTTGAGTGCAGCGCTCAGTGGCTGGTCGAGGACAATTTCGACGCCGGCACCGCTGTAGTCATGCTGCGCCGGGCGCGGCCGGTCAAGGGGCAAGGTCAACACGCTCGGCGCACCGGCCAGGGTTCGTTGCCAGTAATCGCTCTGACGCTGCAACACTTCGCCGGTCAGCCAGCGCCGTTGCCACACGACGTAGTCGGTGTATTGCAAGGCCAGCGGCGGCAGCGGATCTTCCTCACCTCTGCTGAACGCCTGATACAACGCCATCAGTTCGCGGGTCAGCACGCCCATCGACCAGCCGTCGGCGATGATGTGATGCACAGTCAGCAGCAGCACATGGTGATCGTCGGCCAGGCGCACCAAACGTCCTCGGAACAAAGGGCCGTCCTGCAAATTGAAGGGCGCGCAGGCTTCGGTTTCGATCAGCGATTGCAGGGTTTGCTCGGCGTGCGGGTGCCCGCGCAGATCCTCGATGCGCAGCAGCCAGGCGCTGTCGAGCGGCGCGATCAGCACCTGCGCTTGATCGTTGAATGAAGTGAAACGGCTGCGCAGGGTTTCATGGCGGGCGACGATGCGCGACAACGCCTGTTGCAGCGCCACCTCATCGAGCTGACCACGCAAGCGCAGGCCAATCGGAATGTTGTAAGCGGTATTGCCGCCCTGCATTTGCGCGAGGAACCACAGCCGTTGCTGCGCGAACGACAGCGGCAACACTTCATCGCGTGACGCTGGCAGGATGTCCGGCAGCGTGGAGCGTGCGGCCCCGCTCAATACCTCGGCCACGGCCGCCAGTTCAGCGTTGGCGAACAGATCATTCAGCGTCAGCTCCACCCCGAGCTGCTGCCGCACCTGCGAAACCATGCGCATCGCCAGTAGCGAATGCCCACCGAGTTCGAAGAAGTTGTCGTGACGACCGACCTGCTCGACCTGCAGCACCTCGGCCCACAACCGTGCGAGGGTGTGTTCCAGCGCAGTGGCCGGGGCCTCGTAGCCACGGCTGAGCAACGCGTCCTGCGCCGGGATCGGCAAAGCTTTACGGTCGACTTTGCCATTGTTGGTCAGCGGCAAAACGTCGAGGCGCACCCAGGCCGACGGCACCATGTATTCCGGCAGTCGCGCTTGTAACTGAGCGCGTAGATCGGCGCTTTGCACGGTTGCATCGCTCAGGGTGAAATAAGCCACCAGACGCAGCGGTTCCTGGCCGTCCTGACGCGCCAGCACCACGGCTTCCTTGACCCCATTGCAGCTCAGCAGACGATTTTCGATTTCCCCCAGTTCAATGCGGAAACCACGGATTTTCACCTGATCATCGTTACGCCCGATGCACTCCAGTTGCCCGGCTGCATTCCAGCACGCGAGGTCGCCAGTGCGATAAAGCAATGCACCAGGTTTGTCGCTGAACGGGTCTTCCAGGAATTTCTCGGCAGTCAGATCCGCCCGGTTCAAATAGCCCAGCGCCACACCCTGACCGCCGATGTACAGCTCGCCGGTCACGCCCAGCGGCAACGGTTGCTGATGCGCGTCGAGTACATAGACCTGAGTGTTGGAAATCGGCCCGCCAATCGGCACGGTTTCGGCGTCATGCGCTACTTCGTGAACTTCGTATGTGGTGGCATACGTCGTGGTTTCAGTCGGGCCATAGCAATGCACGATGCGCAGTCCCGGCGCTTTGGCCAGCAGTGTGCGAAACGCCGCCGGATCGCCCCGTTCGCCACCGCACAACAGGATGCGCAAGCCCTTCAAGGCCTCGGGAATCAGTTGCACGTACTGGTTGAACAACGCCGTGGTGACGAACAGGATCGTCGCCCCGCTTGAGGCCAGCACTTCACCGAACGCGAGCGGATCGAGCAAGGTCGCATGGTCGATCACCACTACCTGAGCGCCATTGAGCAGCGCGCCCCAGACATCCATGGTGCTGGCGTCGAAGGCCGGGTTGGACGCGAACACCACACGATCCTGCGGATTGAAATCGGCATAACCGTTGTTGATCACCAACCGGCCAATCGCCCGATGCGGCACCATCACGCCCTTCGGCATGCCGGTGGAACCGGAGGTGTACATGATGTACGCCAGCGATTCACTCGATTGCGGCAGATCCGGGTTGTAGTCGGGTTGGCCGTCGAGCGTCAGCGTGTCCAGATCAATCCGCGTGACCGCGTAGTCGACCTCCATATGGCTGAACGTCAGCAAGGCCACTGCGTCACAGTCCCGCACCATGAACGCCTGGCGTTCGCTCGGCGCGTTGATGTCCAGTGGCACATAAGCCGCCGCGCACTTGCTGATCGCCAGTTGTGCGACCAGCAGATCCAGCGAGCGCGGCAGCAGCAGCGCCACATGCGCGCCGGGTTGCACGCCCTGCCCGATCAACTGATGCGCCAGCCGGTTGGCCTGCGCGTTGAGTTCGAAATAGCTCAGCTGTTGTTCGCCATGAACGGCAGCCACGGCGTGCGGATTGACCAGCACTTGCGCTTCGAACAACAGATGCACGCTCAGCGTTTGCGGATACTCCCGCGCAGTCGCGTTGAACTCGACCAGCAGCCGGTTGCGCTCGTGCTCCTCAATGATCGGCACTTGCTCCAGCACCGTCTGATCATTACTGACCATCGCCCGCAGCAAACGCTGGAAGTAACCGACGTAACGCTTGATCGTCGTCTCGTCGAACAGCGCGGTGGCGTATTCCAGCCAGCCACCGATTTTGTCCTTCGATTCGCCCAGCGTCAGGGTCAGGTCGAACTTGGCGACGTGTACCTGCCCGGCCAGCGCTTCCAGGGTCAGATCGCCTAGCACCAGATCAGTGCCAGTGGCGCTGTTCCAGCTCAGGCTGGTCTGGAACAAGGGGCTGTGCGCCAGACTGCGCGCCGGTTTCGCGACTTCCACCACTTGCTCGAATGGCAGATCCTGATGGGCCTGAGCCTCCAGCGTACGCGCCTTGACCCGCGCCAGCAGCGCCTCGCCCGTCAGTTCGCCCGACGTATCGATGCGCAATGCCAGGGTGTTGACGAACATGCCGATCAGGTCCTCGATCTCGGCCCGGCCACGGTTCGCCACTGGCGAGCCGATCACCACGTCGGACTGCCCCGACAAGCGACTCATCAGCAGTGCCCAGGCGCTCATCATGGTCATGTACAAAGTCACGCCATGACGTTGACTCAAGGCCCGAAGCCCGGCGCTCAGCTCGGCATCCAGCCAGATTTGTACGCCTGCGCCGCTGTAGTCCTGCAACGCGGGACGGGGACGATCAGTGGGCAACGTCAGCAGGGTCGGCGCACCGGACAGCGTCTGTTGCCAATATTCGCTCTGGCGCTGCAGCACTTCGCCGCTCAGCCAGCGTCGCTGCCATACGGCGTAGTCGGTGTATTGCAACGCCAGCGGCGGCAACGGATCGGGTTCGCCATGACTGAACGCGGCGTACAGCGCCATCAGCTCGCGGGTCAGTACGCCCATCGACCAGCCGTCGGCGATGATGTGATGCACCGTCAGCAGTAACACATGGTGATCATCGACCAGACGCACCAGTCGCCCGCGAATCAACCAGTCATATTGCAAATCGAAGGACGCAGAAGCCTCGTCTTCGATCAGTTTCTGCATGCGTTCTCGGGCCTTCGGCTCGCCGCGCAGATCGTCGACTTGCAGCAGGAATTGGCTGTCAACCGGCGCAATCTGCACCTGCGCTTCATCGTTGATAGTGGTGAAGCGACTGCGCAGGGTTTCGTGGCGGGCGACGATGCGCGCCAATGCCTGTTGCAGCGCGGCTTCGTCGAGCCGCCCACGCAGGCGTAGGCCCAGCGGAATGTTGTAGGCGGCGTTGCCGCCCTCCATCTGCGCCAGGAACCACAGACGTTGCTGCGCGAAGGACAGCGGCAGCACTTCATCGCGTTCGACCGGCAGAATCTGCGGCAGCGTAGAACGTCCGGCACGAGTCAGCGCTTCGGCCACGGCCGCCAGTTCGGGATTGGCGAACAGTTCGCTCAACGGCAACTCCACGCCCAGCCGTTGCCGCACCTGCGAGGCCATGCGCATGGCCAGCAGCGAGTGGCCGCCGAGTTCAAAGAAGTTGTCGTGACGGCTGACCTGATCCACCTGCAGCACCTCGGCCCAGGTTTGCGCCAAAGCGCCTTCAACGGCTCCTTGCGGTGCTGCGTACTCGCGGGTGAACAGTGCCGCCCGGTCCGGCATCGGCAACGCCTTGCGATCGACCTTGCCGTTGGCGGTCAGCGGCAGTGCGTCGAGTCTGACGAACGCCGCCGGCACCATGTATTCGGGCAATTGCGCCAACAGCTGCGCCCGCAGATCACTGACAACCAGTGGTTCGGATGGCGTCTGTTCGGTGAAGTACGCCACCAGTCGCGGCTGACCGGGTTCGTCTTCGCGCGCCAACAGCACGGCGTCCTGAATCCCGGCGAGCTGGTTGAGACGGGTTTCGATTTCACCCAGTTCGATGCGCACGCCACGAATTTTCACCTGATCATCATTGCGACCGAGGTATTCGAGGGTGCCGTCGACGCGCCATCGTGCGAGGTCGCCAGTGCGGTACATGCGGCCGTTGCTGAACGGATCTTTGAGGAAGCGTTCTGCGGTCAATTCAGGACGATGCAGATAGCCGCGGGCCACCCCCGCACCGCCGACATACAGCTCACCCGCCACACCCAGCGGCACCGGGCGCAGTTGCTCGTCCAGCAGATACACCGTGGCATTGCTCACCGGTTTGCCGATGTGCAACGTTTGTCCGGCGTGGATTCTGCCCGAGGTGGCCACCACCGTGGCCTCGGTCGGGCCGTAGTTGTTGATCACCTCAAATCGCTGAGTGCGGGTGAATTGACGCAGGCGATCGCCGCCGATCAGCAGCGTGCGCAAGGTCGGATGGTCAAGATTCTGGCTGAAGGCGTATTCGGCGACCGGGGTCGGCAGGAAGCTGACGTCGAGCGGTTGCGCGCGCCACCATTCGAGCAACGCGTCGATATCCTCGTTGCCATCGTGAGTCGGCGCCAGGTGCAGTGTCGCGCCGGAGCACAACGCGGGCCAGATTTCCCAGGCCGTGGCGTCGAAGCCAAACCCGGCGAGGCTGGAAGTCTGGCGGCCGGCGCGCAGGTCGAACGCAGCACAATGCCAATCGATCAGGTTCGAAAGCGTTTGATGCTCGACCATCACGCCTTTGGGCAGGCCGGTCGAACCCGAGGTGTAGATCACGTAGGCCAGGTGTTCGGCGGTCAGACCGGGCACTGTTGGGTTGTGCGTTGCAGCGTTGGGCCAGCTGCGGGTGTCGAGTTCAATCACCGGCACCTCCAGCGCCGGCAGTCGTTCGAGCAAATCGGTTTGCGTGAGCACCGCCACCGGTGCGCTGTCGCTCAACAGATAGTGCAGGCGCTCGGCGGGATGCGCCGGATCGACCGGCACATAACCGGCGCCAGCCTTGAGAATCGCCAGCAGCCCGACCAGCGTCTCCAGCCCGCGCCGGGCGACGATGGCTACTCGGTCGTCAGGCCGCACACCGAGATTGATCAGGTGATGGGCCAGTGCGTTGGCCTCGCGATTCAGTTCGGCATACGTCAGCTGTGCCCCAGCGAAAACTGCCGCAAGCGCCTCTGGCCGTGCAGTTGCCTGAGCCTCGAAGCGCTGCGCAATCGTCAGCCCGTGTGGATACTCTGCCGCCGTAGCATTGAAGCCGACCAGCACTTGCTCAAGTTCGGCGGCAGGCACAATCGACAACCGATCCAGCCCCGACTGCGGCGAATGTTCCAGCGCCTCCAGCAACTCGGCCAAGGCCTGATGCATATAAGCGCAAACCCGCCCGGCGTCGATCCCGGCACCGGCCAACGTCGTCAGGCTGAAACCTTCGCCGAGGTCATCAACGCTCAGGGTCAGGCGATAGTTGCTGTACTCCTCGGCCTGCAGCAATTGCATGCCGCGCCACGCCGTTTGCACCTCGTCGGATACCGCGCCCATCGGTGAGCTGTGGCGGTAATTGAGCAAACAGCTGAACAACGGCGTGCCCGGCGCCATCGCGCTGCAATGTTGCACCAGCGCCAGTTGCGCGTGTTCATGTTGCAGCAACTGGCTCAATCGTTGGTGGGTGTCCAGCGCCGCGCCTTTGGCACTGTGTGCGCCCAGATCGATGCGCAGCGGCAAGGTGTTGATGAATACGCCCATTGCGCGCTCCGCACCTTCGCCGCCCTGCAAACGCCCGAGCAACACGGTGCCGAACACCACGTCGTGGCGCCCGGAGAGTTGTCCCAGCACTTGCGCCCAAGCCAAGTGCATCAGGCTGGCGGCGCTGACGCCCAGTCGCCGGGACTGCGCGCGTATGCGCCGGCTCAGCGGATTTTCCAGCGCCAGATGCGCCTGTTGCGCCAGGCCCTCCTGCGCCGGGTTGTGCCCGTAAGGCAAAGTCGGTTCATCAACATCACCGAGCATCTCGCGGAAGAAGCTTTGGTGATCCTGTTCGCTCAGCCCCGAGCGCGTGCGCGCCACATAATTGCGGTACGGCACTGGCTCAGCCAGACGCTGCGCCTGACCCAGCAGCACGGCCTGCATCTCGTGACGCAACACCTCCAGCGCCACGTGATCCATGACCAGATGATGGAACAGCAGCAACGCCACCACACGCTGATTGGCCGGATCCGGCGCATGCACCACGCGCATCAAGGGTGCCTGGGTAACGGGCATGCGATAGTGCGCAGCGTCGAAACGGCTGCGCAGTTGGGCCATTGCGTCCCCGCCCGCTGCGTCAATCGTTTGTGCCTCACATTCCAGCGCCGCGTGGCGCCAGACCACTTGCACCGGTTCCTCCAGTCCTTCCCAGAACAGTGACGTGCGCAACACATCGTGGCGGTTGATCACCTCTTGCAGAGCTTGGGTGAAGGCCTGCAACCGCTGCTCATCGGCAAACGCGAATTGCGCCTGCAACACGTACGAATCGCCCTCGGTTGCCGACAGGTGATGGAACAGAATCCCCGCCTGCAACGGCGCCAACGGATAAATATCCTGCACGTTAGCCGCGCCACCCGGAATGCTGGCGACAATGCGTTCGATGGCTGGCTGATCCAGCGCAACCAGTGGCAACAGCTCAGGCGTGATCTGCGTGCAGCCTTCAGGAATAAGATTGGCCGGCACGTCGACTTCCTGCGCCCCACCAACGGCCGCCGCCAGCGCAGCCAGGGTCGGCTGGCCGAACAGCACGCGAATATCCGCTGATAACCCGGCACGCCGCATGCGCGCCACCAGATTGACCGCCAACAGGGAATGCCCGCCCAGTTCAAAAAAGTGGTCGTGGCGCCCTACTCGCTCGACTTTCAGCAGCTCTTCCCAGAGGCCGGCAATGGCGATTTCCACCTCGCCAATCGGCGCCGCATATTCACGGGTGCTGAGCGCCGACTGATCGGGTGCGGGCAATGCCTTGCGCTCGATTTTGCCGTTCGGACTCAGCGGCAATGCATCCAGATGCACGAACAGCGCCGGCAGCATGTAATCCGGCAGATGCCTGAGCAGATCAGCGCGCAGCACTTCGGTATCCAGCGGTGTGCCGACGTAATAGGCCACCAGACGCTGGTCGCCGGGCACGTCTTCACGGGCCATTACCACGCAATCCTGTACGCCTTCGATCTGGCTCAGACGCGCCTGAATTTCCCCGAGTTCGATGCGCAAGCCACGGATTTTTACTTGATCGTCATTGCGACCAAGGTATTGGATATTACCGTCCGCCAAATAGCGGCCGAGGTCACCTGTGCGGTAAATCCGTGCATCAGCGCTGAACGGATCCTGGAGAAAGCGTTCGGCAGTCAGCTCCGGACGATTCAGATAACCCCGCGCGACCTGTTCGCCGCCGATATACAACTCCCCAACCACGCCCAAAGGCACCGGTTGCTGCCACGCATCAAGGATGTACACGCGGGTGTTGCACAGCGGTTTGCCAATCGGCGGCGCGCTGTCCGCCAGAGGCGAATTCGGTTCCAGCGTCCACACGCTGCTGTCTACCGTCGCTTCAGTCGGGCCATACACGTTGTGCAGGCGCACCTGCGGCAGACGCTCGCGCACACTGCGCACCAGCGCCGCGCTCAGCTCGCCGCCACCGCAAACAATCTCGGTAAGGCTGCGACACTGGCCAACATCTTCCAGCTCAAGAAACTGCTGCAACAGCGCCGGGACGAATTGAATGACAGTGATCCGTTGCTCGACGATTACCCGCGCCAGCTCAGCCGGATCGCGATGCGCATCCGGGCTGGCCAGCACCAGACGCAAACCGGCCGTCAGTGGCCAGAACAGCTCCCAGACCGAGGCATCGAAACTGAACGGAGTTTTCTGCAACAGCGCCGCGTCGGCCACGGTTGGGCACAACTGGGCACTCCAGTGCAGCAGATTGGCCACACTGCGGTGCTCGACCATCACGCCTTTCGGGGTGCCGGTGGAACCCGAGGTGTAGATCACGTAAGCGAGGTTTGCCGCAGTCAGGCCGGGCACTTGCGGATTGCGCCCGGACTGGTTTTGCCAGGTGCAGCGATCGAGATCGATCAGGTTTGTCGCGCTCGCGCCGAGCAAGGAGCGCGTCGCGCCATGTACCAACACCGCGACCGGTGCGCTGTCCTCCAGCATGTAGGCCAGACGTTCCGGCGGATACACCGGATCCAGCGGCACATAAGCGCCGCCGGCCTTGAGAATGGCCAACAGACCAGCCACCAGATCCAGCGAGCGCTCGACGCAAATCGCCACCCGCGAATCCGGCCCGACACCGTGTTCGATCAAATGCTGCGCGAGGCGATTGGCCTGCTGATTCAGCTCGGCATAAGTCAACATCTGCTCGCCCGCAACCAGCGCCACCGCGTCTGGCGTACGCAATACCTGCGTCTCGAACAAGCCTTGAACGGTCTGCTCCAGATCAGACTCCATAGCGCTGGCATTGAAGTCGACCAGCAAGCGCTGGCGTTCTTCCTGCGCCACTATTTCCACTTGCTCGAGCAGCGCCTGATCATTGCCGACCATCGCCTGCACCAGGCGCTGGAAGTAACCGACAAACCGCACAACCGTCGCTTCATCGAACAGCGCCGTGGCAAATTCCAGTACACCGCGAATCTCGCCCTGCACCTCGCCCAGCGTCAGCGACAGATCGAACTTGGCAAAGTGACTCGGCTCGGCCACACCTTCCAGCGTCAAATCCCCCAGGGTCAGGCCGGAACCGTTGCCGCTGTCCCAACTGAACATGGTCTGGAACAACGGACTGTGCGCCAGACTGCGCGGCGGTCTGGTGATTTCCACCACTTGTTCGAACGGTAGATCCTGATGCGCCTGCGCCTCCAGCGTGAGCGTCTTGACCCGCGCCAACAGCGCTTCAACGCTGAGCTCGCCCGAAGTGTCGATGCGCAGCGCGAGGGTGTTGACGAACATGCCGATCAGGCCTTCGATTTCCGCGCGGCTGCGGTTGGCTACCGGCGAACCGATCACCACGTCGGACTGGCCGGACAGGCGACTGAGCAACACTGCCCAAGCGCTGATCAGCGCCATGTACAGGGTCACGCCGTGCCGCTGGCACAGCGCTTTAAGTCCAGCGGTGAGGCGCTCATCGAGCAGCACCTCAACGGTGCTGCCAGCGAATTCCTGCTGCGCCGGACGCGGGCGATCGGTCGGCAGCAGCAACAATGCCGGCGCACCGGCCAGCGTTTGCTGCCAGTACTCGCTCTGCCGTTGCAGCACCTCGCCGCTCAGCCAGCGCCGCTGCCACACCGCGTAATCGGTGTATTGCAGCGCCAGCGGCGGCAGCGGATCCGCCTCGCCGTGGCTGAATGCCTGATACAACGCCATCAGTTCGCGGGTCAGCACGCCCATCGACCAACCGTCGGCGATGATGTGGTGCACCGTCAGCAGCAGCACATGATGATCATCGGCGAGGCGCACCAGGCGCCCGCGAATCAGCGGATCGTCCTGCAAATCGAACGGACCGGACGCTTCGCCTTCGATCAGCGCCTGCAACACCTCGTCAGCCTGCGGGTGCTCACGCAAATCCTCGACTCGCAGCAGCAAACCGCTGTCGACTGGCGCGATCAGCACCTGCGCTGCATCGTTGAACTGGACGAAACGGCTGCGCAGGGTTTCATGCCGCGCGACGATCCGCGCCAGCGCGCGTTGCAGCGCATCGTCATCGAGGCGACCGCGCAAACGCAGGGCGATGGGGATGTTGTAAGCGGTGTTGGCACCTTCCATCTGCGCCAGAAACCACAGTCGCTGCTGGGCGAAGGAGAGCGGCAGCGCGCCGTCGCGCGGCACCGGCAGGATTTCCGGCTGGGTGCTGCGCGCCGCCCGGGTCAGCACCTCGGCCACCGCAGCCAGTTCGGCATTGGCGAACAAGTCGCTCAAGGCCAACTCGACGCCCAGGCGTTGGCGCACTTGCGACACCATGCGCATTGCCAACAGCGAATGCCCGCCGAGTTCGAAGAAGTGATCCTGCCGCCCGACCCGCTCGACTTGCAGCACATCGGCCCAGATCTGCGCCAAGGCAATTTCCAGCTCCCCGTGCGGCGCCGCGTATTCGCGGGTGAACAGTGCGCTGTGTTCGGGCTTCGGCAAAGCCTTGCGGTCGACTTTGCCGTTGGCCGTCAGCGGCAGCGAATCAAGCCTGACGAACGCCACCGGCACCATGTACTCGGGCAACTGAGTCAGTAAATGCGCGCGCAGTTCGCCGACTGCCAGCGGTTCGACATGCGCCTGTTCGGTGAAATACCCCACCAGCCGCACCTGGCCCGGTTGATCTTCACGGGCGAGCAAGACCGCTTCCTGAATCCCCGGGAGCTGGTTGAGGCGGGTTTCGATTTCGCCGAGCTCGATGCGCACGCCACGAATTTTGACTTGATCGTCATTGCGCCCGATGTATTCGAGCGTGCCGTCGGCGCACCAGCGTGCGAGGTCGCCGGTACGGTACATGCGGCCGCTGTTGAATGGATCGTCGAGGAAGCGTTCGGCAGTCAGTTCCGGACGATTCAGATAACCACGGGCTACCCCGGCGCCACCGACATACAACTCGCCGGCAACCCCAATCGGCACCGGGCGCCGCTGTGCATCGAGCAGGTACACCGTGGCGTTGCTCACTGGCTGGCCGATATGCAAGGTCTGCCCGGCTTCGATCTTGCCGGAGGTCGCGACCACCGTGGCCTCGGTCGGGCCGTAGTTGTTGATCACGTCGAAATGCTGGTTGCGGCTGAATTGGCGCAGGCGATCACCGCCGATCAGCAGCGTGCGCAGAGTCGGGTGTTCGAGGTTCTGATTGAAGGCGTATTCGGCGACTGGCGTTGGCAGGAAACTCACGTCCAGCGGTTGTGCGCGCCACCATTGCAGCAGCGCGTCGATGTCCTCGCCGCCGTCCTGCGTTGGCGCCAGATGCAAGGTCGCGCCCGCGCACAATGCCGGCCAGACTTCCCAGGCCATGGCGTCGAAACCGAATCCGGCAAGGCTTGAAGTGTGGCGACCGGCGCACAGATCGAACGCGTTGCAATGCCAGTCAACCAGGTTGGACAAGGTCTGGTGTTCGACCATCACTCCTTTGGGCAGGCCGGTCGAACCCGAGGTGTAGATCACGTAGGCGAGGTGTTCAGCGCTCAGGCCGGGCACTTGCGGATCGAGCGCCGAATTCAGCGGCCAGGTGCAGCGGTCGAGATCAATCACTGGTACCGCGAGCGCGGGCAAGCGCTCGCGCAGGTCATTCTGGATCAATACCGCGACCGGTGCGCTGTCGCTCAGCAGATAGTGCAAACGCTCGGCCGGGTGCGCCGGATCGACCGGCACATAACCGGCGCCCGCCTTGAGAATCGCCACCAGCCCGACCAGCGTATCCAGCCCCCGGCGGGCGACGATGGCCACGCGGTCGTCAGGCTGCACACCCAGATCGATCAGGTGATGGGCCAGAGCATTGGCGTGCAGATTGAGTTCGGCGTAGGTCAGCTGTTCACCGAGGAATACCGCCGCCACAGCTTCTGGCCGCTCCAAAACTTGAGCCTCGAAGCGCTGCGCAATGGTCATGTCACGCGGGTAGTCGGCCGCTGTGGCGTTGAAGCCGACCAGCACTTGCTCACGCTCGGCCGCCGGCAAAATCGACAACTGATTCATCGGCGTTTCAGGTGCCTGCTCCAGCGCGAGCACCAGACTCTCCAGCGCGCAGTGCATGTAAGCGCACACCCGCTGCGGATCGATTTGCGTGCTGGCCAGCAGCGTCAGGCTAAAGGCGTCGCCAAAATCGTCGGCGCTCAGGGTCAGCGGATAGTTGGTGCGTTCTTCTGAATGCAGGTTGCTGATGCCTTCCCACGCCGACAGGGTTTCAGCGCTGGCCGTCGCGGCAGTGTGGCTGTGGCGGTAGTTGAGCAAGGAACTGAACAGCGGCGTCGGCGACACCACGTTGCTGCAACGCTGAGCCAGTGCCAACGGCGCGTGTTCGTGGCGCATTACCGTGGTCAGCCGCGCGTGGGTCGCGTGGACGGCGGCGCGCACATTTTGCGCATCGATATCGACGCGCAACGGCAGAGTATTGATGAAAATCCCCAAGGCTCTATCTGTGGCCTCGGCGCCTTGCATGCGGCCCATCAATACGGTGCCGAACACCACCGATTGTTTGCCGGTAATGGTCGCCAGCACCTGCGCCCAACCCAAGTGGAACAGGCTTGCCGCGCTGACGCCGAGTTGCCGCGCCTGACTGCGCAGGCGCTGGCCCAATTGCGCATCGATCGGCACGCTCAGCTCAGCGATGCCCTGACCGTCGCCCTGCACATCCTGCAACCCGAACGGCAGCGTCGGCTCGTGGATATCGCCGAGCATCTCGCGAAAAAACCCCTCGTGCTCGGCTTCGCTGACACCCAGTCGCGCCTGCGCCACGTAATTGCGAAACGGCACCGGGCGTCCCAGCAGTTCACTTTGCCCGAGCAGGCACGCGCGCATCTCGTGGCGCACCACGTCGAGCGCCGAGTGATCCAGTGCCATATGGTGGAACAACAAGGTCGCGACCACACGCTGTCCGGCAGCATCGACGGCGTAAGCCAGGCGCATCAGCGGTGCGCGGCTGACATCCATGCGGAAATGCCGGGCGTCGAAACGCTCATGCAACTGCGCGAGAACATCTCCGTCGGCCTGCGGTACAACCTCCTCCAACGGCAAATCGGCCTGACGCCAGACCACTTGCAAAGGCTGATCAAGGCCTTCCCAGACCACGCCCGTGCGCAGAATGTCATGACGATCGATCACGCTTTGCAGCGCCTGAGCAAACGCGTGCAAACGCTCCAGACTGGCGAACGCGAACTGCGACTGCATGATGTACGGATCGCCCTCACCGCCGCTGACATGGTGATAAAGAATGCCTTCCTGCAACGGCGCCAGCGGGTAGATGTCCTGCACATTGGCGGCGCCGCCGGGCACGTCGCTGACCAGTCGGTCGATGGTCGGCTGGTCGAGTTCGACCAGCGTCAGCATTGCCGGAGTGATTCGGCTGGTACCGGGAACAATGCCGTTATCCGGCACCGTGACCTGACCGCTCTTGCTCGCCGAGTACTCACCGGCCTTGATCAGCTCGATCAACGCCGGTTTGTGCTCGCGCAGCAGCGCCACTAGCGCCGGATCGCTCAAGGCCTGTTTGTTGCCCTGCACGCGCAACTGATCGTCGGTGACTGCCAACTGAATGTCTTTGGCTTTGAGGGTTGCCAACAGTTCGAACACGCTCACAGGACGATCTCCATTCTTTCGGTAATTGCGGCGTAGCCGGCCAGGGTCGGTTGTTCGAACAACGCCCTGACGTCGGCTTCCATGCCTTCCTGACGCAAGCGGCCGATCAGACTGACCGCCAGCAATGAGTGCCCGCCCAATTCAAAGAAATGGTCGTGGCGCCCTACCCGCTCGACGTTGAGCAACTCGGCCCACAGCCGTGCGAGGGTGATTTCCACCTCGCCAATCGGTGCTTCGTATTCGCGGGTGATGAGCGAGGTCTGATCCGGTGCCGGCAAGGCTTTGCGATCGAGTTTGCCGTTGGGACTCAGCGGCCAGGCTTCGAGATGCACGAACAGCGCCGGCACCATGTATTCCGGCAAATGCGCCAGCAGATCCGTGCGCAAGTGATCGCTGGAAAGCTGTGTCCCGGTGTAATAGCCGACCAGACGCTTGTCCCCCGGCACGTCTTCGCGGGCCAACACCGCAGCCTCCTGCACGCCGGCAATCGCGGTCAGACGCGCCTGAATTTCTCCGAGTTCGATGCGCAGACCACGAATCTTCACCTGATCGTCATTGCGCCCCAGGTATTCGATATTGCCGTCCGCCCGATAGCGCGCGACATCGCCAGTGCGGTACATGCGTGCGTGCGGCTGCTCGCTGAACGGATCGTCGAGGAAGCGTTCGGCGCTGAGTTCAGGACGGTTGAGATAGCCGCGCGCAACCTGCACGCCGCCGATGTACAACTCGCCGACCACACCCAGCGGCGCCGGTTGCTGCTGAGCGTCGAGGATGTACATACGCGTGTTGGCAATCGGTTTGCCGATCGGCGTGTTATCCGGGGTTTGCTGCAGTGGCCCGGCGCAATTCCACGCAGTCACGTCCACCGCCGCTTCGGTCGGGCCGTACAGATTGTGCAATGCGCTGGATGGCAGTTGCTGCTTGAAGCGCCGTACCAGACTGCCCGGCAGTGCCTCGCCGCTGCACATAACCTGGCGCAGACTGGCGCAACGCGCGCTGTCGCCATGGGCGAGGAACACGTCGAGCATCGACGGCACAAAGTGCAGCGTGCTGATGTTTTCTGCTTCGATCACTTCGCTGAGGTACAGCGGATCCTTGTGTCCGCCGGGCCGCGCCATCACCAGCCGCGCGCCGGTCATCAATGGCCAGAAGAACTCCCAGACCGACACGTCGAAACTGAACGGAGTCTTCTGCAGCACTGAGTCTTCAGCCGTCAGGCCATAGGCGTCCTGCATCCACAGCAAGCGGTTGACCACTGCCGCGTGTTCGTTAATCACGCCTTTCGGTTGGCCGGTGGAACCGGAGGTGTAGATCACATACGCGGTGTGCTGCGCGGTCAGCGTCGGGATTTGAGGGTTGGCGCTGGACTGCGATTGCCAGGTGTTTTGCTCAAGATCGATGACCGTCGCGGCCACTTCGCCCAACAAATTCCGCGTCGAACCCTGCACCAGCACCACCAGCGGCGCGCTGTCTTCGAGCATGTAGGCCAGGCGTTCTGCCGGGTACGCCGGATCCAGCGGCACGTAACCGCCGCCAGCCTTGAGAATCGCCAGCAGGCCGACGACCATTTCCAGACTGCGCTCCACGCAAATCGCCACCCGTGAATCAGGCTGCACGCCCAGTTCACGCAAATGCTGAGCCAATTGGTTGGCCTGCTGATTCAGCTCGGTATAGGTCAGACGCGATTCGCCACTTTGCACCGCGACGGCCTGCGGCGTGCGCAATACCTGCGCCTCGAACAGGCCATGGATGCTCTGGTTGAGGTTGTAATCAACCGCGGTGGCATTTAAGTCGACCAGCAAGCGCTGGCGTTCGGCGTCCGGCAACACCGGCAAGCGCTTCAACGCTTGGTGCGGCGCGTGCTCCAGCGCTTCGACCAACGCAGTCAAGGTGCGCTGCATGAAACCGCAGATGCGTTCAGCGCCAATCTGCGACGGGGTCATCGCCGTCAGAATGAAATCGCTGCCCAAGTCATCGACGTTGAGGCTCAGCGGATAGTTGGTGCGCTCTTCACCGCCCAGCGTTTCAATGCCTTGCCAGGCCAGACGCGCGGCTTGTTGCGCGTCCTCGCTGGCGCCATGCCGGTAATTGAGCATCGCGCTGAACAGCGGCGACGGCGCGGCAATCGCGCTGCAGCGCTGCGCCAATGCCAGCGAAGCGTGTTCATGCCCAAGCAATTCGGTGAGGCGCTGATGGGTCGCCTTGACCCCGGCGCCCACACTGATATCAGCCAGATCAACGCGCAGCGGCAAGGTATTGATGAACATGCCCAAGCCGCGATCCGCGCCGCTGCCGCCCTGCATCCGGCCCAACAGCACGGTGCCGAACACCACCGAATCGCGCCCGGACGTCGCACCCAGCACTTGCGCGAACGCCAGATGAAACAGGCTGGCCACACTTACGCCGATTTGCCGCGCCTGACTGCGCAGACGCTGGGCCAACGCTGCCGGCAGCGGCTGACGCAGTTCCTCAATATCGTGGCCGTCGCCGCGCACGTCTTGCAGACCGAACGGCAAGGTCGGTTCATCGATGCCGCCGAGCATCGCGCGGAAGAACGCTTCGTGCTCCTGCTCGCTGATGCCCAAACGCGTCTGTGCTACGTAGTTGCGGTACGGCACCGCAGCAATCGATGGTGCTTCGTGCCCGAGCAGGATCGCCTGCATTTCCTGGCTCACAACTTCCAGCGCCGTGTGGTCCATGACGATGTGATGGAACAGCAGCATCGCCACCACGCGGTCGTTGGCCGGATCGCGGGCATACACCAGACGCATCAGCGGCGCCTGGCCGATGTCCAGCCGGAAATGCCGCGCATCAAAACGCTGGTGCAGTTGATCGGCAATTTCACCCTGCGCCGAATCCAGTAAAACTTCCTCAACCGGCAACTCGGCATGCCGCCACACGACTTGCACCGGCGCCGCCAAGCCTTCCCAGACCACACCGGTGCGCAGAATGTCGTGACGCGCCATGACTTGGCTCAGCGCAGCGGCGAACGCTTGCACCCGTTCGAGGCTGTCGAACGCCAGACGCGATTGCAGCAGATACGGATCACCCTGCGCGGCGCTCAAGTGGTGATACAGAATCCCTTCCTGCAACGGCGCCAACGGATAAATATCCTGCACGTTGGCCGCGCCACCCGGCACCGTCGCGACGATGCGCTGGATGCTCGCCTGATCCAGTTGCACCAGCGGCAACAGCTCCGGCGTGATCCGCGTGCAATCGGCGGCAATCAGGTTGGCCGGCACCTCGACTTCGCGTCCGCTGCCGACCGCCGTGGCCAGCGCCGCGAGGGTCGGCTGACTGAACAACGCACGTACGTCGGCGCTGAGGCCGATCTGACGCATGCGTTCGATCAGGCTCACCGCCAGCAGTGAATGCCCGCCCAACTCGAAGAAGTTGTCGTGGCGGCCAACCTGTTCGACCTTGAGTACATCGGCCCAGATCTGCGCCAGGGCGATTTCAACTGCGCCTTCTGGTGCTGCATATTCGCGGCTGAGCCACGCGAATTGATCCGGTTCCGGCAAGGCCTTGCGGTCGAGTTTGCCGTTGGCGGTCAGCGGCAAGGCGTGCAGTCGGACATAGGCTGCCGGGATCAGCGCTTGCGGCAGACGCGCTTGCAGATGACTGCGCAGCGCTTCGATATCGACCGGCGAGCGCTCGGTGAACCACGCCAGCAATTGGCCGTCGCGCACCAGCGCCACGGCGTCCTGCACGGCGGGATGGCTGCTCAGCACAGCTTCAATTTCGCCGAGTTCGACGCGCACGCCACGTAATTTGACCTGGTCGTCGTTGCGCCCCAGGTATTCGATATTGCCGTCTGCCAGCCAGCGCGCGAGGTCGCCAGTGCGGTACATGCGCGCCTGCGGTTCATCGCTGAATGGGTCGTCGAGGAAACGCTCGGCAGTCAGCTCAGGCCGGTTCAGATAACCACGAGCAACCCCGGCGCCCGCCACGTACAACTCGCCGGCCACGCCGACTGGCACTGGCCGTTGCTGCTCGTCGAGCAAATAGACCCGCGCGTTGCCAATCGGGCGACCAATGTGCAGCGGCCGCCCGACTTCGACCGGGCCGGAAGTGGCAACTACCGTGGCTTCGGTCGGGCCGTAGTTGTTGATCACCGCGAACGTCTGCGCCTGTGCGAACTGCCGCAGTTTGTCGCCACCGATCAGCAGCGTGCGCAGCGTCGGATGGCCGATATGACGGCTAAACGCATATTCGGCAACCGGGGTCGGCAGGAAACTCACCTGCAACGGCTGCGCGCGCCACCAGTCGAGCAGTTCATCGAGGTGTTCGTTGCCCACCGACTCCGGCGGCAGATGCAAGGTCGCGCCGACACACAACGCCGGCCAGACCTCCCAGGCCATAGCATCGAAACCGAAACCGGCAACGCTGGCGGTGTGGCTGCCGGCGTGCAGATCGAAGGTATCGGCGTGCCATTGCACGAGGTTTTCCAGGGTCGCGTGCTCGACCATTACGCCTTTCGGCTGGCCGGTGGAGCCGGAGGTGTAGATCACGTAGGCGAGATTCGCCGGGGTCAAGTTCGGCAACTGCGGATTACTGTCCGGCAGTGAATTCCAGTCGGCGCTGTCCAGATCGATCACCGGCACCGAACCCGATAGATGACGCGTCGAAGCCTGCACCAGTACCGCCACCGGATCGCTGTCCTGCAACAGATAGGCGATGCGCTCCTGCGGATACGCCGGGTCGACCGGCACATACCCGGCGCCGGCCTTGAGAATCGCCAGCAATGCCACCAGCATTTGCGGGCTGCGCTTTACACACAGCGCGATGCGGTCATCGGCTTGCACACCGAGGCCGATCAGGTGATGGGCCAGTCGATTGGCCTGCTGATTGAGTTGGCGATAAGTCAGTTGCTGCGCGCCCTGAATGACCGCGATGGCTTCGGGATTGCGCTCGGCCTGAGCCTCGACCAGCGCATGAATCATCGCCCCGCGTGGATACGCCTGAGCGTGCTGATTGAAACCGTTGAGCAAGCGCTCCTGCTCGGCGGCTGGCAAGATCGGCAAGTGATTCAGCGGCAGTTGCGGCGACTGCTCCAGCGCCAGCACCAAATGCTCCAGCGCGGTATGCATGTAGCTGCAAATCCGTTGCGCGCCGATCGGAGCCACCGCGAGCACGTTCAAGGCAAAGGCTTCGCCCAGGTCATCCACGCTCAACGTCAGCGGATAATTGCTGCGTTCTTCGCCACCGAGCAAGCGCACACCGGCCCAGATGCCTTGGCCATCGCGCGGCTGATGCTCGGCCACGGTGTGGCGGTAATTGAGCAACGCGCTGAACAGCGGCGAGCCGTTGGCAACGCCGCTGCAACGTTGCGCCAAGGCCAGGGATGCATGCTCATGCCCGAGCAACGCGGTGAGTCGGGCATGGGTCGCCTTGACCGCCGCGCGCACGCCCTCGCCGACATCCACCCGCAACGGCAAGGTGTTGATGAACACCCCCAGCGCGCGGTCGGCACCATCACCGCCCTGCATGCGGCCCATCAGTACGGTGCCGAACACCACATCGCGGCGGCTGGAAACCGCGCCCAACACCTGCGCCCAGGCCAAGTGCATCAGGCTCGCCGCGCTCACACCCAGTTGCCGCGCCTGATCGCGCAGACGCCGGTTGAGTGCGGCGTCCACCGGTTGCAGCGCTTCCTCAATGGCGCGGCCATCGCCCTGCACGTCATGCAGACCAAACGGCAGGGTCGGCTCATCGATATCGCCGAGCATCTCGCGGAAGAACGCTTCGTGCTCTCGCTCGCCTGCTCCCAGTCGCGCTTGCGCCACGTAATTGCGGTACGGCATCGGCGCGGGCAACGTATCCGCCCGATCAAACATGAACGCACGCATTTCCTCACCCACCACTTCCATCGCGGTGTGATCGAGGATCAGGTGATGGAACAGCACAATGGCCACGACCCGTTGTTCTGTCGGGTCTTCGGCATACACGATGCGCAGCAACGGCGCATGACTCAGATCGAAGCGGTAATGTCGGGCGTCGAAACGTGCGTGCAGTTGGCCGAGAATGTCGCCGTCGGCCGGGTCCAGCGCAACCTGTTGCACCAGCAGTTCGGCGTGGCGCCAGACCACTTGTTGCGGGCTAGGCAGCCCTTCCCAGACCACGCTGGTGCGCAGAATGTCGTGACGCGCGACGACCCGCTGCAAGTTGCCGGCGAAGTTGCGCAGCCGCTCAACACTGTCGAAAGCCAGGCGCGATTGCAGCAAGTACGGATCGCCCTGCTCGGCGCTCAAGTGGTGATAGAGAATGCCTTCCTGCAACGGCGCCAGCGGATAAATGTCCTGCACATTGGCTGCGCCACCGGGCACGCTGGCGACGATGCGCTCGATGCTCGTCTGATCGAGTTCGGTCAGGCTGAGCATGTCCGGGGTGATGTGCGTGCAACCAAGCGGAATGCGATTGGCCGGGACTGCGATTTCGCGGCCGCTGCCGACTGCTGCGGCCAATGCCGCCAACGTCGGTTGGTTGAACAGCGCCCGCACATCAGTGCTCAGCCCCGCTTGCCGCATGCGTTCGATCAGGTTGACCGCCAGCAGTGAGTGGCCACCCAGCTCAAAGAAATGATCATGCCGCCCGACCTGTTCGACTTTGAGCACGCTGGCCCATATCTGCGCCAGGGCGATTTCGACCGCGCCTTGCGGCGCTTCGAATTCACGCTTGCGCCAGGCGCTTTGATCCGGTTCCGGCAAGGCTTTGCGGTCGAGTTTGCCGTTGGCGGTGAGTGGCAACGCATCCAGTCGCACATACGCCGCAGGCACCAGCGCCTGCGGCAAACATGCCTGCAAGTGGCTGCGCAGCGCTTGGATATCGACCGGCTCGCGTTCGGTGAACCACGCGAGCAATTGCCCGTCACGCACCAGCGTCACGGCATCTTGAACCGCTGGGTGACTGGCCAGCGCGGCTTCGATTTCGCCGAGTTCGATGCGCACGCCGCGCAGTTTGACCTGATCGTCATTGCGTCCGAGGTATTCGATGGTGCCGTCGGCGAGCCAGCGTGCAAGGTCGCCGGTGCGATACATGCGCGCGTTTGGCTGGTGGCTGAACGGATCGCGCAGGAAGCGTTCGGCAGTCAGCTCCGGGCGATTGAAGTAGCCACGGGCGACACCTGCGCCGCCAACGTACAACTCGCCTTCGACGCCAACCGGTACCGGGCGCTGCTGCTTGTCGAGCAGGTAGGCCTTGGCATTGGCGATGGGCCGGCCGATGTGCAGGATTTCCCCAGATTCGATGCGCCCGGATGTTGCGACCACGGTGGCCTCGGTCGGGCCGTAGTTGTTGATCACCTCAAAGGTCTGGTCGCGCGGGAACTGCCGGAGTTTGTCGCCACCGATCAGCAGCGTGCGCAGAGTCGGATGGCCTACGTTTCGACTGAAGGCGTATTCAGCAATCGGGGTTGGCAGGAAACTCACTTGCAACGGCTGCGCGCGCCACCAGTCGAGCAGTTCATCAAGGTGTTCGTTGCTGATCGACTCGGGCGGCAGGTGCAGGGTCGCGCCAACGCACAGCGCTGGCCAGACTTCCCACGCCATCGCATCAAAACCCAAGCCCGCAATGCTCGCGGTGTGGCTACCGGCGTGCAGGTCGAACGCTTCGGCGTGCCAGTGCACGAGGTTTTCCAGGGTCGCATGCTCGACCATCACGCCTTTCGGCTCGCCGGTCGACCCGGAGGTGTAGATCACGTAAGCCAGATGCGCCGGGGTCAGGCTTGGCAGTTGTGGATTGGTGTCTGCCATGTGCTGCCAGTTGCCGCTGTCGAGATCAATCACCGGCCCTGCGCCCGGCAGATCCATCGTTGAAGCTTGTGCCAACACGGCAACTGGTTTGCTGTCACGTAACAAATACGCGATTCGCTCGCGTGGATGCGCGGGATCAACCGGCACATAAGCAGCGCCAGCCTTGAGAATCGCCAGCATCCCGACCAGCATCTGCGGGCCACGCTTTACGCAAAGGGCGATACGGTCATCCGGTTTGACGCCGAGGTCAATCAGGTAATGGGCCAGTCGGTTGGCCTGCTGATTCAGCTGAAGATAAGTCAGCCACTGCGCGCCCTGCACCGCCGCCACCGCGTCCGGACGCGCCGCGACCTGCGCTTCGAACAGACGTTGCACAGTCTGCGCGGGTGGATATTCACGGCCAGTAACATTGAAACCGACCAGCACCTTCTGGCGCTCGTTCGGCGACACAATCGAAACGTCATGCAGCGCTGTGGCGGGACTTTGCTCCAGCGCCAAGACCAGATTGTTCAACGCGGTTTGCAGGTAATCACACACCCGCGAGCCATCCACTTCAGGTACTGCCTGCACCGAAAGACGGAAGGCTTCGCCAAGGTCATCAACACTGACCACGAGCGGATAATTGCTGCGCTCGCGGGAACTGAGAATCTGAATGCCGTCCCAGTCCAGCGTCGCCGGTTCAGCCGCGCTGTGGCGATAATTGAGCAAAGTGCTGAACAGCGGCAGCGAACCGGCCACGCCGCTGCAACGCTGGGCCAACGCGAGTGAAGCCTGTTCGTGCGCGAGCAATTGCGCCAGCCGTTCATGGGTGGCGCGCACGCCCTGCTCCACGCCCAGCGCCCCGCCGCTGACGCGCAGCGGCAAGGTGTTGATGAACATCCCCAACGAGCGCTCGGCCCCGGCGCCGCCCTGCATGCGTCCGAGCAGCACGGTGCCGAACACTACGTCGTCGCGCCCTGCAACCTGCGCCAGCACCTGACCCCAGGCCTGATGCACCAAGCTAGCGACGCTGATCCCCAGTCGGCGCGCCTGTTGGCGCAGGCGTTGGCCCAGCTCTGCATCCAGCGCAAGTTCACTGTCAATGATCGTGCTGCCGTCGCCATGCACATCCTGCACACCGAAGGCCACGGTCGGCTCGTCGATGTCGCCGAGCATGTCGCAGAAGAATGTTTCGTGGGCCTCAGCGTTATCGCCGAGCCGTGCCTGCGCCACGTAATTGCGGTATTGCACCGGCGGCGGCAGTGCGCTGATCTGTTCGTGCATGGCATCGCTGATCTCTGCCACCAGAACTTCCAGCGCGGTGTGGTCGAGGACAATGTGGTGCAACAGCAGAATGCCGACCCAGCGCTGTTGCAGCGGGTCTTCGGTGTAGGCGAAGCGCATCAGCGGCGCGCGGTTGAGATTGAGGCGATAGTGGCGCGGGTCGAAACGATGTTGCATTTGCTGCAATACGTCGCCGTCCTCTGGATCAGCGTCGACCCGCTCCAGCGCCAGCCGCGCCTCGCGCCAGACCACCTGCACCGGTTCCTCCAGGCCTTCCCAGTGCACGCTGGTGCGCAGGATGTCGTGGCGCGTGATCACGCTGTTCAGCGCGCGAACCAACGCCTTGATCTGTGGCAGTCCGTCGAAGGCGAATTGCGCCTGCAACACGTAGGGATCGCCGTCGGCGGTCGCCAGATGGTGATAGAGAATACCGGCCTGCAACGGTGCCAGCGCATAGATGTCCTGCACATTGGCGAAGCCGTCGGGGATGCTCGCGACGATGCGGTCGATGGAGTCCTGATCCAGAGTGGCCAGCGGCAACATGTCCGGGGTGATGCGCGTACAGCCCGGTTCGATGCGATTGGCCGGCACTGTCACCGCTTGCTCACCACCCAAGGTTGCCGCCAGCGCCGCGACGCTCGGCTGGCCGAACAACACGCGCACGTCGCAGTGCATTTCCTGCTGACGCATGCGTTCGATCAGCTTGACCGCCAGCAGCGAATGGCCGCCGAGTTCGAAGAAGTTGTCGTGGCGGCCAACCTGCTCCAGTTGCAGCAAGGTCTGCCAGATCGCGGCGATGCGCTGTTCGACATCGCCCTGCGGCGCCTCGAAACCACGGCGGGCATAGGCGTCAGCGTCCGGTTGCGGCAAGGCCTTGCGATCGAGCTTGCCGTTGGCAGTCAGCGGAAAGGCTTCGAGGTGCACGAACGCACTTGGCAGCATGTATTCGGCCAGCGACACCAGCAGTTGTTCACGCAGTTGCGCCACGCTCGGATCGGCGCCCTCTTCAGCCAGCCAGTACGCGACCAGTCGCTGATCGCCGGGGCTGTCTTCGCGGGCGATTACCACCGCTTCGCGCACGCCTGTGCACGCGGCCAGACGTGCTTCGATCTCGCCGAGTTCTATGCGGAAACCGCGGATTTTCACCTGATCGTCGTTACGCCCCAGATAGTCGAGGCTGCCGTCGGCCGCCCAGCGTGCGAGGTCGCCGGTCTTGTACAAACGTGCGTCGGCGCGAGCGGTGAATGGGTCTTTGATGAAGCGTTCAGCCGTGAGGCCTTCACGATTGAGATAACCCCGCGCCACCCCGGCGCCACCGACGTACAACTCCCCGACTACGCCGACCGGCAACGGCTCGCGCTGCTCATCGAGCACGTACAGTTGCAGGTCGGGAATGCGTACGCCAATCGGGCTGACGCCGACCAGTTGGGCATCCGCCGCCGCCAACGGGCGATAGGTCACGTGCACCGTGGTTTCAGTGATGCCGTACATGTTGACCAGCCGCGTGCCGGCATTGCCGACCCGGGCGTACCAGGTTTTGAGCAGGCCCGGTTCCAGCGCTTCGCCGCCGAAGATCACTTCGCGCAGCGAATGCTGCAACGTGCTGCGCCCTTGCGCTGCGATCAATTGACGGAAAGCACTCGGCGTCTGGTTCAGCACGGTGACGCCAGCACTGCACAACAGCGCGTAGCACTCGTCCGGCGAGCGGCTGACCTTTTGCGGCACGATCAGCAACTGCCCGCCGAAGCTCAGCGCGCCCCAGATTTCCCATACCGAGAAGTCGAAAGCAAAGGAATGGAACAGCGCCCACACGTCCTGCCGGTTGAAGTTGAACCAGTCATCGGTCGCCGAGAACAGCCGCGCGACGTTGCGGTGCTCGACCATCACGCCTTTGGGCAGACCGGTGGAGCCGGAGGTGTAGATCACGTAGGCGAGGTGCGCCGGGGTCAGTCCTGGAACCTGCGGATTGCAGTCCAGTTCGGCTTGCAGCGTCGGGTCATCGAGATCGATTTTCGGCACAGTGAGATCGGCAACGCGATCCTGCGTGTCGGCCTGCATCAGCAGCGCTACCGGCGCACTGTCCGTCAGCGTGAAAGCGATGCGTTCCAGCGGATACGCCGGGTCAATCGGCACATAACCGGCGCCAGCCTTGAGCACGCCGAGCAAGCCGATGAGCATGTGCGGGCCACGCTCGACGCAGATCGCCACGCGATCATCAGGCCTGATGCCCAGCGCCAATAAGCGCTGGGCGACCTGATTGGCGCGGCGATTGAGTTCGCCGTAGCTCAGCGTTTGCTCTTGGAAAATCAGCGCCGTGGCATCGGGCTGCAATTGCGCGTGGGCTTCGAATTGCTGGTGGATCAGCGGCGCTTCGGCGAACTGCGCCTGTGGGGAATTGAGGCCGTGCAGCAAAAATTCGCGCTCGGCGCTCGGCAGAATATTCAGGCTGTGCAGCGGCGCTTGCGGCGTGTCTTTCAGAGTCTGCGCCAGGCTTTCCAGCGCGGTGTGCAGGTAGTGCGCAATGCGCTCGGCGCCGAGGGTTGCATCGACCAGTGCGGTGATGCGCAAGTCCTGGCCGAGGTCGTCGATGTTCACGGTCAGCGGGTAGTTGGTGCGCTCGCGGGCGCCGAGCACCTGAATCCCCGGTACCAGATCAACTACCTCGGCGACTTCTTCCAGCGTGCTATGACGGTAATTGAGCATCGCGCTGAACAACGGCGTCGGCACCGCCACTGCGCTGCAACGCTGGGCCAGCGCCAGTGACGCCTGTTCGTGAGCGAGCAATGCCGTCAGGCGGCGGTGGGTCGCCAGCACGCCGTCACGCACACTTTCTGCACCGACATCCACGCGCAGCGGCAAGGTGTTGATGAACATGCCCAACGCCCGCTCACCGCCCTCGCCCGCGTCCATCCGCCCGAGCAACACGGTGCCGAATACTACCGCTGTACGCCCGGATAACTGGCCGAGCACCCGCGCCAGTGCAAGGTGCATCAGGCTCGCCACGCTGACACCGAGTTGCCGCGCCTGCCCGCGCAGTTGCCGGCTCAGATCGCTGTCGAGCATCAGCACGGCTTCTTCGATGTGCTGACCGTCGCCCTGCACATCCTGCAAACCGCCGGGCAGCGTCGGCTCGTCGATGTCGCCGAGCATCTCGCGGAAGAACGCTTCGTGGGCCTGTTCCTCGCCGCGCATACGCGCCGCCGCCAGGTGATTGCGATACGGCACGGCGCCCGGAACATCAGCCGTTTGCTCAAGCAGATACGCCTGAATTTCACTGCGCACCACGTCCAGCGCGATGTGATCCATGATCATGTGGTGGAACAGCATCAACGCGACGATACGACCGTCATTGGCGTCCTCGGCGTACGCCACGCGCAACAGCGGCGCTTGCTGCAAGTCCAGACGGAAGTGGCGCGGGTCATGCCGTTGCAGCAGTTGCGTGAGCACGTCAGCGCTGGCGTCGAGGTGAATTTCTTCGCAGACCAGCGGCGCCTGGCGCCAGACCACTTGCAACGGCTGATCCAGACGTTCCCAGATGAATGAAGTACGCAGAATATCGTGGCGCTCGATCACCCAGCGCAATGCATCAGCGAACGCCTCCAGATGTTGGCGACTGGCGAAACTGAACCGCGCCTGCGACACGTAGGGATCGCCATCAGCCGCCGACAGATGGTGATAGAGCATGCCCTCCTGCAACGGCGCCAGCGGGTAGATGTCCTGCACATTGGCCGCGCCACCCGGCACGGTGTCGACGATACGGTCAAGGGTGTCCTGATCGAGATCCACCAGCGGCAGCATGTCCGGGGTGATGCGCAGCGCCGGGCTCGACCAGCCGCCGCCATGCCGCGCGACCAGTTCCAGCAGCTGCGCCTTATGCTCGGCGAGGCTGTCCCACAACGCATCGTCCAAGGCGTCGTCGTTACCCAGAATGACCAAGTCTTCATCTTCCTGTTGAAGGCGGATCGCATGGGTGGAAATAACAGCCATCAGTTCGCTGAAATGCATGGGGGTAACCTGCTGTAAATGCATGAAAAAGGAGCGCGCAGCGGCGAGTCCCTGCCGATTGGGCGCAGCTTGGAAAAACTAAAACATCAAGGCTTGCGGGGCTGACATGGGAAGCGGGGACAAGATTTGGCAGCACTTGCCACAATTCCCCTGTAGGAGCTGCCGCAGGCTGCGATCTTTTGATCTTGTTTTTTAAGATCCAGATCAAAAGATCGCAGCCTTCGGCAGCTCCTACAGTGAGGCCGTACATCGCTCAGAGTCGGCGTTTGCGGTTGAGTGTCGGGATGGTGGTTTGCGGGATTTCGACCTGCCTCGCCTGCGCCGTGGTCTGCGCGGCCAGTGCCGCGAGCGTCGGCTGGCTGAACAGCGTGCGTGCATCGACGTGCAACCCGGCCTGACGCATGCGCGCCACCAGACTCACCGCCAGCAATGAATGCCCGCCAAGTTCGAAGAAGTTGTCGTGACGGCCGACCTGCTCGACACCCAACACCTCGGCCCAGATCTGCGCGAGCGCGGTTTCGACTGCGCCTTGCGGCGCCTCGTATGCACGGCTGATGACCGAGGCCTGATCCGGTGCCGGCAAGGCTTTGCGGTCGACCTTGCCGTTCGGCGACAGTGGTAACGTGTCGAGCAGCACAAACGCGCCCGGCGTCATGTAATCCGGCAAACGCTCCAGCACATGCGCGCGCAAGGCTTCAATGCCCGGCGCGGACTCGCCGTCGCGTACGCTGAAATACGCCACCAGCCGCTCGTCGCGTACCAGCACCACCGCTTCACGCACCGCCGGATGCTCGATCAGCCGCGCTTCGATTTCACCCAGTTCCAAACGCAAGCCACGCAGCTTGACCTGGAAGTCATTGCGCCCGAGAAACTCAAGATTGCCATCGGCCCGATAACGCACCAGATCCCCGGTGCGATACAGCCGATCACCGGCCACGAACGGGCTGTCGATAAACCTCTCGGCCTGCATGTCCGGCAAGCCGAGATAACCGCGTGCCACGCCAACCCCGCCAATGTGCAACTGGCCGCTGACGCCGAGCGGCACCGGTCGATCATGCGCATCTAGAACATACAGCCGGGTGTTGCAGATGGCGCTGCCAATCGGCAGCTCGCTCTCCGGCATCGGCATTTTTGGCTCCAGCGTCCACGCGGTGCTGTCGACCGTGGCTTCGGTCGGGCCGTAGACATTATGCAAACGCACCCACGGCAGGCGTTGGCGCACGCTGCGGGCCAAGGCTGCGGTGAGTTCGCCGCCCCCGCAGAACACGTCGCTGAGACTGCTGCACTGACTGACGCCTTCCAGCTCGAGGAATTGTTGCAGCAGCGCCGGCACGAATTTGACCACGCTGATTTGCTGCTCGCGAATCACCTGCGCCAGATACGCCGGCTCGCGATGGCCGCCGGGACGCGCCAGCACCAGCCGTACACCCGCCGTCAGCGGCCAGAAGAATTCCCACACTGAACCGTCAAAACTGAACGGCGCTTTTTGCAGCAGCGCCGCATCCGGCGTCGGCGGGCAGATCTGCGAACCCCAATGCACCAGATTGCACAGGCCACGGTGTTCGATCATCACGCCCTTCGGCGTGCCGGTGGAGCCGGAGGTGTAAATCATGTAGGCCAGATTCGCCGCGCTCAGGCCCGGCACATGCAGATTGCCCGGCGATTTTTGCTGCCACGCGCATTGATCGAAATCGATCAGCGGCAGGCCCGGATCACCCAGCAGTTCGCGGGTGGCGGCCTGCACCAGCACCGCCACCGGCGCGCTGTCCTTGAGCATGTAATGCAGGCGCTCCAGCGGATACTCCGGATCCAGCGGCACATACGCGCCGCCAGCCTTGAGAATCGCCAGCAGACCGACCACCAGATCGAGACTGCGCTCGACACAGATCGCCACCCGCGAATCCGCTTGCACGCCGTGCTCGCGCAGGTGATGGGCGAGTCGGTTGGCCTGCTCGTTGAGTTCGCGGTAAGTCAGCGTCTGCTCACCCGCCTGCACCGCGATGGCATGCGGTTTGCGCTGCACTTGTTGCTCGAACAGGGTTTGCAGCGGCTGATCAATCGGGCAATCGACTTCGGTGTTGTTGAACTCGATCAACAGTTGCTCAAGCTCCGCCGCCGGCAGGATCGACAAGCGGTTCAAGGGTTGTTGCGGGGCGTGTTCCAACGCGTCGACCAGCGATTGCAACGCGGTTTGCACGTAAGCGCAAATCCGTTGTGCACCGACGCTGTTGAGCGTGCGGGTGGTCAATTGCATGCCGCTGCCCAGATCATCCACGCTCAGGGTCACCGGGTAATTGGTGCGCTCTTCGTTGGCCAGGGTTTCGATGCCTTCCCAGACTTGACGTGCGGATTGCTCGGCGTCGGTGTGCCGGTAGTTGAGCAACGCACTGAACAGCGGCGACGGCGAGGCCACGCCACTGCAACGCTGGGCCAGTGCCAGCGACGCATGTTCATGCCCGAGCAGCGCGGTCAGCCGCGCATGGGTCGCCTGCACTGCTGCGCGCACGCCTTGATCGACATCGACGCGTAACGGCAAGGTATTGATGAACACGCCGAGCGCACGATCCGCCCCCTCGCCGCCCTGCATTCGGCCCATCAGCACCGTGCCGAACACCACGTGTTGCAGCCCTGAGGTCGCTGCCAATACCTGCGCCCATGCCAGATGAATCAGGCTCGCCACGCTGACACCCGACTGCCGCGCTTGCAGGCGCAAACGTCGATCAATCTCGGCGGGTAATGTTTGCACCGCTTCGTCGATGCCACGACCGTCACCCTGCACATCCTGCAACCCAAAAGGCAGCGTCGGCTCATCGATATCGCCGAGCATTTCGCGGAAAAACGCCTCGTGTTCGGCTTCGCTCACACCCAGCCGAGTCTGCGCCACATAGTTGCGATACGGCACCGCCGCCGGCAGCGGATCGGTATGGCCCATCAGGCTCAGGCGCATTTCTTCGCGCATCGCTTCGAGTGCGATGTGATCCATCGCCAAGTGATGAAACAGCAAGATCGCGACAATGCGCCCACGGGCCGGATCGCGCGCATAAAACAGTCGAATCAGCGGCGCCTGGCTGATATCCAGGCGATAGCTGCGCGCATCGAAGCGCTGATGCAGTTGCTCCAGCACATCGCCCTCGGCCGGATCGAGCACGATCTCTTGCACCGGCAGTTGCGCCTCGCGCCAAACCACTTGCAGCGGTGTACTCAATCCCTCCCAGACAACCGCAGTGCGCAAGATATCGTGGCGCGCCATGACCTCACACAGCGCCGCCGCATAGGCTTCCACCCGCGCGAGATTGTCGAAGGCCAGATGCGATTGCAGCAGATACGGATCGCCCTGCTCGGCGGTGATGTGGTGGTAAAGAATGCCTTCCTGCAACGGCGCCAGCGGATAGATGTCCTGCACATTGGTCGCGCCACCCGGCACCGTGGCCAGAACAGTGTCGATGGTTGCCTGATCAAGTTGCACCAGCGCCAGCATATCCGGGGTGATATGCGTGCAACCGAGCGGGATGCGATTGGCCGGCACTTCCACTTCGCGACCGCTACCCACCGCAGCGGCCAATGCCGCGAGTGTCGGCTGACCGAACAGCACGCGCACGTCGCTGCTCATGCCATTCTGGCGCATGCGTTCGATCAGATTGACCGCGAGCAACGAATGCCCGCCCAGTTCGAAGAAATGGTCGTGGCGCCCTACTCGCTCGACTTGCAGCACTTCGCCCCAGAGTTGCGCCAGGAGAATTTCCACGTCGCCCTGCGGTGCTTCGTACACCCTGCGGATCAGCGCGTCCGGCCCCGGAGCAGGCAACGCCTGGCGATCGAGTTTGCCGTTGGCGGTCAGCGGCAGCGCCGGGATGCGCACATAGGCTGACGGCAGCAATGCGCTGGGCAAATGGTTTTTCAGATGTTCGTGCAACAGGGTGATGTCCAGCGGTTGATGCTCGGTGAACCACGCCTGCAACTGGCCGTCGCGTACCAGCACCACGGCTTCGCGCACTGATTCATGACTGGCCAGCGCGGCTTCGATTTCACCGAGTTCGACGCGCACGCCACGGATTTTCACCTGATCGTCATTGCGCCCCAGGTATTCAAGATTGCCGTCAGGCCGCCAGCGCACCAGATCGCCGCTGCGATACATGCGCGCGTTCGGCTGGGTGCTGAACGGATCGTCGAGGAAGCGTTCGGCCGTCAACTCCGGTCGATTGAGATAACCACGGGCAACCCCGGCACCCCCGACATACAGCTCACCGGCAACGCCAATCGGCAGCGCTTGCTGCTGCTCATCCAGCACGTAGTGCGTGGCGTTACTCACCGGTCTGCCAATGTGCAGCGGCGCGCCGGGTTCGATGCGGCCAGAGCTGGCAACCACCGTGGCCTCGGTCGGGCCGTAGTTGTTGATCACCTCAAAGCTCTGCGCGCGGTTGAATTGGCGCAGGCGATCACCGCCGATCAGCAGCGTGCGCAAGCTCGGGTGTTCGATGTGCCGACTGAAAGCATATTCGGCAATCGGCGTCGGCAGGAAACTCACGTCCAGCGGTTGCGCGCGCCACCACTCCAGCAGCGCATCAATGTCTTCACTGCCGTCATTGGCCGGTGCCAGATGCAGGGTCGCCCCGGCACACAGCGCTGGCCAGACTTCCCAGGCCATGGCGTCGAAACCGAATCCGGCGAGGCTTGAGGTGTGGCTGTCAGCGTCAAGGTCGAAGGCTTCGCGGTGCCAGTCCACCAGGTTCGACAGCGTGTGATGTTCAACCATCACGCCTTTCGGTTGGCCGGTGGAGCCGGAGGTGTAGATCACGTAGGCCAGATGTTCGCTGGTCAGATTCGCCACCTGCGGATTGACCGGGTTGACCGGCCACAGGCGCCGGTCAAGTTCGACCACGGGCACTTGGTACTGCGGCAGGCGCTCGCGAAGATCACTTTGAGTCAGCAGCGCAACCGGCGCGCTGTCGCCGAGCAGATAACTCAAGCGCTCGGCCGGATGCGCGGGATCAATCGGCACATACGCCGCGCCAGCCTTGAGAATCGCCAACAGCCCGACCAGCGTGTCCAGCCCTCGGCGGGCGACAATCGCGACTCGGTCATCCGGCCGCACACCCAGCCCGATCAACAGGTGCGCGAGTGAGTTGGCCTCGTGATTCAGTTCGGCGTAGGTCAGTTGCTGTCCCTGGCTAACCGCCGCGACTGCATCCGGCTGCTCGGCTGCGCGTGCGGCAAAGCGTTGATGAATGGTCAGGCCCTGCGGGTAGTCGGCGCGGGTGTCGTTCCACTGCTGCAACTGCGCAAGTTCTGCCGGGGTATTCAGTCTGAACTCGCCAACCGTCAAATCGAGGTTGTCCAGCCCCTGCTGCAATATCAGTAGCAGACATTCCGCCAGCGCCGCGACCTCGGCGGCGTCGAAATACGCCGAGCCATACAGCAGATGCAGCCAGGCCTTGTCGTTGAATCGGTTGCTGCGCAGATGAATGGCCAGCGGCGTGGCTTCATGCCGATTGGAAACCTTGACCACGTGTCCCGGCGCCTCAGCATAAAGATACTCATGGTCGTCCTGCTCGTAGGACAGTGACACTTCGAACAACTGCGAACGCCCTTCAGCCAGTAAGCCGAGCGCGCGGTTCATCTCGCTCAGGGAAAAACGCTGATGACGAAAATCCTGCTTCAGTTCATCGCCAATGGCTTTGATCAATTCGGCAAACGACAGCGCGCGACCGAAGTGCATCGACACCGCGCTGACCTGGGTGAACAACCCAAGTGTGGCTTTGAAGCGCGCGCCGGAGCGATTGAGGATCGGCACGCCGACCACCCACTCATCCCGCTGCGCGGTGCGGCTGAAATACACATGCAGTGCGGCCAGCAATACATGAAATGCCGAGCCACCGAGCGTGCGCGCGACGTCTTTCATACGCTCATGCAGCGCTGCCGGGAAGGCCACGACGTGGGCCGGCGTTGGCGGTGCGATCTGTTCCCGGTAACGCGCGGTCAGCAGCGGTTCGGGGACGTTGCGGTACTTTTCCAGCCAGTACGTCTTTGCGTTCAAGTAACGCGGGGAGTCGTGATATTGGCCATCCTCGTCGATAAATCCGGCAAACGACGGAGCCGACAACAGCGGCTGTTGTCCTGCACTCAACGCGCTGTAGATCTCGCCGGCGGATTTGAACAGCAGCCCAAAACCCCAGCCATCAATAATCAAATGATGTGCCTGCGCGGTGAACCAGTAACACCGCTGGTCGAGGCGGATCAGCCCAAAGCGGAACAACGGCTGGCCATCCAGCGCAAAGGACTCTTGCATCTGCGCTTCAACCAGCGCCTGAGCGGCTGAGTGCGGATCCGGATGCGCAGAAAAATCTACCAAAGCCAGCGGCGCCGGCAGCGATGCGACGAAGGTTTGCAGCGGTAATCCATCCGCGCCGGCGCCCGGTAGCAAAACTGTGCGCAACGCATCGTTGGCCGCGACCAGACACTCCACGGTCGCTTGCATCAACACCGGATCGATTACGCCATTTAGCTCTACATAGCCGCCAATGTTGTACAGCGGTGAATCGCCCTGACTCAGTTGATCCAGCCAGATGTCGCGTTGCGCAGTGGTCAGCGGGAAGGTCTCGCAAGTGGCGGACAGAGCGTCCACTGCGTCGGCAGCAAAATGGTTCATAAGATCCGTCTCATGGCGTTATGCCTGATATTCAAGCATCGGCCCCGAAACCGGCATGACACCTGAAACCCGGACAGTCCTGAGCGGCCAGCGCGCCCTGTGGCCCCGTGCAGAGCGCTAACACTTGGCGATCCGTCTAAAAGTTCGGAAAGGAAAGGCTGAAAAACCTGTAGGAAAAACGCCACACCCCAGACCCGCCGGTTAACGCGCCACTGTGCTCATGCCGCAGATTATCGGGCGCAGCCGTGACCATTCGGTCATGACGAACGCGCCGTGGGGACTTTTTGCGTCGAAAGCGTCGCAGCAGCTTTTCGGAAATGGTGGCATTTTGTGTCCCTGTTTTCCCCTACAGACGTAGGACAAATGTATAGGCTTAAATCCCGCTGCAGATCGCTTTCAAGGAGAAACGGTTTTTGGCAGGGCGTGCACGGCAGACGATTCAGCGATGGCTCTCATTCAAGGATGACAAGGATATGAATCTGACCGGCAGTATTCGCAACACGGAAAACCCGCATTTTTACTGGCAACTGGGTGAGTTGATTGCCAGCACCGGTGGCGATCATTTCGCCAACAACATGTTCCAGTTGGTCGACACGCTGGTGCCGGTCAATCGCGTCGATCTCAGTGAGTGGACGCTGGATGAACGCCAGGCCAGCGTGGTCGAGGTCAAGCCCCTTGGCAGTGCCGGATTGCCTGATACCTTTCCTGCGCCTGATCCCTTGCAGCGACCTGACGATCATCCGTTGCTGCAGAAGATGATCGAGATGAATGACTCGCTGTTGATCCAATTGAAAGCCTCGTTGCGACAGCAATCCCCGCACCACAGCGTGCATCAGTGCAATCTGGTGTCGCGCACCTCGAATCGCCGCTGCGTCATCGCGTTTTACCGTCCGCACACCCATCGGGTCTTCTCGCTGCCGGAACTGTCGTTTCTCAAGAGCCTGTCCGACACCCTGTTGCCACTGATCGAGCGCCACGCGCAACTCAGCCGTCAGACCAGTGCCAGGCAGCCACGCCTGCCAACTGCAGATCAGGAACAGACACCGTTGCAACACGTCTTCGATGAGCGCCTGGCCATGGGCGAAATCAGCTTGTCGGCGCGTGAGAAAGAGGTGTGTCTGGGCCTGTTGACCGGCGGCACCGTGCCGCAAATGGCGGAAAAGCTGCGGGTCAAAAACAGCTCGATCGAGACCTATCTGAAACGTGCGGCGGCCAAGCTCGGCGTCAGTGGTCGACACGGTCTGGCGAAATGGATGGCCGGGGCCTGATGCGGTTTTGGTGGCGGTTTTCTTGTGTGCATGAGGCTGTTTGATGTTCAGGTTGCCGATTTCCCTGCTGTCCGTGGCGTTGCTGCTGGGCGGCTGTTCGTTGATTCCCGATTACCAGCGCCCGACGTCGCCGAGTGCTACGCAATATCCGCAAGGCCCGGCTTACCCGGCTGCATCGCAGGTTTCCAGCGCTGATCAGGATTGGCGCAGATTATTCAACGACCCGGCGTTGCAGCAGTTGATTGAAAGTGCGCTGGTGAATAACCGCGATCTGCGGGTGGCGGCACTCAACGTCGAGGCGTTTCAGGCGCAGTACCGGATTCAACGGGCCGATCTGTTTCCAGCGGTTTCGGCCACTGCCTCTGAATTGCGCCGACGCATGCCTGTGGCTAACAGCAAAGCCGTAATCACTTCCACCTACGGCGTCAATCTCGGGGTCAGCGCCTATGAACTGGACTTCTTCGGTCGGGTGCGCAGCCTCAGCCAGCAGGCGCTGCTGAGCTGGTTGGCGACCGAAGAAGCACGGCGCAGTGCGCAATTGAGTCTGGTAGCCAACGTAGCCAACGCCTACCTGACCTGGCGCGCCGATCAGGAACTGCTCGCTCTGGCCCACGAGACGCTAACCGCCGATGAGCAAAGCCTGCGCCTGACCACGCGCAATCGCGAGGCCGGCAAGTCCTCGGCGCTGGAACAGATTCAGGCGCAGACCAGCGTCGATAGCACCCGCGCCAGCCTTGCGCGCTATCAGCGGCAAGTGGCGCAAGACCTGAACAGCCTGACGCTGCTGGTCGGTGCGCCAGTGCCCGACACGCTGCCGGCGCGTCCGCTGTCGAGCGATCTGCTGGCGCAACTGCCGGCCGGGCTACCGTCGGATCTGCTGCAACGCCGGCCGGATATTGTTCAGGCCGAATACCAACTGCGCGCGGCCAACGCCAACATCGGCGCGGCGCGTGCGGCGTTTTTCCCCAGTGTCAGCCTGACCGCGAATGCCGGCACCTCCAGCAGTGATCTGTCCGGACTGTTCAAGGGTGGCTCGGGCGCGTGGTTGTTTCAACCGCAGATCAACCTGCCGGTTTTCAACGCCGGCAGCCTGCGCGCGAGTCTGGATTACTCGAAACTGCAGAAAGACATCAACGTGGCGCAATACGAGAAATCGATCCAGACCTCGTTTCAGGAAGTGGCCGACGGGTTGGCGGCGCGCCAGACTTATCAGCAGCAACTGCAAGCCCAGCGCGATCTGGTGCAGGCCACGCAGGATTACTACAACATGGCGCAACACCGCTATCAGAGCGGAGTCGACAGCAGCCTGGTGTTCCTCGATGCCCAGCGTTCGCTGTTCAGTTCGCAGCAAGGCTTGATCACTGATCGACTGGCGCAACTGGTCGCCGAGGTAAACCTGTACACCGCGCTCGGCGGGGGCTGGAGCACGTTTGAGCCCATCACTCAGTAACCGCAGGTCACTTTTTCTTACACCTTTTGTCGCCGGATCCGACATTGACGGACGATCGAAAACCGACCCGCCGGTTCAGTTTGCTATCATGCGCCGCTTTTACGGTTAACCGCCCGCCTGTCTCAGCGACTGGCGGGCTACAAAAGGCGGTATGAAATGACGGCTTTGTTGACTCGCCGCAAGGTGCTTGCGGGAATGGGCGTGCTCGGTCTGGGCCTGCTCGCCGGCTGCGACACCCGTGGCCAACTGTCGTACAAATACGGCAAGGATCTGAGCGACAAGATCATGGGGCGCACCTTCAAGCTCAAAGACACCGAAGGCAACACCGTGTCGCTGTCGAGCTTTCGCGGCCTGATGCCGATGATCTTCTTCGGCTTCACCCAGTGCCCGGCAGTCTGCCCGACCACGCTGGCCCGCGCGGCAAAAATCAAGAAGCTGATGGGCAAGGACGGCGACATCCTGCAAGTGGTGTTCATCTCCCTCGACCCGGAACGCGACACGCCAGAAATTCTCGACGCCTACGTCAAAGCCTTCGACCCAAGCTTCGTCGCGCTGTACGGCACCCTTGAAGAAACCAAAGCCACGGCCAAGGAGTTCGATGTGTTCTTCGAAAAAGTCCCGGCCGGCGATACCTACACCATCTCCCACACCGCCACCAGTTACGTCTACGACACCCGTGGCGGACTGCGTGTGGGCCTGTCCCAATCGCTGACTGCACAAGAGTGCACCGAAGATTTGCTTACCGTCATGGAGGTCTGCTGATGAACCCTGTTTTCACCAATATCAAACGTGCCGTACTGGGCTTGTCCCTGTTGGGCCTGGCATTCAGCGCTGCGGCGCAGACCCGCGTCGACAACGCCTGGGTGCGTGCGACCGTGCCGAACCAGTCGGCCAGCGGCGCGTTCATGACCGTCACCGCCGACAGCGACAGCAAACTGCTCAGCGTCGCCTCGCCTGCGGCCAAAGATGTGCAGATCCACGAAATGAGCATGAAGAACGACGTCATGAGCATGGGCCCGGTGAAGTCGGTGGAGCTGCCAGCGGGCAAAACCGTCAACTTCGATCCGAACGGCTACCACGTGATGCTGATGGGCCTGACCGGTCAGTTGAAAGAAGGCGAAACCGTGCCGCTGACCCTGACCGTCGAGAACGCCAAAGGCGAGAAGGAAACGGTCAAGGTTGAGGCGCAGGTCAAGGCGCTGACCATGGAAGCGCACGATCACAGCAAGATGCATTGATCGCGCGTTCCAAGCAGTAAAAACGGGGCGATATGATCTTGATCATGTCGCCCCGTTTTGCTTTTGATGTAAATGCAGCTTAAACAGATCGAAGGCACACAGGCTCGATAAATAGCCTGAAACAATAATTCCCCCTCCTCTGAATCAACAGCCACCAAGGCTGACGTGAGCGCCGGTCAAGGTCTCACGCGATGCGCAGTGGCCGCGCGGTGCTCCGCGGCCAGATCAATTTGGCGTTTAAAAACACGATCAGCGCTCCTACCCTTGTTATCATCGCGCCCACTTTTTATGACGGTTTGATGACTGGAAGGTCTTTTTTTGTGAGCGCTATTTTTCACCGGTTGCGGCAGCTGGATGCACGCCTTGTCTCCCTGATCACTTTGGTGCTGATCGTGCCCGTGTGCCTGCGCGCGGCACTCGGCTGGTCGACGCCGTTCGGCTATCTGTCGGATCTGGCGATCGGCAGCCTGCTGGTCGTGCTGCTGCATCGCCGCCCTTGGTGGCTGGCGCTACCGGTGCTGGTGTTCTGGGGTTTGCTGGCGGTGGCCACGGCAGAGTTGGTCAGTGCGGTGGGCCGCTTGCCCAACCCGACCGATCTGCATTATCTGATCGACCCGCAGTTCGTGGAAAACTCCACCGGTGGCGGTTTCGCCCATCCGGGGTTGGCCGTGGCGCTGCTGCTGGCGCTGATCGCGTGGCTGGTGACGCAGTGGACCCGTCGTGCCATACCGGCCCCGGCCCTGCCGCGTGCGATATGGGCAGGGCCGTTGCTGCTGTTCACCGCACACTGGGGCGCACAAAACATCTCCCCGAGCGATGCCGACCCGTGGCGTTTGTACAACCTCCCGCACCAACTGCTCGCCACTCAAGTGGCCGATGTGCAGATGCAGGCCGAGGAATGGCTGGACGGCGACGCCGTCGTAGCTACACCGCCGATGGCCGGTCTGACCGATGTCGACCTCAACGGCCAAAGCCTGCTGGCGGGGCGAGGTCAGGCGCGCAACGTGTTGATCATCGCCCTGGAAGGCATTCCCGGTGCCTACATTGGTGCCAACCGCGAAGCCATCGGCAGCCATTATCAGGAAGACCTGATGCCCAATCTCAGCCGCTGGGCCGAGCGCGGCATGAACACCCCGGATTATGTACTGCACACCCACCAGACGATTCGCGGGCTGTACGCCATGCTTTGCGGCGATTACGACAAACTCGACAATGGCACGCCCAAAGGCGTGGAAATGCTCACCCAGCAGGAACGCAATCAGGCCTGCCTGCCCGCGCAATTGCGCCAGCACGGTTTCGCCACTCACTACCTGCAAGGCGCGGGTCTGCGTTTCATGGCCAAGGACAAGATCATGCCGCACATCGGTTTCGATGCGACCCATGGTCTGGAATGGTTCACCAACGCCAATTATCTGGAGTTCCCGTGGGGCAAGGATGACAAGGCGTTTTTCGAAGGCGCGTTGAAGTACGTCGGCCAGTTGAAGAAAACCAGGCAGCCGTGGATGCTCACCCTGCTGACCGTCGGCACCCATCAGCCCTACTCCGCGCCGGATGAGTATCTGCAACGCTACGACACGCCCAAGCAAGCCGCCGTCGGGTATCTGGACGATGCGCTGGAGCAGTTTCTGCAAGGGCTGGAGCGTCAGGGCGTGCTGAAAGACACGCTGGTGGTGATTACCTCGGATGAATCCCACGGCATCGACGGCGTGCGTCTCGCTTCCTCGTGGGGTTTCAACCTGACCCTCGCGCCGGAGCAGGCGCAGTTGCCGCGCTTGAACTCCGGGGTGTATGGCCACGTCGACCTCAGCGCGTCGATCCTTGATTACTTTGATTTTCCGGTGCCTTCCGCCCTTAGCGGTCGCTCGCTGTTTCGCGATTACGATACCGGCCGCGAAATCATGTCGTTCACCAACGGCAAACTGCGCTACCACGATGGCAACGGCATCCTCACCGAGTGCGACATGCCGCGCCGCTGCCGTTCTTACGCCAGCAGCGGGTTCATCGCCGAGAGTGCCAAATTCAAAGGCAACGCCAGCAGTCACAGCGCCCGGCAAATCGCCGCCCGTGCCAACGCCCTGGATCTGTCGCTGCTGCGCACCTCGCTCAACCATCGTTATCAGTTCGGCAGCGACAACGTCATCCCGCTGCAAGCGCAGATCAAGGATGACTGGGCCGATAACCTGATCGGCGCGCAATATCTGGAAATGCCCAAAGGCTCGCACACCCGCGTGCGCCTGACCGTGCGTTCGATGGATCCGCAGCAGGCTGCCTACATACAGCTCAAGGCCAAGGAATTCGAGCAGGACGTGCAACTCGGATTGCCAACAGAAATGGTCGCCACGGCCGATCAACCGCTGCAAATGGACTTCAGCTTCGACAACCCCCTGCCGCGCAAAGCGTTCTCTTTTCACTTGCTGGGTTATGGGTTGGGCGCGGTCGAGGTGACCGATTTCAGCGTGATCACCGAGTTGCCGGGGCAGGAAGATATGCTCGATGACGTACCGGCGGATGATGCCGCGCAATCGAGTTGACTCTGATTGGATAAAAGACTTTGCCTATCAGCCACCAATAGTCGGCCTATTAGCTGACTGGCCAAGTCGGGTCTAGCCTTACAAGTCCGAAGTCGGCACGAGCCGGCCGCAAAGACCTGATAAGGACCCGAACATGGCAAACGAATCGAAGTGCCCGTTCAATCACGCTGCCGGCGGTGGCACGACCAATCGTGATTGGTGGCCGAATCAACTGAATCTGAAAATCCTCAGTCAGCACGCGCCGCAGTCCGACCCGCTGGGCAAGGACTTCGACTACGCCAAGGCGTTTCAGAGTCTGGATTTCCAAGCGTTGAAACGCGATCTGACGGCGCTGATGACTGACTCACAGGACTGGTGGCCCGCCGACTTCGGCCACTACGGCCCACTGTTCATTCGCATGGCCTGGCACAGCGCCGGGACCTACCGCACCGCTGACGGTCGCGGCGGTGCCGGTTCCGGCCAGCAACGTTTCGCCCCGCTCAACAGCTGGCCGGACAACGTCAGCCTCGACAAGGCCCGTCGCCTGTTGTGGCCGATCAAGCAAAGGTACGGTCGCAACATTTCCTGGGCTGACCTGATCGTGCTCACCGGCAACGTCGCGCTGGAATCCATGGGCTTCAAGACCTTTGGATTCTCCGGTGGTCGCGCTGACGTCTGGGAGCCGGATGAAGATGTGTATTGGGGTTCGGAAAACAAATGGCTCGGCGGCGATACCCGCTACGGTAAGGAACAACAGCTGATGCAAGAACCCGGTGACGGCACCCTTGTTGCCGAACCCGACTTGCATGGCAACGAAGAAAGCCGCACCAATCAGGGCGAACGCAATCTGGAAAACCCGCTCGCTGCAGTGCAAATGGGCCTGATCTATGTGAACCCGGAAGGCCCCGAGGGCAATCCCGATCCAGTCGCCTCGGCCAAGGACATTCGCGAAACCTTCGGCCGCATGGCGATGAACGACGAAGAAACCGTGGCCCTGATCGCTGGCGGGCACGCCTTCGGCAAAACCCACGGCGCCGGCCCTGCGGATAACGTCGGCCCGGAACCGGAAGCGGCAGACCTCGAACAACAAGGTTTGGGCTGGAAAAACAGTTTCGGCACCGGCAAGGGTGCTGACACCATCACCAGTGGCCTGGAAGTCACCTGGACCACCACCCCCACCCAGTGGAGCAACAACTACCTGGAAAACCTGTTCGGCTTCGAGTGGGAACTGACTAAAAGCCCGGCCGGTGCCCATCAGTGGACACCCAAGAACGGCGCCGGCGCTGGCACCATTCCGCATGCCCACGACCCGAACAAGCGCCTCAGTCCAACGATGCTGACCTCCGATCTGGCGTTGCGTTTCGATCCGGCTTACGAGCAGATTTCCCGGCGCTTCCTGGCCAATCCCGATCAATTGGCGGACGCCTTCGCCCGTGCCTGGTACAAACTGATCCACCGTGACATGGGGCCGCTGTCCCGTCATCTCGGCCCGGAACTGCCGAAGGAAGAACTGCTGTGGCAGGACCCGATTCCCGACGTGACTCATGCATTGGTGAGCGACGCTGAAGTCGCCGATCTGAAAAGCAAAGTACTTGCCTCTGGCTTGTCCGTTTCAGAGCTGGTTTCCACTGCCTGGGCAGCTGCTTCCACCTTCCGTGGTTCGGACAAACGCGGCGGAGCCAACGGCGGGCGCCTGCGTCTGGCGCCGCAGAAATTCTGGCAGGCCAATCAGCCGGAGCAACTGAGCAAGGTGCTGAGCACGCTGGAAGGGATTCAGAACGACTTCAACGCTGGAGCGTCCGGCAAGAAAATCTCACTAGCGGATCTGATCGTGCTGGCAGGCAATGCCGGGGTTGAGCAGGCCGCGAAGAATGCCGGGCATACGCTGACGGTGCCCTTCTCGCCCGGCCGCGCAGATGCGACTCAGGAGCAAACCGACGTTGAATCATTCGGCTTCCTCGAACCGCACACCGACGGCTTCCGCAACTTCGCCCGAAGCAAATTCCGCGTCCCGGCCGAAGCGTTGTTGATCGACAAGGCGCAACTGCTGACCCTTTCGGCGCCGGAGTTGACCGTGTTGATTGGCGGTTTGCGGGTTTTGGACACCAATGTCGGCCAAACGAAACACGGTGTTTTCACCGACCGTCCCGGCACTTTGACCAATGACTTTTTCAAAAATCTGTTGGACATGGGGGTGGAGTGGAAACCCACCTCGCAAAGTGCGGACGAGTTTGAAGGGCGGGATCGCAAGAACGGCAATGTGAAGTGGACGGCGACCCGAGTGGACCTGGTGTTTGGGTCTAACGCGATATTGCGTGCGGTGGCTGAGGTGTATGCGAGTGCGGATGCCAAAGAGCAGTTCGTGCAGGACTTTGTGAAGGCCTGGGCGAAGGTGATGAACCTGGATCGGTTCGATCTGAAGAAGTAGAGGGTTTTTTATTCGGCTCCTGTTTTGTGGCATGGCGAACATCTAACCCCCTCACCCCAGCCCTCTCCCCCAGGGGGGCGAGGGGGAAAGGGAGCCGATCTTCGTGCTTTTGAAACTTGAGTTCGACTCGGTACTTCAAGTCGGTGTAACTCGAAAGAACACCTCGGTCAGTCCCCTCTCCCTCCGGGAGAGGGTTAGGGTGAGGGTGAGGGGAAAGCTTTTGAGCCAATCTCTCAAGCCAGGCTTTTGCTTACCACCTCATACACATCACTCGACAGCTGCCCTGACGCCAAGATTCGCTCCAGCTCAGCCTTCATCAACGCCTGACGAGCAGCGTCATACTTGCGCCAGCGCGTCAGCGGCGCCAATTGCCGAGAAGCAATCTGCGGGTTGAAGCCGTTCAACTCGATCACCAGATCGGCGAGGAAGCGATACCCCGAACCATCCGCCGCGTGGAAGTTGATCAGGTTCTGCCCGGCAAACGCGCCGACCAGCGCGCGGACTTTGTTCGGGTTCTTCATGGTGAACGCCGGATGTTGCATCAGCGCCTTCACCCGCTGCAGACCGCCCGGCAAGGTGCTGCCGGCCTGCACGCTGAACCACTGATCCATGACCAGCGGATTGTCCTTGAACTGCTCGGCGAAACTCGCCAGTGCCGCAGCCTTCTGTTCCTCGAACGGCGAGTTGACCAACACCGCCAGCGCGGTCAGGCGTTCGGTCATGTTGTCGGCGGTTTCGAACTGTTCCAGCGTCGCCGCCAGCACTTCCGGTTTGCCGCTGAGCATCAGGTACGACAGCGCAATGTTCTGCAACGCGCGGCGAGCGAAGTGCTCGGCTTCGGCCACGTACGGGGTTTTCTTCGACAGATCGCGATTGGCCTGGTAACGCAACCACAGCGCTTCGAACAAGCCTTCGGACAATTGCTTGCGCGCGAATTCGCGGGCGATGTGGATCGCGTCGACGTCAGCCGTTTCGCTGATTTCAGTCAGATACGCCTCGCCTGGAAGCGAGAGCATTTCCGCGACCATTGCCTGATCCAGCGATTCGTCCGACAGCACGCTGCGCAGGGCCGAAACCAGGCGCGGATCAAGGGCCAGCTTCTCGCCTTTCTGCTGCTGGGCAATCAGCTCTTGCAGCACTTGCACCGACAGTTGCTGACCGGCATCCCAGCGGTTGAAACCGTCGCTGTCGTGCTGCATCAGGAACATCAACTGATCACGGTTGTACGGGAAGCTGAGTTTCACCGGCGCCGAGAAGCCGCGCAGCAACGACGGCAGCGGCTGTTCAGCGATGTCGACGAAAGTGAAAGTCTGTTCGGCTTCAGTCACCGAAATCACCCGCGAAGTGCCCTGAGCGCTGGCTTCACCGGCAAGACGCAAGGCAATCGCCGCGCCTTTCGAGTCAAGCAGGCCCAATTCCACCGGGATCACGAACGGCAGTTTTTCAACCTTGTCCGGAGTTTCCGGGCAGCTCTGGCGGAAGGTCAGGCTGTAGGTCTTCGCCGCAGCGTCGTAGAACTCGATGACCGCCAGACGCGGCGTACCGGCCTGGCTGTACCAGCGTTTGAACTGGGTCAGGTCAACGCCATTGGCATCTTCCATGGCCTTGATGAAATCGTCGCAGGTCACGGCTTGGCCGTCGTGACGCTCGAAGTACAGATCGCTGCCCCTACGGAAGCCTTCGGCGCCGAGCAAAGTGTGGATCATGCCGACCACTTCCGAACCCTTTTCGTACACGGTCAGGGTGTAGAAGTTGGAGATCTCGATGAAGCTGTCCGGGCGCACGGCGTGGGCCATCGGGCCGGCATCTTCGGCGAACTGGTGGGTACGCAGGTATGCCACGTCCTGAATGCGCTTGACCGTGGCCGAGTTCATGTCGGCGGAGAAACCCGCGTCACGGTACACGGTGAAGCCTTCCTTGAGCGACAACTGGAACCAGTCGCGGCAGGTCACGCGGTTGCCCGACCAGTTGTGAAAGTATTCGTGGGCGACAATCGCCTCGACGCGCTGGTGCGCGGCATCGGTAGCGGTTTCGGCGCGGGCCAGTACGGCGCTGGAGTTGAAGATGTTGAGGCCCTTGTTCTCCATCGCGCCCATGTTGAAGTCGTTCACGGCGACGATCATGAAGATGTCCAGATCGTATTCGCGACCGTAGACCTCTTCGTCCCAGCGCATCGACTTTTTCAGGCTGGTCATGGCGTGCTGGCACTTGTCGATGTTTTCCGGCTCGACGTAAATGCGCAGCGCCACGTTGCGCTCGGACATGGTGGTGAAGCTGTCTTCAACGCACCACAAGTCACCGGCCACCAGCGCAAACAAGTACGCCGGTTTCATGAACGGATCTTCCCAGGTCGCCCAGTGCCGGCCGTCTTCGCCGGGGCCGCTGGCAATCGGGTTGCCGTTGGACAACAGCACCGGGTAGCGGTGTTGCTCGGCGACCACGGTGGTGGTGAATTTGCTCATCACGTCCGGGCGGTCGAGGTAATAGGTGATCTTGCGGAAACCTTCGGCCTCGCACTGGGTGCAGAACATCGTGCCGGACTTGTACAAGCCTTCCAGCGCGGTGTTGGTTTCCGGGTGGATCTTGACGCTGGTATCGACCGTGAAGCTTTCGCTGGTCGGGTGCAGGGTCAGGTGGTCTTCGCTCAGCTCGTAGTCGCCTTCGGACAGCGCCTTATCGGCCACCGTCACCGACAGCAGTTCCAGATGCTGGCCATCCAGCACCAGTGGCGGCAGGCCCGGGCCACGCGCCGGGTTGCGGCGCATCACCAGTTGCGCATGGACCAGACTGTGGTCCTCGAACAACTCGAAGGTCAGGTGCGTTTCGTCGATCAGGTACTCGGGCGCCTGATAGTCCTTCAGGTAAATCATCTTCGGTTGTTCGGTGCGCATGCTGGAGTCCTTATTGATGCACGGCGAGCTGATAGGCCGTGTACTTGCGAATATTGATCACGCCGGTGTCGAAGATCAGGTACTGGCCCTTGATCCCCAGCAGCGTGCCTTCGGCAATCGGGTTCTTGTCCAGGTTGAAGCTGACAATCTTGGCCGGGTACTGCTCGACCGGGTAGCGGATTTCCAGAGGTTCGACATCGGCAATCGTCTGAATCGCCTGCAAACCGAAACGTTCCTGCAAACCTTGCAAGCCTTCGGCACAGCTCTCGAACAACTGATCACGCACCTGCGCCAGATCCACCGCCACCGCATCGCCCTTGAGCAGTGCACGCCAGTTGGTCTTGTCGGCCACCTGGCTGCGGAACAGGTCTTCGACGAAGCCCGATTGCTGACGCGTCGAGACGCGCATGATCGGCAATGCCTGACTCGCGCCCTGATCGATCCAGCGGGTGGGCAATTGCGTGGCACGCGTGATGCCAACCTTGATCCCCGACGAATTCGCCAGATAGACCACATGGTCGGTCATGCAGAACTGCTCGCCCCACGCCGGATCACGGCAAGTGCCAGCATCAAAGTGGCAACGCTCCGGGCTCATGATGCACAGGTCGCACTGGGCCAGTTTGGTCATGCACGGGTAGCAATAACCCTGGCTGAAACTGGTTTTGGTCTTGCGCCCGCAATGCGAGCAGTGGATCGCTCCGAGGAACTCCAGACGCAGCGATTTGCCGATCAACGGGTTGACCGGCACCTCGACGTCATCCAGACGAAACGCGTATTGCACGTTCGGCCCGTCAAGGCGCGCCGACATCTTGCTGATTGCACCGCGGCCAATCTCGATCAATGGATGGCGTCCGACTTGAACAGGATATTCGGCACTTCGATCGACTTCGACGAGCATTCCTGCGGGCCCATGTAACCGGTGCGCTGGTCTTCAGGCAGGTTGTCGATTTCCCAGGCGATCATCGCCTGCAACGACAATTCGCGCTGTTCGGCGGTGAGCTTGCCACCGTCCGCCCATTTGCCGATTTCCACCGCCAGTTTCAGGCTCTGGTAGATATCGGGGGTGATGTTTTTAATCAATTCGGCAAAAGACGACATGTTGAACACTCTCCAAAAAATGTCGCTAGTTTAACGACGCTGATGCGCCAGCACAGTGCCGGGCATCAGGTCAGCGAGCGAAGCGACGGGCGTAACGCCTGCCGTCCTAGAACTCTCTTGAAAGTTTTACCTGGGTCAGTTCCTTCTCCATCGCGCGCTTGAAAATCTGCGGCGCGGTGAAGGTATAGAGGACGAAACCCAGCCAGAGCCAGTCGATCACCTCGGCGGCACCGGGATAACCCTGCGCCGTGACCGTGATCACGGTGACGCGATACACCACGAACATGGCCAGCAACAAAATGATTGCGCGCGTGGTGCTGCGCTCGGTCAGCCAGCTGTTGAAGCGCCACCAGAAGCCCATGAACAGGTTGCTGCGCGCCTTGACCGCGGTCAGCAAACTCAGCGCCGAGACGTTGTTGGCGTTTTCCTGCAAGGCCCAGATCGCGTGCTCGCGCGCGCCATTGACGTCGCCCTCACGCAGACGCAAACGACCGAGCACGATCACCGCTGCGGCATGCCCGGGATCGGCCTGCAACGCCTGACGGGCAAAGCCTTCGGCCTGCTCCCAGTGTCCGCAGGCCAGATGGTATTCGGCCATGGCCACCAGGTTGGCAGCGGCATCCGGCTCCAGCTCGAGCGCTTTTTCCAGCAACGGCTGGCTCTGACTCAAGCGACCGGTGAGCTGGAACAGATCGGCAAGGCTGCGGTAATAGCGCGGGTCGGTGGGTTCCATGTCGAGCAATTGCAGCAAGTGCTGCTCGGCAATCTTGAACTGACGCGAGGCCATGGCGGTGTGCGCGGCGGCGTAATGCGCCAGCGGCAACGCAGGGTCCATCGCCAGTGCCAGCGCAGCCTCATGCCGCGCCGCGTGCAGGCGACGCATGTTCATCAGGCACAGCGCCAGCAGCGCGTGCGCCTCCGAGCACTCGGGATCATCGGCCAATAACTGGCGAAGGCTGTCGATGGCGCCGTCGAAATGCCCGGAATCCAGACGCTGATAAGCGACTTGTAACAGATGCGAAGTGTTCATCAGCTCACCACCAGATACCAAAGGGTGGCAGGCACCAGTTTGACCACGAAGCCCTTGAGCACGAACGCGCCACCCAGCGCCACCAGCGGCGCGAAGCGATTCAATACGCCGCCGTAATACTGATACAGCTCGATGGTCGCGTTTTGCAGGGTGAACAGCACATAGCCAATGGTCAGTTTCCACACCACCAGCACCAGCAAGGCGTATTGAATCTGCGCCTGAGTGCTCAGATAGCCGTTGTTCAACAGACTGATCAGCGCCAGGCCGATCAGCAGGCTGCCCACCGCGCCGACGCCGACCCAGATCCATTCGCGCACGCGGGTGGGGCTGCCCACCGCAATCGAGTTCAGCACGAACCACGGCAAGCCCAGCCAAGCCCCGCCCATCATCAGCGCCAGCAGCGGCCAGAACGGCGACACGGCAAATCGCGCCAGGCCACCCGGGCGCGGTTCGTCTTCAATCCGGTAAAAATTCTGGCTGGCCATCAGCGTCCCTTGCCATGTTTGTCGAGAAAGGCCAGCACTTCGTCGTACTGATTGCCTTCGTTGGCATAACGCGCGTAGTTGCGCGCCGTGGTCAGCCACTCAAGCGTAGTCGGACGCACTTCTTTCAAGGCCTGCTTGAAATGCCGGTCACAGATCGGTTGCTCGGAGCCTTCATTGATCGATTCTTCGATGGCTTCGTCAGCGGCGGTTTCCACCAGCTCACCGAGGTCGGCCCCGGAGAATCCAGAAGTATGTTTGGCGAGAAACGCGAAATCGATATCCGCCGCCAGCGGCCGGCCCTTGACCATCATTTGCAGCATGTTTTCCCGCGCAGGACGATCCGGTGGCGGCACGAACAGCACGCGATCAAAGCGACCGGGACGACGGAACGCCGAATCCACCGACCACGGCACGTTGGTCGCGGCGAGGATCAGCACGCCATGGTTGTTTTTCGCAAAGCCGTCCATTTCCGACAGGAACGTGCTGACCAGTTTCGACGACGTCGACTCGCGGGTGTTGGAGCGTTTGCCGCCGAGCGCCTCGACTTCATCGAAGAACATCACCGCCGGCGCCTGCGCCCGCGCCTGCTCGAACAACGCATGCAACTTGCGCTCGGATTCGCCGATGTACATGTCCAGCACATCGGAGATCGCGATGTTGAAGAACTTGGCGTTGCACTCGCCGGCCGTGGCCCGCGCCAGCAGGGTCTTGCCGCAACCCGGCGGGCCGTACAGCAGCACGCCGCCGCCGACACGCTTGCGAAAGCGTTCGAACAGACCGGGTTTCTGATACGGCAGGATGATCTTTTTGTGGATGGTCTTTTTCAGATCGTCCAGACCACCGATATCGCTGAAGGTGACCGTTTTATCTTCCGGCACCAGCAGACGGCGGACTTCGGTCTGGTCGGTGTCATCGTTGGAGATCACCCGCAACTTCGGACGACCCTCGCCGCCCGCAAAGTCCACCACCGACACGTTGAGCCGGCGCCACAGCACCATGTCCTCAAGTGACGGATTGGCGTCGATGGCCGCGCGGTATTCAACCTGAGCCTCCTTCAGACGTTCGAGATCGGCCAGCGCCCGCGCGCGCAACAGGCGCAACGCCGGGTCATCGCCAACCGCGACGTCCAGCGCCTTCTGCGCCTGTCCGGCGGCCAGATACAGCTGGGCCGCGACGGGTTGCAGCGCTTCGGCATCCTTGAGTTGCGGCAGGTCTTCGGGGATCAGCTTGAGCCCGCGCGCGTGATCACCACGCTCAAGGCACGCCTTGAGCAGCAAGGTGATCAGCGCAACGTTTCCCGGCGAGGCCAGCAGAGCGGCCTCCAGTTGATCCAGCGTCGTGTCATCCATGGTGAATCCTTGTGACAGCCAGTTGCAGATTGAACAAATAGAACGTCCGGCCCGGGGTCATCGCAGCACCTCCGGCCGCTCGACATCGACCCAGACAAATTTCTGCGGATCGAGGCGGGTTTCCTGATCCAGACGATAGGCCACGAGTTTGCCGTAAAGCACTGCGCTGTAATCCAGACAGGCGAGGTTCGGCCGGATCGGCGCCGGTTTGCCGCTGCGCCAGTAATGGCCGACGAACAGCAATGGCTGGTCTTCGCCGTAGCGCAGCAGGTTGTTTTTTTCGCTCGAGGTGAGCGGCTTTTGTGCCACCGGTTCCGGCAGCGCGTCGGGCTGGAACACGATGTCGCCGTAGGTTTGCGGGTCGTCTTCCCAGAATTTGGTGCGGAAGAACGAACGCACCAGACCATCGCCGCTGGTCATGGTCAGGCCATCCGGCAGGGGCATGTCGGTGCCGCGCAACAGGCGATCAAACACGGTGCAGGCAAAACTGCCGGGCACGGCCGAGGCCTGGAGGAAGTGTTCGTCGATGCAGCCATCCGGGAACAACGCGCGCAGCGGCTCGATCAGGCCGGCGTCCCAGCAGGCGTGCACCACGCGGAAACGCCCGGCATCGACGAACAGCGGCAGCTCGTAGAACCACTGCTGAAAGTCATGCCAGTCGCCCGGGTGGTCTTCGAATTGGGTCAGGGTTTCGTGCAGCAGGCGCGCATGCCGCGGTGTGTGCTCACGGACGAACTGCTTGCCGCTGCCCGGCAGTGCCGGCGTGCTCCAGCCGAGCGCGTTGAACTCATGGTTGCCCATGATGCACAGCGCCTGACCGGCCGCGACCATGTCGTGGACGATGTGCAGCGCTTCGCGAATGCGCGGGCCGCGGTCGATGATGTCGCCGACAAACACCGCCATGCGCGACGGGTGCCGCCAGACGCCAGCCTGTTTGTGATAACCGAGGCGGTCGAGCAAGTGCTCAAGGGTCAGAGCGCAACCGTGCACGTCACCGATCAGATCGTAACTACGCGCGGGATCGAGCATCACTCGCCTCCACCGCCCAAGCGGCTGCCCCAACCGAGCTTGGTGCGGCACACTTCGTAATAGTTGTGATCCAGCGGATGGATCAGACGCAGCTTCTGCGCTTTCTTGCTAACGGTGATGGTATCGCCCGGCGCGCAGGTGAAATGGTTCTGCCCGTCGCAGGAAACTTGCGGATAAATCTGCATATCTTTGGACACGACGATTTTCAGCTCACTGTTGCCGTCGACCACAATCGGCCGGCTCGACAACATATGGGGATACATCGGCACGATCACAATGGCATCGAGCTTGGGGTGCATGATCGGCCCGCCGGCGGACAGCGCATACGCGGTGGAACCGGTCGGCGTGGCGACGATCAGGCCGTCAGCCTTCTGGCTGCAAACGAACTGGCCATCGATGTACAGCTCGAATTCGATCATCCGCGTCGACTTGCCGGGATGCAGCACCACGTCATTGAGCGCGTCGCCCTGGCCGATGGCCTCGCCATGGCGGCGGACTTCGGCTTGCAGCAAAAAGCGGTTTTCCACCAGATAATGGCCGTCGAGCACCTTGGCGACTTCGACTTCCAGCTCATCCGGGCGAATATCTGTCAGGAAGCCGAGGCTGCCCCGGTTGATCCCGAGCACTGGAATATTGTGTTTGGCCAGCGCCCGCGCGGCGCCAAGCAGGCTGCCGTCACCGCCAACCACGATGACCATGTCGCACACTTCGCCGAGCATCTTGCGCGACGAGGTTTGCAGGCCATGCCCCGGCAGGACTTCGGCGATGGTGTCTTCGAGGATCACATGCAGGTGCCGATCGAGCAGAAAGCGTTTCAGTCGGCGGACGGTATCCAGCACCTGCGAACTGCCGAGGCGACCGATGATGCCGATATTACGAAATTGCTCCATGGGGCTCCTGCGGGGTGTCGGGTGCGAAAAGGCCGATTATGGGCGAAAGCCTGCGATAGACAAAATCCTTTCAGCCTCAAGGAGGCGCCGGTGTTTGCGGCTATGCTCGCAAGATGATCCTATTTCCCGATTTGCTCCAGTTGCCCCACCAGTTGCGCCACCCCGAGGTGCGCGATCTGGCGTGGGTGATCCTCGCCCCGCCGATGCTTGCCATTACGCCGTGGCCGCAGCGGCATCCGCTGGCCGGCAGCGAGTGGGTGGACGATCCCCAGCGTCTGGAGCATTGGTTACGCGCGCTCGACCGCGACAGTTATGGCCTGCTGCATTGGTTGGCGCAGGCGCGCACGCGGCGGCTGGGTCTGTATTACGAGCGCTTGTGGCAGTTTGCCGTGCAGCATGCGCCGGGCATCGAATTGATTGCGGCGAATCTGCCGATCCGTCGTGAGGGCCACACCCTTGGCGAGCTGGACATGCTGCTGCGCGACCGCGACGGCGTGCATCATCTGGAACTGGCGATCAAACTCTATCTCGGCCCACAAAATGGCGATGGGCGCGATTCAGCGCAGTGGCTGGGGCCGGGTTGCCATGATCGGCTGGATCGCAAACTGGCGCATCTGAGTCAGCATCAACTGCCGATCTCGGCGCGCCCGGAAAGCCGCGAAGTGCTGGCGCGGCTGGATATCGGCGAGTTCAGCGCGCAGCTGTGGCTGGGCGGTTATCTGCTGTATCCGTGGCCCGGTCAGGCGCAATCGCCGAGCGGCGCGCATCCGCAGCATTTGCGTGGCAGTTGGTTGCATCAGAAAGACTGGCCGGCATTTGTCGCACAGCGCCCGGCCGGACGCTGGCAACCCCTGCCCCGCCACGCCTGGCTAGCGCCGGCGCATTACCCGGCGGATCAGACCTGGAGCCTTGAACATTTGCAGATGTGGCTTGATGAGCTGGAGCCATTGGCCCCGGCGCAGTTGATGGTGCGCCTGATCGAAAACGCTCAGGGGGAATGGGAAGAGGCTGAGCGCTTGTTTCTGGTGTCGGATCTTTGGCCGAATGTACCGGGCCAGTCCTGAGATTTGCTTTGTCTGAACCGGCCTCATCGCTGGCAAGCCAGCTCCCACAGGTTTCGCGGTGAACACTGGAGCTGTGGGAACTGGCTACTCCCTCAATTTGCAATGCATTCCCTGTGAGAGCTGGCTTGCCAGCGATGAAGCCGACCCGGTCTAAATGGATAACCGCAGAGCCAGAGCCGCCAAGGTCACTAACAAAACCGGCACCGTCAGCACAATCCCGACCTTGAAGTAATACCCCCAACCAATCTGAATTCCCTTGCGCGCCAGCACATGCAGCCAGAGCAGCGTCGCCAGACTGCCAATCGGCGTGATCTTCGGCCCCAGATCGCTGCCGATCACGTTGGCGTAGATCATCGCTTCCTTGACCACACCGCTCGCCTGACTGGCATCAATCGACAGCAAGCCGATCAGCACCGTCGGCATATTGTTCATGATCGAAGACAAAAACGCGGTCAGCACCCCGGTGCCCAGCGCCGCGCCCCATATGCCGTAGCCAGCGAAGACATTCAGCCAGCCCGCGAGATAGTCCGTCAGCCCGGCATTGCGCAGGCCATAGACCACCAGATACATGCCCAGCGAGAAGATCACGATCTGCCACGGCGCATCCTTCAGCACCTTGCGCGTGGAAATCCTGTGCCCGCGCGCGGCAATCCCCAGGAGCAACGCGGCGCACACCGCTGAAATTGCGCTGATCGGAATCCCCAGCGGTTCCAGTGCAAAACAGCCGATCAACAGAATCACCAACACCGCCCAACCGGCGTAGAACGTGGCCTTGTCGTGGATCGCGGTGTGTGGCTGTTCAAGTTGCTCAGGGTCGTAAGCCTTGGGAATGTCACGGCGGAAGAACCACAGCAACATGCCCAGCGTCGCCGCCACGCTGACAAAGTTGACCGGCACCATCACCGCCGCATAACGGTTGAACCCAATGTGAAAGAAATCCGCCGAGACAATGTTGACCAGGTTCGACACCACCAGCGGCAGACTGGCGGTATCAGCAATGAAGCCTGCGCCCATGACGAACGCCAAGGTTGCCGCCGGCGAAAAACGCAACGCCAGCAGCATCGAAATCACGATCGGCGTGAGAATCAGCGCCGCGCCGTCGTTGGCGAACAGCGCCGAAACCAGCGCGCCGAGCAGCACCATGAACGCAAACAGCTTGCGTCCACGGCCCTTCCCCCAACGCGCCACGTGCAGCGCAGCCCAGGCGAAGAACCCGGCTTCGTCGAGCAGCAGACTGATAATGATCAGCGCGACAAAGGTCCCGGTGGCATTCCAGATGATCTGCCACACCAGCGGGATATCGCTCAGGTGGACCACGCCAAAAATCAGCGCCAGGATGGCGCCGAGCATTGCACTCCAGCCGACCCCGAGGCCTTTGGGTTGCCAGATGACGAGAGTGATGGTCAGCAGGAAAATCAGTGACGCAGCGAGCATTCAAAACAGCCTTGTTCAACAAAATATTTAGTAGGAGGAACACCTGTGGTGGAGGGACTGTCCCCTCACCACAGGCAATTTCTGGCAAATCATTTTTTGTGTTGTTCGACGAACTGTCCATACGCATCGATGAATTTCTGCAAAAACGGCTTCACCGATTCACTCAGCTTGCCCGCCTCGTCAAACGCCGACCCCGCGCCGCCCAGATAGGCTTCCGGCTGCTGCATGCAGTGCACATCGAGAAACACAAACGACTGGCGCAGATGCTGGTTCGCGCCGAAACCGCCGATCGCACCCGGCGAAACACTGATCACCGCGCCGGGCTTGCCGCTCCAGCAACTTTTGCCATAAGGCCGTGAACCAACGTCAATCGCATTCTTCAACGGCGCCGGCACGGAACGGTTGTATTCAGGTGTGACAAACAGCACCGCGTCGGATGAAGCCACTTTCTCCCGGAAAGTGCTGTAGGCTGCGGGCGGTGAATCGCCGTCAATGTCCTCGTTGTAGAGTGGCAGATCGCCGATTTCGACAATGCTCAGCTTGAGGTTGGCCGGGGCCAGCTCCGCCAGTGCCAGCGCGACTTTGCGGTTGATCGAGGCTTTGCGCAGACTGCCGACGACTACAGCGACGTTATAGACATTGCTCATGGGAAGACTCTCGACTGTGCGTGGGAGAAGGCTGTAGTTATAGATGATCCGGCGACGGTTCCACCAGACGACGAGGGTAAATTCCCGCGTCCTGAATTTTTTTTTCCTGTAGGAAAACTTACAGCGCTAGATGATGGTCTACCAAGCCGCAAATCAAGTGTTTTATCTCCAGAGGTTTTAAGCAGATGGCAGCAGTACTCGTCGGTCAGTTCCATGCAAGAGATGCGGAAGGCCGCGTTTATTCCGTGCATGAGTTCCAGGAATCCACTCCGTCGGCGGACGGAATCACCGGCACGGAGCCCGTCACCACTTACAAACTGGCCATTGGCGATCGCATCGAGAAACTTGATGACGCTGAATTCAAGCTGGTTCAGTCGGGCATTATCCTGACCCGCGAACCTGAGCCGATTGCCGCCTCATAACTGGCCGTTATGAGCAGAAGTCTTAATCGCAGAGTTGGGGTAGGATTCAGCCACTGACCCCAACTGCTCGGACATGGACTTCACGCATGCGTTTACGTCATATCGAAGTGATTCAGGCGCTGTTGCAGACCGGTCACGTAGGCACTGCCGCCGAATGGCTGCAATTGCCGGTGACTGAAGTCGAAGAGCGACTGCGCGAAGCCGAGAGTCAGTTGGGTTTCATGTTGTTCGCCAGCGTGCGCGGACGACTGACGGCGACTGCCGAAGCGCGCGCGTTGCAGGCAGAAATCGCGCATGTCTACGAAGCGCTGGAGCCGGTGCAACGCCTGGCCAGCAGCCTCAAGCAATACCTCGCCCCGCCTCTGCGCGTCATCGGCACCCCGCCGCTTACTCAGCAACTGTTGCCGCAAAGCCTGGCCGCCCTGCGTCGGCGCTTGCCCGATGCGCCGTGCACCCTGCTTAGCCTGCCGACCCGCGATATCGTGCGCAGTCTGTTGTTGCGTGAAAGCGATCTGGGCTTGAGCCTGCACGACCCCGAACATCCCGACATCGATTGCCAGCCGCTGGCCCAAGGCAAGCTGCAATTGCTCGCGCCCCACGGTTGGCTGCAACCGAAGCAGAAGTACATTTCATTGCAGGATCTGGCTGGTCAAGCGCTGGTCGGCCTTGAAGGCCAAGACCCGCTGAGCCCGGCGCTCGAGCACAAACTCCAGGCTTTGCACCCGGCGCCGGTGATCCAGACCCGCGTGCAGACTCATCAGATGATGGGCAGCATGGTCGAGGCCGGCGAAGGTTTGGCCATCGTCGACCCGTTCACCGCGCTTGGCGCGCGGGCCGCAGGTCTCGACGTGTGCCCGTTGTCACCGGCGGTGCCGATCAGCCTGTATGCGTTGACCTTCAAGCACGCCGCACCTTCGTCGGCGATTGAGACTCTGCTCACCATTATTACGGAACAAGCCGCGGCGATGCTGGCGAGTTGATCGGATTTTCCAGCGGGTTATCGAACAATCGGTACCAGAACAACGCCACTTCAGCAGTGTTCGGATCGATCCCGCGATAGCGCATGTGGTCAATCCCGCCGATCACATAACCGCTGCGCTCGTATAAACGACAGGCGCCGAGGTTGTTGTTCTGAGTTTCGAGCATGATCCCCGGCAGCTTCTTCTTGCGACTCCAGAACTGCGCCACATCGAGCAACGCCTTGGCCACGCCATGGCGGCGCGCCGGGGCGTGTACCGCGAGTTCGTCGATGTGCGCAAAGCCGTTCCAGTTAGTGCTGATCACCAGATGGCCGACCGGTTCGTCGTCGAGCCAGGCCATGAAAATCGCGCTGTCGGCGGCATCGCGATAGCTGCTGAACTCCTCGGGATCGATGCCATAGCACTTGCGATACGGCACGATCGGCGTCACCGGCCATTGCTCGACCGGCTTGCCAATCAGCGCTTCGCCGTAAGCGGCGACCTCGAAACTGAAATCGCTGCCCCAGATATAAGGCGCAAAACCTTCATCGGCGACGCGCACCGAAAGACCCGGGTATTTTGGATTCACGGCAGGTTGCATGCTCGGATAAGTCCTCATTCCTTGACGCAATCGACGGTGTATTGCCGCCCATTGCCCTCATCTTCATGTTGCAGCCCGTGCACATCGGCAACGAAACCTGGAAAACTCGCATCGAACGTGCGGGCAAATTTCAGGTAATCGATGATCGAGCGGGTCGCTTCGGTAAAGCGCTCACCGGGCATGATCAACGGAATACCCGGCGGATACGGTACCAGCATCACGGCGGCCACGCGGCCCTCCAGATCATCAATCGGCACTGCCTCGACTTCGCCGCGCACCAGATGATCGTAGGCATATGCCGGTTTCATGGCGATTTCCGGCAGCACGGTGTACATACGCTTGAGATGTTTGGCGGTGGCGTTGCTACGGTAGCAGGCGTGCAACTGATCGCACAGATCGCGCAAGCCCATGCCGCGATAACGCTCGGGGTCTTTCTGGCCTATGCACGGCAAGCAAGTGGCGAGGCTGACATTGGCGTCGTAGCTGCGTTTGAATTCCAGCAGTTCGGTGAGCAGCGTGCTCCATTTGCCCTTGGTGATCCCCATGGAGAACAACACGAGGAACGAATACAGCCCCGTCTTCTCCACCACCAATCCGCGTTCCCAGAGAAATTTACTGACCACGGCTGCGGGAATGCCCTTGTCGCTCAGCGCGCCGCCCGCATTCAGGCCGGGCATGACCAGCGTGACCTTGATCGGATCGAGCAGTACGTAATCGTCGCTGACGTCACTGAAGCCGTGCCACTCCGCGCCGGGTTGCAGCAGCCAGTCTGCGGTCTGTACTCGATCAATGCCTTCGACGCCCGGCGGCTGCCAGATCGAGAACCACCAATCGTCAGCAGCAATGTGCTGGCGCAAATTGGCCAACGCGCGGCGAAAGCTCAAAGCTTCATCGAAAGTTTCCTGTAACAGCGAACGCCCGGCCGGGCCTTCCATCATCGCCGAGGCCACGTCCAGCGAGGCGATGATGCTGTATTGCGGCGAAGTCGAGATGTGCATCATGAATGCTTCGTTGAAACGATCGCGATCGAGCTGCCGCGCCCCACCGTCCTGCACATGAATCATCGAGGCCTGACTGAACGCCGCCAGCAACTTGTGCGTGGAATGCGTGGTGAACACCAGCGGGCTGTCCGCGCTGCGCGAAGTGGCCATGCCGTAACGCCCGGCAAAAAACTCATGAAACGCCGCGTAGGCGTACCACGCCTCGTCGAAATGCAGCACTTCGACGCTGTTGCCCAGGCTCTGCTTGATCAGCTCGGCGTTGTAGCACAGGCCGTCATAGGTCGAGTTGGTGATCACCGCCAGTTTGACTTTCGGCTCGCGGCCCTTGGTCAGCGGACTCGCGTTGATCTTGGCCTGAATCGATTCGCGGCTGAATTCGCTCAGCGGAATCGGGCCGATGATCCCCAGTTCGTTGCGCTCCGGGCACAGATACAGCGGGATTGCGCCGGTCATGATGATCGAGTGCAAAACCGACTTGTGGCAGTTGCGGTCGACCAGGACCAGATCATCTCGCGCCACCATCGAGTGCCAGACGATCTTGTTGGCAGTCGAGGTGCCATTGATCACGAAAAACGTGTGATCAGCGCCGAAATTGCGCGCCGCGCGTTCTTCCGCCTCGGCCAGCGGCCCGGTGTGATCGAGCAGCGATCCGAGTTCCGGCACCGACACCGACAAGTCCGAGCGCAAAGTGTTTTCACCGAAAAACTGGTGAAACGCCTGCCCCACCGGACTCTTGTGATACGCCACGCCGCCGCCATGCCCGGGGGTGTGCCACGAATAATTTGAGTCAGCCGTGTGCTGCACCAGCGCCTTGAAGAACGGCGGCAGCAAACCATCCAGATACTTGCGTGCGGCCCGCGCCACTTGCCGGGCGAGAAACGGTACGGTGTCTTCGAACAGATAGAGAATGCCGCGCAACTGATTGAGCTCGGCCATCGCATCGGCCGGCGCGTTTTCCAGAGTGACTTGCTCGCCGAGGGCGAAGATCGGCAGATCCGGCGCACGCACCCGCGCGAGGCCGATCAGTTCGGCCATGTTCTGCAGCAGATGAGAGTTGGTGCTGGCGTCTTCGGCGGCGATCAGTACGCACGCCAAGCCATGGTGGGTCGACGCGACGAGCCGGCCTTCGGTGTAGTCGGTGGCCGAGACGATGCTGAAGCCTTCCTGCTCCAACTCGCGGGCGATGCCACGAATGCGCTCCCCGGCAACCGTGTCAGCCTTGATGTCACGGTGGACGATCAACACCGGAAACTTCAGATCTTTATACATGGGGCTCAGTGTCCTGAGGCGGCGGATGGTGATCTGCCAATGTCCTCAGGGTAGAGGGTCGCAGCGAATGTCGCGAGTGTGGCCACTTGTCAGCATTATCCAACGCAAAAAAGATCGCAGCCTCGTTGCACTCGACAGCTCCTACAAAGGAATTGGCATTTCACTGTAGGAGCTGTCGAGTGCAACGAGGCTGCGATCTCTTGATCTTCAAGCTTGCGCTTCGGCTTCCAGCAATTGCGTCCACAACGCCGGCGCACCCGCAGACTTGGCAATGATTTCCAACCGCACCAGATGCGCAGCCAGCTCATCTTCAGTCGCGCGAATGATCCGCCCTGGCTGCCGATCTGCCGGCAGACGACGAATCTCGGTAGCCGAGTTATCGCTGCCCTCGCCCGTACCATTACCGTCGGAAGCATTACCCGCCAGCGACAGGCTGGTCTGGCCGCCGGTCATGGTCAGGTAGACGTCGGCGAGAATCTCCGAGTCGAGCAAGGCGCCGTGCAGTTCACGGCCGGAGTTGTCGACGCCGTAACGTTTGCACAATGCATCAAGGCTATTGCGCTGACCGGGGTGACGTTCCCGGGCCATCATCAGGGTATCGAGGATCGAGCAATGCCTGGTGATATCGGCGCGATCCTGCTGGCCGATCAATGCGAATTCGTTGTTGATGAAGCCAACGTCGAACGCCGCGTTATGGATGATCAGTTGCGCGCCGTTGATGAACTCGAAAAACTCATCCGCCACTTCGGCAAAACGTGGCTTGCCGACCAGAAACTCGTTGGTGATGCCGTGAACACCGATAGCGCCTTCGTCACTTTCGCGATCCGGTTGCAGATACACGTGAAAGTGCCGCCCGGTCAGGCGTCGACCGATCAGCTCGACACAGCCGATCTCGACAATCCGGTGGCCGTCGGTCACCGGCATGCCGGTGGTTTCGGTATCGAGTACAACGGATCTGGTGGCCATCAGTGTTCAGCTCTCAACGGGGTCAATCGTGCAAAAGCGGCGATGTTAACACGCTTGCAAGGGTGTTTCAGTCAGACCGTGTCGCCTGCAATCGCCAGCGGCTGGCCCACAGTGAAACTGGGTACATCCGAAAACGATTGGTCGGCTATAAGGCCGCCATCGCTGGCAAGTCGAATCGTCGCACCGCAGCTCCCACAGGGTAAGAAGGTGCATCAGTGATGCTGAGTGTCACCCGCCGCCGTATCGATGCTGACCACCACCGACATCCCCGGCCGCAACCGTTCAATCTCCTGCTGATCCGGATCAATCGTAATCCGCACCGGCACCCGCTGAGCAATCTTCACAAAGTTGCCAGTGGCATTATCCGCCTGCAACAGCGCAAATTCCGAACCGGTGCCCGGCGAAATATGCTGCACCCGCCCAGTGAATTTGCGGTGGTTCAAGCCATCGACGGTGAAGCGCACCGGTTGCCCGACTCGCACATTGTCCATCTGGGTTTCTTTCATGTTGGCGATCACCCACTTCTGATCCGGCACCAACGCCATCAACTGCGCACCAGAATTGACGTAGGCACCAAGGCGCACGCCGATCTGCCCGAGCTGACCGTCACGCGGCGCAATGATCCGCGTGTTCGACAGGTCGATTCGCGCCAATTGCACCGCCGCCTCGGCACTGGCCACCGCAGCTTCCAGAGAGCCACGATTGACGATCACCGTTTGCAGATCCTGGCGGGCGATTTCCAGATTGGCCTTGGCCTGCGCCACCGACGCGGCAGTCTGCGCACTGGCCGCGAGAGTCACGTCAAACTCGCGCTTCGACACCGAACCGTCGCTGACCAACTCTTTGTTACGGCGCAGATCCGCATCACTTTTGCGCGCCTGCGCTTCGCTGTCGGCCAATACTGCCTGACGCAACTTGATGGTCGCCTCGGCGCTGTTACGCTGCTGCACCACATTCGCCAGCGCGGCTTTCTGCACCGCCAGTTGCGCCAGCGCCTGGTCGAGGCGCTGCTGATAGATGCGGTCGTCCAGGCGCACCAGTAAATCCCCGGCCTTCACAAACTGGAAATCCTGCACCGGCACTTCATAAACATAGCCGGCGAGTTGCGGGCCGATGACCGTGACCTGCCCGCGCACCAAGGCGTTTTCGGTGGTCTCGACCGCGCTGCTGAACGGTGGCAATTGCCAGGCATAGAGCACGATCAACACGCCGACGATGGCAATCGCGGCGAAGCCCAGCGACGAGATGATCCGCACCCGCAGCGAGCGCGGCTCGGTGTTCGGCGAAGCCGGCGGCGCCACGCCTTCGGGGGTGGCGGCAATGGCATTGGTGGTCGTGGTGGTCGGTTCGGTCATGAAGAAGTGACACCGCTGGAAGGTACGGAAGAAGGTGTCGCGTCGACGGCTTTGGTGGTGCTCATCAGCCACAGCGCACGGATGGAAATCCAGATCATGGTCAGCACCGCAATCACCGCGATCAGCATGAAGACATCGTTATAGGCCAGCACGTTGGCTTCGCGAGCGGCTGCATTGGACAGGCTGCGAATGCCCGCCAGATTGCGCAGGCCCGGGTCGGCCAGCAACGAGCCATAGGCCGAGCCGCCGCTCTGCACCCGCGCAGCCACCAACGGATCGGACAACGTCAGATGCTCAACGAGGTGGCTGGAATGAAATTTCTCGCGCACGATCTGGAACGTCCCCAGCAGCGCCGCGCCGAGCAAGCCGCCGAGGTTATTACAGATCCCGAACAACACGGAAAAACTCACCAGATTGCGCGGATTGGTCAGTACATTGCGCGTGCCCAAAACCATGGTCGGGCCGAGGAAAAACGTGCTGCCGAACGCCAACATAAACTGACTGAAATACAGGTTTTGCGGGCGCGTCAGGTTGTTCGAATAACTGTCCATCACCGAACCGGTGGCCATCAGCGCCAGCGAAATGATCAGCGGCAGGAGCAAGTGTTTCGGGTCGATGGTCAGCGCACTGGTCAGCAGCCCGGCGACGCTGCCGATCAGCATCACCACGTACAGACTGTGCAGCTGCTGACTGCTCATATTGAGGTATTGCATGAAGCCGACGGCGCCGGTGGATTGCTCCGAGGTGACCATCCGGATCAGCACCACCGCCAGCGCCAGCCGAATCATCGTGCCGCTGCCGAGCCAGCGGGTCATCAGCATCGGGTTGCTGCGGTTATGTTCGATCGCCAGTCCGGCAAAAATCAGCGCGATGGAGCCGGCCAGCGCAACGCCAATCCAGCGTGCTTCCAGCCACCAGTCGATACGCCCCAGCGACAGCACCGCGCAGAGCAAAGCCACGCCGCTGGCGAGAATCGCGAAGGTCAGGAAGTCGAGTTTTTCAAAGGTCTTGAAGCGATCGCCCGGCGGCAGTTTCAGCAGAAACACGCAGCCCAGCGAGATCAGCGCCATGCCCAGCTCGAACAGGTACAAGCCACGCCATTCGGCAATCTGCAACAAGTCCTCAGAAAACAGCCGCGCCATAGGCAACGCCAACTGCGAAGCACCCAGCCCGAGCACCAGCGCCTTCATCCGCCACTTCGCCGGGAACGCTTGCACCATGTAATACAGGCCCAGCGAACTCAGCGCCGCCCCGACCATGCCGTGCGCCGCCCGCACCGCGATGGCCGAACTCAGGTCGTTGACGAACAAATGGCCGAAGGTCACCAGCGCATACAGCACCAGAAACACCTCGGTGAACGCGCGCAAGCCGAACTGCTGACGAAACTTCACCAGCAACAGGTTCATCGACACATTGGTCATCACGTACGCCGCCGGCAGCCAGGCCATTTCGGCAGTGGTCGCCCCCAGCGCGCCTTGCAGGTAGATCAGATTAGCGACCACCAGCGAATTACCGAGGCCACCGGTCAATGCCACCAGCAATCCAACGAGCGCATAGGCGATGCGCTTGGGGTTGGAGTGCAACGGCGTCGAGGGGGAACCGGGCAAGCTGGGCCGCTCGTGGGGCTGCCAGTTGCGCGGGGCGTATTGATCCATTGCCAAGCCTTGTACGAAAGATGGCTGAAGTTTGCCGCAATTTCACCGGCAACACACATCTGCGTAGGCAACAACAGCTCCCGCCGGGTTCTGTGTTGGACCGAGATTTTTCCGATTCAAGTCATCGTATAACTTCCAGTTGACATTCGCGGAAAACCCCGCAAATATCCGCCTCAATGTTGTACGACGACGTATGACAAAAATAAAAATAACAATCGAAAAAGGGAGCGTCACAGTGAGCACACTCGTCTGTAATTCCGTCCGCCCTTCCCGTTCCAGCCTCGCCAACCGTTGCACCTTGAGCCTGATCAGCTGTGGCAGCCTCGCCCTCACCCTGCCGATGAACGCCGAAGCCGAAGGTTTTCTCGAAGACAGCAAAGCCACGCTGAACCTGCGCAACGCCTACTTCAACCGCAACTTCACCAACCCGGACAACGCTCAGGGCAAGGCTGAAGAGTGGACACAAAACTTCATCCTCGACGCCAAATCCGGCTTCACCCAGGGCACCGTCGGCTTCGGCCTGGACCTGCTCGGCATGTACTCGCAGAAGCTCGATGGCGGCAAGGGCACTGGCGGCACTCAGCTGTTGCCGATCCATGATGACGGACGCCCGGCGGACAACTTCGGCCGGCTCGGCGTAGCGCTGAAAGCCAAGGTCTCGAAGACCGAACTGAAGGTCGGCGAATGGATGCCGGTGCTGCCGATCCTGCGCTCCGACGACGGCCGCTCCCTGCCGCAGACCTTTCGCGGCGGTCAGATCACCTCCACCGAGGTCAATGGCCTGAGCCTCTACGGCGGCCAGTTTCGTGGCAACAGCCCGCGCAACGACGCGAGCATGGAAGACATGTCAATGAACGGCCGCGGTGCGTTCACATCCGATCGCTTCAACTTCGGCGGCGGCGAATACAGCTTCAACGAAAAACGCACCATGGTCGGCGTGTGGTACGCCGAACTCAGCGATATCTATCAGCAGCAGTACTTCAACTTCAGCCACAGCCAGCCGCTCGGCGACTGGACACTGGGCGCCAATCTCGGCTTCTTTACCGGCAAGGAAGACGGCAGCGCCCAGGCCGGCGACCTCGACAATAAAACCGCGTTCGCCATGCTCTCGGCGAAATACGGCGGCAACACTTTCTACGTCGGCCTGCAAAAACTCAGCGGCGAAGATGCCTGGATGCGTGTCAACGGCACCAGCGGCGGCACCCTGGCCAACGACAGTTACAACGCCAGTTACGACAACGCCAAAGAGCGCTCGTGGCAAGTACGCCACGACTACAACTTCGTCGCGCTCGGCATCCCCGGCCTGACCATGATGAACCGCTACATCAGCGGCGATAACGTGCACACCGCCGCCACCAGCGACGGCAAGGAATGGGGCCGCGAATCAGAGCTGGCCTACACCGTGCAGAGCGGCGCGCTGAAAAATCTCAACGTCAAATGGCGCAACGCAAGCATCCGCCGCGACTTCAGCACCAATGAGTTTGACGAGAACCGAATCTTTATCAGCTATCCGATTTCGTTGTTGTAACTCATGAAAGCGTGTTCGATCAAATACCTGTGGCGAGGGAGCTTGCTCCCGCTCGGCTGCGCAGCAGTCGTCGCTTTTAAATAAAAACGGCGGGGGCGGCTGCCCCACCCAGCGGGAGCAAGCTCCCTCGCCACAGGGGATTATCTGACAGACAGCACGGGAATGCCCCTTCCGTCATTTACCCCAAAAGTCGCGTTGACAATATCCGGAAACCCTACCGATACTTCGACACAGTCATACGACAACCTACAACAAATCCAAAACAACAAGTTCAGGGATTGCCATGACGACCACCCCCACAGATCGAACGCCCTTTAACCGCCTGTTGCTGACCGGTGCCGCCGGCGGACTGGGCAGAGTCCTGCGCGAACGCCTGCGCCCTTACGCCAACGTTTTGCGCCTGTCGGACATCGCCGCTCTCGCCCCCGCCATCGATGATCGCGAAGAAATCGTCGTCTGCGATCTGGCCGACAAAAACGCCGTGCACCAATTGGTCGAAGGCGTGGACGCGATCCTGCACTTTGGCGGCGTCTCGGTGGAGCGGCCGTTCGAAGAGATCCTCGGCGCCAACATCTGCGGCGTGTTTCACATCTACGAAGCGGCGCGTCGCCATGGCGTGAAGCGCGTGATTTTCGCCAGCTCCAACCACGTCATCGGCTTTTATAAGCAGGACGAGCAGCTCGACGCCAGCTCGGCGCGCCGGCCGGACGGCTACTACGGTTTGTCCAAGTCCTACGGCGAAGACATGGCCAGTTTCTACTTCGATCGCTACGGCATCGAGACCGTAAGCATCCGCATCGGCTCCTCATTCCCGGAGCCGCAGAACCGGCGAATGATGCACACCTGGCTGAGTTTCGACGACCTCACCCAGCTACTCGAAAAATCGTTGTACACGCCGAACGTCGGCCACACCGTGGTCTACGGCATGTCGGATAACAAGGATGTGTGGTGGGACAACCGCTTCGCCAGCCACCTCGGTTTCGAGGCTCGTGACAGCTCCGAAGTGTTTCGCGAGCAGGTCGAAGCGCAGCCGATGCCGGCCGCCGATGACCCGGCGCGAATCTATCAGGGCGGCGCTTTCGTCGCGGCCGGGCCGTTCGGCGACTGACGCGCTCACTGGTGACTTGATCCCCTCCAATAAAAACCAAGGGAATGAGTATGCAAGCTGAATTGATCGTCGACGCACGCAACGCCGTCGGTGAAAGCCCGGTCTGGGTGCCCGAGGAAAACGCTCTGTACTGGGTGGATATTCCCAACGGCGGACTGCAACGCTGGAGCGCCGACACTGGCCATGTCTACGCCTGGAAGGCTCCGGAAATGCTCGCCTGCATCGCCCGTCACAAACGTGGCGGCTGGGTCGCCGGGATGGAGAGCGGTTTCTTTCATCTACAGACGAATAACGATGGCAGCCTCGACAGCGAACTTCTCGCCCGCGTCGAACATGCCCGCGTCGACATGCGCCTCAACGACGGCCGCTGCGACCGTCAGGGCCGGTTCTGGGCCGGGAGCATGGTGCTGAACATGGGCCTGAATGCGCCCGAGGGTCGGCTGTATCGCTACGGCGCCGGACTCGATGTGATCGCAGCGCAACTCGACGGCTTCATCGTGCCCAACGGCCTCGGCTTCAGCCCCGATGGCCGAACAATGTACCTGTCGGATTCACACCCCAATGTGCAACTGATCTGGGCGTTCGATTACGACACTGAAACCGGTACGCCTTCGAATCGCCGGGTGTTCGTCGACATGAATCATTTCCTCGGCCGCCCGGATGGCGCCGCCGTGGATGCCGAAGGTTGCTACTGGATCTGCGCCAACGACGCAGGTCTCGTCCACCGATTCACCCCCGATGGGCGCCTCGATTATTCGCTGCCGGTCCCGGTCAGGAAGCCGACCATGTGCGCCTTCGGCGGCAGCCGGTTGGACACCCTGTTTGTCGCCTCGATCCGCCCCGGTGATGACCATGATCCGCAATCACTCGCTGGCGGCGTGTTTGCCCTGAACCCCGGCGTCAAAGGCTTGCCGGAGCCGACTTTCAACGATTCGCTGTAACCGCTTCTGCTGCATTGCTGTGCCTTGAACACAAAAATAACAAGACTGGAGACTCGCCCCATGGACTTCAAACGCACCTTGCTCGCCGCTGCACTTCCGCTCGCCTTCACCTTCGCCAGTGCTGCTCATGCACTGGAAATGAAGTTCGCCGATATTCATCCCGCCGGATATCCAACCGTGGTCGCTGAACAACGCATGGGCGAGGCGTTGACCAAGGAGACCAATGGCGAACTGACCTTCAAATATTTCCCGGGCGGTGTTCTGGGATCGGAAAAAGAGGTCATTGAGCAGGCTCAGGTCGGCGCAATTCAGATGACTCGAGTCAGCCTCGGCATCGTCGGCCCGGTGGTGCCGGATGTGAACGTGTTCAACATGCCATTCATCTTCCGTGACCAGGCGCACATGCGCGCAGTCATCGACGGTGAAGTCGGCGACGCGATTCTCGACAAGATCACCAATTCCGAGTTTGGCCTGGTAGCCCTGGCCTGGATGGATGGCGGCACGCGCAACATCTACACCAAGAAACCAGTGCGCAAACTTGAAGACCTCAAGGGCATGAAGATCCGCGTGCAGGGCAACCCGATGTTCATCGACACCATCAATGCCATGGGTGGTAACGGCATCGCCATGGACACCGGCGAGATCTTCAGCGCCCTGCAAACCGGCGTCATTGATGGCGCGGAAAACAACCCGCCGACCCTGCTCGAACACAACCACTTTCAGAACGCCAAGTTCTACAGCCTGACCGGGCACCTGATCCTGCCCGAGCCGATCGTGATGTCGAAAATCACCTGGGAAAAACTCACCCCCGATCAGCAGACGCTAGTGAAGAAAGCCGCCAAGGCTGCGCAAGCTGAGGAACGCACGCTGTGGGATGCCAAGTCGGCCAGCAGCGAAGAAAAGCTCAAGGCCGCCGGGGTCGAGTTCATTACCGTCGACAAGAAACCCTTCTACGAGGCCACCGCTGCGGTTCGCGAGAAATACGGCGCGCCTTACGCTGACCTGATCAAGCGCATCGAAGCCGTGCAGTAACCCTCCCCTCAAGCAAAGGCCCGGCACCGCTGGCGTTGACTGACGTCCGTGAGTGCCCGGTTACGGTGGACCCCAATGAAGAATTTGCTGCTGCGCTTCAACGACAAGCTGTACATGACCTGCATCTGGGTCGCCGGCCTGTCGGTGTTGGCCATTTCCCTGATGATCCCGTGGGGCGTGTTTGCCCGCTACGTGCTTGGCACCGGTTCGAGCTGGCCGGAGCCCACTGCAATCCTGCTGATGATGGTGTTTACCTTCATCGGCGCCGCCGCCAGCTACCGCGCCGGCGCGCACATGGCAGTGGCGATGCTCACCGACCGCATGCCACCGAATCTGCGCAAGACCATGAGCATTGTTTCGCAACTGCTGATGGCGACCATCTGTCTGTTCATGACCATCTGGGGCGCCAAGCTGTGCATGTCCACCTGGAACCAGTTCATGAGCGCCCTGCCCACCCTGCGCGTCGGCGTCACCTACATGCCGATCCCGATTGGCGGCGCACTGACGCTGGTGTTCGTGCTGGAAAAACTCTTGCTCGGTGATCAGAGCAACCGTCGGGTCGTGCGTTTCGACCTGGTTGAAGAAAGTGAAGGTGCCGCTTAAATGGACGCTCTGATTCTGCTCGGCAGTTTTATCGCATTGATCCTGATCGGCATGCCGGTCGCCTACGCCCTCGGTCTGTCGGCGCTGATCGGCGCGTGGTGGATCGACATCCCGTTTCAGGCGCTGATGATTCAAGTGGCTGGCGGGGTGAACAAGTTTTCGCTGCTGGCGATTCCGTTCTTCGTACTGGCCGGTGCGATCATGGCCGAGGGTGGCATGTCGCGGCGGCTGGTGGCATTCGCCGGGGTGCTGGTGGGATTTGTGCGCGGCGGACTGTCACTGGTCAACATCATGGCCTCGACATTTTTCGGCGCAATATCCGGTTCATCGGTGGCGGACACCGCATCCGTCGGCTCGGTGCTGATCCCGGAAATGGAGCGCAAGGGCTACCCGCGCGACTTCTCCACCGCGGTGACAGTCAGCGGTTCGGTGCAGGCCTTGCTGACGCCGCCGAGCCACAACTCGGTGCTCTACTCGCTGGCGGCCGGCGGCACGGTTTCGATCGCTTCGCTGTTCATGGCCGGCGTGGTTCCGGGCCTGCTGATGAGCGCGTGCCTGATGGTGCTGTGCCTGATCTTCGCGCGTAAACGCAACTATCCGAAGGGCGAAGTCATCCCGATGCGTCAGGCGCTGAAAATCTGCGGCGAAGCGCTGTGGGGCCTGATGGCGATGGTAATCATCCTCGGCGGGATTCTCTCCGGGATTTTCACCGCCACCGAGTCGGCGGCCATCGCTGTGTTGTGGTCGTTCTTCGTGACGATGTTCATCTATCGCGACTACAAATGGAGTGAACTGCCCAAGCTGATGCATCGCACGGTCCGCACCATTTCCATCGTGATGATCCTGATCGGTTTCGCCGCCAGCTTCGGCTACATCATGACGCTGATGCAGATCCCGGCGAAGATCACCACGATGTTCCTGACCCTGTCGGACAACCGCTACGTGATCCTGATGTGCATCAACGTCATGCTGCTGTTGCTCGGCACGGTGATGGACATGGCGCCGCTGATCCTGATCCTTACGCCAATCCTGATGCCGGTGATCCTCGGCATCGGCGTCGACCCGGTGCAGTTCGGCATGATCATGCTGGTCAACCTGGGGATCGGATTGATAACGCCGCCGGTGGGTGCGGTGTTGTTTGTCGGATCAGCGGTGGGCAAGGTCAGTATTGAAAGCACCGTGAAGGCTTTGCTGCCGTTCTACGCGGTGCTGTTTCTGGTGCTGATGCTGGTGACTTATGTGCCGGCGCTGTCGCTGTGGTTGCCGCACCTGGTGCTCTAACCCCACCCCTGTGGCGAGGGAGCAAGCTCCCTCGCCACAGGGGTTGCTTCAAGCTCGAAATAGCATGTACCCCGCCACCACCAGACACACACTTGCAAACCCGACCTGCAAGGCCCGCGCCGGCACCCGCGCGCACAGCTTTCTGCCGATGATCATCCCGACAATGCTCGCGACGATAAACGCCATCCCAAGTCGATCAATGCGCACTCCGGCATGAAACGCGCCGATCACCCCGATCGCCGAAATCAGGCTGATCACCATCAACGACGTGGCTACAATCCCGCGCATCTGCACATCGGTCAGTTGCTTGAACGCCGGCACGATCAGAAACCCGCCGCCAACCCCGAGCAGACCCGAGACCACGCCGGTCACCGCGCCTAACGCCGCTAAAGTCGCGGTGCATTTGGCAGTCCAGTCGAAGCGCCCGGTTTCTTCATCGAGCATGCAATTTTTCTGGCCCCAACTGGCATGGCCATGGTCACTTGGGCCAGGCGCCTGACGTTCGCGCCGCAGCATGCGCCAGGCAACCATCACCATCAGCAGGCTGAACAGAATCATCAGGATTTTTTCCGGCAGCTGATGGGCGAAGTAGATGCCCAGCGGTGAAAACACCGCGCCGAGTCCTGCTATCAGCAGCGCCGCCCGATAGCGCACCAGACCATGACGCAAGCCATCGATAGCGCCGACCGCCGCCGCACTGCCCACCGCGAACAACGCCACCGGCGCCGCTTGCGTCATGCTCCAGCCAAGTCCCAGCACCAGCGCCGGCACCGCGAGGATGCCGCCACCGGCCCCGGTCAGTCCGAGGAGCAATCCCATCAACACGCCAAACAGACTTGCCAGCAACATAGGATTTTCTCAATCGACCCGCGACACACGCGTCAGCCACTCGCGACCCTTGAGCATGCCGTTCCAGTAGAACCACGGCAGCAACGTCGCCTTCAGCCACCACGCCGAACGGCGCGGCACGGTCGGGTCGAGAGGAAAGGTCGGCAGCAGTTTGCCGCCATAGCCGAACTCGGCGAGGATCACCTTGCCCTTCTCCACCGTCAGCGGGCAGGAACCGTAACCGTCGTATTTCAGCGGCAGCGGTCGTTGCTTGCGCAAGGCCAGCAGATTTTCAGCGACCACCACGATTTGCTTGCGCACCGCGGCGGCGGTTTTCGCATTAGTCGTGCCGCAGATATCGCCGAGGGCGAAGACGTCCGGATAACGCGGATGTTGCAGGCTGTGCGGATCGACTTCGCACCAACCCGCAGCGTCGGCCAGCGGACTGTTTGCGATGAAATCCGGCGACACTTGCGGTGGTACGACGTGCAACAGATCAAAGGTTTTCGCCTGGCGCGTGACATTCCCATCGGCATCTTTAACTTCGAACCATGCGGTTTGCGCCGGGCCGTCGACCTTGACCAGATTGGCGTTGAACGCCAGTCGTGCGTTGTACTTCTCGATGTACTTCATCAGCGGCGGCACAAACGTCGCCACGCCGAACAAAGCCGCGCCGGCCAGGTTGAATTCCACGTCGATGTTGTTCAGCACAGCACGTTTGCGCCAGTGATCGCAGGACAGGTACAACGCCTTCTGCGGCGCGCCGGCGCATTTGATCGGCATTGCGGGCTGAGTGAACAGCGCCTTGCCGGACTTGAGTTTTTGAACCTGTTCCCAGGTGTAGTTAGCGTGCTGAAAACTGTAATTGGAGGTCACGCCATGCTGGCCGAGGCTTTCCTGCAAGCCTTCGATCTTCTCCCAGGCCAGACGCAGGCCGGGGCAGACGATCAGATTTTGATAACTGACGCTGCGTTGGTCATCGAGGGTCAGCAGGCGCTGGTTCGGGTCGATGCCGGTGACAGACGCTTGCAGCCATTTGGCCTGACGTGGCATCACCGAGCCCATGGGGCGTACGGTGTCTTTCACGTTGTAAGCACCGCCACCGACCAGCGTCCACGCCGGCTGATAGTAATGCTCGGCACTTGGCTCGATCACAGTGATCTTCAGATGTGGTTCGCGCTTGAGCAGACTGGCGACGAAACCGATGCCGGCAGTGCCGCCGCCGATGACCACGATGTCCGCACTGATGGATGGGCCCCAGTGTTGATCGTTCATTGCTTGTTCCTTTTGCTGCACGCAAGGGATGCCGGGTCGGTTACGCCCAGCTTTTGAGCACGGCCCCGCAGTAGAGTCCGGAGAGGGTTTTCATCACCTGGATCACTTCGTGACTGGCCAGACCGTAAAATATGTACTTGCCTTCCCGACGGGTCGCGACCAGTCCTTCATCGCGCAATATGCCCAGTTGCTGGGACAGGGTCGGCTGGCGCACGCCGGTCATTTTCTCCAGTTCGCCGACATTGCGTTCGCCCTGAGTCAACTGACACAGGATCAGCAGCCGATCCTCATTGGCCAGCGCTTTGAGCAGCGAGCAGGCCTTGGAGGCCGACGCACGCAGTTGGGCGACTTCACATTCGGTCAGACTGGATTGCATTTGCACGATGCCTTCAACGTCACTTAAGCTGCGGACATTATGTGTAAACATAAAGTGTTGCAACCCTGACTGACTTTTCGCCCTCCTTGCACAGGTTCATGTCCATGCCCGCGTTGATTGAAGCCTTCCTCGACCCCGCCTCCTCGACCTACAGCTACGTGGTCTACGAAGCTGATGGCGGGCAATGCGCAATCGTCGACCCGGTGCTCGATTACGACGGCGCGGCCGGCCGCACCTGCACTGCGCAGGCCGACCGAATCATCGCCTTCGTCCGCGAGCATCAGTTGCAGGTGCAATGGCTGCTGGAAACCCATGCCCACGCCGATCACCTGTCAGCAGCCCCTTACCTGCGCCGCGAGCTGGGCGGCAAGATCGCCATCGGCGAATCGATCAGCAAAGTGCAGAACGTGTTCAAGGCGCTGTTTAATCTGGAACCGGAATTTTGCGTCGATGGTTCGCAATTCGATCACCTGTTCGCGCCTGACGAGTCGTTTTTGATCGGCAACCTCAAGGCCACCGCGCTGCACGTCCCCGGCCACACGCCGGCGGACATGGCTTACTTGATCGACGGCGAACAGATTCTGGTGGGCGACACCCTGTTCATGCCCGATGTAGGCACCGCCCGCTGCGACTTCCCCGGTGGCAACGCGCATCAGTTGTTCAACTCGATCCGCAAACTGCTGGCGTTCCCGGCTGGCGTGAAGCTTTACGTTTGTCACGACTACCCGCCCGACAGTCGTCAGGCGCAATGTCAGACCACGGTCGGCGAGCAACGCAAAAGCAACATCCATGTGCATGACGGCATCGATGAAGCGACGTTCGTTGAAATGCGCACCCGACGCGATGCCGGGTTGGGCATGCCTACCCTGTTACTGCCGGCGATTCAGGTGAATGTTCGGGCGGGGAATCTTCCGCCCGCTGAGGAAAATGGCGTGGTGTATCTGAAGATCCCCATCAATTCAGTGTAAGAAAAAACATCGCCGTTATTGCGGCTGATGCTTTTCTTACACCTCGCGTCGAATGCCATGAACTGTTCGCAGTTTCAGCCAACAGGCAGACTTCATTGGGCAATCAACCACTGGAGATTTGGCAATATGGATATTCGCCGTAACCACCGTGACATGACGCTTGAGCAGAAACGCGCTTTCGTAAATGCCGTTCTGATCCTGAAAAACCACACCCCCAGCGTACTGCGTCCTGGCCAGCAGAATCGCTACGATGACTTTGTGCAGATTCACAAAAATTCCATGGGGCGAGGCAACCCGATCTTTCCCAACCCGCACCGCACTCCCCTGTTTTTCCCTTGGCATCGCATCCTGATTCGCCAGTTTGAACTGGAACTTCAAGCCGCGGCCGACAACCCGAGCATCACCCTGCCCTACTGGAACTGGAGCATGAGCGGGTCAGACGACCCGTTCACCGATGATTTCATGGGCAGAGATGGCGATCCTGCACAGAGCCAGCGTGTGACCTTTGGCCCGTTTGCCTTCGAACATCGTTTATTCGGGATAAAGGTCTGGGATGGCGAACCGGGAGATGCGGGGCTGCGCCGGAACTTCGGCGCGGATGGCCCGCCACTGCCATCGGCACAAGATGTCGAGTCGGTCCGGGAATTGACACCCTACTGGTCCGTACCGAACGGCTGGGAGAACCTTACAGAATTGATGCACAACGTCGTGCATGGCTGGGTGGGCGGCAATATGGGTGAAGCCTCTTCACCAAACGACCCGGTTTTCTTCTTGCACCACTGCTATCTCGACTATTTGTGGGAGCGTTGGAAACGCAGACATCCGACGGAGCCAGTCATCAACTTTCCCGAAAACGCGCCGCATGGAATGCTTGGCTCAACGCTGATTTTCAATCCAGACAATGAGCCTGCGCCCTGGCTGCAGCCTTTTACGGTCGGAGAGACGCTGATCACTGCCAATCTGGATTACGGCTATGACGACCTCTGACGAACCCGGACATTCAGCTCCCGAGAATCAGACCATTGGCCGGTAACGGCAATGCAGTCTTGTAGCGCACCTGCTTGAGCGCAAAGCTTGAACGGATGTTCGCCACACCGGGGACTTTGGTCAGAAAGTCCATCATGAAGCGTTCCAGCGACTGAATGGTCGGCACCAGCACCCGGATGAGGTAATCCGGGTCGCCGGCCATCAAGTAACACTCCATGACTTCCGGGCGATCGGAGATTGCCTCCTCAAAATGCTGCAAGGCTTCTTCCACCTGTTTTTCCAGGCTGACGTGGATGAACACGTTGACATGCAGCCCGAGCAGATCGGCATCCAGCAGGGTCACTTGCTCGCGGATCAGGCCGAGTTCTTCCATGGCTTTGACCCGATTGAAGCACGGCGTTGGCGACAGATTCACCGATCGGGCGAGGTCGGCGTTGGTGATGCGCGCGTTCTCCTGGAGGCTATTGAGAATGCCGATATCGGTACGGTCCAGTTTGCGCATGAGACAAAACCACCTGTTTTTTATGTTTATGCAGAATTTCTATCTGCAAATCGTCTCCAGTGCAACGAAACAGAGAGAAATATTCTTCTTGCCCGCGCCTATGATTGTTGTAGGACAAGATTTCTCCTACAAGAGAATGACTGCCAGCTCACTACAAGAAATTCACAAGATCGAGCGTAGAAGCCATGACCCAAGCGTATGAACCGCTGCGTCTGCACGTCCCCGAACCATCGGGCCGTCCAGGCTGCAAAACCGACTTCTCCTACCTGCATCTGACCGATGCCGGCACGGTGCGCAAACCCCCAATTGACGTTGAACCGGCCGACACCGCCGACCTCGCTCGTGGTCTGATCCGCGTGCTCGACGACCAGGGCAACGCTCTCGGCCCATGGGCTGAAAATGTGCCGGTCGAGATCCTGCGCAAAGGCATGCGCGCCATGCTCAAGACGCGCATCTACGACAACCGCATGGTGGTCGCCCAGCGTCAGAAAAAAATGTCGTTCTATATGCAGAGCCTCGGCGAAGAAGCCATTGGCAGCGCTCAGGCGCTGGCGCTGAACGTCGACGACATGTGCTTTCCGACCTACCGCCAGCAAAGCATTCTGATGGCGCGCGACGTGCCGCTGGTCGACCTGATCTGCCAGTTACTGTCCAACGAGCGCGACCCGCTCAAGGGCCGTCAGTTGCCGATCATGTACTCGGTCAAGGACTACGGTTTCTTCACCATTTCCGGCAACCTCGCCACCCAATTCATTCAGGGCGTGGGCTGGGGCATGGCCTCGGCGATCAAGGGCGACACCAAAATCGCCTCGGCCTGGATCGGCGACGGCGCTACCGCCGAATCGGACTTCCACACTGCCCTCACCTTCGCTCACGTTTACCGCGCGCCAGTCATTCTCAACGTGGTCAACAACCAATGGGCGATTTCGACCTTTCAAGCCATCGCCGGCGGTGAAGCTACTACCTTCGCCGGACGCGGCGTTGGTTGCGGTATCGCGTCCTTGCGCGTTGATGGCAACGATTTCGTCGCGGTCTACGCCGCCTCGGCCTGGGCTGCCGAACGCGCCCGCCGTAACCTCGGCCCGACCATGATCGAATGGGTCACCTACCGCGCCGGCCCGCACTCGACTTCCGACGATCCATCGAAATATCGTCCTGCCGATGACTGGAGCCACTTCCCGCTGGGCGATCCGATTGCCCGTCTCAAGCAGCACTTGATCAAGCAAGGCCACTGGTCGGAAGAAGAACACACTGCCGTCAGCGCCGAACTTGAAGCCGAAGTGATTGCCGCCCAAAAACAGGCCGAACAGTACGGCACCCTCGCCGGCGGCCAGATCCCGAGCGCGGCGACCATGTTCGAAGACGTCTACAAAGAGATGCCGGAGCATTTGAAGCGCCAGCGTCAGCAGTTGGGGGTCTGAGATGAACGATCACAACAACAATATCCAGCTGGAAACCGCCATGACCACGACCACCATGACCATGATCCAGGCCCTGCGCTCGGCCATGGACGTGATGCTTGAACGCGACGACAACGTCGTGGTATTTGGCCAGGACGTCGGCTACTTCGGCGGCGTGTTTCGCTGCACCGAAGGCTTGCAGACCAAATACGGTTCTTCGCGGGTGTTCGACGCACCGATCTCCGAGAGCGGCATCGTCGGCGTGGCGGTGGGCATGGGCGCTTATGGCTTGCGTCCGGTGGCGGAAATCCAGTTCGCCGACTACGTCTATCCGGCCTCTGACCAGATCATTTCCGAAGCAGCGCGTCTGCGTTATCGCTCGGCTGGCGAGTTCACCGCGCCGATGACCCTGCGCATGCCTTGCGGCGGCGGCATCTACGGTGGCCAGACCCACAGCCAGAGCATCGAGGCGATGTTCACCCAGGTCTGCGGTCTGCGCACCGTCATGCCATCCAATCCGTACGACGCCAAAGGGTTGCTGATCGCCTCCATCGAAAATGATGACCCGGTGATCTTCCTCGAGCCGAAACGCCTGTACAACGGCCCGTTCGACGGCCACCACGACCGCCCGGTAACCCCGTGGTCGAAACACCCTGCCGCGCAAGTTCCGGACGGTTACTACACCGTGCCGCTGGACGTCGCCGCAATCACTCGTCCGGGCAAAGATGTCACCGTGCTGACCTACGGCACCACCGTATATGTGTCGCAAGTGGCTGCTGAAGAAAGCGGCGTCGATGCTGAAGTCATCGACCTGCGCAGCCTGTGGCCGCTGGACCTGGAAACCATCGTCAATTCGGTGAAGAAAACCGGCCGCTGCGTAGTTGTTCACGAAGCCACCCGTACTTGCGGTTTCGGCGCCGAACTGGTGTCGCTGGTGCAAGAGCATTGCTTCCATCACCTGGAAGCGCCAATCGAACGCGTCACCGGTTGGGACACCCCCTACCCGCACGCGCAAGAGTGGGCGTATTTCCCTGGGCCGTCCCGAGTGGGCGCGGCGCTGAAACGGGTCATGGAGGTCTGAATGGGCACGCACGTAATCAAGATGCCGGACATTGGCGAAGGCATCGCAGAAGTTGAACTGTCGCAGTGGCACGTCAAGGTCGGCGACCTGGTGGTTGAGGATCAAGTGTTGGCGGACGTGATGACCGACAAGGCGATGGTCGATATTCCGTCGCCGGTGCATGGCAAGGTCATTGCGCTTGGCGGTCAGCCGGGTGAAGTGATGGCAGTTGGCAGTATTCTGATCAGCATTGAAGTTGAAGGCGCGGGGAATCTGAAAGAGTCTGCAGCGCCTGCGCCGGTTAAAGACACGCCTGCTGCTGCAAAAGTTGAGGCGATTGTTGAAAGCAAACCCGCCGCCGCGCCGCGTTCGGCTGCTGTATGCCAAGGCCCGATGGTTGCCCGCGAAGCGAATGAGCGTCCACTGGCCTCCCCCGCCGTGCGCAAACACGCGCTCGATCTGGGCATTCAATTGCGCCTTGTGCGCGGCAGCGGCCCGGCCGGTCGCGTGCTGCACAACGACCTCGAAGCCTATCTGGCGCAAGGTCAGTCGAACGCCTCGGCGCCTGCATCTGCCGCTTACGCCCAGCGTAACGATGAAGAGCAGATTCAGGTGATCGGTATGCGCCGCAAGATTGCCCAGCGCATGCAGGACGCCACCCAGCGCGCCGCTCACTTCAGTTACGTCGAAGAAATCGACGTCACCGCGATTGAAGAGCTACGCGCGCACCTCAATGAGAAACACGGCGCCAGCCGTGGCAAGTTGACCTTGTTGCCGTTTCTGGTGCGAGCGCTGGTGGTTGCCCTGCGTGACTTCCCGCAAATCAACGCGCGTTACGATGACGAGGCTCAGGTGATCACGCGCCTCGGCGCCGTGCATGTCGGCGTCGCCACGCAAAGCGATATCGGCCTGATGGTGCCAGTGGTGCGTCACGCCGAAGCGCGCAGCCTGTGGGACAGCGCAGCGGAAATCTCGCGTTTGGCCAACGCCGCGCGTAATGGCAAGGCCAGCCGCGACGAGCTGTCCGGCTCGAGCATCACCCTGACCAGCCTCGGCGCGTTGGGCGGGATTGTCAGCACGCCGGTGTTGAACCTGCCGGAAGTGGCCATCGTCGGCGTGAACAAAATCGTCGAACGGCCGATGGTCGTCAAAGGCCAAGTGGTAATTCGCAAGATGATGAACCTGTCCAGCTCCTTCGATCACCGCGTGGTTGATGGCATGGACGCGGCGCTCTTCATCCAAGCCATTCGCGGCTTGATCGAACAACCTGCCACTTTGTTTGTGGAGTAACGCATGCAAACTTTGAACACCACGCTGCTGATCATCGGCGGCGGGCCTGGCGGTTACGTGACGGCGATTCGTGCCGGACAATTGGGCATTCCGACCATTCTGGTTGAAGGCCAGTCGCTGGGCGGCACCTGCCTGAACATCGGCTGCATTCCGTCCAAAGCGCTGATCCATGTGGCTGAACAGTTTCATCAGACGCAGCATCACAGCCAGCATTCGGCGCTGGGTATCAGCGTCTCGGCGCCAACCCTCGACATCAATAAAAGCGTCGAGTGGAAGGACGGCATCGTTGATCGCCTCACCACCGGCGTCGCCGCGTTGCTGAAAAAGCACAAGGTTCAAGTCATCAATGGCTGGGCCAAAGTGATCGATGGCAAAACCGTAGAAGTCGGCGACACGCGCATCCAGTGTGAGCATCTGGTGCTGGCGACCGGATCGAAAAGCGTCAACTTGCCAATGCTGCCGATTGGCGGGCCGGTCATCTCCTCCACCGAAGCGCTGGCACCTACTTCTGTGCCAAAACGCCTGATCGTGGTCGGCGGTGGTTACATCGGTCTGGAACTGGGCATCGCTTATCGCAAACTCGGCGCCGAAGTCAGCGTTGTCGAGGCGCAGGAGCGGATTCTGCCGGCTTACGATGCCGAACTGACCCAACCGGTGCACGAAGCGCTCAAGCAACTTGGCGTGAAGCTGTACCTCAAGCACAGCGTTGAAGGTTTCGACGGCAGCTTGCAGGTGCGCGATCCAAACGGCGACACGCTCAATCTGGAAGCGGATCAGGTGCTGGTTGCCGTGGGTCGCAGGCCCAATACTCAAGGCTTCAACCTCGAAGCACTGAATCTGGACATGAGCGGCTCGGCGATCAAGATCGACAGCCGCTGCCAGACCAGCATGCGCAACGTCTATGCCATCGGCGACTTGAGCGGCGAGCCAATGCTCGCTCACCGCGCCATGGCTCAGGGCGAGATGGTCGCCGAGTTGATCAGCGGCAAAAACCGCGACTTCAACCCGACGGCTATTGCTGCGGTGTGCTTCACCGATCCGGAACTGGTGGTGGTCGGCAAAACGCCGGACGAAGCTGCGGCTGCCGGACTGGATTGCATCGTCTCGAGCTTCCCGTTCGCCGCAAATGGCCGAGCGATGACGCTGGAATCGAAAACCGGTTTCGTGCGGGTGGTCGCTCGTCGGGACAATCATGTGATTGTCGGCTGGCAAGCGGTCGGGGTTGGCGTGTCTGAATTGTCGACGGCGTTCGCGCAGAGCCTGGAAATGGGCGCGCGACTGGAAGACATCGGCGGCACCATTCACGCCCACCCGACTTTGGGTGAAGCGGTGCAGGAAGCGGCGTTGCGTGCGTTGGGTCACGCTTTACATCTGTAAACGCCAACCCCTGTGGCGAGGGAGCTTGCTTCCGCTGGGCTGCGCAGCAGCCCCAAATCGGCCAAAACCGAATGTCCGGTGCACTGCGTTACCGGTTTTGCCAGTGCTTCGCACTGGAGCGGGAGCAAGCTCCCTCGCCACAAGCGCTCAAGAATGAAGTATTGTTGTGCCCATCCAAAAAACGTCAGAAGCCTTGAACCGTTCCGGCGGTTGTTCAGTGATAGAGGGTGTCATGGGTAACGAGAGCATCAATTGGGACAAGCTGGGTTTTGACTACATCAAAACCGACAAACGTTTTCTGTCGTACTTTCGCAATGGCGAGTGGGACAAAGGCACCCTGACCGAAGACAACGTGCTGCACATCAGCGAAGGCTCGACTGCCCTTCACTATGGCCAGCAGTGCTTCGAAGGTATGAAGGCCTATCGTTGCAAGGACGGCTCGATCAACCTGTTCCGCCCGGACCAGAACGCCCTGCGCATGCAACGCAGCTGCGCGCGCCTGCTGATGCCGTTCGTCGAAACCGAGCAGTTCATCGAAGCCTGTAAAGCCGTGGTTCGCGCCAACGAACGCTTCATTCCGCCTTACGGCACCGGCGGCGCGCTGTACCTGCGTCCGTTCGTGATCGGCGTGGGTGACAACATCGGCGTGCGCACTGCACCCGAGTTCATCTTCTCGATCTTCTGCATCCCGGTCGGCGCCTACTTCAAGGGCGGCCTGACCCCGCATAACTTCCAGATCTCCAGCTACGACCGCGCGGCCCCACAAGGCACCGGCGCAGCCAAGGTCGGTGGCAACTACGCCGCCAGCCTGATGCCAGGCTCGAAGGCGAAAAAAGCCAACTTCGCCGACGCCATCTACCTGGACCCGATGACTCACACCAAAATTGAAGAAGTAGGTTCGGCCAACTTCTTCGGGATCACCCACGATAACAAGTTCGTCACCCCGAACTCGCCGTCGGTACTGCCGGGTATCACCCGTCTGTCGCTGATCGAGCTGGCCAAGTCCCGTCTGGGCATGGAAGTGGTTGAAGGTGATGTGCTGATCGACAAGTTGTCGGACTTCAAAGAAGCCGGTGCTTGCGGTACCGCTGCGGTGATTACGCCGATTGGCGGGATCAGCTACAACGATCACCTGCATGTGTTCCATAGCGAGACCGAAGTGGGTCCGGTTACCCAGAAGCTCTATAAAGAGCTGACGGGTGTGCAGACTGGCGATATTGAAGCGCCGGCGGGCTGGATTGTTAAGGTTTGATCTGACACCAGATGTACAAAAGCCCCCACCGGAAAACCGGTGGGGGCTTTTTATTAGCTTCGCTCGCTGCCTTTCATGGCGATCCGCTTACCGGAACGTCCGGCAATCCCACTCGCCTGCCCATTCTGCTGCTTGCCCATCCGCGCCTGCGTAATCAACCCCGGAATCAATTCCCCCTCCGGCAGATTTTTCCAGAAGCGCACCGGCAAATGCCCCTGCATCACTTTCGGGTTCAACCGCGCCGGATTGAAGATATGGCTGTAATAAGTAAGCCAAAGATCCCCATGCGGGTCCTCGACATTCTGCGCCAGTTGCTGCCACTCCACCGGACACTCGCGTTGATGCACCAGTTGCTCACCATCGTAATAAACCCCATCGCGCGGCGTAGCGATCAACCAGCGATGACGCCCCATACGCGCAATGAAATGCTCGCTGGCCTTATGCAAAATATCGTGGGCCGGTTCATGCCAGGCCACGTACTCCGGGCCCGCACTGCCTGGCGGCCGCTCGATGAATCGCACGAACGCATGCAAATGATGGGCTTCGCGTTGCACCTGCTTGATCCGGCGCTGCAACTCGCTGCCCAGTTTGTCGCCGGCCATCATCGCCGTGCGGTCACCATGGCTGACGCGCCACAGCACCTCATACAACAGACTCCAGCGCTGATCGCCACGGTAACGAGCGGCACGCTCGAGGGTGTCGAGGAGTGCGCGCGGGATCCGCGCCTGAAACGGCCCCTGCCCTTCGGGCACGTGATGATCGTTGGCAAACAGATCGCTGACCCCTTCCGTGGCCCAGCCCACCAGACTCGGGTCGACTTCATGGCTGAGCAGCCAACGCGCCTGCTGGCGCCAAGTCTCGAACAGATCGTCGCAATCGAGATTGATCATCCCCACAACCCCATTTGTTGCGGCATCGGCCGGTCGCGCAGCTGCTGATAAAGCATCTGGCTGGTGACTTCGGCCTGCTGCGGGTGGTAATCGCTGGTGATGATGAACGGCTTCGCTTTGGACAGCACACAGCGCATGCGAGTCAGGTCTTCGTAACGAATGCGCCGCTGCCGGCGTAGTTCCACCAGCCGCTCGGTGGTGCGCAGGCCGATGCCGGGGATGCGCGAGATCAACGAGGCTTCGGCGCGGTTCAAGTCCAGCGGAAACACTTCGCGATTCTGCAGCGCCCACGCCAGTTTCGGATCGATATCCAGCGCCAGATGCCCCGGCCCTTTGAACAATTCGCCAGCGCTGTAGCCATAGCTGCGCAACAAGAAATCGGCCTGATATAAACGGTGTTCACGCATGAGCGGCGGCGCCGCAAGTGGCACGCTTTTCGGGCTGTTGGGGATTGGGCTGAACGCCGAATAATAGACCCGGCGCAGGCGGAAGTTGCCGTACAAGGCCTGTGCGCTGTGCAGGATGGTGCTGTCGTCGGTGTCATCGGCGCCGACAATCATCTGCGTGCTTTGTCCAGCCGGGGCGAATTTCGCCGAGCGCGGTTCGTTCAATACAGTCTGCACGCCGGTGTAGATGGTGCTCATCGCCTGCTTGATCGAACCGATGTCCTTCTCCGGCGCCAGGACTTGCAGGCTGGCGTCGGTGGGCAACTCGATATTGACGCTGAGTCGATCAGCATAGCGGCCGGCCTCTGCGATCAATGCCGGGTCGGCCTCAGGAATGGTCTTGAGGTGGATGTAGCCGCGGAATTCGTGTTCCTCGCGCAGCAACCTGGCCACACGGTTGAGCTGCTCCATGGTGTAGTCGGCCGAGCGAATGATCCCGGAGCTGAGGAACAACCCGCTGACGCAATTGCGCTTGTAGAAATCCATGGTCAGCGCCACCACTTCTTCCGGCGTGAAGCGTGCGCGTGGCACGTCACTGGAGCGGCGGTTGACGCAGTATTGGCAGTCGTAAAGGCAGAAATTGGTCAGGAGGATTTTCAATAGCGAAACGCAGCGCCCATCCGGCGTATAGCTGTGGCAAATGCCCATGCCATCGGTTGAACCCAAGCCGCTTTTGCCTTCCGAGCTGCGCTTGGGCGCGCCACTGCTGGCGCAGGAGGCGTCGTACTTGGCGGCGTCGGCGAGGATGCTGAGCTTGTCGATGATTTGCATGGCACTGACTCTATACTGTTCGCATATACAGTATAGAGCCGAGTCAAATTCGACAAGATGCAAAACGACCCTTCGTCAGTTGGATCGCAAATCCCCTGTAGGAGCTGCCGAAGGCTGCGATCTGTTGATCTTGCCTTCGTCTGATAACTCAACCCCAAACCGCCCCTCAATTTCCTTACGCCCCACTACCGTCAACGCCAACGCCCGACTGTCCAGATCCTGCGTCACCCACTTACGCTTCAACGCGACTTGCAACAACGCTGCCCCAAGCGATCCGCCCAGATGCGGCCGACGCATGCTCCAATCAAGACACGGGCAAGCAAACCTGCGCCGCATCGTCGACAAGTCCGCAACCTCAATCCCCAGCCCCTCAAACAGCGCCCCACCGCTCTCGCTCAAGCGATACGCCCGCTCATCGGTCTCCACCAGCCATCCCGCCGCCAGCAAGCGGTCATGCAGCAACACCGCCAGCGTTCCAGCCATGTGGTCGTAGCAAGTGCGGGCAAATTGCAGCCGATCCGGCGTGTGCGGCTTGAAAGTCGGCGCAGGGTTGTGGCCGATCACCATCAGCGCCTCCAGCGCTTGGGCCACGCGCTTGTCAGCCAGGCTGTAATAACGATGGCGGCCCTGCACGTGCAAACGCACCAACTCCAGCTCTTTAAGTTTGGCCAAGTGCGCGCTGGCGGTCGAAGCGCTGACTTCGGCGATGGCCGCGAGCTCCGTACTGGTGCGCGCATGGCCGTCCATCAACGAGCAAAGGATTTTGGTGCGCGCCGGTTCGGCGATGGCGGCGGCCACCTGCGAGACGCCGATGTCGTGCTGTTGTGCATACATACTTCGCTCCCGAACGAATCAAGGCCCTGACGGACTGGAGATAGTAGCAACACTTTCCCCACCGACAAGGCTGCGACCATGGACCCGATCATCGCTGCGACTCATGCCAATCCCTACCCTTATTACGCCGAGCTGCGCGTCGAGGGCGGTTTGACCTTTCATCATGGACTGAAGCTGTGGGTCGCCAGCAGTGCGCGCGCGGTTTGCGCGGTGTTGGCTCACGCCAATTGCCGTGTGCGTCCTACGCAAGAACCAGTGCCCAACGCCATTGCTGGCGGATGGGCGGGTCAGGTGTTCGGCCAATTGATGCGCATGAATGACGGTGAGCGCCAGCGTTGCCCGCGTTCGGCGATCGAGCCGCAATTGGCCTTGATTGATATGGCTGCGATCAAGGCACTGGTTGCCGCGCGGCTGATCACGCCCGACGCTGACGGCTTATATAAGGCAATGTTTCGCGGCCCGGTATGCGTGGTCGCGGCGCTGCTCGGTTTCAACCCGACGCAGGCTCGGCTGATCAGTGAACTGACGGCGGATTTCGTCGCGTGTCTGTCGCCATTGAGCAACGATCTGCAATTGGACGCGGCGCACCGCGCGGCGGAGCAATTGCGCGGGTATTTCGTTGAGTTGTTGGCCGAGCCGAATGTGTTCGTTGCGAATACTCAGCAGCGATTCTCCGGGGATGAGGACGCGCTGATCGCCAACCTGATTGGCCTGTGTTCGCAGACGTTCGAAGCCAGCGCCGGGTTGATCGGCAATGCCTTGCTCGCCCTGCATCGCGAATCGTCATTGCGCAGCGCAGGGCCGGATGAGCTGTTGGCCGAAGTGCAACGCTTCGATCCTTCGGTGCAGAACACTCGGCGTTTTGTTGCGGCAAGTTGCGAGATTGATGGCGTTCGATTGGAAGCGGGTGACGTGATTCTGGTGCTGCTGGCCTCGGCCAATCGTGATCCGGCGATCAATGAGCAGCCCGACAAGTTTTTGCTGGATCGACCGAACCGTCGCAGCTTCAGTTTCGGCAACGGGCGGCATCAATGTCCGGGGCGGGTGCTGGCAATGACCATCGCCAGCGCCACGGTGAGTCAGATCCTCGCGCAAGGCATTGATCTGGATCGTCTGAGCTGGCAGTACCGCCCTTCGCTCAATGGCCGGATTCCGCTGTTCAGCATCTTGGACGCCTGACAGTCCGCCATTGCGGGCAAGCCCGACTCCCACAGTATTTCGCGTCGTACCTGGAATGTGGGAACAGCATCGAATCCTGTGGGAGCGGGCTTGCCCGCGATGAGGCCCGGAAAAGCGCAGCATCATTTCAGCATCATCCGGCAGGCTACATCGCCTTGCGCCTTTGCCTACAACTACGCCAGAATCCGCCGATTGTGCGGCTTGGAGCCTGCCGGTAACTTGAATCGCATCACTGAATGGTCAGTGAACGGGTTTAGTCGCTCGGTGATTTATTCAAGTTCGCAAGCTGTTATTCAGTCAGGCACTGTCACGCCTGCACTCTATGGCGGCTGTGCGCAGGGCGCTTTCGGGCGCGCCGGTAGTGCTTGGATACTGGTCGACTAACCTGCGTACAGCTGCCACCTATTGTTTAGTCGCAAGAAGTGTCGGCCCTCAATTTGAGGTATTCAAGCAATGATAAAAGTCACTCCAAATCCGCCCGAAGCGGACGCTCCAACTGAAGCCGATCCAGCCTCGCCCTACTCCACCCTCGATTCAAGCAAACTCCACGACGCCGCCGAACGCGCCCTCGACCACTACCTGAAACCCCAAGCCCCGAAACGCCGAAAACCCAGCACCATGTTCCTGATCGCACCCGAAACCGATCAAGAAACCCTCCTCGCCCACGCCTGCGAATCCATGGCCTCGGCCAGCATCATGCTCAGCGACTTCGCCGCCCTGCTCGACGCGCCCTACCGCAACACCGTGCTGGGCATCGCCCAAGTGGTCATGGGCGGTGAACTCGCCGTCAACCGCGCCCTCGACAACATCGACCCATCGAACTGAGGACATCACCGTGACAATAAAAACCGACGCACACGTCGTCGCCGCGCTGATCTCCATCGGTCTCAATGATCGAGACAGCCAATGGGCGCAGAAGGCCTGCCTGATCCTCGTCGACAGCGAAAGAGAATCCATCGTCGCCTCCGCCGTCACCGCCCTTGGCGAAATTGCCCGGAATCGAGGTGAACTGGATCGGGAGCGCGTATTACCCGCGCTGGATAAAGTGAAACGCAGGTTTCCGGGGCTGACTGGAACGGTGGCTGCGGTGTTGGGTAATTTGGCGATGGTTGCCTGATTAACCAGCAGAGCAGATAAAAACACCCGATGCGTTCATTTACGAATGCAGCGGGTGATTTGTTTTCGCGGGAGTTTAAAAGTGAGCCTGATCTATCAAGACCCAACGATGACCCATGATCGAGCACTGAGGCTCTTGGCCAGTGGCGCGGATGCGGAAACTGCCGCCGCATTAATTTCAATTGGCCTGAACGAATCCGACAGAATCTGGGCGCAGAACACGTGCCTGAAACACCTCGAAGCCGAAAGCGAATTGGTTGTGGCAGCAGCCGTGACCGCGCTCGGGCACATAGCGCGCAGGCACGGCGAGGTAGATAAAGAATCGGTCATCCCTGCGCTCGAAACCGTCAAAACAACTTTCTCAGCCTTGGAAGGAGTTGTTGAAGACACGCTCGATGATATTCACGCTTTTACCTGACCAAGTGAGCGTTCGAATAAGGAATGGTGATGAGCAACCTGTCCTCTCATCACCACCTTCCTCAATCCTCCCGCGTCAAAACCTCCAACAACTCAATCTCAAACACCAAATCCGAATTCGGCGGAATTTTACCCATTGTCCGCTCGCCGTAGCCCAAATGCGCCGGCACCCGCAATTTGCGCTTGCCGCCAACCTGCATCCCCATAATCCCCTGATCTCAGCCTTTGATAACCCGGCCAGTCCCGATCACGCACTGGAATGGCTTGCCGCGACTCCACGAAGAATCAAACTCGGTGCCGTCCTCCAGCCATCCGGTGTATTGGGTGGTAATCAGCGCATCTTTGACGGCGGCTTTGCCCTCGCCGATTTGCAGGTCGATGATTTGCAGTTCGTCTGTCATGGTTGTTTACTCGATTCGTTTGGCCCGGTCGGGACGCGGGCGGACTTTTTCGCAGAAACCGCCGCCGATGGCAATCCACGGAACGGAAACTCTCGCCGCTGCTCACATGCTTATCGACATCGTATTTAGCCAGGGAAGCTCTGATGACCGACTCCAGATTGCTGCGCAGCTTCATCCCGCCCTACATCCTCAACCGAATCATTGCACACGGTTCGGAGCCGCAACGTGCAGCGGCGATGGTCACCCTTAATCATGTCCGCAGCCTGCTGCCCAATCCCGGCCCGATGTCGCGTTTCCCGGAGCGGGCAGTTCTGCAGCAACACGGCAAACCGGGCCTGGCCCAGCGCAGCGTGCATGATGCGCAAAACAAAATGTTGTTACCGGGCGTGCAGGTGCGCGCCGAGGGCCAACCGGCCTCAGGCGATCCGGCGGTCGACGAAGCCTATGACGCGTTGGGCGCCAGCTATGATTTCTTCTGGAAGGTGCTCGGCCGCGACTCGATCGACAATCAAGGTTTTGCCCTGATTGGCAGCGTGCATTACGGCCAGGGTTACGAAAATGCATTCTGGAACGGCGCACAAATGGTCTTCGGCGATGGTGATGGCGAAATCTTTCAGCGCTTCACCCGCTCGCTGGACGTGATCGCCCACGAACTGGCGCATGGCGTGACCGAAAGCGAAGCTGGCCTAACTTACGCCAACCAATCCGGCGCACTGAATGAATCGCTGTCGGACGTGTTCGGCGTGCTGACCAAACAGTACGCGCTCAGCCATACCGTCGAACAAGCCGACTGGCTGATCGGCGCTGACCTGCTCACACCGAAGATCAAAGGCAAAGGCCTGCGCTCGATGTCCCACCCCGGCACTGCGTACGACGATCCGTTACTCGGCAAAGACCCGCAACCGGATCACATGCGCAAATTTGTCATCACCACCGAAGACAACGGCGGCGTGCACATCAACTCCGGGATTCCCAACCGCGCGTTCTATCTCACGGCCAGGGCCATGGGCGGTTTCGCCTGGGAAAAGGCCGGGCGTATCTGGTACGACACACTCTGCGACAAGCGCTTGAGCCGCGACGCCACGTTCGAGGCGTTCGCCCAACTCACCGTCGCACACGCCGCCAGGCGCTTCAGCGCCAGAGAGGTCGCGGCAGTCCGTCAGAGCTGGGCGCAGGTCGGCATCGAATTATCCGAGGAGGCCGTATGAAAACCCTGCCCGAACTGGGCGACGATTCGGTAGTGCGCGTGTCGCGTCAGGGCGGCATGGCGGCGATTCACAGCCTGACCCGACCTCGGGAAATCGAGTTCGCGCAGTGCGATATCACCCAGCGCACGCGCATTTGTTCAGTGTTAGAGGGGTGCTTGACGCTCGACAGCAGCGAATCCGGCCGTGGCGATCAGCGTTTTTATCAGATCGAAGTGCGCTATGGCACGGGCGAAATGACCCTGAAAGTCCCGGAAGATCAGGCGCCGGGGGAACTGGTGCACCTGTGGGACAAAGGCCAGTTGCTGTAGGACGCGCCACGAGATCCGGTTAACGTTTAAACTGGCGCCATTCGAGAATTTACAAGCTGAGTAAAACGCATGAACCGTCGCAAGAAACTGAACCAGATCCTCAAAGCCAACGCCAAAAAGGCCAGCGCGAAACTCGCGCCAAAGAGCAAAGACAAGTACATCAGCAAAGCTGATCGGGCGAAGCTAGAGGCTGAAGGCGGTCAAGAAACAGTCGTTTCTTCCGAGAACTGATAACCAAAGGGGGACAGATTTATTTATAAAATAAATCTGTCCCCCTTTTTTCATTTCAGGACCAGACAACCTCTTACGCGATTTTCAACGCCTTCAGAATGATCAACGACGTCTCGGCGAACACTCGCGCCTGTTCGGTCAGTTCGGCGATGTTTTCTTCGGCCGTGCTCAGCGGCTGGTTGTCCTTGAGGATCACTGTGCCCTGGTTGCCGATAATGCCCCAAGCCAACTGCGCCCATTCGCCTGGCAGCTTTTTGCCTTGCTTGATGGATATCAGGAACAGTTGCTGGAAGCGGCTGACCGGCACGCCGCCGCCCGTGACCGGGCTGGCCAATACCTGGATGTTGTTGTTGAACAGCGAGCGTCTGCACAGTTGCAAATTGAGGGTGTTGCACTGATCCTGCACCAGTTTCTCGGCCGCTTCACTCTGACACGGGGCCGCAGCGCCCATACCGATCAACACGTTGATGGCCTGTTCGAGGTCGTCATAAGCCATCGAAGGCAGCGCCCCCATCAACTGACGCAGGGTTTTCGGTGCGTAGGCTTTGGCCGCCAGCGCTTCCAGTACAGGGCCGTAGATCTCTTCCTGCAACGAAGCTTCGCCGGCAGGACCGGTGACCGAACCCGGCACGTTTGCAACTACTTGCAGCAGCACAAACCGGGTGTTGAGCATGCTCTCGCGATGCTCCGGGGCAGACAGTCGGGTGGCGCCGCGCACGTACAGATCTCGGCGGAAATTCTGATTGACGAAGTAATCCCGCGCCTGCTCGCGCATGATCGGGTGCTCGATGCCCTCGAGAAAATCCATACCTTCTGCGCTCAAGTTGAGCGGGGCTACCGAATCCAGCGGCACGGCCGTCGTCGCGTAGTCGAGTTTGGCGCCAGCGAGGGCATCCACCATGTCGGTGAAATAGATGCAGTCCCAGCTGCGGTTGAAATACTCATGGGCGACGTACTGGCGATTCTGGCCCTTGATGTTCTCCAACTTGGCACCAAGGCTCGGCGCTGAGTGGGCGTACTTCGGATTGGCCGCCAGCAGCGCTTCGGAAAATTGCAGCGCTGCATCGATACGCTGATCCGGGCGCGCGCAGGCCTGACTGGCAAAGCGATCGTGCAGGCTGAACAGTTGGCGCAATGGAGCCGAAGGCGACCAGCCCGGGAAGCAGTTGTAACTGACGTACAGCAACCCTCCTGGCTTGAGGTGACGCCGGGCGAATTCGACAATCAGCTTCTGGTTGTCACGGCTGACCCAACTCCAGATGCCATGCAGACTGATGCTATCGAATTGCGGCAAATCATTGCGCGCCAGCAACTGCTCGAAACTGTCGTCATACAGCTGTGCATTACTGTTGCAGGCAGTTGCCAATGCACTTGCGTGGGCGGCCTGGCCGGGATGGAAGTCGGTGCCTACATAGGAGCCCGGATTGGCTGCGGCATGGATGTTGATCGAAACACCTTGGCCAAAACCCAGTTCGCAGTGATAGCCGTCCGTACTCTCCAGACTGGCAAAACCACGCAGCAACAAGCAATAACGCTGAAAAACCGGGTTGATTTCCCGGCTATACCCGTAGGTGTAGCCCTCATCGGTGAAATAACCTTCATTCCAGGCGTTGCTCATACGTGCATCCTTCATAGGGCGAGTGAAAGGTTGCTCTTATAAGGGGTTGGGATTACCAACCACAAGTGCCACAGGGCAGAGATTTACTATTCATGCATAAATCTCTGCCCTTTTAGCTTGTTACAAGCTGGTTGCGCCCAAGCGCCTTGGCGCTATACAACGCCTGATCTGCCGCTTCGATCAAACCTTGCACCGGGTCCAGACGCGAACCAGTGGCGGCGGCAATCCCTATGCTGACACTCACGCGACCCAATGGGCTGGTGTCGTGGCTAATGTTCTCCTGGCGCAAACGGTCGAGGATAAGTTGCGCCACAACCTGCGCGCCCTCACTGTCCGTATTGGGCATGATCACGCCTATCTCTTCACCGCCATAACGCGCTACCAGATCCGACGGTCGACGTACGCACTCCTCAATCGCTTGACTGACTTTCTGCAGGCAAGCATCCCCGGCAACATGCCCAAGGGAATCGTTGAACAGTTTGAAGTAGTCGATATCAATCATCAAAAGCGCCAAATACGTGCCTTCGCGCTGAGCACGTCGCGCCTCCAGGGCCAACGTCTCATCAAAGCAGCGCCGATTCGCCAAACCTGTCAGCGCATCCTTGAGTGCCAATAACTCCAATTGCCGATTAGATGAAAGCAACTGTTGTTGAGCGCCCCTCAGCTGCCCCTCTACTTCGGTGCGCCGACGGATATCCAGCATCAAAAACCAACCAATCAGGCCCGTAAGCCCCAGCAGTCCCGTGACCACTACTGCCGACAGCAAGGCCTCCATCCGCCATGCCGTGAGGGCTTCACGCTTGCCGAGCGCGACGGTCGTGATCAGCGGCAGTTTTTCACTCTTGCGAAAGGCGTAAAGTCGCTCGACGCCATCCAGACTGGACGTGAACGACGCAGTACCAACGGATCGATCCACCAGATATTTCGCGTAAATCGGTGACTTGGAAAAGTTGCGCCCCATGTCCTGCTCGCGAAACGGATAGCGCACCAGCAAGGTCCCGTCGGTGTAAGACAACCCGATGGCTCCGTCCTGCCCGACGTCAATTTTGCCGAACAGGCGCAGGAAGTTTTCCACCCCCAGAGTCACCGCCACCACCCCGGCAAACTCCCCGTGAACATCATTGAAACGGCGGCTGACGGTGATTACCCATTCCAGATTGGAACGGCTCTGGATGGGCGGACCGATGAAGGTCTCGCGGGATGGATCGTCGCGATGATGAATGAAATAGGCACGGTCACTGCTGTTCGCCCCGGCCGGAATCGGCCGATTGGAAGACATCAGCCAGCGTCCCTGATTGTCGTAGATGGTGATGCCACTGAGCTGGGGCATCAGCGGTTCCTGGCGATCAACCAAGGCCCTGAGTCGCTCGATCTGCATGGGGCCACTGCCTTCGGTTTCCAGGCGTTCGACGAGTCCGAGCAACAGCAGCGAGCTTTGGCGGACGATGCCTTCGGAGTAAGTGGAAAGCGCCTGGGTAAGGTTCAACCCATGGACATCGACTTCCTCCAGCGCTCGATCGCGGGAGGCCAGCACCTTCCAGACAGTCAGCGAGGCCAGGGAACAGCCGATGACCAGCAGCAAAAGCACAACGAGGCGGGTATCACGTTTCACGTCATTACCTTAGGGAAAGTCCGATTTTCCGTTTCAGCTATTGGATCCGGGCAATAACGGCGACCGTATGTCCTTCTATTGAATCAGGATATAAGTGGCCGTGCACTACTGCAGCAACAGATCAGGGCGACGTTTTTACCCGAACAGTGCTCGAATGCAATCAGCCATCCGTGGCCAATTGTTGCAACAGGCTTAACGCACCACCGGCTGAATCTCGACAATCGTGCCGTTCGTGATCATCACCATCACGTACTTGTCGTTGATCTGCACCCACTGCGACTCCTCAATCGGTGCCTTGAGGCCACGTTTTTTCCAGTCTTTCAGCGCTTTGTCTTCACGCTGATAAACGTCCGGCGCGCGGTCGTTGGCTTTCAGTTCACGTCCGCCAGCAGGCGAATGTTGAACGGTGTCGTTCGAGGTTTCGGCCGCTTGAACGATCGGGGTGATCCCGGCGATGCCTGCGACGAGGGCCAGGCTGGCAATCAGGGTTTTGCTGTTCATGGGTCAACCTCTTGAGTGTTAAGTACCAGAACTCCGACTGCGCAGCGCTGGAAACATTCCTTGTGAATGGCTGATTTTTCTGTGGAGTATTGCGACAGACGCACCCTATCTCCAGGAGTATGTGGTGTGCCGGCGGATCAGCCTTTATCCTTGTCGCCCCCGCCGTACCGAGTGTCTGGAGTCCCGCTCATGCCCCATGAAGGCAATCTGTTACAAGCCGCCGTCGTGTTTCTGTTCGCCGCCGTGCTCACCGTGCCGCTGGCAAAGCGTCTGCAACTGGGCGCGGTGCTCGGTTATCTGTTTGCCGGGGTGATTATCGGCCCGTCGGTGCTGGGCCTGATCGGTAATCCGCAAAGCGTCAGCCACATCTCGGAACTGGGCGTGGTGTTGCTGTTGTTCATCATCGGTCTGGAGCTGTCGCCACGACGTTTGTGGGTGATGCGCAAAGCGGTGTTCGGTGTTGGTCTGGCGCAGGTGCTGCTGACCGGCTCGGTGATCGGTGTGTTGGCGCTGTTTGTCTTCGGCCAGTCGCTTAACAGCGCGATTGTGCTCGGCCTCGGTCTGGCGTTGTCGTCGACTGCGTTCGGTCTGCAAAGCCTTGCCGAGCGCAAGGAACTGACTAGCCCCCACGGGCGCTTGGCGTTTGCGATTCTGCTGTTCCAGGACATCGCCGCGATCCCGTTGATTGCGCTGGTACCGATGTTGGCCGGCGGCGATCACACCACCAGCGCCGCCGAGGATCTGAATCACGGTTTGCGCGTACTTGGCAGCATCGCCGTGGTGGTGATCGGTGGACGATATCTGTTGCGTCCGGTGTTCCGCATTGTGGCGAAAACCGGCTTGCCGGAAGTCTCTACAGCGACCGCGCTGCTGGTGGTGATCGGCACGGCGTGGCTGATGGATCAGGTCGGCGTGTCGATGGCGCTCGGCGCGTTTCTCGCCGGTCTGCTGCTGGCGGATTCGGAATACCGGCATGAGCTGGAAGCGCAGATCGAACCGTTCAAAGGTCTGTTGCTCGGGCTGTTTTTCATCAGCGTGGGCATGGGTGCGAATTTGAGTCTGCTGCTCAGCGCACCGATCACCGTGCTGGGTCTGACGCTGCTGTTGATCGCGCTGAAATTGCCGCTGTTGTTCGTGGTCGGGCGATTAGCCGGTGGGTTGAACAAGGTCAGTGCAATCCGCCTCGGCATTGTGTTGGCAGCGGGCGGTGAGTTTGCGTTTGTGGTGTTCAAGATCGGCCGCGATCAGGGCCTGTTCGAACCACGTCTATATGACCTGCTGGTGCTGACCATCACCCTGTCGATGGCCGTCACGCCGTTGCTGCTGTTGATCTGCGCGCGGCTGGTCAGCCCGAAAGTGCAACCTGTGGAAGTGCCGGAACAATTCCGTCAGATCGATACCGATGCACCGCGCGTGGTGATCGCCGGCATGGGTCGGATGGGCCAGATCGTCGCGCGGATCCTTCGCGCGCAGAACATCAAGTTCGTCGCACTGGATACCTCGGTGGAAACCATTGAACTGTCGCGCAGTTTTGGCGGCGTGCCGGTGTTCTACGGCGACCCGATGCGTCCGGAAATCCTCAATGCGGCCAAGGTCGGGGAAGCGGAATATTTCGTGATCGCCACGGACGATCCGGACACCAACATCAAGACCGCCGAGATCGTGCGCAAGCTGTATCCGCACATGAAAATCATCGCCCGCGCGCGTAACCGTCAGCATGTGCATCGCTTGGTCGATGTGGGGGCTGAGGCGGTGCGAGAGACTTACTATTCGAGTCTGGAAATGAGCCGGCGCACGCTGGTCGGACTTGGCCTGACTCAAGCGCAGGCTGATGCGCGGATCAAGCGCTTCAAGCATCACGACGAACAAGTGCTGGAAGCTCAACACGCGGTATACGACGACGCGGCGAAAGTCCTGCAAACCGCCCAGGAAGCGCGGGCGGAATTGGCCAGATTGTTTGAATCCGATCACCTGGAAGAACAGTCCGGTAGATCCTGAGCCTTGCACAGATCCAAATGTGAGAGCAAGCCTGCTGGCGATAGCGCCAGTTCAGCCACCATCACCGGTGACTGAACGGACGCCATCGCCAGCAGGCTAGCTTGTATGCTTGGTACTTGAAGGGAGGAGGAGGGACTAGGCTGGCTTCTGACTGTTGACGCAGTACAGATCCGTGGGAGATTTCGCCCCTCCTCCTTTCACCCAAGCGCCGATAAAGA